>NZ_JBIAWF010000001.1:184968-750017 GCF_042895325.1 Streptomyces sp. NPDC001407
TGGGGGGGGGGGGGGGGGGGGGGGGGGGGTGGGGGTGGTGGCGGGGGGTGGTTTTTCCGGGCCCCCAACCCCCGGCGCGGCCCCCCCCCCGGGTTCCCTGGCCCCCCGCCGGGCGCCCCCACCCCCGGCCCACCCACAACCCAAGCCCGGCCGGCGCTTGAGGCCGCCCGCCGCAGGCGCAACGGACCCGCACAAGACAACGGCGAGCCCCACCAACACCCCGCCCCCAACCAAGATCACCCCCGCAACGTAACCGACGGCACCACCCCAAACCGCTCCCGATAGACCGACGCAAACCGCCCCAAATTCCCGAACCCCCACCGATAAGCCACCTCAGCCACCGTCACCCCACTCCCCCGCTCCGCCAGCAGATCCGCGTGGGCCCGCCCCAGCCGGATCTCGCGGAGGTAGCCGAGAGGAGTCGTATCGAGATGACGGCGGAACGCCTCCTGCAACGCGCGAGGGCTGACGCGGCCGGCGCGGGCCAGGTCGGAGAGGGTCAGCGGCTGGTCGGGGCACTCCTCCGCCAGGGCCATGGCGCGGCGTACCGCCGCGTGGCCGACGACGCCCGGGCGCTGGGCGTCCACGCCGTCGGTGACCAGCCGGTAGGACTCCATGAGCAGGGCGGCGGTCGTCTGGGTCAGCTGGGCGGCGATCAGCGGGCTCGTGCGGGCGATGCCCTCGCCGAGGATCTCGCGGTGCACGGCGTTGGAGATGCCGGCCCAGCTGCGGGCCGCGCCGGGCGAGACCGGGCCGCCTAGTCCGAAGCGGGCGCGTAACGGGCCCTCCACGCCGAGCGCGTCGGCGGCGGCCCGCTCCACGGTCTCGCGGGAGAGCCGGAGGGTCGTCATCCGCGCCCCGGGCGCCCAGTGCACCTGGAACTGGCGGTAGGGGTCGAGCACATACGTCTCCCCGGTCCCCACGACCCGCTCGTCCCGCCCGGGGGAGATCACCTTGACCTGGCCCCGGACGAGTTTGCAGACGAGGAGGTAGGAGTCGAGCGGCTGGGGCGCCACCAGGGTCTCGGCGCCGTACTGGAGGCCGGACACGGTGACGCCGGGGAAGCTGCCCTCGGCGTACCACGCGGAGAATTCCTTGGGGTCGCCGAGCACGCTGAGCTGATAGGGGCTGTAGGCGGAGCTGATGATCTCGCGGGTCTGGTCGAGATCGTTGCTGAGTACGAGCGTGCGCATGTTGCCGGGGGCCTCGGGCCCCACTCGGGGTTCGGTCATCAGGCGTTCCTCGGGAGTCCCGCGTTCTCCGGCCAGGAGCCGCGTTTGACGAGTAGCCGACAGGTGGCCCCGTTAGTACC
This sequence comes from Streptomyces sp. NPDC001407, assembly GCF_042895325.1. NCBI lineage: Bacteria > Bacillati > Actinomycetota > Actinomycetes > Kitasatosporales > Streptomycetaceae > Streptomyces > Streptomyces sp. NPDC001407. The sequence goes on from NZ_JBIAWF010000001.1 coordinate 186,281, forward strand.
GTTCAGCTTGTCCGCAGTCAAGGCGAGGGTCCCTCCCACAGCTCTTTCGGGACAGGCCCGGCGCCGTGCTCGGGCACGGCCCTGGATCCACGGGGGACATCCAGGGCCGGTTCCTCACCGGAGGGGCGCCCCGCCGTCAGCGGACAGACGGCGGGGTTCTTCTGCGTCCGCCGAAGCCCGGACCTCTCAGCCCTTGACCGCACCGCCCAGCGCGAAGCCGCCGCCGAGCCGCCGGGAGATCAGCGTGTAGAGCAGGATCACCGGCGTCGAGTAGAGGATCGAGAACGCGGCGAGCTGCCCGTACGCCACCTGGTCGTAGTTGCCGAAGAACGTGAAGATGCTGACGGACGCCGGGAGCTGGTCCGGCGAGAGCAGCAGCATGAAGGGCACGAAGAAGTTGCCCCACAGCATGATGAAGCTGTAGATCGCCACGACGGCCACGCCTGGCCCCATCAGCGGCAGGATGACCCGTACCAGCGCCTGGAGGCGGCTCGCGCCGTCCGTCCAGGCGGCCTCCTCCAGGACGGCCGGGACGCCGTCCATGAAGTTCTTCATCAGCCAGATGGCGAAGGGGAGTTGGGCGGCGGCCATGAACAGCGCGGTGCCGTAGACGGTGTCGATGAGGTCGATCCGTACGAACAGCCCGTAGACCGGCACCATGACCGCGGTGATCGGCAGGCAGGTCGTGAACAGCACGGTCAGCAGGTACGGGCGGCTGAAGCGCGACCGGAACCGCGACAGCGGATAGGCGGCGAGCGCCGCGCACACCATGGTGAGCGCGGTGGCCGTGCCGCACAGGAGCAGGCTGTTGAGCATGGGCCGGAAGGTGATCTCCTCGGTCATGACCGCCGAGAAGTTGGCCGAGGTGGGTCTGTCCGGGACCCGCACCCGCAGCCCGGCCCCGTCGTCGACGGACGCCAGGACCAGCCAGACGAGCGGTACGGCGAACGCGACGGCGACGGCGAGCAACGCGGCGTCGGCGGCGAGTCGTTGACGGGTGCGACGGCTGAGCGTGGGTGGCATGGCGCCTCCGTACGCGGACGGCTGTACGTACCTCCCGGTTAGTACCCACTTTTTTGTGCGTACTTGAGGCCGGACGGTCCGTCGGCGAGCCTGATCAAGGCGCCGAGCACACGATCACCGGACATCCTGGAGCACTCTCATGAGCAAGTCCCCCGTCACCGTCCTCGGCCTGGGCGCCATGGGCACGGCCCTGGCCACCGCGTTCGTCACGGGCGGCCTCCCGACCACCGTCTGGAACCGCACGCCCGGCAAGGCCGAGCCGCTCGTCGCCCTGGGCGCGACGGCCGCCGACGGCCTCCCCTCGGCGGTGACGGCGAGCGAGCTGGTCGTCGTCTGCCTCCTTGACCACGACTCGGTGCACGAGACCCTGGACCCGGTCGCGGACGGGCTCTCCGGCCGCACGCTGGTCAACCTCACCAACGGCACCCCGGCGCAGGCCCGGGAGATGGCCGGGTGGGCGGCCGGGCACGGCATCGCGTACGTCGACGGCGGCATCATGGCCGTCCCGCCGGGGATCGGCACGGAGCACGCGTTCCTCCTCTACAGCGGATCACGCTCCGCCTTCGACGCCTTCGCCCCGGCGCTGGAGCTCCTGGGCGCGCCGCGCTTCGTGGGCGAGGACCCGGGCCTGGCGGCGCTGCTGGACATCGCGCTGCTCAGCGGGATGTACGGCATGTTCGCCGGCGCCTTCCACGCGCTGGCGCTGGCGAACACGGAGCAGGTCCCGGCGGCGGAGTTCGGCCCGCTGCTCGCGGGCTGGATCACCGCGATGGCCTCGGGCATCCCGCACTACGCGCATCAGATCGAGACCGGCGACTACGCGACCGGCGTCGTCTCCAACATCGGCATGCAGGCGGCGGCCTTCGCCAACCTCCTCGAAACCGCCGAGGCCCAGGGCCTCAGCCCCGAACTCCTGGCACCCTTGGGCTCGCTGATGTCCCGCCGGGTCGCGGACGGCCACGGTCGCGAGGACGTGTCGGGGGTCGTGGAGCTGCTGAAGCGGGCGTGAGGGCGCCGGCAGGTCACCGGAAGTCGGCGGCGTGGTCCTGCGCCCACTGCGCGAACGGGACGGCGGGCCGCCCCGTGACCTCCGCGACGCCGTCGTGCACCGCGGCCGGCACGCCGTCGTACGCGGCGCGGTACGCGGTCAGCGTCTCGGCGATGGCCGGTCCCACGAGCCGCGCCGTGCGCTCGAACTCCTCCTCGCGGCTGATCGGTTCGATCCGGACCGGCTTGCCGATGGCCCGCGCGACGAGCCCGACCATCTGCTCCTCGCTGAGCGACTCGGGGCCGGTCAGGTGGTACGTCGCCTTGCGGTGGGCGTCGTCGAGCAGCGCCAGGACCGCCAGGGCGGCGATGTCCCGTTCGTGCACGGGCGCGTTGTGCGTGCCCGGGAACGCGGACTCCACCACGCCCTCCGCGCGGATCGAAGGCGCCCACTGGAGCGTGTTCGTGGCGAAGGAGCCGGGCCGCAGGATCGTCCAGTCGACGCCCGACGCGGCCAGCGCCCGCTCGGCCGCGATGTGGAACGCGCCGATCGCGTTCGACTCCGGGTCCTCCTCCGCCGCCGACAGCGAGGACAGCAGCACGATGTGCTCCACGCCCGCGGCGCGCGCGGCGTCGAGGAACGCGCCGATGCCGGTGGGCTCGGCGTACAGGAACACCTTGCGCACCCCGTCGAGAGCGCCCGCGAACGTCCCGGACTCGGAAAGATCGAGCCGCACGGCCGATGGCCCGCTCTCCCCGGGCCGACGCCCGGCGGGCCGCACCGCCGCGCCGCGCTCCCGCAGGTCGCTCAGAACAGCCGCGCTCACACGGCCTCGCGCGCCGGTCACCAGAATCGTCATGAGATCTCCTGTCGACGGATGGAGCGACGAGTGCCGGGCCCCGCCCGGCCGTGATCCGATCGTCCGTCCGAACCTGACGAACAGCCTCGTCAACTCACCACCGGGCCCCCGAATTCCCCGTCAGGGTTGACGCTTCTCTATGGTGTCGAGATGTTGACCGTACGAAGGATGACCGATACCGACATCACCGCCGTCTCGACGATACGGGTGGCCGGCTGGCAGGCCGCGTACGCGGGCACCGTGCCGCAGACGTATTTGGAGAACATGACGGTCGAGGCGGACGCACAAGCCCTCCGGGCCCGCTTCGCCCGGTCAGGCCCGCAAGGGGCTGACCTCGTGGCGGTCGATGACCGTACCGGAGTCGTGGGGTGGGCCAGCTTTGGCCCCTGCCGTGGCGCGGAAGCGGATACCGGCGAGCTCTACGCCCTCTACGTCCACCCCCGGCTCATCGGAACGGGGGTCGGCCGCAGGCTGCTCACCGCCGTACACGCCGACGCGGTGACGTGCGACTTCCGTACCCTGCTCTTGTGGGTCCTGCGGGACAACCCCCGAGCGCGCCGCTTCTATGAACTCGCGGGCTACGCCCCGGACGGAGCCGTCCAATACGACGACTACGACGGCGTACCCGTCCCGGAAGTCCGCTACCGCCGCCGGATGGGGACATGACTCAGCCGCCGACCGGGACCCCTGCGGGCACGCCCTTCTCCCACAACTCTTCGGCATGCTCGGCGAATCGGGAGAACAGCCCGCCGTCACCTTGGCGGCGCAAGTGCAGCAGCGGGGAGTCGTGCCCGACCAGCCGTGCCAGATGTGGGGTCACCAAGAGCTCGTCATCGAAGCGAAAGACGGAAAGCGAGACATGGTTGACCGCGTCCACGGGAGCGGAGAAGCGGGCCTCCACCCCGTCCGCGGCGCCCAACTTTCCCAAATGCTCCAAGGTGATCCTGATGCGCGTGGAAACCGTCAACGCGACGTCTTCGAGCTGCTCGCGCTGACGCGTGACGTCACCTTCCGGGTCACCCAGAAGGAAGCGCACCCGGCATCCTTCGCCTGCCTTGCGGCGCAGAGTGCCGACGAAGTCGGGCTGGTCCAGCCAGAGGAAGTAATTCGTGTATCCGGCGAAGAGGAGATCCTGGGAAGAGCTCTCGATCAGCCCTCCCCACACCGTGGACGGACACGCGGACCGGTAGGGATAGCTGTGGACCAGTTCCCTGTCCGTACCGGTCTTGATGCGGTCCTTCACGGATTTCGGCCACAGCATCTCTTCGTCAACTCCCAGCTCGGCGCAGGCGTCTTGGCGGTTCTTCCGGTGCGGAATCAACTCCGGATCGTTCAGCCACCGCTCCACGGTCTTGCCTGACACCCCGACTCTCATGGCCAGCTTGCGAGGCGTGAGACCGGCATCGGCCATAGCCGACCGCAGAGCAGTGTTCAAGACCCAGCCTCCAGACGTTTGGGACGTCTTCCACGCTAGCGTCGAAACAGCCCAACTGTCCGGGATTCAGGGCCGATACGTCCTTCTTGGGAGCCGAAGATGGCCCCGTGCCACCCGAGGCGAGCCGACCAGGCCGCCCGAAGGCCGGATGAGGAAGGACAGGTCATGAACGACACGCCTGACACGGAGAAGCGCGACGCCGCTCTCCGCGACAAGGTCCGCGAGGCCAACAAGCGCAGCACCGGGGACCGTACGTGATCGCCGTCGCGCACGCCTCCGCCGGGCCGTACACGATCGTCAAAGGGGACGCCAAGAGCTGCCGGACATGCCGTCGGCTGGACGACGCCCGCGCCCTGGCCCTGTCTCGACGGGACGCCACCACCGAGGCGGCCTGCGCCGAGCGCGCCATGCGGCACATCTACGACGTACACCGGGTGAGCCCATGAAGTCGGACAACACCTGGTGCCTCACCTGCGCACGACTCGCCCTCGCCCGCGCCGCCGCCTTCCGCTGCGGCGAGTACCAAAGGGTGAGTGCGGTCAACGCCGATCTACAGCGCCACCGGGACGACGCACATTCCGGCACTTCGGCCTCAGCCCCACTCCGCCCCCGCTGCTGAGCAGCAGGCACAAACGCATCGCGGATCGACGGTGGGCCCACCCGCGGGCCCACCGTCAGCGGATCACCGGAAGTCGGCCGCGTGGTCCTGCGCCCACTGCGCGAACGGGACGGCGGGCCGCCCCGTGACCTCCGCGACGCCGTCGTGCACCGCGGCCGGCACGCCGTCGTACGCGGCGCGGTACGCGGTCAGCGTCTCGGCGATGGCCGGTCCCACGAGCCGCGCCGTGCGCTCGAACTCCTCCTCGCGGCTGATCGGTTCGATCCGGACCGGCTTGCCGATGGCCCGCGCGACGAGCCCGACCATCTGCTCCTCGCTGAGCGACTCGGGGCCGGTCAGGTGGTACGTCGCCTTGCGGTGGGCGTCGTCGAGCAGCGCCAGGACCGCCAGGGCGGCGATGTCCCGTTCGCGCACGGGCGCGTTGTGCGTGCCCGGGAACGCGGACTCCACCACGCCCTCCGCGCGGATCGAGGGCGCCCACTGGAGCGTGTTCGTGGCGAAGGAGCCGGGCCGCAGGATCGTCCAGTCGACGCCCGACGCGGCCAGCGCCCGCTCGGCCGCGATGTGGAACGCGCCGATCGCGTTCGACTCCGGGTCCTCCTCCGCCGCCGACAGCGAGGACAGCAGCACGATGTGCTCCACGCCCGCGGCGCGCGCGGCGTCGAGGAACGCGCCGATGCCGGTGGGCTCGGCATACAGGAACACCTTGCGCACCCCGTCGAGAGCGCCCGCGAACGTCCCGGGCTCCGAGAGATCGAGCCGCACGGCCTCCCCTCCGGGCTGCCGCCCGGCGGCCCGCACGCCCACACCGCGATCGGTCAGTTCACTCAGCACGGCCGCGCTCACCCGACCGCGCGCGCCGGTCACCAGAATCGTCATGAGATCTCCCCTGTCAACGGATGGAGCGATGAGCGCCGGGCAGCGCCCGATCATGAACGGATCGTCCGCCCCAGCCTGACGAACAGAGCCGTCAACTCACCACCGGGCCCCCGGAATTCCCCGTCAGGGTCGACCGTTCCGAGGCCGGTCCCGCACAGCGGCCCTTCAGGCGCACCCAGTGAAGGCCGCACTGCCTGTCACCCCCACGCGCTGCACGATGCACCACGCGCCGAGCCAGGCCCAGCTTCATACTGGCCCCATGTCAACACCGCAGACGACAGAGCTCCCCGACATCCCGCGCACCATCGGCGGGATCGCCGCCGCCCTCGAAGCCCACTGGCAGGACAAGTTCTGGGACGACGTACGCCGCATCCACGACGGGATCTCCGCCCGTATGGCCATCGACGACTGGTGGAGGCAGGCGGTCATCGACACCGCCGGCAGCGACACGGCGAAGCGCGCCGCGCTGGAGGATGCCGCCGACCTGCACCTGATCGCCCTCGCCAGAGCGGACAGCGACGGCACCACCATGAACCATGAAGAGGCCATGGCGGTCTTCGACCAGGCGCAGGCATCGTGAGCTACACGCTGATCTGGGCCAACGACACGGCCCTCAAACTGCGGGAGTTGCGTCAACGCGACGGGGACGCGGTCAAGCCGTTCCACGACGCCATCAACAGCCTCGTCCGCGATCCCCGCCCGTCGTCCTCCGTACAGATGGGCGGGACGAACTCCTACCGGTTACGCACCGGCAAGTACCGGGCCCTGTACGAGATCAGCGACAGCCGGGTGTCCGTAACCGTGCTGATGATCGGAACCACCCGGTCCGGTGATCCACGCCGGATCACCGCTCCCCCACCGTGGACGGACACACAACTGCCGGACGGGATGGATTTCTCCAGCCCGTCCGGCAGTTGAGGATGCTCGTCGCGGACGGCGGTCGAAGCCCCGCCCTAGAAAACCGACTCCGCCTCGTCCATCCGGTCCTCCGGCACCCGCTTCAGCTCGGTCACCGCATCAGCGAGCGGGACCATCTTGATGTCCGTGCCGCGCAGCGCGGTCATCTTGCCGAAGTCGCCGCGGTGGGCGCCCTCGACCGCGTGCCAGCCGAAGCGGGTGGCGAGGACGCGGTCGTACGCGGTGGGGGTGCCGCCGCGCTGGACGTGGCCGAGGATGACCGGGCGGGCCTCCTTGCCGAGGCGCTTCTCCAGTTCCGCGGCGAGCTTCGTGCCGATGCCGGCGAAGCGCTCGTGGCCGAACTGGTCTATGGCGCCCTTGGCGTAGTCCATGGAGCCCTCGGCGGGGTGGGCGCCCTCGGCGACGCAGATGACGGCGAACTTCTTGCCGCGGGCGAAGCGTTCCTCGACCATGGTGACCAGGTCGGCGACGTCGAAGGGGCGCTCCGGCAGGCAGATGCCGTGGGCGCCGCCGGCCATGCCGGACTCCAGGGCGATCCAGCCGGCGTGGCGGCCCATGACCTCGACGACCATGACGCGCTGGTGCGACTCGGCGGTGGTCTTCAGCCGGTCGATGGCCTCGGTGGCGACGCCGACGGCGGTGTCGAAGCCGAAGGTGCGGTCGGTGGAGGAGATGTCGTTGTCGATGGTCTTCGGCACGCCGACGACCGGCAGGCCCGCGTCGGAGAGCATCTTGGACGCGGTGAGCGTGCCCTCGCCGCCGATGGGGATGAGGACGTCGATGCCGAGGTCGCGGGCGAGCTCCTTGGAGCTCTCGCACGCCTCGCGCAGCCGGGCGCGCTCCAGGCGGGAGGAGCCGAGGATGGTGCCGCCGCGGGCGAGGATGCCGCTGACCGCGTCGAGGTCGAGCTTGCGGTGGCGGCCTTCGAGCAGGCCCTTGAAGCCGTCCTCGAAGCCGATCACCTCGTCGTTGTGGCCGACGACCGCGCGGTGCACCACCGAGCGGATGACAGCGTTCAGGCCGGGGCAGTCGCCGCCTGCGGTGAGGACTCCGATGCGCATCTGGCTGTGTCTCCTGCTCGCTACTGGTACATGTGAGCCGAACCGATTGTTTCACGGGCCGGGAGGTACTGACGCACCCCGTGCCGCACCCCCCGCCCACGCCCCGTGAATCACCTGCTGACGCGCGCCTTATCCACGGGCGCAGGTATTGTCAAGAGGGCAAGCCCACCATAACGGCTATTTTTTTACCGAATGAACACGGCGATGGAGCAAGGAGAGCACGCGTGACGCGCAGCGTGTACGTGACCGGGACCGACCGGGGCGACGGCCGCCAGGTCATCGAGCTGGGAGTCATGGAGCTCCTGACCCGCCATGTCGACCGGGTGGGTGTCTTCCGCCCGCTGGTCCACGGTGACGGCCCCGACCGCCTCTTCGACCTGCTGCGCTCGCGCTACCGGCTCGGCCAGTCGCCGGAGAGCGTGTACGGCCTCTCCTACGGCGAGGCGTCGGCGCTCCAGGCCGAGCGGGGCACGGACGAGCTGGTGTCCGCGCTCGTCGAGCGCTTCCTGGCGGTCGCCCGGCAGTACGAGTACGTGCTGGTGCTCGGCACCGACTACGCGGGCTCCAACCTGCCCGACGAGCTGGCGCTGAACGCGCGCCTGGCGAACGAGTTCGGCGCCTCCGTGATCACGGTCGTCGGCGGCCAGGACCAGGACGCGGAGTCGGTGCGGGCCGAGGCGCGCAACGCCTATCGCGCGTACGAGGCGCTCGGCTGCGACGTCGTCGCGCTGGTCGTCAACCGCGTGGCCCCGGCCGACCGCACGGCCGTCGCCGAGCGGCTCGCGGCGAGCCTGCCGGTCCCCTGCTACGCGCTGCCCGAGGACGCGTCGCTGTCGGCGCCGACCGTGGCGCAGATCGTCGGCAAGCTCGGCGCCGAGGTGCTGCTGGGCGACGACTCCGGGCTCAACCGCGACGCCCGCGACTTCGTCTTCGGTGGCGCGATGCTCCCGGCGTTCCTGCCGGCGCTGACCGAGGGCTGCCTGGTGGTGACCCCGGGCGACCGCACGGACCTGATCATCGGCGCGCTGGCGGCGCACAGCGCGGGCGCCCCGCCGATAGCCGGCGTGCTGCTGACCCTGGACGAGCGGCCGGGCCCGGACATCCTGGCGCTGGCGGGCCGGCTGGCCCCGGGCACGCCGGTGATCTCGGTGCCGGGCGGCTCCTTCCCGACGGCCCAGGAGCTGTTCGCGATCGAGGGCAAGCTCAACGCCGCCTCGCCGCGCAAGTCGGAGACGGCGCTGGGCCTCTTCGAACGGCACGTGGACACCGCGGAGCTGACGAACCGTATCTCCGTCGCCCGCTCCAGCCGCGTCACCCCGATGATGTTCGAGCACGAGCTGATCGAGCGCTCCCGCTCGGGCCGCCGCCGCGTCGTGCTGCCGGAGGGCACCGAGGAGCGCGTGCTGCGCGCCGCGGACGTGCTGCTGCGCCGCGACGTCTGCGACCTCACGCTGCTGGGCGAGGAGGAGGCGATCCGCAAGCGCGCCGGCGAGCTGGGCATCGACCTGGCCGACGCGCAGCTCGTCGACCCGCAGACCTCGCCGCTGCGCGAGCGCTTCGCCGAGCTCTACGCTCAGGTGCGCGCCCACAAGGGCATGACCGTGGAGCTGGCCCACGACATCGTCGCCGACGTGTCGTACTTCGGCACGCTGATGGTCCAGGAGGGCCTGGCCGACGGCATGGTCTCGGGCGCGGTGCACTCCACCGCCGCGACCATCCGCCCCGCCTTCGAGATCATCAAGACGGCGCCGGGCGCGCAGATCGTCTCCTCGGTCTTCTTCATGTGCCTGGCCGACCGGGTGCTCGTCTACGGCGACTGCGCGGTCAACCCGGACCCGAACGCCGAGCAGCTCGCGGACATCGCCATCCAGTCGGCGACGACGGCCGCGCAGTTCGGCGTGGAGCCGCGGATCGCGATGCTGTCGTACTCCACCGGCACCTCCGGCTCCGGCGCCGATGTCGACAAGGTCCGCAAGGCCACCGAGCTGGTGCGCGAGCGCCGCCCGGACCTGCTGGTCGAGGGCCCGATCCAGTACGACGCCGCGGTGGACGCCGCGGTCGCCGCGACCAAGCTCCCGGACTCCGAGGTCGCGGGCAGGGCCACCGTGCTGATCTTCCCCGACCTCAACACGGGCAACAACACCTACAAGGCCGTGCAGCGCTCCGCGGGCGCCGTCGCGGTCGGCCCGGTCCTCCAGGGCCTGCGCAAGCCGGTCAACGACCTGTCGCGCGGCGCGCTGGTCCAGGACATCGTGAACACCGTCGCGATCACCGCCATCCAGGCGCAGGGCGAGCAGCGCCCCTGAGCCCGTTACTGTCGGTACGGGGCCGCGCGGCCCCGTACCGACAGCCCCGCCGAGACCCGTACACCACCCGGAAAGCCTTCATGACTGCCAATCCCACCCGTGTCCTCGTCCTCAACTCCGGCTCCTCGTCGGTCAAGTACCAGCTGCTCGACATGGCCGACCGCACCCGGCTGGCCGTGGGCCTGGTCGAGCGCATCGGTGAGGAGACCTCCCGGCTGGCGCACACCCCGCTCGCGACGGGCGGCGCGAAGCGCGAGCGCGAGCAGCCGATCGCCGACCACGAGGCCGCGCTGAACGCGGTGGCCGAGGAGCTGGCGGCGGACGGGCTGGGCCTGGACTCGCCGGAGCTGGCCGCGATCGGGCACCGGGTGGTGCACGGTGGCAAGAAGTTCACCGAGCCGACCGTGATCACCGAGGAGGTCGTGGCGGAGATCGAGCGGCTGATCCCGGTCGCCCCGCTGCACAACCCGGCCAACATCACCGGCATCCGCACCGCGCAGGCGCTGCGCCCGGACCTGCCGCAGGTCGCGGTCTTCGACACGGCCTTCCACACCACGATGCCGGAGTCGGCCGCTCGCTACGCGATCGACGTGGAGACCGCGGACGCGCACCGCATCCGGCGCTACGGCTTCCACGGCACCTCGCACGCGTACGTCTCGCGCGAGACCGCCAAGCTGCTCGGCAAGGACCCGTCCGAGGTCAACGTCATCGTGCTGCACCTGGGCAACGGCGCCTCCGCCTCGGCGGTCCGCGGCGGCCGCTGCGTGGACACCTCGATGGGCCTGACCCCGCTGGAGGGCCTGGTCATGGGCACCCGCTCGGGTGACCTGGACCCGGCGGTGATCTTCCACCTGGCGCGCAACGCCGGCATGTCCGTCGACGAGATCGACTCGCTCCTCAACAAGAAGAGCGGTCTGATCGGTCTGTGCGGCGACAACGACATGCGCGAGATCCGCCGGCGCATCGACGCGGGCGACGAGAAGGCGGCCCTGGCCTTCGACATCTACGTGCACCGGCTGAAGAAGTACATCGGCGCGTACTACGCCGTCCTCGGCAAGGTCGACGCGGTGGCCTTCACCGCCGGTGTGGGCGAGAACGCCGCCCCCGTCCGGGAGGCCGCCGTGGCGGGCCTGGAGGAGCTCGGCCTGGCGGTGGACGCCGACCTCAACGCCGTCCGGGCGGACGAGCCGCGGCTGATCTCCCCCGACTACGCCCGGGTCGCCGTCGCCGTCGTGCCCACCGATGAGGAGCTGGAGATCGCCACTCAGTCGTACGCCCTGGTCAGCGCTTGATCACCGGCCAGCACTTGGCCTTTCCCACAGCTCGAATATTCCGCTCCGAAACAAACCGATAGGATCTGCCCCATGCGCCGTTCCAAAATCGTCTGCACCCTGGGCCCCGCCGTCGACTCCTTCGACCAGCTGAAGACGCTGATCGAGGCGGGTATGAATGTGGCCCGTTTCAACATGAGCCACGGGACCCACTCGGAGCACGAGGAGCGGTACCACCGCCTCCGTAAGGCCGTCGAGGAGACCGGCCGCGCGGTCGGCGTCCTGGCCGACCTCCAGGGCCCGAAGATCCGCCTGGAGACCTTCGCGGACGGCCCGGTGGAGCTGGTGCGCGGCGACGAGTTCACCATCACCACCGAGGACGTCCCGGGCGACCGGACGATCTGCGGCACGACCTACAAGGGCCTGCCGGGCGACGTCTCCAAGGGCGACCAGATCCTGATCAACGACGGCAACGTCGAGCTCCGGGTCACCGAGGTCGAGGGCCCCCGGGTCCGGACGATCGTCATCGAGGGCGGTGTGATCTCCGACCACAAGGGCATCAACCTGCCCGGCGCGGCGGTCAACGTCCCGGCGCTGTCCGAGAAGGACATCGAGGACCTGAAGTTCGCTCTCGCGATGGGCTGCGACATGGTCGCGCTGTCCTTCGTCCGCGACGCCAAGGACGTCCTCGACGTGCACCGCGTCATGGACGAGGTCGGCCGCCGGGTGCCGGTCATCGCCAAGGTCGAGAAGCCGCAGGCCGTCGCCAACATGGAGGGCGTCGTCATGGCGTTCGACGGTGTGATGGTGGCCCGTGGTGACCTCGCGGTGGAGTATCCGCTGGAGAAGGTCCCGATGGTGCAGAAGCGCCTCATCGAGATGTGCCGCCGCAACGCCAAGCCGGTGATCGTCGCGACCCAGATGATGGAGTCGATGATCACCAACTCGCGGCCGACCCGCGCCGAGGCGTCCGACGTCGCCAACGCGATCCTGGACGGCGCGGACGCGGTCATGCTGTCGGCAGAGTCGAGCGTCGGCGCCTACCCGATCGAGACGGTCAAGACGATGTCCCGCATCGTCGAGGCGGCCGAGGAGGAGCTCCTCTCCAAGGGCCTCCAGCCGCTCGTCCCGGGCAAGAAGCCGCGCACGCAGGGCGGCGCCGTCGCCCGTGCCGCCTGCGAGATCGCCGACTTCCTCGGCGCGAAGTCGCTGGTCGCCTTCACCAAGTCCGGTGACACGGCCCGCCGCCTGTCCCGCTACCGCGCGGCCCAGCCGATCCTGGCCTTCACCACGGACGCCTCCACCCGCAACCAGCTCACGCTGAGCTGGGGCGTCGAGACCTACGTCGTGCCGCACGTCGACAACACCGACGCGATGGTCGACCTGGTCGACGCGGAGCTGCTGAAGCTCAAGCGCTACAGCAAGGGCGACACGATGATCATCACCGCCGGCTCGCCCCCCGGCATCCCGGGCACGACCAACATGGTCCGCGTCCACCACCTGGGCGGCGAGAGCCTCTAGGCAGGACGGAGGGGCCGGTTCCTGGCTGAATCTCAGCCAGGAACCGGCCCCTCCGGCGTTCCCGCAGGTCTTTACGAATACGTGCCGTCCGTCAGGTACTGGTGCAGGTTCGGGATGTGCAGCGTCCCGCCGAACTGGCCGCCCTGCCGGATCTTCACGTTCGTGTAGAAGATCGGGATCGGCAGCTTCAGGCCGGGGATCAGCGGCGGCGGGCTCGTGGGGCTCGCGGTCGACGGGATCAGCCCCAGCAGATTGCCCTTCAACTCCTCGGTGTACATCGTCACTTGCCCGCCCGTCACCGTGGAGTCCGTCCCCGGCCCGACGATGTGGTACTCCTTGCCGTAGCTGTTGACGATCTGGTGCAGGTCCTTGATGGTCAGCGCGTCCGCGGTGAACTTGAGCACGGACTTCTGCTGCCCGTTCACCATCGTGATCTTCTTGATGCCCTCGTAGGTCAGCCCCTTGAGCGTGAGGACCTTCGCCTCCAGATACCAGGGCTGGTTGGGGAAGGAGTGGCCGTCGTTCCCGTCCGCCGCCTTCCCCTTGGGGCACGGCGGCAGGGCCCCCGGCGAAGCGCTCGTGCCCGGTGAGGGCGAGGTGCTGGGGTCGGCGCTCGACGGTGCCGTGGACGGCTTGGCGGACGGTGACGGCGCAGCCTTCGGCTTTCCGCTGGGCTGCCCGTCGGGCGTACGCGCATCGGCGGGCGGCGGTGCGGCCGGCTTCTTCGACGCGGACGGCGCGGAGGGGCCGCCCGACGGGTCGGGCGAGGCGCTCGGCGCCGCCGACGGCTGCTCGCTGCCGGACTTGCCACCGTGCAGGATGTCCCTCAGCTTGTCACCGAGGCCCAGCGGGTCCAGCGGGTTGAAGGGCTTGGACGGCGAGGGCGAGGCGGACGGCGGGGCCGGGGCCTGCGTGGGCGGCGGGTCGGCCTTGGCGGGCTTGTCCGTGTCCGGGCTGCTGCCGGGCTCCGGCTTGGCCTCCGGCTTCGCGGACGGCGAGGCCGGCGCCTTCGAGGGCTGCTCCGAGGGCCGGGTGATCGATTCCTTCGCGCTCCGGCTCGGCGCCGGGCTCGGGCTGGTGCTCCCACTCGCGCCCGGCTCGGGCGAGGCGTCGGGCGCGGTCGCGCACTGCCCGTCGAACGGCTCGGGCAACGGCGGCTTGGCCGAGGCGAGTTGGGGCGTGAGCCCCATGCCCATCAGGACGGCCGTCGGCATCGCGGCGATGGCCACGGCCTTGCCCGCCGGCATGTGGAGCCGGGCGAGCAGCGCCTTGCGGGGCGCGGCGTGCCGGGGCCCGTTTCTCACACCCTCGCCCTCGGGTGTCTCCTCAAGCGGCACTGTGCCCCCCGTCGCTGTCCTTGAGCAGGCTGAGCCCCGACGGCGGCGTATCGGCCCGCGGTGCGGGGCCGCCCTCCGGGTCCTCCGCCTCCGCGACCGGCTTGCCCGGCGCCCAGGAGACGCCGAGGGCGCCGCCGATGAGGGCGAGCAAGAAACCGATCAGGAACGCCCCGAAGTTGGACACCACCAGCGACACCAGCGCGAGCAGGATCGCCGCGACACCGGCGAAGATCCGCGACTGTTTCTGGAACCAGAGCGTCAGCCCGAGGACGATCAGCAGCACGCCGATGATCAGCGAGCCCGCACCCGCGGTGGTGGCCATGCGGATGTGCAGGTCGCCCAGGGTCATGGTCTGGTACGGGATGTACATGATCGGGATGCCGGCCAGCAGGGTCCACAACCCGCCCCAGAACGGGCGCTGCCCGCGCCATTCCCGGAACGAGTGGCGGGCGCGGCCGAATGATCCTGCCGGCCGGGGTCGCGTGTCGGCGCTCATGTCGTACGGCTCCTCGGGGCGATCGGTGTTACGTGTCGCTCGCTGTCCGGCGAGCGGTGCGCGCGGTACGGGCACGGGACCGTGCTTCCCTTCCCGCACCCGTCCGTTCAGCGCGTCACTGCTTCTTCAGCTCGCACTTGGCCTGGCCCTTGCTGACGCTCAGGTGCAGACCCGGCAGGGTGAAGGTGCCCGCCGAGGTGGCCCACGCCTTCTGGTCCACCGTGTCGAACCAGACCTCTCCGGCCTGCTGGGCGAACGAGCCGGGCTCGTGCGATCCTTCGCCGCCCTTGCCCGGGCCCGCCGGGCCCGGCCCCTTGGTCGTGTTGTCCGCGGACACACCGATGTCGATGTCCTTGAACGTCGCGTTGGCGGTCATGTCGTCCGCGTCGATGTACAGCTTCGACGCCTTGACCTGCTTGCCGCCGCCCCCGGCCGTCAGCGTCATCGACACGTTGAAGCCGAGGCCGGTGGGAACGGTGACCGCCTGGCAGAGGCCGTTGATCTCGGCGGTGTCGATACCGACCACCGCGACGGGCTTGGCGCCCGCCTTGGTGCTGTCCAGGGCGCCGTACTGGACGAATCCGGTGCCGTGCAGCTTGTCGGCCGTCACCTGGAACTGCTGACCGGAAACACTGAACGAAGCCGCCAGCGCTCCCTGCGCCACCGCCACACCGATCGCGGCCGTAGCCGCCATACTGGGCACCATCACGACGGCGAACCGGCGCCACCTGGTCCCACCGCGAGTCTGGGACTGCATGACTTTCCTCCTTCTCGGACGTACATCTCCGGTCGGTGCCTCATGGCCCGGGTCCGGGATGGGAGAAGTGCTACGTCCTCGGGAAGAAGAGCGCCGCCGCACCCGGCGGCGCGAAACGCCTCCGACGGCACCGGCGATCACCCCCGAGCGACAACCACTGGCCACGCGTTCGCGCAACCGCGGGGACAGGCCCTGCCGTTGACGGCCGGGACCCCCCTGTCCCATGAGCCGCCCCGGCTGCGGGACGGCCCGCCCGGTGGGGACCCACCTCCGCACACCGACCGGCTGCCGGGTAAGGGAATGGACCGAGCTTGGCCGATCGTGGTCCATTCGCGGCCGGGGCACAAGAGGTTCATTACTAGCGAGTAACGGGCCGATAACCAAGGGAGGTCCAGACCGCATCGACCAGTGCCGAGAGGATGCCGCACCGTGCGCGGAAGAATCGGTAGCCATACGAAAAAACCCGGGCGAATGCCCGGGTTTTTCTTACTCGCAGTAACGGCTCACGCAATTGCCAAGTTTTGGCAAAGTGCGGCAGCCCGTGCCGTCTGTGGCACAGGAGAAGGAGGTTCCGTCAGAACAGCGCGCGCGACAGCGCCGTACGCGCGGCCCCCACTCGCGGATCGTCCGCCCCGATCACCTCGAAGAGCTCCAGCAGCCGCACGCGCGCGGCGTCGCGGTCCTCACCGGCGGTCCGCTTGATCACGTCGAGCAGCCGGCCGAACGCGTCCTCCACATGACCGCCGACCAGGTCGAGGTCGGCCGCGGCGATCTGCGCCCGCACATCGGCCGGGCCCTCGGCCGCGGCCTTGCGGACCTGCTGCGGGTCCATATCCTGGACGCGCTGGAGCAGTTCGGCCTGCGCGAGGCCCAGCTTGGCCTCGGCGTTGCCCGGGTCGTCGGACAGCACGTTCTTGTACGCCCGCACGGCGCCGCCCAGGTCACCCGCGTCCAGCGCGTCGTGGGCCAGACCCAGCGCGCTGTCGTGCGGGCCCGCGGGGGCCGCCGGAGCGGCCGCGGCCTCGTCGGCCGCACCCGGCTCGACCGGCGCGCCGACGATCCCGAAGCGCTCCTCCGAGACCTGGACGAGCTGGTCCAGCACCTGGCGGATCTGCGCCTCGGGCGCCGCGCCCTGGAAGAGCGGCAGGGCCTGCCCGGCCACCACGGCGAAGACCGCGGGGATGGACTGGACGCCGAACTGCTGGAAGAGGAGCTGGTTGGCCTCGACGTCGATCTTGGCGAGCACGAACCGGCCGGCGTACTCCGCGGCCAGCCGCTCCAGCAGCGGGCCGAGCTGCTTGCACGGCTCGCACCAGTCGGCCCAGAAGTCGATGACGACGGGCACCTCGGCGGAGCGCTGGAGCACCTCCGCCTCGAAGCCGGCCTCATCGACGTCGAAGACCAGGCGCTGGGCGCCCGCGGCGGGTGCGCCGCCGCCCTGACGGGCGGCCTCGGCGCGGGCCTGCTCCGCCTTCTGCTTGGCTTCCCCGGCCGCCTTCACCGCGGCGAGGTCGACCACTCCACTCATGGACATGTTCCGTGGCTGCATGGGCCTATCCTCCCCCCTCGGCGCGGCGATCGTAAAAGCGCGCCGGTGTACGGCGCTCGTAGCATCCTCGTGGCACCGGGTCCCCACCCGGCGCCTGTGGTTGTCGCTCTTTCGCTACGAGTCGTAGCGTAACTGGAAGCCGGTCCGTCGCAATGGGGCACCCCCAGGTCTTTGCGTGATCTGGCTCATACCGGCCTGGCTACTCGGCGGTAAGGTCGCGGCATGACTTCCGCCCGCGCCCGTACGGGCCGTCCCCGCAGCGCCGAGGCCGACCGGGCGATACTCGACGCGACGCGCGCCGCCCTGGTCGAACTCGGCTGGGGGAAGCTGACCATGGGCGATGTCGCGGCCCGCGCGGGGGTCGCCAAGACGACGCTCTACCGCCGCTGGGCGGGCAAGAGCGAGCTGGTCGTGGACGCGGTGGCGGCCCTCTTCGACGAGCACCTGGAGCTGCCCGACCTCGGCAGCCTCGCGGCCGACATCGAGGGCGTGGTGCTGCGGTTCGCGGCGCTGCTGGAGCGGCCGGAGACGAAGACGGCGCTGATGGCCGTGGTCGCGGAGTCCACGCGGGACGACGCGCTGCGCGCGCGGATCCGCTGCGCGATCGTGGACCGGCAGAAGCGGCTGGTCCTGCTCGGCCGGGAGCGGGCGCAGGAGCGCGGGGAACTGCCGCTGGAGGAGGACCCCGCGGCGGCGGCCCGCAACGCGGACCTGATCTTCGACGTGATCGCGGGCGCGGTCGTCCACCGGGCGCTGGTCAGCGCGGAGCCGGTGGACGGCGAATGGGCTTACGGCTTCACGGCCCTGCTGCTCGGCGGCCTCGCGGCGGCTGCGCGCTGATCGGTTGCCTGAACCTGCACGCTGCGCGGCGTCCTCAAGCGCCGGACGGGCTGGATGGTGCGGACCGTACCCAGCACAATCAGCCCGTTGGGGGCACCTCTGGGGGCACCCCCGGACGGAGTCTGGGGGAGGTAGCTGGGGGAGTTTGAGGACAACGCGCGAAGCGTGTTGCGGGGGTCTGGGGGCTTGCCCCCCACGCGGCGGAGCCGCAAATCGGATGCAGCCGGGAAGGGGCGGGGCTGGGGAAAAAGCCCGCCGCAGGCGCGAAGCGACCCGCAGCCGTGGGCCCAGGCAAACCCCTAGAACCCCGCCGGCTCCGTATACGTGCCCCACTCCTCCCGCAGGACGTCACAGATCTCACCCAGCGTCGCCTCCGCCCGCACAGCGGAAAGCATCGGCTCGATCATGTTCGCCCCGGACCGCGCGGCGTCCAGCATGCTCTTCAGCGCCGCCGTCACCTTGGCGTCGTCGCGCGCGGCCTTGCGGCCGGAGAGCACGCGGACCTGCTCCCGCTCGACCTCGTGGCTGACGCGCAGGATCTCCAGGTCGCCGGTGACGGAGCCGTGGTGGCAATTGACGCCCACGACCCGCTTGTCACCCTTCTCCAGGGCCTGCTGGTAGCGGAAGGCGCTCTCGGCGATCTCGCCGGTGAACCAGCCGTCCTCGATACCCCGCAGGATGCCGGAGGTCATGGGCCCTATCGGGTGCGCGCCGTTCGGCACGGCCCGCGCGCCGCGCTCCTTGATCTGGTCGAAGATCTTCTCGGCGTCGGCCTCGATGCGGTCGGTGAGCTGCTCCACATACCACGAACCGCCCAGCGGGTCCGCGACGTTGACGATGCCGGTCTCCTCCATCAGCACCTGCTGTGTGCGCAGCGCGATCTCGGCGGCCTGCTCGCTGGGGAGGGCGAGGGTCTCGTCGAGGGCGTTGGTGTGCAGCGAGTTGGTGCCGCCGAGCACGGCGGAGAGGGCCTCGACGGCGGTGCGGACGACGTTGTTGTACGGCTGCTGGGCGGTCAGCGAGACGCCGGCCGTCTGGGTGTGGAAGCGCAGCCACTGCGCCTTGTCGGTCTTCGCGCCGTAGGTGTCGCGCATCCAGCGCGCCCAGATGCGGCGGGCGGCGCGGAACTTGGCGATCTCCTCGAAGAAGTCGAGGTGGGCGTCGAAGAAGAAGGAGAGGCCGGGGGCGAAGGTGTCGACGTCCAGGCCGCGGCTCAGGCCGAGCTCGACATAGCCGAAGCCGTCGGCGAGGGTGTACGCCAGCTCCTGCGCGGCCGTCGCGCCCGCCTCGCGGATGTGGTAGCCGGAGACGGAGAGCGGCTTGTAGGCGGGGATGGAGCCGGTGCAGTGCTCCATGAGATCCCCTATGAGGCGCAGGTGGGGCTCCGGCGGGAAGAGCCACTCCTTCTGCGCGATGTACTCCTTGAAGATGTCCGTCTGGAGTGTGCCGTTGAGGACGGCCGGGTCGATGCCCTGCCGCTCGGCGGCGACCAGATACATGCAGAAGACGGGCACGGCGGGCCCGCTGATCGTCATCGAGGTGGTGACGTCGCCGAGCGGGATGTCCTTGAAGAGGACCTCCATGTCGGCGGCGGAGTCGATGGCGACGCCGCAGTGCCCGACCTCGCCGAGGGAGCGCGGGTCGTCGGAGTCGCGCCCCATGAGCGTCGGCATGTCGAAGGCGACGGAGAGCCCGCCGCCGCCGGCCGCGAGGATCATCTTGTACCGCTCGTTGGTCTGCTCGGCGTTGCCGAAGCCGGCGAACTGGCGGATGGTCCACGTCCGGCCGCGGTAGCCCGTGGGGTGCAGGCCGCGGGTGAAGGGATACTCCCCGGGCCAGCCGATCCGCTCGAAGCCCTCGTACGCGTCGCCGGGGCGCGGGCCGTAGACGGGCTCGACCGGGTCGCCGGAGAGCGTGGTGAAGTCCGCGTCCCGCTTGCGGGCCTTGTCGTACCGCGCCTGCCAGCGGCCGCGCCCTGCCTCGATCGCCTCTGCGTCCATGTGCTCCGAACCGCCTCTCCGCGCCCCGCGAATTTACTAGGACGTCCTAGTAAATGGTCGCGCAAGAAAGCCCCGAACACAAGGGTGTCCGGGGCTGTGCGCGTGGCGCGCGGGTCCACGCGTCTCGCGTCAGGCGGTGGCGGCGGCCTCCGCGACGAGCGGCTCCAGGTCGCGGGTGGCCTTGCGCTCGACGAAGAACGCGGCCGTCGGGATGGTGCCGGCGACGAGCACCCACACCAGCCTGCCGAACGGCCACTTGGCCTTGGAGGCCATGTCGAAGGCGAAGACCAGGTAGAGGACGTAGAGCCAGCCGTGCGCGATGGCGACGACACGGACCGGACCCGCGACGTCCATGTCCAGCCCGTACTTCGCGATCACGCCGATCGTCAGGAGGATCAGCAGCACACCCGTGATGTACGCCAAGACGCGGTAGCGGGTCAGCACGCTTTGTTTCATGCCCACGAGCGTAACCGCCCGAGCCGGGGCGATCTTCGCCACCCCCGGCGCGCGCCGGAAGGTGTCACCCGTGTGTCACTCGTCCGTGAGATCGTCCGCCCGGTCCCCGGCGGCGTCCTCCTGCGCGTCCTCCGCGAAGTCCGCCGCCGCGACCCGCAGCGGGCGCAGCATGTCGAAGATCGCGCCGCATTCGTCCGCGTCGTACGCCCCGAGCCCGAAGTCCATCGCCATCAGGTCGCGGGTGGCGTCCTCGACGACCTGCCGCCCCTTCTCGGTGATCGAGGCGAGCGTGCCGCGGCCGTCGTTGGGGTTGGGCCGCTTGGCGACGAGACCGGAGACCACCAGCCGGTCGACGGTGTTGGTCACCGAGGTCGGGTGCACCATCAGCCGCTCGCCGATCTTGGACATCGGCAGCTCGCCGGCCCGGCTGAAGGTGAGCAGCACCAGCGCCTCGTAGCGCGCGAAGGTCAGCCCGTACGGCTTGACGACCGCGTCGACCTGGCCGAGCAGGATCTGGTGGGCGCGCATGATCGAGGTGATCGCGGCCATGGACGGCACGGACCCCCAGCGCTGCTTCCAGAGCTCGTCGGCTCGGGCGATGGGATCGAAGGAGAGGCTGAGCGGCTTCGGCACGCGTCGAGCCTACCTTCAGGTCACATCGTGGTCACCGGCATCTCACGCTCCGGACTTGGCTGTGCCGGACCCTTCCTCCAGCACCTCACGCACCAGCTGGACGGCCTGTGCCAGGCTCAGCCCCGGCTGGGCCTGGCGCACCGCCTTGACGGCGTGCACCTCGTGCGTACGCGGGTCGACGCCCGCCTTGGCGAGGACGCCGCGCGTCCACTCCTCCCGCACCTCGCGCTCGGGCCGCTCCGCGTACCGGGCGATCAGCTCGGCCGCCAGCTCAAGGCCCGGCCGCTGCTCGTCGGTCGCGCCGGCCAGCGCCTCGCTCACGGCCTCGGCGATCGCCTTCGAATCGCGCAGCACGAGCACCTGCTCGCTCCGCTTGCCCGTACCGAACACCGGCAACTCCCCCTGAAGATCACTTGCTGTGGAGGGAGCGTACGACACCGCGGATCACCGCTCCCACCGCGACCGTACCCAGCACGCCGGTCGCCGCCACCACGTCGTGCACGGGGACGCGTTCGGCGGCCGCGCCGGCGAGTGCCATGCCCAGGCCCTGGAGGGTCATCGTCCCCGCCGTCTGGAGGGTCATCGCGCGGCCGCGCAGCTCTTCCGGCACGGCGGCGACGAACCACTGGTCCAGCCCCAGCGTGTACGCCACCCCCATGCCCGCCAAGGCGACGGCCGACAGGGCGAGGCCGAGCGGGGGCCGGGCCGCGTACACGAGAAAGGGGAGCAGCAGCACCGCGGCCACCGGCAGCACGATGCGCTCCCGGCCGCGCGGCCCGAGCAGCGAGCCCGCGAGCACCTCGCCGACGATCGCCCCCACCGGCATCCCGCACAACAGCAGCCCCAGCCCGACCGATCCGGCTCCGATGCGGTCCGCGTACGGAGCGGCCAGCGCCTCGGGAGCCACCAGGAAGAACGGCGGTATCCAGGACAACAGGAGCAACGCCCGTATGCGGCGCTGCCCGAAGACCTCGCGCAGCCCGGCCCACGAGGCCGTCAGCAGCGTGCCACCGTCCCGCTCCGCACGCGACGGCCGGCGGCGGGTCCCCAGGCGCAGCAGCAGGGCGGAGGCGAGGAATCCGGTGGCGGTGGCGAGCAGGGCGGCGCGCGGCGTCACGACGGTGAGCAGCAGCCCGCCCACGCCGAACCCCGCGAGCTGCGCCCCTTGCGAGACCAGCCGGATCAACGACCGCCCCAGGACGAACAGATCGCCCGCGCCGAGGATCTCCCCCAGCGTCGCCGCCCGCGTCCCGGAGAACACGGGCCCGACGGCGGCGTTCAGACACCGCAGCACGAGCAGCCCGGCGACGGGGGTGACGGGCAGGGCCATCGCGGCGCCACCGGTCGCGCAGAGGAGGTCGCAGACGACGAGGACGCGGCGGGCGGGATACCGGTCGGCGATCCCCGACAGCAGCGTCCCGCCCACGAGATACGGCAGGAAGCCGAGCGCGAAGGTCAGCGAGGTCATGAGCGGCGAGCCCGTCAGGCGGTAGACGAGCACGGACAGCGCGATCTCCCCGACGACGATCCCGAGCAGCGACAGCAGATGCGCCGCGAAGACGACCCGGAACTCCCGCACACCGAACACGGCTCGAAAGCCGCGCGAGGCGGCGCCTGCACTCTGCGAAGTGATGGCCATGGCGCCAGCGTGGCGAGGGGCGCGTCGGAGGCCCAGAGATTCGGCTGGAGACGAAGGAACGAGCACCGCTCGATCGAAAGCGACTTGTCGCCACCCGCGACGAAACCTAGGGTCGCGAGCCCAAGATCCGTACGAGAAGGGTTCCGTGGATGCAGCCACCGACAACGGGCGAAACCGCAGCGAAAGGCGCGGACGGCCAGGCGCAGGGTGAATCGCCCGAGGGCTATCAGCGCGGGCTGGGGTCCCGGCAGATCCAGATGATCGCCATCGGCGGCACGATCGGCACCGGCCTCTTCCTCGGCGCCGGAACCGCGATATCCCAGGCCGGGCCCAGCCTCATCATCTGGTACGCCGTCGCGGGCGTCGTGCTGCTCTTCGTCATGCGCGCGCTCGGCGAACTGCTCACGCACAAGCCCGTGGCGGGCAGTTTCGCCGAATACGCGCGGGAGTTCCTCGGGCCTTTCTGGGGCTACGCCACCGCGTGGACCTACTGGATCATGTGGGTCACCACCGGCATGGCCGAGATCACCGCGGCCGGGCAGTACGTCAAATACTGGTTCCCCGGGATCGAGCAATGGCAGACGGCCCTGGTCTCGCTCGTCGTGCTGCTCGCCGTCAACCTCATCTCGGTGAAGGCGTTCGGTGAGCTGGAATTCTGGTTCGCCCTCGTCAAGGTCGTCGCGATCGTCGGCATGATCCTGATCGGGCTCGGGGTGCTTCTCATCGGTTTCGGCGACGTCGGGAAAACCGCCTCGGTGACCCACCTCTGGCAGGACGGCGGCATCGCCCCCAACGGCGTGCACGACTCCCTGATGACGCTCCAGATCGTCCTCTTCGCCTATCTCGGCGTGGAACTCGTCGGCGTCACCGCGGGCGAGGCGGAGAACCCGAAGAAGAACATCCCGCGGGCCATCAACAGCCTGCCGCTGCGCTTCGGCCTGTTCTACATCGGCACCCTGCTCGTGATCCTTTCCGTGGTGAGCTGGACCGAATTCCACCCGGGCGTCAGCCCGTTCGTCGCCGCCTTCGCCAAGATCGGAATTCCGGCGGCCGCGGGCATCGTCAATTTCATCGTGCTCACCGCGGCCCTCTCCTCGTGCAACGCGGGCGGCCTCTACTCGACGGCACGCATGCTGCGTACGGCGTCGGTCAACGGCCACGCGCCCAAGGCCCTGTCCAAACTGACGGGACGCGGCGTCCCCGCACCGGCGCTGGCGGTATCGGCGGTGACCATGGGAGCGGGCGTACTCATCAACGCGCTCGACCCCGACCACGCGTTCACGTACATCACGTCGGTTTCCACGGGCGGCGCGATCCTCGTCTGGAGCGTCATTCTGGTGACGCACATGCGCTATCGACGGGCCGTCGCCGTGGGCAGCGCGGAGCCGTCGCCGTACCGCATGCCGGGCGCTCCTTATACGAATTGGCTCGCGCTCGCCTTCTTCGCCCTGGTGACCGTGCTCATCGCGTGGAGTTCGGACAGCAGGGTCGCGCTGTATGTGATGGGCGTATGGGTGGCACTGCTGACGGCGGGCTGGGCGGTACTGCGGAAGAGGGGCGTGGGGGGGCGGGGTTTCCTAGGAGGACCCGGAATCCTCGGACTCGGACCCCGGGTAAAGAGAACGTCAAGGCCGACATAGGATGGTCGGGAAATTTTGCATTTCCCTGAGAAAAAGTTGGTACAGCGCATGAAGTTGGCCCGAGTCTCGGCCGTGGTCGCGGCTGCCGCGATCGCCCCGGCGGTTCTGTTCTCCTCCCCGGCGGTCGCCGCCGACACCGTTCCGGCGACGACCGCCTCCACGCCGGACAAGGCGGCGGAGACGAAGGCGGACGCGAAGCCGGACGGGACGCCGGACGCGAAGGCGAAGGACGAGCAGGCGAAGGAGCCGGTGAAGGAGCCGGTCAAGGAGCCCGCGAAGGACGACTCCGCCGCGAAGAAGGCCGACGAGGACAACCGCTTCGCGATCCTCAAAATGCTCAACGGCGCCGAGCGCGGCCTCTACCGCGCCGCGCAGAAGGCGCTGAACGGCACGCCCGAGGACCGTGTGCGCTTCCTGGAGACCGGGCAGTACACGGCCCGCGACGAGGACAACCGCTTCGCCATCCTCAAGATGCTCGACGGCGCGGGCCCGAGCCTCTACGAAGCCGCGCAGAAGGCGCTCGACGGCACCCCCGAGGACCGCGTCCGCTTCCTGGAGACCGGACAGTACAACGCCCACCGCACCGACCTGCGGGTGCGCGTCACCCAGGTCATGAGCGCCGGCGGGGCTCACGTGAAGGAAGCCGCCAAGGCGGTGATCATGGGCGAGATCGAGGAGCTCCAGCACTTCCTGGACGTCGGCCAGTACGAGGCGCGCGCCAAGGACGAGGCGGACGCGAAGGCGGCCGAGGACAAGGCCGAGAAGGACGCCAAGGAGAAGGCCGAGAAGGAGAAGGCCGACAAGGACAAGAGCGACAAGGCCGAGGACGGCAAGCAGGACGCCAAGGACGGCCAGTCCGCCACCGGCGACCCGCAGAAGCACGCCGCCGTGAAGCCCGCCGCCGCCAACGACGCCGTTCAGCCGGCGGGCGGCAGCACCGAACTCGCCTCCACCGGCGCGGGTTCCGCCACCCCGTGGGCGATCGGCGGCACCGCCGCCGCCCTCGCGACGGGCGCGGCCCTGGTCCTCGCGACCCGCCGCCGCACGTCCGAGCACTGACCTGCTGCCGCGCCCTGCCGGGAGGAGGCCCCCCGGCAGGGCGCGGCGCGTCCGGCGCGACCACGGGAAGCTTCAGGCATGTTGCCGCCTGCGGCGCTTTGTTCCCCCACCCCGCCCCCTCCCGAAACTGGGGCTTCGCCCCAGACCCCCTGACCGCCCTGCGGGCGCGTCCGCCGCAGGCGGCGAACCGGCCCGCAGCCGGGGGTCTGGGGCACGCGCCCCAGTTCGGGAAGGGGCGGGGCTGGGGAAAAAGCCCGCCGCAGGCGCCCCCACCACCCCCGTGACACTCCCCCGCCCGACGACGATTCCCCCACGACCCGTCGTCGAACGCACCGGAGAGCCCCCGATGACACTGAACGACACCCCCCTCACCGAACAGCTCCAGCGGCTCGAGACTCTCGAGCGCCGCATCGACAGCGGCTACGTGATCGCGAGCGGAGCGTCCGGTACGGCCGGGATCGCCGCGACGGGCATGGCGATGTACGACTACGCGTGGCTGCACAACGGGCCGATGACGACCGCCGGTGTCGCGCTCGCCGGGGTGCTGCTGAGCGCGGCGAGCTGGTGTGCCAAGAAGGCGAAGCAGCGCAGGGCGCGCCGGGCGGCGCTGCTGCGCCGTCATTCCTGACGCCACGTCAGCCGGGCGCGGTCCAGGCGCGAGCCGCGCCTGGACCGCCGGACGGCCGATCCCCCCAACGCCCAGCCGTCCGACGTACCGCACTTCCAGCGGAGCGCTCAGTGCCCGATGTCAGGCACGACCGACGCCACGGCTGTGACCGCGGCCGCGGTGAGCGCGGAGGCCGCCATGCCCGTCCCCCGCCGTGACCTGCGGTCCGGCCGCTCCGCCCGGTATTCGCTGAGCAGGCGCAGCAGATCGTTGCCGAGAAAGGCCAGGAGGATCAGGCCGACGCCGACGATCCGTACCCACATCCAGTGGAACGTCGTCCAGGCCATCACCCCCGCCGCGAGAACGACAAGGGGCACCAGGTGGGCGGTCAGTTGACCCGCTGAGCGGCCGGGGCGTCGAGAGGGAACGGTGGCGCCTTCGAGTGGGTGGTGGGCCGGTTCGTCGGACACCGCTTCCTCGTCCGCCGTCTCTCCCCGCTCCTGCCGCTGATCGCGCTGCTCGCGGGCGACGATGGAGGCCTTGAGCTCGGCCCACTCCGCACCGCTTCCGGTGTCGGCGGCGACCGTCTCGGCATCGACTGATTTCAGCACCGCCATGAAGTCGTTGTAACCGTCCCGGTTCTGTTCGTTCATTGTTCTTCTCCCCTGGATCATTCCCCCGAGAGCCCGGCAAGGCCCGCCCCGCGATCACGTGTGGACCGTGATCGCGAGACGCGTCCGACCCGGCGGTCCCGCCGGCTATCCCGCGCTCTGCCCGTCACGGTGCACCTTGAGCTTCTCCCGTGCCTGGGAGAGCGCGGTCCGGACCGCTCCGGCGGAGGGCGCGCCCAGCAGGAGGGCGGCCTCCTTGCTGGTCAGACACCAGATCTCGCACATCACGAAGGCGTCCCGTTCACGCTTGCTCGGCACGACCTCCTTGAGGATCTTCACTGCCTCCCGGGCCTGTTCGGAGTTCTCCGCGAGGAGTTCGACGTCCTCGTCGGACGGCCGGTCCCAGTCGTTGAAGTCCGTCAACGTCTCCGGGCGGCGCGTTTTCGCCCTGACGAGGTCCACCCACTTGTTGTGGGCCACCGTCACGGCGAAGGCCGTGGCCTGCGCCGGTCCGAGCGGCGGCCGCTTCTTCCAGGCCGCGAAGACGCTTTCCTGGGAGATCTCACTGGCGTCCGCCTCGTTCACGCCCCGGGAACGGAGATAGCGGAAGGCCCGTGAGTAGAGCTGCTTGAGCACATCGTCGGAGAGAGATGCCTCCTGGTCGAACACACGCGGCACCTGGGCCGGGATGACGGGGCGAGTGTGGCGGGGCTGCTTGCCCTCCGGCTCGGGTACCGATGGTGCTGCCATGCCTGGCCTCCTGTACTACGCCGGATCAGAGGGTTTGGGGTCCTCCGGCCTTGCGAGGAGGAATCGCCGGCGGGTGCGCGAGTGTCAGCCGGTATGCGATTCGATCCGGAGTTCGGAACTTCCTACGAACCGGTGACGGTCCCGGGGCGAAAAAATCGGTGGTCTGCCGACGGGGCACGCGGCTACCGTGGGCCCCATGTCTACGCCCCGAATTTCCTAGCTGAGGACCCGCTTCCCCGCCAGAAGTGTGTCCTTTTGCTTTTTCGGAGCGTCATCTCATGATCACTGTTCGTGGTGCCGAGCTGCGCGCGGGTGCCCGCCTGCTGCTCGCCGATCTCTCCTTCACCGTCTCCCCCGGCGACCGCATCGGCCTCGTCGGCCGCAACGGCGCGGGCAAGACCACCCTGTTGACCGCCCTGGCGGGGCAGGCCAGGCCCGCCGCCGGGACGATCACCCCCACCGGGCCGGTCGGTTTCCTCGCGCAGGATTCCCGTACGGCCGACCCGTCGGTCACCGTCACCGACCGGATCCTCTCCGCCCGTGGCATGGACCGCGCCCTGCGCCAACTGCGCGCGGCCGAGGCGGCGATGGCGGATGCCGCCGGGCCGGCCGCGCTGGACCGGGCGATGAGCGCCTACGCCCGCGCCGAGGCCGCCTTCCAGTCCGGCGGCGGGTACGCCGCCGAGGCGGAGGCCGCCCGCGTGGCGGCCGGGCTCGGGCTGCCCGAGCGGGTCATGGGCGAGCCGGTCGGCGCGCTGTCCGGCGGGCAGCGGCGCCGGGTGGAGCTGGCCCGCATCCTCTTCGCCGGGCACGACGGCACGCTGCTGCTGGACGAGCCGACCAACCACCTCGACGCCGACTCGGTCGCCTGGCTGCGGAGCTTCCTCACCGCCCACCGGGGCGGTCTGGTGGTGATCAGCCACGACACGTCGCTGCTCGCCGACGTGGTCAACCGGGTCTTCCACCTGGACGCCACGCGCGCGACGATCGACATCCACAACACCGGCTGGACGACGTATCTCGCGCAGCGGGAGGCGGAGGAGCGGCGGCGCGTCCGCGAGCGCGCCGGGGCCGAACGCAAGGCGGCCGCGCTGCACGCGCAGGCGGACAAGATGAAGGCCCGCTCCGCCACCGCCGTGACGGCCAGGAGCATGGCGCGGCGGGCCGACCGGATGCTCGCGGACCTGGAACCGGCGCGCCGCGTCGAGAAGGTGGCCCGCATCCGGCTGCCCGAGCCCGCGCCGTGCGGGCGGATGCCGCTGGGGGCCATCGCCCTGACCAAGTCCTACGGCGACTACCAGGTGCTGGGCGGCGTGGACCTGGCGGTGGACCGGGGCAGCCGGCTGGTGGTGCTCGGTCTCAACGGCGCGGGCAAGACGACCCTGTTGCGCATCCTGGCCGGCGTGGAGACGCCGGACTCCGGGCGGGTGGTCCACGGGCCCGGGCTGCGGCTGGGCTATTTCGCCCAGGAGCACGAGACGCTCGACAAGGGCCGTACGGTCCGCGAGAACCTGGCGGCGGCCGCGCCGCACCTCACGGACGGTGAAGTGCGGCGCGTCCTGGGCGCGTTCCTCTTCACCGGCGACGACGCCGACAAGCGGGCCGCGGTGCTCTCCGGCGGCGAGAAGACCCGCCTGGCCCTGGCCGGACTGGTCCACTCCGGGGCGAACGTCCTGCTCCTGGACGAGCCGACCAACAACCTCGACCCCGCCTCCCGCGACGAGGTCCTGACCGCGGTCGGCTCCTACCCGGGCGCGATCGTCATGGTCACCCACGACGAGGACGCGATCGACGCCCTCCGCCCCGACCGCGTCCTCCTCCTCCCGGACGCGGACGAGGACTTGTGGAGCGAGGACTACCGCGAACTGCTCACGCTGGCCTGATGACGGCACCCCCGTATGCTCCGCCCTCATGAACGACGACGTACGGAACATCGTCCTCGGCCTGCTCGCGAGCGGGATCAGCGCGGCCGCCGGCTGGTTCTTCCGGGCTTTCCTGTGGCGGCGGCAACTGCGACGCAAGCAGACGTTCTTCGGGCTGCCCGGGGGTACGGAGTGCCTGCTCGTCGTCAATCAGGATCCGACCGCGAGCAGGCACGGCGTCTCGCGCTACGACACGTTCGCGCTGCTGGAACTGTCCGCGCTGATCAAGGAATGCGGGGCGCAGGCCGACATCGTCGTGCACGACAGCGCCCGCCAGGGCTTCGGCGTACGGACGGAGTTCTGCGTGGGAGGCCCGGCCTCGAACCAGCGCACGCAGGCACACCTGCGGTCGATGCTGCCCGGGGTCGAGGTGAACGCGGACTACGAGAACGCGCACGACGGCGGGGCGTTCACCATCGGCGGCGAGACGTACCGCGTGGAGAAGGGCACCGCCGAGTACGTCCTCCTCGCCCGTCTCACCGGCCCGGGCGGCGGCCGCCCGGTCTTCCTCGCGTCGGGCCAGCGCGCGATCACCAATCAGGCCGCCATACGCTACCTGACCCACCACCACACCGAACTGGCCCGTCGCCACGGCCTGAACGGCACGTTCTGCCTGTTGCTGAAGGTGATCCACTCGGATGTGTACGGCCCGGACATGGTGGAGTCGGCGGTCGACGTCACGACAGCGGCGACGACGCCGCGGGGGTAGGGCGCCCGCACGTGGGGCATACGCCGACCGACGATTGCTGTCGTCGATACGTGGCGGCGTACGCTGCCCCGATGACCCTTCCGACGACTCAGGAAATACGCGCGCTGCACGAGAAGTACGCTCCCAGCCAGGAAGCTCTCGACCTCGTGTACGCGCACTGCGAGATCGTCTGCCGCGTCGCCGAGCAGCTCCTGGACCGCGCCGGGCACGGGCTCGACGCCGAGTTGGTGCGGGCGGGGGCGCTGCTGCACGACATCGGCGTCTACCGGCTCTACGACGACGCCGGGCAGCTCGATCACGGCAGCTACATCCGCCACGGGGTGCTCGGCCACGAGATCCTCCGCCGGGAGGGGTTCCCGGAGCGTCTGTGCCGGTTCTGTTCGTGTCATACGGGGGTCGGGCTCACCCGGCAGGACATCCAGGGGCAGGGGCTGCCCGTGCCCGTGGCCGACTATCTGGCCGAGAGCGGCGAGGAAGCGCTGGTGATGTACGCGGACAAGTTCCACACCAAGTCCACGCCGCCGAGGTTCCTCTCCGCCGACGCCTGCGCCTCGCACGTGCGGAGGTTCGGGGAGGACAAGGTCGCGGCGTTCCAGGCGCTGCGCGCCCGGTTCGGCGAGCCCGATCTCGCGGCCGTCGAGGCCCGTGACGAGGACGCCCTCGCGCTCGCGCGGTACCGCGAGCGGCAGCGCGCCGGTGCGGTGGTCGGCGTTCCGCATGAAGTCGTGCGCCGACGGCTCGGCCTTGAGCCCGAGTGACGACGAACGGTCCGGTTCGAAGCACGTGCTTCGAACCGGACCGTGCCGGAAGATTCAGGTCACCCCTCCGACAGATACCTCTCCACCGTCTCGACCTTCGACGTCAAGCCGTCCGTGACCCCCGCGCGGATGTCCGCCTTCAGCACCAGCGACACCCGGCCGCAGCGCGCCTCGACCGCCGCGACCGCGCGCTTGATCACGTCCATGACCTCGTCCCACTCGCCCTCGACGGACGTGAACATCGCGTCCGTGCGGTTGGGCAGGCCGGACTCGCGGACGACGCGGACCGCGTCCGCCACATACTCACCGACGTCTTCACCCGCACCGACCGGGGAGACGGAAAAGGCAACGATCATGCGCTGACCGTACCCTCCTTGCGCGCGCGGGCGGCGATGACGCTCGCCTCGGCCTCGCGGCGCAGCATCCGCTCGGCGAAGAAGCCGCCGGTGGGGAGGACGGAGAGGACGAAGTAGAGGGCGGCGGTCTCGACGCTCCACTTGGTCTTGTTCCAGGCGTCGAGCCAGAAGACCACGTAGAGGAGGAAGAGGATCGCGTGCACGACGCCCATCACCGGCACGGCGTTGAAGCTCGTGGTCCGCTTCAGGACGGAGCAGACGAGCAGCACGATGAAGGAAATGGCCTCCGGGGCGGAGACCAGGCGGAGCCGGCGCAGGGCGGTGGCGGTCTTGATGTCCACGGGGGGCAACCTTCGGGTTCGGGACGTATCGGGACGACTACAGCTTGTGATGGCATTCACAAGCGTCGGGGCCATTCTCGCAGCCGCGTTGTCGATCAATGGATCCGGGTCCGTTCAGGGTCACAGGGCCCTGTCGGAGCGGCCGGAGCTGACGCTAGCGTCAGGGCGTGGCTCAGTTTCGGCTCCAAGGGAGCAAAGTTCTCGCGGTCGATCTCTCCGGGGAATCGGTCAAGGCCAAGAACGGCGCGATGGTCGCGTACGAGGGCGAGATGTCGTTCAAGAAGATGACCGGTGGCGGTGACGGTCTGCGTGGCATGGTCACGCGCAGGCTCACCGGTGAACAGATGGAAGTGATGGAGGTGAAGGGCCGCGGCACCTGCTATTTCGCCGACCGCGCGAGCGAGATCAATCTCGTGACGCTGCACGGCGAGACGCTCTATGTGGAGTCCAGCAATCTGCTCTGCACGGACGGCGGCCTGCGCACCGGCACCACGTTCACCGGCCTGCGCGGCGCCTCGCAGGGCAACGGCCTCTTCACGACGACCGTGGAGGGCACGGGCCAGGCGGCGATCATGTCCGACGGCTCGGCGATCGTGCTGCGGGTGGCGCCGGACATGCCGCTCCAGGTCGACCCCGGCGCGTACATCGCGCACACCGGCCGGCTCAAGCAGCACTTCCAGTCGGGCGTGAACTTCCGGACCTTCATGGGCGAGGGCTCGGGCGAGGCGTTCCAGATCCGCTTCGAGGGCGACGGCCTGGTGTACGTCCAGCCCAGCGAGCGCAACACGATCGGCGGTGACCTCTGATGCCCTTCCGCCTCCTCAACTCGCGCATGGTCGAGGCCCAGGTGGTCCCCGGCCGGCGGATGTTCAGCCAGCGCGGCGCGATGCTCGCCTACAAGGGCGACGTCTCCTTCACGCCCAGCATCACCGGCGGCCAGGGCGGCATCATGAGCATGATCGGCCGCCGCGTCGCCAACGAGGCGACGCCCCTGATGACCGTCGAGGGCAGCGGCACGGTGATGTTCGGCCACGGCGGCCACCACGTCCACGTCATCGAGCTGGGCGGCGAGACCCTCTATGTGGAGGCCGACCGCCTCCTCGCCTTCGACGGCTCCCTCCAGCAGGGCACGATGTTCATGGGCTCGCAGGGCGGCGTCATGGGCATGGTCCGCGGCCAGGTCACCGGGCAGGGGCTGTTCACCACGACGCTCAAGGGCAAGGGGGACGTCGCGGTCATGGCCCACGGCGGCTTCATCGAGTTGCCCATCGTCCCGGGCCGTCCCGTCCACGTCGACCCGCAGGCGTACGTCGCCCACCGCGGCGACGTACGCAACAAGCTGTCCACCGCCATCGGCTGGCGGGAAATGATCGGGCGCGGGTCCGGGGAAGCCTTCCAGCTCGAACTCTCGGGTCAGGGCACGGTCTATGTACAGGCGTCGGAGGAAAAGCTGTGAACGAGCCGGTCATCTACGACGCGCATACGCTCCCGGTCGACGACAACGTCAATCCGTACGCCTTCAGCGTGGACCTCGACGGCCAGTGGTTCCTCCAGAAGGGGAAGATGATCGCCTATTACGGGCGCATCGAATTCCACGGCATCGGCCACGGTTACCTGGACGCGCTCATCCGCTCCAGCTTCCACAGCCCCCTGCACGCCGCCGACTGGGTCGTCGCCGAGGGCCGGGGCCGGATGCTGCTCGCGGACCGCTCCTTCGACGTCAATTCCTACGACCTCGAAGACGGCAACCTCACGGTCCGCTCGGGCAATCTGCTCGCCTTCCAGCCCTCCCTCTCCCTCAAGCAGTCGATCATCCCGGGATTCCTCACGCTGATCGGCACCGGCAAATTCGTGGCCGCCTCCAACGGCCCCGTCGTCTTCGCCGAACCCCCGATCCGCGTGGACCCGCAGGCCCTCGTCGGCTGGGCCGACTGCCCCTCGCCCTGCCACCACTACGACCACCAGTACCTCAAGGGCGTCCTCGGCGGCGTACGCGCCTGGACGGGGCTCGGCGGCACATCAGGAGAGGAGCACCAATTCGAGTTCGTCGGCGCCGGTACGGTGCTGCTCCAGTCCACGGAACAGTTGATGGCTGAAATTCCGACCGGCGAGACCCCTGAGCAGGAGGGCGTCCCGCACGCAAGCCCGCATAATCAGCCATCTATGCCGCGCATGCCAGGTCAGCTGGGGGACCTCCAGCGCCGCTTCGGGCTGTGAGCGGTACCCTGCGGAGTGTGACGTCGAACGCTTGACCTCGCGCCCGCACTCCCACACTGGTTCAGTATTCAACTTTCTTAGGTAGAATTCCTCTATGTCTATGGACACCGAGAACGGCACCCGCTGGCTCAGCGAAGAGGAACAGCGCGCCTGGCGCGCCCATCTGGACGTCAGCCGGCTGCTGATGCATCAGCTGGAAAGGGATCTCCAGCCTTTCGGCCTCACCAACAACGACTACGAGATCCTCGTGAACCTCTCGGAGTCCGAGGACCACCGGATGCGGATGAGCGACCTCGCCACCGCCACCCTCCAGTCGAAGAGCAGGCTCTCCCACCAGATCACCCGGATGGAGAACGCGGGCCTCGTCCGCCGCGAGAACTGCGAGTCCGACCGCCGCGGCCTCTACGCCGTGCTCACGGAGCAGGGCTGGGAAACGATGCGACGGGTGGCGCCGCACCATGTCGCGTCCGTGCGCGAGCACTTCATCGACCTGCTCGGCGAGACGGACCTCAAGGCGCTGTACGGCTCGCTGGCACCGGTGGCCCAGCACTTGCGCGCGACACGCGGCCGCGCTTAACAGACGGACGAACGG
Organism: Streptomyces sp. NPDC001407; assembly: GCF_042895325.1. Classification (NCBI taxonomy): domain Bacteria; kingdom Bacillati; phylum Actinomycetota; class Actinomycetes; order Kitasatosporales; family Streptomycetaceae; genus Streptomyces; species Streptomyces sp. NPDC001407. Next base: position 220,430 of record NZ_JBIAWF010000001.1, read on the forward strand.
GGTGCGTTGCCTTTGGGTGCGCACCCCGTTGCTTCACTCGTGCGGGAGAAATCGATTCGAACCCGACGTGTTCGGAGCTTGCGCGCTCTAACGTCCGTTGGTACCCAGAGGACTAGGGACGGGCAGGGTACCGATGACGGGTGAACTCTCGAATCCGCCGACGGCATGGCGGTACTGCGGGAACCAGATGAAGCTGTGGCGCACGGAGGCGGGCGTCAGCCGCGAGGAGCTGGCGGCGGAGGCGGGGTACGGCGCCGAGACGATCAAATCGATGGAACAGGGGCGGCGACGGCCCACGCTTCGCGTGCTTGAGATCGCGGACGATCTGTGCGGCGCGCAGGGGAAGTTGAGGGCTGCGTATGTGTACTTGCAGCCGGACCAGGCTCCCGCCCGGGCGCACGCGTTTCTGGACGCGGAATCCAACGCGATCGCCGTCCACAACTACCAGACGATCCTGATCCCGGGTCGGCTCCAGACCGAGGAATACGCGCGGATCCTCATGGGCGGCCAGTGTCCACCCGTGGACCAGACGACGTTCGAAGAGCGCCTGGCGACTCGAATGCGGCGCCAGGAGATGCTGGCACAAAAGCCGACCACGCTCTTCACCTTCGTGATCTACGAGGCCGCATTGCGCACAATGGTCGGCGGGCGCGAAGCGATGACCCGACAGCTACAACACCTGCTGGACGTCGGCGAGTTGCCCAACGTCTTCATCCAGGTTCTTCCCGCCGACCGGTGCTATCACGGCGCACTGAACGGATCGCTGGTCTTGCTGGAGAGCTCCGAGCATGAGCACCACGCATACACCGAATGCCAGGGGACGAGCAACCTGCTCACGGAACGGGGCGATGTCAGCAGCTTCTTGCAGCGTTACGGCATGTTCCGCTCGCAAGCCCTCAACGTCGACGAGTCGGCGGCCTACCTAAGAAAGTTGATCCAGGAATGACAACCACCCAGCCAGCATGGTTCAAGTCCAGCCACAGCGACGACGAAGGCGCCGAATGCGTCGAGGTCGCGGCTCAGCCGGACACCATTCGAATACGCGACTCAAAACACCCGAACGGCCCCCAACTCGCCGTACCCGCCCACGCCTGGGCGGACTTCATCACCTACTGCCGCTGAACTCGCTGCCCCGACACTCGCCCGCAGGACAACCCCGAAGGCAGCCGCGTCGCCCCGTCCACACGTGCCGACCGCAGCTGGTCGCAGGTCAGCCCCTTCGCCGCCAGCTGCGGGGCCGAGCCAGGTGAGCGCGTGGCCGTGAAGTCCGTGCCGCGCAGGTCCGCGTCCGTGAGGTCCGCGCCGGTCAGGTCGGCGCCGTTGAGGTGGGCGCCCCGCAGGTCCGTACCGCGCAGGTGGGCGTCCTTGAGGTCAGTGGCCACCAGGGACGCGGTGCGGAGACCGGCGGCGTCCAGGTGGGTCCCGTGGAGATCGCTGTGGAAGAAGTCGGCGCGGTAGAGGTCGGCGTGCTTCAGGTCCAGGTAGGCGATGGCGACCTTGCGCAGGTCGAGCTGGTGCGTCTCGCCGTGCCGGTCGCGGCGGCCGAGGACCGTGAGAGCGGCCTGGACGTCTCCGTACCCCAGCACCTTGTCCGGCGGGGAGGCGCCGGGAGTGGGCGCGTTCTGGCCGTGGTGGCGGACGAAGGAGGTCAGGACGTCCACGACCGTGGCGTGGTCGCGCGGCGAATCGCCCATCAGCCGCTCCAGCGCGTAGACGGCACCGATCCGGGTGTCCTCCTTGCCTGGGCCGTCCGCGTCGAGTTCCTCGACGGCCTTGGTGTACCGGTCGGTCACCTGCCCTTGCAGGGCCGTCGCCGCCTGCTGCTGCGAGACGAGGAAGGTCTGCGCGGTGTATGCCAGCGCCCCCAGGGCGACCAGGCCGGTCAGGCACTTGAGGAGGAGATCACGATTCGCCGTGACTGCGTCGTGGCGTTCCTTGGGAGAGGTGTCGGCGGGAAGCCCCCGGGCCATCCAGCGCGCCGCCGGACCGAGCAGGAGCCCCAGCAGCGCGACGGCCGCCAGCGCACCGCCGATGCCTGTCAGCAGGTTCATACAGGCGAGTGAGACAGCGGCCGGGCGGCGGGGGAAGTGCGGGCGCCCATTGATTGCCCATCATTGGGCGGGAGTTCGAGGCTGTGCGAGCGCCGCTCACTCCCACCCGATGAAGAACCCGTACAGCAAGCCCAACGCCACATGGACCGCCACCGGCACCAGCGCTCCGTTCCACGGCTTGCGACGGCGCCAGGCGCACAGGGCGAGGGCGAGGACGGGGCCCGTCCAGCCGAGCACGTAGAGGATCACGGCGGCGCCGTCGATGCGATCGGAGAGCCACGAGGCCCGGCCTCCCAGTGACAGCAGGCACAGGAAGGAGAAGAACAGCGTCGAGCCCCAGAGGTTGGCCTCGACGGACTTGGGTCCGGGCACCTCCGTCGTGCCGTCCTGACCTGTCATGGTGTCAGCGCCTCCCCCGAGTCGAATCACTTGATCATAACTTGGGGGAGTTCTTGCTGGCCAAGGGTTGACTCACCAGTTCCTCCACCTAGCGCCGCGCACAACCACGCGTCCGTCGCCCCCACTTTTCCACCGCGGGTCACGTGCAAGCCGGGCCTGGTCATTCCTGGCTACCCGGCCGGGCAGGCCAGATCAGGCGCGGCGCGGTTCGGGGAGCATGTGACCAAGGTCAGCGACAGGAACGTGGGGCGTTCGAGGTAGAAGCCCAAGGACACGTCCGCTCCCCGATACAGCCGTTCCGCCGCTGATTCGACGAGTGCGGCCATGCGAGTCACGTCGCGCTGTGCGGCGGAGTCCAAGCGGGGCGCGTATTCGGCCAGTCGTTCCCCGAGCCAGGCCGCCGCCTCCTTCGACTCCCGCCACGTTCCCCGGATCAAGGCCGACGGCTTCATGAGCCAGTACGCCGGCTCCAACGGCGGCAGGTCAGCCACGGGGAACCCCGTGACCACCTCGCGATATCGGTCGACGATCCGCTGTGCGGCCGTGTCACCGGGCGCCGCCACCGGGGGCGGGTCTGGGTGCGGAGGCCGCCGGAGCGCTTCGTCGTCGAAGCGCTGCTTCGGACCGGCCCAGAGGTAACCATGGTGGTGCAACTGCCCCCCGTTCCACGCGGTAGCGGAGAACGGCGGCCGGTCTCGGCCTTCGGATGCGAAGCCCACGACCGGCCGCCGGATGGAGCACCCGTCAGACCGGGAGTCCGAAGCGCCCGGGATCGATACCGGCCGCGTCCAGCTCGGCCGTGGTGAACCGCAACGGCTCCCGTTCGGGGCGCTTGCTGTCTCCGAGCGCCCACGCATCGGGGCTGATCCTCGCGAGGGTCACACATCCCTCGGTGCACGGTCCGCCGCACGCCTTGGCGAACGCGGTGGTGTCGATGTCGAGCGCGTACAGGTCGGTTCCGTCCAACATGCTGGTGCCTTCCTGATCGTCAGACAGCCGCACGGGCGACCGTCTCCCGCCCGGGACAGGCGGAACAGTGGCATCGTTCCCCCGTGCAGCCGCAGGTTCTAGCGGGTTTCCTGTTCGCGCAAAAACCCGTCCCGGATACCTGCCACCAGGGCCCGCATGGCGTCGTCGGCAACTGCCATCCGCTCGAATCCCTCGAACTTCGATACGTACAGGGCAATGTCCCGGGGGTCGGTCACGACCGTTTCCGCGTGGACCGTTTCGATGGTCACGGTGCGCTCATCCTTGATCGAGAACGAGTGCCCGGGGAAGTCGGTCTGTCTGGCGGAGAGAGCCACAATGCGGATGTCCACGTTGGGCAGGCGAGAGACCGAGATCAGCCTGTCCAGTTGCCCCACCATCACCAGAGGCGACACGATGCGCCATCTGAGAACGGGCTCCGTGATGACGAAGCGAAACGCCTTGTCTTCGGCATAGAGCGCGCTCTGTCGTGCCAGCCTCGCCCCGATAGTGCGATCCAGCTGCACTTCGGTGAGGTTCCTCCGGGCGAAGACGGCCCGGATGTATTCGGGGGTTTGGAGCAGTCCTGGCGCGAGCGAGGGCTGGAACAGTCGCAACAGGCCTGTCTGCGATTCGAGTGCCTGCACCTGCTGCTGTTTCCGGTTGTAGCCCAGTCGCCGGATGAGGCGCCATGCCGTCGCCTCGGTGGCCGCTTCCCTGGCCGCGGCCATGTACTCGGACTTGACCTCATCCGATACGCCTATGGCGGTCAGGACGCAGTCGACGTCAGTCACGCTCGGAGCGGTGTTGCCGTTCTCGATCTTGGACAGCTTGGACCGGGACATGGCAGCGCCACGGGCGACCGCTTTGGCCTCCAGCCCGGAGGATTCCCGCAGTGCCCGCAGCGCGGAGCCGAGGCCGGATTTGTTCACTCGCCGTACTTCGCCCACCATTCGGAGAACGGGACGGCCTGAGCCATCGCCGTATCCCGGTATCCCAAGAACTCGGACAGGCTCTCGCCGCCGAGGAAGTCCACGCCCAGGTAAGCGCCGTCGCCGTCGTAGCTCATGGCTCCGATGGCCCGCTCGTCGAAGAGCCAGAAGTCCGGAGCATCCGGGATCGGGTTCTCCCGGGCCGTGATGTCGAGAATGAAGAACTCTTCGCCGGCCGCCGCGTTCCTCTGATAGCCCCAGGACAGCTCGAACCGCAGATAGTCGGTGAGCGGGCGGGACAGGACGTGTACGCGATAGATGCGCTTTCCTGCCTGGACGGCGTTCCCGACTGTCGCGAGCCAGCCGGACGCCTTGTACGCCTCCGGCTGAGCCTCACCGGCCAGGAAGGCCCTATAGGCGTCGACACCACCCGACTTGCTGTAGTCGTCGAGGGTTTCCAGCCGGAAGGCCTCCCGTTCGAAGTCTTCGAACCAGTCTCCCAAGCTCTTAGATGAGGTCGTCACGGATGGCCTTCCGGAGGAGCTCGATCGGGATTTCCACCAGGGTTTCGTGAGCGGGAACTTCTAAACCGTGGTCGGCGATCCGCCCCCCTTGGACGGCGAGCGTTCCCCGGTCCGTCGCGTAGATGGCCGGGCACTCGCCCACCAAGCGCGTCAGCTTCACAGCCACTGTTGCCCCCTCGTCACCGGTGCCGTGTCCCGATGTTCGTGGTCCCCGCAAGGCAGGGCAAGAGGTTCGGGTTTCCGCTACTGGAAACCGGATCACACCGCGGGACTCAGCCCCGTCCGCTCAGCGCCGCACACAACCACGCGTCCGTCGCCCCCGGCGTCGGGTCCGGGGAGCCCGTCACCACCGCCGTGAGACGCCAGTAGTCGTCGATGCGCAGCTCCGACGCGAGTTGGGAGCCCAGGGCGCGGCGGAAGGCCGGGGTGTCGTGCGTGCCGCGCGCCCTCGCGTGGGCCGAGACGAAGCAGTCGAGGGCCTCGCCCTCGCGTGGCGGGTGCGCGGACCGTACGGCCGGGGCGGCCAGCGCGTACGCCTCGATCAGGCCGTCGTAGAGGACGTCGGGGCGGTAGTCCGGTTCCGGGCGGCGGGCCACCGGGCGGCCGGTGTCGGGGCAAGGGCCGGAGGCGAACGCGTGCAGGCGGGCGAAGGCCAGCACTTGCTCGGGCGTCGGGTCGGCGGGCGGTTGCGGGACGGCCTGGTCGACGATCGCGGTCGTCAGGCGGGCCGGGAGCCGCGGCGGCAGCCAGCTCCGCCAGAAGCGGGCGAGCGCGGCCGTGCTGGGCGGGGTGCCCACGGCGCCGATGAGGCGCAGCCGGTCGGCGCGTTCCTCGGGGGTGCAGTCCTGGAGCAGCTGGAGAGCGGCCTCCCGCCAGCGCAGGGCGGCCATTCGCGAGCCGAGTTCGCGCAGTTGCGCGGCGACGAGGTCCTCCAGCGCGTCCTCCTGGTCGAGGACGCGGCCCACGTCGGGGACCGGCAGGTCGAGCGTGCGCAGCGAGCGGATCAGGCGGAGCCGGTCGAGCGCCTCGGGCCCGTAGCGGCGGTGGCCGCCGCCGCTGCGGCCGGCCTCGGGCAGCAGGCCGCGGTCGGAGTAGAAGCGCACGGTCTTGACGGTGACTCCCGCGTGCTCGGCGAGCTCTCCGATGCTCCACATGTCGTCGGTCGACAAGGCTTGAACCTCCCTCAGGGGGAGTTCCTACCGTACTGCTCAGCGCGCACGGCCCACGGGGGTGGCCGTGCTGATCACGAGGAGGCAATCATGACGGCGTTCGTGCTGGTACCGGGCACGCACATGGGCGGCTGGCTGTGGCGGGAGGTGGCCGGCCGGCTGCGGCAGGCGGGTGCCGAGGCGTACGAGGCGACGCTCACGGGCATGGGCGACCGGCGCCACCTTGCCGGGCCGCAGACCGATTTGGAGACGCACACCGAGGACCTGACGCAGCTGATCGACCACGTGGACGCGCCCGAGGTGGTGCTGGTCGCCCACTGCTACGGCAGCTATCCGGTGCTGGCGGCCGCCGACCGGCGCCCGGAGCGCGTCTCGCGGATCGTCTATGTGGACGCGCCTCTTCCGCAGGACGGCTTCTCGATGCTCGGCCAGGTGCGGGAGCAGATGCAGGACGAGGTGACCCGCGAGGCGATGCTGCGCCGGGCGGCGGAGGCGGCGGACGGCTGGCGGATGCTGCCGCCGGCGTTGCACGAGGAGCGGAACGCGCGAACCTCACGGGGGTGTCCGAGGAGGCGCGCCGGCGGCTGAACCGCCTGGCGGCGCCGCAGCCGCTGGGCACGTTCACCCAGCCGCTGCGGCTCTCGGGCGGCACGGCGGAGATGCCGATGACGGGCGTCTTCTGCACGGCGGGCGGGCCGGGCATCGCCATGGTGGAGGCTCTGGTGGCGTCGGGCGACCCGCGCTTCCAGGAACTCGGCGAGGACCGGTGGGGTTTCTTCGAACTCGCCACCGGGCACTGGCCGATGCTCTCCTGCCCGGACGAGCTGGCCGAGGTGCTGCGCCGCGCGGCGGCGGACGAGGGCCGCCGGGTGGGCGCGGACCGGGTCGCCACGACTGGCGAGGGCTACCGGTGAGCACCGGCCGATAGACGGCCCCCATCGCGATACCCGGCGAGGGCCACACGGTGGGCGCTGACCGCCAGGACGCCGACCCCGTCGCGGCAGCGGCCGAGGGCCACCGGGTCGGCCCGGGGCCGTCAGGACGCGGACCGCGTCGCGGCGGCGGACGTGGGCCACCCGATAGGCCCCGGCCGTCAGCCGCGACCCCCTCGCGAAGCCCGGCGAGAGCCAACCGGTCGGCACCGGCCGTCAGGACGCCGACCGCGTCGCGGCCGTGTAGTCGGCCCAGATCCGCTCCGGGAAGCCGTTGCCGCGCTGCGACGTGTCGCCGCCCACGTCCGACATCGGCAGCAGCTTCCCGTCCTCGGGCTTCATCCGGAACATGGTCACGGCGGTGGAGACCTCCTTCGAATATCCTACGTACCAGGCCGACTTCAGCCGGTCCTGGTCACCCGTGCGGCCCGCGCCGCCGAGCGCGTCGGAGACGTCCTGCGCCACGGCCTTCGGCAGCGCGCGCCGCGCCTTGGCCCGGCTCTCGAAACCACCGACCGACTGGCCGTCCTTGAGGAGCTTGGTCACCGAATAGGGGTCGTTCTGCATGCCTTCGTCGGCGAAGGTGCCGTACGCGCCGGCCATGCGGATCGTGCTGGGCGTGGACGTGCCGACGGAAAAGGAATCGTCCAGCGGCGCCATGCTGCTCTTGAGCAGACCCGAGCGGATCGCGGTGTCCCGCACCTTGTCGGTTCCCACCTCTTTGCCGAGCCGTACGTAGGTGGCGTTGCCGCCCTTCACAAGGGCCTGGCGGAGACTGGGGTGGGAATCGTCGGGCTGTGCCTTCTCCGACGGGTTCTGCAATTGCCCGTCGTCGCCGTAGAAGCTGTCGGGCTGGATGTCCTGCCGTTCGCCGTTCTTCGTCTCCGTGCCGTGCTGGAGGGCGGCGGCGAGGACGAACGGCTTGAACGCGGAGCCGACCGGCACGCCCGACGTGTCGGCGTTGTTGGTGAAGTGCTTGGTCGCGTCGGGGCCGCCGTAGAGGGCGAGGACGGCGCCGTCGGAGGGGCGCACGGAGGCGGCGCCCACCTGCACGTCCTCGTCGGCGGAGCGCTTCTTGGGGTCGATGTTCTCGTCCAGCACGCCCTGCACGGACGTGGTCAGTTGCCGCACCCGCGTCTTGTCGAAGGTCGTGTGGATCTTGTAGCCGCCGTGGGCGAGATCCTGATCGGTCAGCATCGAGTGCGCCTTGATGTATTTGTTGGCGACATCGACGAGATAACCGGTCTGTCCGCCGAGGCTGGTGGCCAGGGACTGCTTGTGGGGCTCGGGGAAGGTCCGGTATTTCTCCCGCTCCTCCTTGGACATCAGACCCGCCTTGACCTGCCGGTCGAGAATCCACTTCCAGCGCTCCTCGGCGCGCTGGTGATTGCCGGAACTGGTCGAGGGGTCGTACAGCTCGGCCCCCTTCAACAGCGAGGCCAGCATGGCGCCTTGGGAGGGGTCGAGCTTCTTCGCGGGAATGCCGTAGTACGCCTGGGCGGCGGCGTCGATGCCGTACGCGCCCCGGCCGAACCAGCTGGTGTTCAGATAGCCCTGAAGCACTTCCCGCTTGCTCTTGGTCCGGTCGACCTTGAGCGAGATGATGAATTCCTTGGCCTTCCGGGTGACGGTCTGCTCCTGGGAGAGATACGTGTTCTTCACGTACTGCTGGGTGATGGTGGAACCACCCTGTGTCTCCTGCCCCTGCACCGTGCTGACGAGGGCCCGGAAGATGCCCTTGGGGGAGACGCCGCGGTCGCTGTAGAAACTCTCGTTCTCCGCCGCTATCACCGCGTGCTGCACGGACTCGGGCACGTCGGAGAGCCGCACGATATTGCGGTTGACCTTGCCGATGCTGACCATCTGGCTGCCGTCCGCCCAGTAATAGGTGTTGGCCTCCTGGACGGCGGCCGCGTTCTCGTCGGGGATGTCCACGCTCGCGTACACCCAGGCGAACAGCCCGGCCAGCGCGCCGAGGCACAGCACGAACATGCTCAGCGACTGCCGCCAGGAGGGCAGCCATCGGCGCACTCCGCTCCTGCCGCGCCGGGGGTAGTCGATGAACCGCTTTCCGCGTGCGTGCCGTTGTCTCGTGCGCAAGGTTCGAAACGCTCCTGCAAATCGGTGTCATCGTCAGAGACGACCGCGCCGGGGTGCGCGGTTGGCCGATGCATATGAGCGTTGTGTGACAAGCCCCGCAAGCGCGGGGTCGTGGGTCACCCCTGGTATTCCGTGAGGTCGATGGCGTGGACGGTCAGCGCGTGGCCGTACTCCGGGTGCGTCGTCTCGCGCTCCGGCTCCATGCCGAGCTTGCGGACGACATTCGCGGAGGCTTCGTCGCCCAGGCGGCTGACGCAGATGACGCGGTCGAGATTGCGGTCCTGGAGCGCGAACTCCAGCGTCGCCTGCGCGGCCTCCGAGCCGTATCCCTGGCCCCAGAACTGCGAGCCGATCCGCCAGCTGATCGCCACCTCGTGCGCCGCGTCCGGCAGGAATTCCGGCACGGAAAGGCCCGTGAACCCGATCAGCTCGCCGGAGCCGAGGAGCTCGACGGCGAAGAGCCCGAAGCCCTCGTCGTCCCACTCCTCCTCCCAGCGCTCGATGTCCTCGGCCGTCTCGTCCAGGCCGCGCACCGAGCCGTCGTCGACCCACCGCATGACCCGCGGGTCGGCGTTGATGTCCGCCATGGGCGCGAGGTCGTCGTCGTGCCAGCGACGCAGGATGAGGCGGGGGGTGCGGATCTCGGTCATGCCCCTATCTTCGCCGGTCACCGGCGCGGGCCGCGCATCGCCCGCACCGGATGTATTGCCCCATACACATAAAGGGGGCGGAAGTGTTTTTCCATTTCCGCCGCCGAGCGGCGTGGAACACATTCCGGCCACGGCTGAGTGTTCTTCTCCACATTCCGGCCGATGATCCGCACCTTCAGGGATTCCCGGGGCCGTCACCGCGATCCGGAGGGCCGGCCAACTCCCTTACGAGGCAAGGCCGTCCGGCTGCCGGAAGCCTCGGGAATTCCACCCGGAGAGCCGTAAAGGCTGTAAGCGGTCCACTAGCCGACCACCCCTGACCCACACAAGCCCTTACCTCGGGTATGGCCAAAAAACAAATCTTCACAAACTCTTGACGTCCGGAGCGCCCGCCTCACACCATTCAGCGCAAGGCCCTGCTCGACCGACACACCGGCCAGGCCGGAACCCCGCCTCCGTAGAGGCGGCACCCCGGCCCCGCTCCCCCACAGCGGCCGCACCGCGGGAAACCCGAGACATGGCCCGGCCCCGCTCCCCCCAAGAAGGCGATACCTCTATGAGTGACCGCACGCTCACCGCGGGCGACACCCAGCCCGAAACGGCCGTCACGGCACCGGCGTCCCAGCACGTCGACGCCGGTGACGCGGGCTACAGCAAGGACCTCAAGTCCCGGCACGTCAACATGATCGCCATCGGCGGAGCGATCGGCACCGGCCTCTTCCTCGGCGCGGGCGGCCGCCTCTCCAGCGCCGGCCCCTCCCTCTTCATCGCCTACGCGGTGTGCGGCGTCTTCGCCTTCTTCGTCGTCCGGGCCCTCGGTGAGCTCGTCCTCTACCGCCCCTCCTCCGGCGCGTTCGTCAGCTACGCCCGCGAGTTCATGGGCGAGAAGGGCGCGTACACCGCCGGCTGGCTCTACTTCCTCAACTGGGCCACCACCGGCATCGCCGACATCACCGCGGTCGCCACGTACACCCACTACTGGGGGATGTTCAGCAGCCTCCCGCAGTGGGTGATCGCCCTGATAGCCCTCGCGGTCGTCCTCACCGTGAACCTGATCTCGGTGAAGTACTTCGGCGAGATGGAGTTCTGGTTCGCGATCATCAAGGTCGCCGCACTGATGGCCTTCCTGGTCATCGGCGTCTTCCTGCTGGCCTCCCAGCACGACGTGGGCGGCCACACCCCGGGCCTGGGCAACATCCTCGACCACGGCGGCGTCTTCCCCTCCGGCGTGATGCCGATGCTGATGGTCATCCAGGGCGTCGTCTTCGCCTACGCCTCGGTCGAGCTGTGCGGTGTCGCGGCGGGCGAGACCAAGAACCCCGAGAAGATCATGCCGAAGGCGATCAACTCGATCATGTGGCGCGTCGGCATCTTCTACGTCGGCTCGGTCATCCTGCTCGCGCTGCTGCTCCCGTACAACGCCTTCACCGGCGACGAGAGCCCCTTCGTCACCGTCCTGTCCAAGATCGGTGTGCCGTACGCGGCCGGCGTGATGAACCTCGTCGTGCTCACCGCGGCCCTCTCCAGCCTCAACTCCGGCCTCTACTCCACCGGCCGCATCCTGCGCTCGATGGCGATGTCCGGCTCCGCGCCGAAGTTCACCAGCCGCATGAACAAGGGCCAGGTGCCCTACGGCGGCATCCTGCTGACCGCCTTCTTCTGTGTGCTCGGCGTCGCGCTCAACTTCGTCGTCCCGAAGGACGCGTTCGAGATCGTCCTGAACTTCGCGGCGATCGGCATCATCGGCACCTGGGGCATGATCATGCTCTGCTCCCTGCTGTTCTGGCGCCGCTCCAAGGACGGCCGGGTCACCCGCCCCGGCTACCGCCTGCCGTGGGCGCCGTACACGCAGATCATCACGCTGCTCTTCCTCGCCGGTGTCCTCGGCATCATGGCGTCCGACCCGGGCCCGAGCCGTACGACGGTCCTGTGCCTGCCGCTGATCGCGGCGGCGCTGGTCGGCGGCTGGTTCCTCGTCCGCGGCCGGGTCGCCCGCGTCCAGCGCGAGAAGGAGCTCCAGGAGGGCTAGGCGCCCGCCACCCGCACAAGCCGAAGGCCGGCTGCCACGGATTCCGTGGCAGCCGGCCTTCGGCGTTTTCGAGGTGCGGCGTCGTTACGCCACGACCCCGGACTTCGCGATGGTGATCTTCGCCTTGGTCGCGCCCGAGTGGCTGCCCAGGGACTCGATCTTCTTGACCAGGTCCATGCCCTCGACGACCTCGCCGAAGACGACGTGCTTGCCGTCGAGCCACGGGGTGAGGACGGTGGTGATGAAGAACTGCGAGCCGTTGGTGTTCTTGCCGGCGTTCGCCATGGAGAGCAGGCCCGGCTTGTTGTGCTTCAGCTGGAAGTTCTCGTCCGCGAACTTCTCGCCGTAGATGCTCTTGCCGCCGGTGCCGTTGCCGGCGGTGAAGTCGCCGCCCTGGAGCATGAAGTCCGGGATGACCCGGTGGAAGCTCGAACCCTCGTAACCGAAGCCGTGCTGGCCGGTGGCCAGCTCACGGAAGTTCGTCGCCGTCTTGGGGACGACGTCGTCGTACAGCTTGAAGACGATACGGCCGGCGGCCTCGCCGTCAATGGTGATATCGAAGAAGACGTTGGAAGACATGGCAGCCATCCTGTCATAGCCGGTGTGGGGGGGGCGGGGTGGTGGCGCGGGGGTGTGTCCGGGTGGCGGTGTTCGCGCCTGCGGCGGGCTTGTTCCTCTACCCCGCCCCTCCCGAAACCGGGGCTCCGCCCCAGACCCCGCAACACGCGGCGCAGCCGCGTTGGGGTCCGGGGTCTCCCCGGTTTCGGGAAGGGGCGGGGTAGGGGAAGAAAGCCCGCCGCAGGCGCGCCCGGCTCGTGGCCGGGGCCCGCGTCAGCCCTGCGTGAGGCCCGCGACCAATTCGTCCGCCGCCGCGTACGGGTCAAGAGAACCGTTCACGATGCGCTCCGCCAGAGCCGAGAGCCGCCGATCGCCATGCAGGTCACCGATCCGCTCCCGCAGCGCGGTGACAGCGATCGTCTCCACCTCACGCGCCGCGCGAGACGCGCGGCGCTCCGCGAGGACGCCGCGCTCCTCCATCCAGGCGCGGTGCTTCTCCAGGGCCTCGACGAGCTCGTCGGTGCCTTGGGCGCGGGCGGCGACGGTCTTGACGATGGGCGGGCGCCAGTCGCCGGGGCCGCGGGCCTCGCCGAGCCCGAGCATGTTGTTGAGCTCGCGGGCGGTGGCGTCGGCGCCGTCGCGGTCCGCCTTGTTGATGACGTAGACGTCGCCGATCTCCAGGATCCCGGCCTTGGCCGCCTGGATGCCGTCGCCCATGCCGGGGGCGAGCAGCACCACGCTGGTGTCGGCCTGGGAGGCGATCTCGACCTCGGACTGCCCGACGCCGACGGTCTCCACGAGGATCACCTCGCAGCCGGCCGCGTCGAGGACGCGGATGGCCTGGGGGGCGGCCCAGGCGAGGCCGCCGAGGTGGCCCCGGGTGGCCATGGAGCGGATGTAGACGCCGGGGTCGGAGGCGTGGTCGGACATCCGCACGCGGTCGCCGAGGAGGGCGCCGCCGGAGAACGGCGAGGAGGGGTCGACGGCGAGCACGCCGACCCGCTTGCCGGCCTTGCGGTAGGCGCTGACCAGGGCCGAGGTGGAGGTCGACTTGCCGACGCCGGGCGAGCCGGTGAGGCCGACGACATAGGCCCCGCCGGTCAGGGGGGCCAGGGCCGCCATCACCTCGCGCAGCTGCGGGGACGCCCCCTCCACCAGGGAGATCAGCCGGGCGACGGCGCGCGGCCGCCCTTCCCGGGCCTGCTCGACCAGCGTGGGGACGTCCACCATGTCTGCTCCGTTCCGAGGGTGCTCCGAAGGTGCCGGGGTGTGCCGGTGGGCGTCAGTTGCCGGGGACGCGGATGATCAGGGCGTCGCCCTGACCGCCGCCGCCGCACAGCGCGGCCGCGCCGACCCCGCCGCCGCGCCGCTTGAGCTCCAGGGCGAGGTGGAGGACTGTGCGGGCGCCGGACATGCCGATGGGGTGGCCCAGCGCGATGGCCCCACCGTTGACGTTCACCTTTTCGGGGGAAACGCCCAGATCCTTGATCGACTGCACCAGAACGGCGGCGAATGCCTCGTTGATCTCGATCAGGTCGAGGTCGTCGACGGTCAGCCCCTCCTTGCCCAGCGCGTGCAGGATGGCGTTGGAGGGCTGCGAGTGCAGGGAGTTGTCGGGGCCGGCCACATTGCCGTGGGCGCCGATCTCGGCGATCCAGTGCAGGCCCAGCTCCTCGGCCTTGGCCTTGCTCATCACGACCACGGCGGCGGCGCCGTCGGAGATCTGCGAGGAGGTGCCGGGGGTGATCGTGCCGTCCTTGGCGAAGGAGGGGCGGAGCTTGCCGAGGACCTCGACGGTGGTGTCGGCGCGCACGCCCTCGTCCTTGCTGAAGAGGACGGGGTCGCCCTTGCGCTGCGGGATCTCCACGGGGGTGATCTCCGCCTCGAAGAGGCCGTTCTTCTGGGCGGCGGCGGCGCGCTGGTGGGAGCGGGCGCCGATCTCGTCCTGCTCGGCGCGGCCGATGCCGAGGCGGGTGTTGTGCTTCTCGGTGGACTCGCCCATGGCGATGCCCTCGTAGGCGTCCGAGAGGCCGTCGTGGTGCATGGAGTCGAGCATCTCGATGGAGCCGTACTTGTAGCCCTCGCGCGACTTGGGCAGCAGGTGCGGGGCGTTGGTCATCGACTCCTGGCCGCCGGCCACCACGATGTCGAACTCACCGGCGCGGATGAGCTGGTCGGCCAGCGCGATGGCGTCGAGGCCGGACAGGCAGACCTTGTTGACGGTGAGGGCGGGCACGCTCATGGGGATGCCGCCCTTGACGGCCGCCTGGCGGGCCGGGATCTGGCCCGCGCCGGCCTGGAGCACCTGTCCCATGATCACGTACTGCACCTGGTCGCCGCCGATGCCGGCCCGGTCGAGGGCGGCCTTGATGGCGAAGCCGCCGAGCTCGGCCGCCGAGAAGGAGCGCAGGGAGCCGAGCAGCCGGCCCATGGGCGTACGGGCGCCCGCGACGATCACGGATGTGGTGCCGGTCGAACCGTTCGTACCAGTCATGAGGCGCGGCCCCTTCGAGGCGGTGGGGTTAACGATGGTTCCCGTCAATGTACTGAGCGGTAGGCGCCCGGGTCACCGGGCCGAAGGTGTGATCGCGCGCACGTTGCGTAACCGCTGCGGCGGGCGGTGCACTGGTTCCATGCTGACTCGTATCGACCACATCGGGATCGCCTGCACGGACCTCGACACGACCGTCGAGTTCTACCGTGCCACGTACGGCTTCGAGGTGTTCCACACCGAGGTCAACGAGGAGCAGGGGGTGCGCGAGGCCATGCTCCGGATCAACGGGACGGACGACGGCGGGGCCTCCTACATCCAGCTCCTGGAGCCCACCCGGCCGGATTCCGCGGTCGGCAAGTGGCTCGCCAAGAACGGCGAGGGGGTTCACCACATCGCGTTCGGTACGCCGGATGTCGACGCCGATGCTGAAGAGATCGGCGGCAAGGGCGTACGCGTCCTCTATGAGCGGCCGCGGACGGGCTCCATGGGTTCCCGCATCACCTTTCTGCACCCCAAGGACTGCCACGGCGTACTGACCGAACTGGTCACCTCGGCGCCCCCCGCGGACCCGGAGCACTGACCCGCACCTCCCCCGGCCGGTAGAGTGCAGGTTCGGCCGGGGGTACGGGGTGGGACCCCGGGCCGGGCTGTACCGATGATCTGACACCATTTCTTCGGAAGGGCAGGCTCCGGGTTCCTCCGGTTTATGCGGGACGGGGCCGGCCGCCAACGCGACCAGGGGACGGATGGGACCGCGCAGTGCGGGGCAACGACCGCTACGAGGCTGACGACCACCTCTCGCAATTCGAAGCCGAGATGGAGCGGCTGAAGAAGGAGCGGGAGAAGGCGGTCCAGCACGCCGACGACCTCGGCTATCAGGTCGAGGTGCTGCGCGCCAAGCTGCACGAGGCGCGCCGCAATCTCGCCCACCGTCCGGCATACGACACCGCCGATATGGGCTACCAGGCGGAGCAGTTGCTCCGTAA
The DNA here is from genome assembly GCF_042895325.1 of Streptomyces sp. NPDC001407. Classification (NCBI taxonomy): domain Bacteria; kingdom Bacillati; phylum Actinomycetota; class Actinomycetes; order Kitasatosporales; family Streptomycetaceae; genus Streptomyces; species Streptomyces sp. NPDC001407. The sequence goes on from NZ_JBIAWF010000001.1 coordinate 236,220, forward strand.
TGCCCAGATTCAGGCAGAACAGATGCGGACCGACGCGGAGCGCGAGCTCCGCGAGGCGCGTGCCCAGACGCAGCGCCTGCTCCAGGAGCAGGCGGAGCGGCAGGCCCGGATGGAGGCCGAGCTGCACGCGGAGGCCGTCGCCCGCCGCCAGCGCCTGGACGAGGAGCTCAACGAGCGCCGCCAGACCGTCGAATCACACGTCAACGAGAACGTCGCGTGGGCCGAGCAGCTGCGCGCCCGGACGGAGTCCCAGGCCCGGCGCCTGATGGAGGAGTCCCGCGCGGAGGCCGAGCAGTCCCTCGCGGCGGCCCGCGCGGAGGCCCAGCGGCTCACCGAGCAGGCCCGCGGCCGGCTCAGCGCCGCCGCGGACGAGGCGCGTGCCGAGGCGGAGGCGCTGCTGCGCCGTGCCCGCACCGACGCCGAGCGGCTGCTGGCCGCCGCGTCCGCGCAGGCGCAGGAGGCCACCGACCACGCCGAGCAGCTGCGCACGGCGACCAGCGCGGAGTCCGACCAGGCCCGCGCGGCCGCGGCCGAGCTGACGCGGGAGGCGCAGCTGCGCCTCGCCGAGGCCGACTCCGCGCTGCGCGAGGCGCGGGCCGAGGCGGAGAAGCTCGTCACCGAGGCGAGCGAGAGCGCCACCCGGAAGCTGACGTCGGCGGAGTCCGAGCACGAGCAGCGCTCCCGTACGGCCAAGGCCGAGATCGCCCGCCTGGTCGGCGAGGCCACCAAGGAGGCCGAGGCCCTGCGGGCCGAGGCCGAGCAGCTGCGCGACGACGCGAAGGCCAAGGCCGAGCGCCTGCTGGCCGAGGCCGCGGAGAACGCCCGCAGCGCCGCCGCGGAGGATTCCGCGGCGCAGCTCGCCAAGGCCGCGCGCACGGCCGAGGAGGTGCTGACCAAGGCGTCGGAGGACGCCCAGGCCACCACCAAGGCGGCGGCGGAGGAGGCCGAGCGGATCCGGCGCGAGGCGGAGGCCGAGGCCGAGCGGCTGCGCGAGCAGGCCGCGGACACCGCCGAGCAGCTCAAGGGCGCGGCGAAGGACGACACCAAGGAGTACCGCGCCAAGACCGTCGAGCTCCAGGAGGAGGCGCGGCGACTGCGTGGCGAGGCCGAGCAGCTGCGGTCCGAGGCGGTCGCCGAGGGCGAGCGGCTGCGCGGCGAGGCCCGGCGGCAGGCGCTCCAGCAGATCGAGGAGGCGGCCAGCACCGCCGAGAAGCTGCTCGCGAAGGCGAAGGCCGACGCGGAGGAGACGCGCAGCGGGGCGAGCGCCGAGAGCGAGCGCGTGCGCACCGAGGCCGCCGAGCGCGCGGCGAGCCTGCGCAAGCAGGCCGAGGAGGCGCTGGAGCGGGCCCGCACCGAGGCCGAGGAGATGGCCGAGGAGGCGGAGGACCACGCGGAGCGCACCCGCACGGAGGCCGCCGAGGCCGCCAAGCAGCTGCGCGAGGAGGCCGAGCGGGCCGCGGAGGCGCGGCGCGCGGAGGCCGCCGAGGAGCTGGCGCGGCTGCACACCGAGGCGGAGGCGCGCGTCGAGTCCGCCGAGGAGGCGCTGCGCGAGGCGCGCGCGGAGGCGGAGCGGCTGCGCCGTGAGGCCGCCGAGGAGGCCGAGCGGTCCCGTACGGAGGCCGCGGAGCGGGTGCGCGCGCTCCAGGCGCAGGCCGAGACGGAGGCGGAGCGGCTGCGTGCCGAGGCCGCCGAGGAGGCGTCGGCCGCCCGTACCGAGGGCGAGAGCGTGGCCGCGCGGCTGCGGAGCGAGGCCGCCGCGGAGGCGGAGCGGCTGAAGTCCGAGGCGCAGGAGACCGCGGACCGGATGCGGGCCGAGGCGAACGCCGCCGCGGAGCGCACGGCCACCGAGGCCGCCGAGGCCCTCGCGGCCGCGCAGGAGGAGGCCGCCCGGCGCCGCCGTGAGGCGGAGGAGCTGCTGGGCGACGCCCGCACGGAAGCGCAGGCGGAGCGGGAGGCGGCGCGCGAGCAGAGCGAGGAGCTGCTGGCTTCGGCGCGCAAGCGGGTCGGCGAGGCGCAGGAGGAGGCCCGGCGCCTGGTCGAGGAGGCGGAGCAGCGCGCCTCGGAGCTGGTGACGGCCGCGGAGCAGACCGCCCAGCAGGTGCGGGACTCCGTCGCGGGGCTGCACGAGCAGGCCGAGGAGGAGATCGCCGGGCTGCGTTCGGCCGCCGAGCACAACGCCGAGCGGACGGTCACCGAGGCGCAGGAGGAGGCGGACCGGGTCCGTGCCGACGCCTATGCCGAGCGGGAGCGGGCCGGCGAGGACGCCGCCCGTACGCGCGCGGAGGCGCAGGCCGCGTCCGAGGCCGCGAAGTCGCTCGCGGAGCGCACGGTCGCGGAGGCGATCGCCGAGGGGCAGCGCCTGGAGGCGGAGGCCGCCCGGGTGCTGGACGAGGCGCGCGAGGCCGCCAACACGCGTCGCAGCGAGGCCGCGGAGCAGGCCGACGAGCTGCTCGCCGAGGCCATGTCCGAGGCGGAGAAGCTGATCACCGAGGCCGAGGCCGCGGTGGTGACGGCGCAGCAGGAGGCCGACGGTCACCGGGCAGAGGCCGCGGAGCAGGCCGAACGCCTCAAGGCGGAGGCCGAGGCGGAGGCCGAGCGGCTGCGCGCCGAGGGCGCCGAGGCCCTGGAGACCGCACAGCGCGAGGCCGCCCGCACCACGGACGAGGCCCGCGAGGCCGCCAACGCCCGCCGCACGGAAGCCGCCGAGCAGGCGGACGAGCTGATCACGGAGGCGACCGCCGAGGCGGAGAAGCTCGTCGCCGAGGCCAGGCGCACCGTGGAGGAGGCCCGCGAGGAGGCCGACGGCCACCGCGCGGAGGCCACCGCCGAGGCGGAGCGGCTGGTCGCCGAGGCGACGCGCACCGTGGAGGAGGCGCGGGCGAAGGCGGAGGAGCTGGTCGCGAAGGCGACGGCCGAGGCCGACCGCATGGTCTCCGACGCGTCGGCGAAGGCGCAGCAGATGCGTACGGACGCGTCCGACGCGCTGGCCTCCGCCGAGCAGGACGCGGCGCGGGCGCGGGCCGAGGCCCGCGAGGACGCGAACCGGATGCGCTCGGAGGGCCACGCGGAGGCGGAGCGGATCGTCAACGCGGCGGCCGAGCTGACCTCTTCGGCGCAGGACGACGCCGACAAGATCGTGGACGAGGCGCGCGAGGCGGCCAACGCCCGCCGCACGGAGGCCGCCGAGCAGGCGGACGAGCTGATCGCGGAGGCCACGGCCGAGGCGGAGCGGCTCGCGGCCGAGGCCGCCCGCACCGTGGAGGAGGCCCGCGAGGCCGCCGAGGCCCACCGGGCCGAGGCCGCGGAGCAGGCCGAACGCCTCAAGGCCGACGCCGAGGCGGAGGCCGAGCGGCTGCGCGCCGAGGGCGCCGAGGCCCTGGAGACCGCACAGCGCGAGGCCGCCCGCACCACGGACGAGGCACGCGAAGCCGCCAACACCCGCCGCACCGAGGCCGCCGAGCAGGCCGACAGCCTGATCGCCGAGGCCACGGCCGAGGCGGAGCGGATGGCCGCCGAGGCCGCGGAGGCGCTGAGCTCCGCGCAGGAGAACGCCAACAGCACGCGCGCGGACTCCGCGAAGCTCAAGGCCGACGCCGTGCTGGAGGCCGAGCGGGTGCTCGCCGAGGCGCGCGCCGAGGGCGACCGGACGATCGACGCGGCGCGGGACGCGGGCGCGCAGAAGCTGACGGAGGCCGCCGAGAAGGCGGACGCCCTGATCGCCAAGGCGCAGGAGGAGGCCGTCCGGACGGCGGCCGCCGCCGAGGAGCAGGCCGACACCATGGTCGGGGTGGCCCGCCGCGAGGCGGAGCGCATCGTCACGGAGGCCACCGGCGAGGGCAACGCCCTGGTGGAGCAGGCCCGTACGGACGCCAACACCCTGCTGGCCGAGGCCCGCGGGGACGCGACCGCCATAAGGGAGCGCGCGGACGAGCTGCGCACCCGGGTGGAGAGCGAGGTCGAGGAACTGCACGACCGGGCGCGCCGGGAGGCGTCCGAGGCGATGCAGTCGGCGGGCGAGCGCTGTGACAAGCTCGTGGCCGCGGCGACCGAACAGCTCGCGGAGGCCGAGGAGAAGGCGAAGAAGCTGGTCTCCGACGCCAGCAGCGAGGCCAGCAAGGTCCGTATCGCCGCCGTGAAGAAGGCGGAGGGGCTGCTCAAGGAGGCGGAGCAGAAGAAGGCCGCCGTCCAGCGGGAGTCCCAGGCGCTGCTGAAGGAGGCCGAGGAGAAGAAGGCCGCCGCCGTACGCGAGGCGGAGCGCCTGCGCACCGAGGGTGCCGAGGAGGCCAAGCGCCTGGTCGAGGACGGAAAGCGGGAGTTGGAGGCGCTGGTCCGCCGGCGCGAGGACATCAATGCCGAGATTTCCCGTGTCCAGGACGTGTTGGAAGCGTTGGAATCTTTTGAAGCCCCGGGGGCGGGAAGCGCCAAAGAGGGCGGGGTGAAGGCAGCAGCGGTTGCGGGTGCAACTCGATCGGGTGGCAAGCAGTCCCAGAAGTAGCCACTCAAACGGGGGCCCATTCTCCAGATCTGCCCACCGTCCACTCGATGCCACGCCGCTCGCACCCCTAGGATTCCCTCTATCACCTCACCGGTCTCTTATGACAGGAACCCCATGAGTGACACTTCCTCCCCCTTCGGCTTCGAGCTCGTGCGGCGTGGATACGACCGCGGCCAGGTGGACGACCGCATTACCAAGCTCGTCGCCGACCGTGACAGCGCACTGGCGCGGATCACCTCTCTGGAAAAGCGCATCGAGGAGCTCCACCTCGAAACGCAGAATGCTCAGGCCCAGGTCAACGACGCGGAACCGTCCTACGCGGGGCTGGGTGCACGGGTCGAGAAGATCCTGCGGCTGGCCGAGGAAGAGGCCAAGGATCTGCGTGAGGAGGCCCGGCGCGCGGCCGAGCAGCACCGTGAGCTGGCCGAGTCCGCCGCTCAGCAGGTGCGCAACGACGCCGAGTCGTTCGCCGCCGACCGCAAGGCGAAGGCGGAGGACGAGGGCGCCCGCATCGTCGAGAAGGCCAAGGGCGACGCCGCGACCCTGCGCGCGGAGGCGCAGAAGGACGCGCAGTCCAAGCGCGAGGAGGCCGACGCCCTCTTCGAGGAGACCCGCGCCAAGGCCGCCCAGGCCGCCGCGGACTTCGAGACCAACCTGGCCAAGCGCCGTGAGCAGTCCGAGCGCGACCTGGCGTCCCGTCAGGCCAAGGCCGAGAAGCGACTGGCGGAGATCGAGCACCGCGCCGAGCAGCTGCGCCTGGAGGCGGAGAAGCTGCGCACGGACGCCGAGCGCCGGGCCCGTCAGACGGTGGAGACCGCGCAGCGCCAGGCCGAGGACATCGTGGCCGACGCCAACGCCAAGGCGGACCGCATCCGCAGCGAGTCCGAGCGCGAGCTGGCGGCGCTGACCAACCGCCGCGACAGCATCAACGCCCAGCTGACCAACGTCCGCGAGATGCTGGCCACGCTGACCGGCGCGGCCGTCGCCGCGGCCGGCGTCCCCGGTGACGACGAGCCGATCTCGCGCGGCGTCCCGGCCCAGCAGAGCCGCTGAGCGCTCGGCGCACGGCCCCGAGGCAACCCCCGTACACCGACGCCCCGCCTGCCGCCGAGAGGCGGGACGCGGGGCGTCGGTGTCCCTCCCCCGGCCCTCCGCGTCATCCGGACGGGCTGACACCGGTGGCGCCTTGGGAGGTATGCCCTTAACGTGGCGGAATGATCGAGCTCCAGGGTCTGACCAAGCGCTACGGCGACAAGCTCGCCGTGGACGGCCTCACCTGCACCGTACGGCCCGGGATCGTCACCGGCTTCCTGGGGCCCAACGGCGCGGGCAAGTCCACGACGATGCGCATGATGCTCGATCTGGACCGGCCCACCGCCGGTTCGGTCCACCTCGACGGCAAGCACTACCGCCAGCTGCGGGATCCGCTGAAGGTCGTCGGCGCGCTGCTGGACGCCAAGGCGATGCACGGCGGCCGCAGCGCCTACAACCACCTGCTGTGCCTGGCGCAGAGCAATGGCATCCCGCGGGCCCGGGTGGCGGAGGTGCTGGACACGGTCGGCCTGACGTCGGTGGCGAAGAAGCGCTCCAAGGGCTTCTCCCTGGGCATGGGCCAGCGGCTCGGGATCGCGGGCGCGCTGCTGGGCGATCCGCAGGTGCTGCTCTTCGACGAGCCGGTCAACGGCCTCGACCCCGAGGGCATCCACTGGATCCGCAATCTGATGAAGAACCTCGCCGCCCAGGGGCGTACGGTCTTCGTCTCCTCGCACCTGATGAGCGAGATGGCCCTGACCGCCGAGCACCTGATCGTCATCGGTCAGGGGCGGCTGCTCGCGGACACCTCGATGGCGGACTTCATCGCACAGAACTCCCGCTCCTATGTGCGGCTTCGCTCCCCCGACCGGGAGCGGCTGCTGGATGTGCTGGCGGGCGCGGGGATCACGGCCGTGACGGCCGGGGACGGCTCGCTGGAGGTGGACGGGGCCGACGGCGCACGGCTGGGTGAGCTCGCGGCCCGGCACCAGATCGTGCTGCACGAACTGAGCCCTCAGCGGGCCTCGCTGGAGGAGGCGTTCATGCGGCTCACCGCCGAGTCGGTGGAATACCACGCGCACAGCGCGCCGGTCCTGGGATCCGAGCCCGCTCCGGGGCAGCAGCTCCCGGGGGCCGGCTGGGGTGCCGACTGGCAGAAGAAGGGATCCTGAAGCGATGGCGGCGGTGGCGAACCAGGTCCTCCGGTCCGAATGGACAAAGATCAAATCCGTTCGTTCCACGGTGTGGACACTCGGTCTCGCCCTGGTCGTGACGGTCGCGCTGGGGATTTTGATCAGCGCTCTTTCCAAAAGCAACTTCGACAAACTGTCGATGAAGGAGAAGATCACTTTCGATCCGACCTTCACGAGTTTCGCGGGTATGGGACTCGGCCAGCTCGCAATGATCGTTTTCGGGGTACTGGTCGTCACCAACGAATACAGCACCGGAATGATCCGCACTTCGCTCGCGGCCGTACCGCAGCGCGGCACGTTTCTCTTCAGCAAGGTCACCGTCGCGACACTGCTGACGCTGGTCGTCAGCATGGTCACCAGTTTCCTGGCGTTCTTTCTCGGCCAGGCGATGCTGGGCGAGCACAGGACGTCGATCGGCGACACGGGTGTCCTGCGCGCCGTCATCGGCGGCGGGCTCTACATGACCCTGATCACCGTCTTCTCGATGGGCATCGCCACGATGCTGCGAAGCCCGATGCTGTCGCTGGGCATCCTGATGCCGTTCTTCTTCCTGATCTCCAACATCCTCGGCGCGGTCCCGGCCACGAAGAAGGTCGCGCAGTATTTCCCGGACCAGGCGGGCCGCAAGGTCATGCAGGTGATCACGATCGACGACGACGCCCCGTACGGGCCGTGGGGCGGGTTCGCGATCATGGTGCTCTGGGTGGTGGCGGCGCTGGTGGGGGCGTATGTGGTCCTGCGGGAGCGGGACGCTTAGCGCTGCGCTTGGCTGGGCGGTTCCGGGGGCCAGGTCGGTCCGTTCCCCGCACCACCGCTTCGCGGCGGTGTCCTCAATCGCCGGACGGGCTGGTGGTGGCTGATGCGGATGCGTATTCCAGACCGTTTCGAGACCGGCCCCGGCTGGGGAGGGAAAGGGCCGTGGAACCAGACAGTCTCGGCCACGCCCCCGCGGAGCAGCCCCTGACCTACCCCGGGCGGCCCGTCACCGCGCCCGTGCTGCTCACCGGCCGCACCCTGCTCGCCCTGAACCCCGCGCCCGGCGAGCCGCTCGACGCCTGGCAGGTCGCCACCGACGGAGCACCGAGCCTCGACACCGCCCTGGCACGGCTGCGCGCACCGGCCACGGGACAGCGCCACCCCGTCATCGCCGTCGGTTCCAACGCCTCCCCCGCCCAGCTCCACCACAAGCTCGCCCGCCGGGGCCTGCCCACGACAGTCCCCATGGTCCCGGTGCGGGTGCGCGGCATCGGGGTCGGCTGCTCCGGGCACATCGGCCGGTACGGCTATGTCGCGGCCGCCCCGTACGCCGAGCCGGACGCCGAACTCACGCTGGTGATCGGCTGGCTGGACAGCGCGCAGCTCGCGGAGGTGGACCGCACGGAGTTCCACTACCGCCGGACCCTGCTGCCCGGCACCCGCTTCCCCATGCTCATGCCGTCGGGCGAGGCCCTGGGCGGGGCGTATGTCTACGTCAGCCGGCACGGCGTCCTGACCGACACCGCCGACGGCCGCCCGCTGCCAGGTGGCGGCGACCAGCGCGTCCTGCTCACCCGGCTGCTCACCTCCTCCCCCGCCCTGCGCGACCTGCTCGGGCCCGGCCCGGAGAGCTGGGTGGAGCGGGCGCGGGCGGACGAGGCCGTGCGCGACGAAGGGAAGCGGATCTTCCGGGAACACGGCTGGGTGCTGACGGACAGCGGCCTCCCGGCGGAGAAGGAGACACCCGTCACACCCCGCACCTACGACGATCTCCGCCCGCCCCACGACGACACGCCCTACCCACCGGTCACTTGAATCTCACACAAACAGGAACCGTCAGCTCCTCGTTATGCTCCTAACCCTTACGGGGGCTTATGCCCCGAAGAGCTCGCGAGGGGCGGAGAATGATCGAGGCAGTCGGCCTCACGAAGCGCTACGGCGCCAAGACGGCCGTGCACAATCTGTCGTTCCGCGTGCGGCCCGGGACGGTCACCGGCTTCCTGGGCCCCAACGGATCCGGCAAGTCCACCACGATGCGCATGATCCTCGGCCTGGACGTGCCCACGTCCGGCAGCGTGACCATCGGTGGCTACCCCTTCGCCAAGCTCCCCAACGCGCCTCGCCAGGTCGGCGCCCTCCTCGACGCGAAGGCGGTGCACGGCGGGCGCAGCGCCCGGCTGCACCTGCTCTCCCTCGCCCAGCTCGCGGGCCTGCCCGCGCGCCGCGTGGACGAGGTGCTCGCCGTGGTCGGCCTCCAGGACGTGGCCCGCCGGCGCTCCAAGGGCTTCTCCCTCGGCATGGGCCAGCGCCTGGGCATCGCGGCCGCGCTGCTGGGCGACCCGCAGGTGCTGCTCTTCGACGAGCCGGTCAACGGCCTCGACCCCGAGGGCATCCTCTGGGTCCGCAATCTGATGAAGCAGCTCGCGGCGGAGGGCCGGACCGTCTTCGTCTCCTCGCACCTGATGAGCGAGATGGCCCTCACCGCCGAGCACCTCATCGTCATCGGCCGCGGCCAGCTGCTCGCCGACATGAGCGTGCAGGACTTCATCGCCGCGAACTCCGCCGGCTTCGCCCGCGTGCGGACCCCGGACACCGAGCCGGAGGGCCGCGAGAAGCTGACGGCCGCGCTGGTCGAGGCCGGCGGCCAGGTGCTGGCCGAGCCGGACGGCGCCCTGCGCGTCACCGGCGTGCCGCTCCCCCGGATCAGCGACCTCGCGCACGACGCCGACGTCCGCCTCTGGGAGCTCTCCCCGCACCAGGCGTCCCTGGAGGAGGCGTACATGCGGATGACCCAGGGCGCGGTCGACTACCGCTCGACCGCCGACCAGCGCGCGGGCTTCGCGCAGGCCGACCCGTACGCCCAGCCGTACGGCTACGGCGCGCCGCAGGGCCAGGGCTGGGGACAGCCCGCGCAGGGCGGTTGGGGACAGCCCACGCCGTCGCACCCCTATCCCGTGCTGACGGGCGAGCAGCCGAACCCGTACGCCGCCGCTCCGCAGGCACCGGCCGCCCCGCCCGCCGAGCCCCCCGCGCCCGCCGCCCCGGCCGACGCGCCCGCCACCGCCCCCGCCGACCTGACCAAGCGTGACAGCGAGGACGCCCGATGACCGCCCCCCAGCACCCGCAGCCGACCGCGCCGCCGCAGGCACCGGCCTTCGCGCCGGAGGCCCCGCAGTGGAGCGGCGGATACGTCTCGCCCATCCCGGTACGCAAGGCGAACCTCGCCGACGCGATCGCCTCCGAGTGGACCAAGATCCGCTCCCTGCGCTCCACGGTGTGGACGCTCGGCGTCATGGTCGTGCTCGTCTTCGGCATCGGCTGCGCGATCGCGGTGGCCGCCAGCAGCGTCGACTCCAGCGACGGCGAGAAGAACATGTCGGCCCTGAGCTTCGGCGTCTTCGGCGTGCTGCTCGGCATCATCTGCGTGATCACGCTCGGCGTGCTGACGATCAGCTCCGAGTACGGCACGGGCATGATCCGCACCACCCTGACCGCCTGCCCGGACCGCGCCCGCGTGCTGACGGCGAAGGCGATCGTCTTCTTCCTGCTGGTGTTCACGATCACGCTGGTGTCGACGACGCTGGTCGGCATGGTGGCGGAGTCGCTGCTCCAGGGCCAGTGGACGAGCCGCACGACGGGCGAGATGTGGCTGCGCGCCACGGTCGGCGTCAGCCTCTTCGTCGCGCTGATCGGGCTGCTGGCGCTGGCCGTCGGGACGCTCGTGCGGCACTCCGCGGGCGCGATCACGACGATGCTCGGCCTGATGCTGCTGCCGCTGGTCATGACGACGTTCATGTACGCGAGCGCGCTGTCCGAGCTGCGGAAGTTCCTCCTGCAGTACTCGATCCCCTACGAGCTCTTCGTGCTCTTCGCCTCGGGCACCGAGCCCGACTCGGGCCCCACGGGCTGGGATCCGGTCTGGATCATGGCGGGCGTGGTGGCGGTCGCCCTGGGCGGCGCCTACGCGGCGCTGATGAAGCGCGACGCGTAAGCCGTCGGAAGAACCGCCGCCTCAGTAGCGAGGCGCGTTACGGGACCGCTGGAGCCGCGCGCTCCGGCGGTCCTTCGCGTTCCAGCAGGCCTTGTGCCAGTGCCGCCGGTCCTCCACGCCGCCGCCGTACTGCGGCCAGGCGACGAGGTGCGGGACGCCGGGCGGGATCTCCTGGTCGCAGCCGGGGCAGCGGTAGTGCTTGGCCGCCGCGCCGCCGCCGACCGTGCGCACGGCCCAGTCCTCGCCCTGCCAGCTCTCGCTGCGCTCCAGGCCATAGCGGTCGCCGACGAACTCGCGCGGGGCGTCGGCTTGCTGATCTGCGCCGCCTCGCGGGCGGTTTCGGCGCGGGGACACGGGGCACCTCGAAGGTCTGGGGAGCTACGGGCCGTAACCAGGTTACGCGTCACAGTGACCGTCTCGGGCGGGCATCCCCCAAGCACCACCCGAGCGTTCTCCGATCATCGTTAAAACTTAACGCGAGGCCGTGCCCATGGCACGTGTCAGCCGTTGATCCCGGTGGGGGATGCCGCGTCGGTCGCCAGCAAGGAGATTGAGAGCGATGCGCGTTGGAGCATTCGTCCTGGCCGCGCAGTTCCCCGGCCAGGGGCATGGGGAGGCACTGCACCGGGCCGTCCGGTCGGCCGTGGTCGCCGAGGAGGCCGGGCTCGACGCGGTCTGGCTCGCGGAACACCACTTCATTCCGTACGGCGTCTGCCCGTCGGCCACGACGCTGGCCGCGCTGGCGCTGGGGCGCACCCGGCGGATCGAGGTGGGCACGGCGGTGAGCGTGCTGCCCACGGTGCACCCCGTGGCACTGGGCGAGCAGGCGGCGCTGCTGCACCTCGCGTCCGAGGGCCGGTTCACCCTGGGGGTGGGCCGCGGCGGCCCCTGGGTGGACCTGGAGGTCTTCGGCACGGGCCTCGCGGCGTACGAAGAGGGCTTCCCCGAATCGCTCGACCTGCTGCTGCGGTGGCTGCGCACGCCCCGCGTGAGCGCGGCCGGGCCCCGTTTCCACTTCCGCGAAGTGCCCGTCGTGCCGCGCCCGGACGATCTGGAGGATCGTTCCGGCCCGCCGGTGCTGCTCGCCTGCACCTCGCCCGCGAGCGTGCGGCTGGCGGCCGGGCACGGCCTGCCGATGCTGCTCGGGATGCACAACACGGACGAGGAGAAAGCCGAGATGGTCGCCCTCTGGCGCAAGTGCGCGCTGGAGGCGGGCAGTTCACCCGAGGAGGTGGCGGCGGCCGGTCATGTGTCGGCCGGTGTCGCCCAGGTCGGGGACCGGCGGCAGGAGGCCGCGGAGACCCTCCTCAAGGCCATGCCGGGGTGGTTCCACCACGGGCTCGCCGCCTACGAGACGGTCGACGGCAGGCCGCGGCGGATGCGTGATCCGCTCGCCTACACCCAGCAGCTCTGCGACCTCCATCCGGTGGGCCCGCCGCGCCTGTGCGCGGACCGGCTCGCGGCCACGTCCGAGCGCACGGGCATCACCCGCTTCGCCCTCCTCGCCGAGGGCTCCGGCGACCTCGCGGCGACGGAGGAGAACCTCCGCCGACTCGGCTCGGAGGTGCTTCCGTTGCTCGCGTGACGGGTGGTGTGGGTGCGGGTCGGGGGCGCCTGCGGCGGGCTTTTCCCCTACCCGCCCCTTCCCGGCTGCGTCTGATGTGCGGCTCCGCCGCGTGGGGGGCGCTGCCCCAGACCCCGAGCTGCGGGCCGGTTGCCTCCCCCAGCTACCTCCCCCAGACTCCGTCCGGAGGTGCCCTCAGAGGTTCCCCCAGCGGCGGGAGCGGCCTGCGGCCGCGTCCTCAAGCGCCGGACGGGCTGGATGTGCGGACCGTAACCAGCACAATCAGCCCGTCCGGCGCTTGAGGACACCGCGCGAAGCGCGGTCAGGGGGTCTGGGGGCTTGCCCCCGGTTTCGAACCCGCACCCGACGACGGACCCGCACCCAGACACGCACACCCCAGCGCTGCCGCCCACAGAGATCGCTGAGCGGCAGCACAATGCCTCAGCAGTCCCGCAGGAGCGGGGACTGGTTGAGCAGCTGGCCACGGATCGAGGTGAAGCGTGCGAGACGGTCGTCGGCCGCCGGGTCGAGCGGGAAGACCGCCACCCGGTGGCAGTTCTGGAACGCCAGGCGGACACCGAAGTGCCGCTCCAGCGCACCGCGGATCGCGTCACTCGCCAAGGCTCGCAGCAGCTGGCCGCGGGCCTGCTCATCCGGCGGAGGCGTCTGGTTGTCGGCGAACTCGCCACCGTCGATCTTGAGCCGGGCCACCAGGGAGCTGATCATCTCCCACGCGTACGGCAGGGAGGTCCGGACGCAGTCGACGAAATCCGCTTCGTCGACCTCGCCTCGCTCGGCCTGTTCAAGGAGGGCCGGTGAGACGTCGAGCGACATGAGTTCTCCTCTCGCGACCCCGCGAGCGGGGTCTCAGGGATGGGCGAGCGGACGACGACGCCCTGTGCCCGTACGACGACCGCCCGCTTCAACGGTAATTCGGCCACTGCGGGGGCACCAGGAGAACGCATCAACAACCGGCCACGGCCCAGGGTGTTCGGCGGTCCACCGAAGGGGTTCATCAAGGGCGAATCGCGTCGAGGGGCGGGAGTCGAGTAGCGTGGCTGACCATGCGTCTCGTCATCGCCCGTTGCTCCGTGGACTACGCGGGCCGGCTCACCGCCCACCTCCCCTCCGCCCCGCGACTGATCCTCGTCAAGGCGGACGGCAGCGTCTCCATCCACGCGGACGACAGGGCCTACAAACCCCTCAACTGGATGTCCCCGCCGTGCACCCTCAAGGAGGGCGACGGCTCGGTGTGGACGGTGGTCAACAAGGCGGGCGAGAAGCTGATCATCACTATGGAGGAAGTGCTGCACGATTCCTCCCACGAGCTCGGCGTCGACCCGGGCCTGATCAAGGACGGCGTGGAAGCGCACCTCCAGGAGCTGCTCGCCGACCGGATCGAGACGCTCGGTGAGGGCTACACCCTGATCCGCCGCGAGTACCCCACGGCGATCGGGCCCGTGGACATCCTCTGCCGCGACGCGGACGGCGCGACGGTGGCCGTGGAGCTGAAGCGGCGCGGTGACATCGACGGCGTCGAGCAGCTCACGCGCTATCTGGAACTGCTCAACCGCGACCCGCACCTCGCCCCTGTCCGCGGCGTCTTCGCCGCCCAGGAGATCAAGCCGCAGGCCCGCGTCCTCGCGACGGACCGCGGCATCGGCTGCCTCGTCCTCGACTACGACGCGATGCGCGGCATCGAGGACGACAAGCTTCGCCTTTTCTGACCGCGAGGTGGTGCGGGGGGAGTGCGTTCCTGGGGCTGCGCCCCAGGGCCCCCGCCTCCGGGGGGCTGAGGTGTTTCTGGGGGCTGCGCCCCCAGGGCCCCACTTTCGGGGGCTCCGCCCCCTGACCCCGGGGCTCCGCCCGGGGGCTTCGCCCCCTGCACCCCGTCGGCTGATGCCGACCGTCGGGGCTGCTCCCCGACGACGGGGCCGCGCCCCTTCAGGGGCGCGGGGCTGTGACAACGTGCGGCTCCGCCGCGCGGGCGCGACAAGCCCCCACGGCCCGCAGCCACCGGACCGTGCTCAAGTGGCACCCCCGGTGGGCGCCCCCGCCGGGGCCCCGGCCGCGCCCCTTCAGGGGCGCGGGGAACTGCGCGACAAACCCCCACCGGCCCGGGACGGCGCCCCGGTTACCCCGTCGGGCTGCCCGCCCCGGAGTCCGAAGGCCGGTTGCCCGACGAACCCGTCGTCGCCGGACCACCGGCCACCGAGCTGGAGCCGCCCCCGCCCGTCGGCGGTTGCGACGGTGTCACCGGCGGAGTCGTCGGGTCCTTCGTCGGCGGCTTGGACGGCGTGACCGGCGGGGTGGTCGGATCCTTCGTGGGGTCCTTCGTCGGCGGCTTCGACGGCGACTCCGGCGGAGTGGAAGGCTGCGACGGCCCCCCGGACGGCTTGCCGCCACTGCTCGCCCCCGCGCTCGGCGACGCGCTGCCCGACGCGCCGGGGGACGCCGAGCCCGACGCCCCCGGGGAAGCCGACCGCCCGGGCGCCCCCTGCTTGCCCGGCACCTGTGCGTGACCCGCCTCGCCCGGGCCCGGGTGGTCCGCGGTGAGGCTGTCGTCGCCGTCCTGCTGCGACGCGGACCGGTCGGGGGTCACCTTGCCGTCGGACGCGTCCCCGTCGTGGCTGCCGGACGTCGCGCCGAGCGTCACGACGGTGCCGAGCACCGCGGCGAGCAGCGCCCCGGCACCCGCCGCAGCGAGGTTGCGCCGGGTGCCGCTCACCATGAGCTTCCGCGCCCACGGCTGCGACGGCGGCCGCTTTCCCGCGACCGGAGCCGCAGGACCGATCCGGCTGAAGGACTCGGTCGCGATGCGGTCCTGATCGACGGGCGTGGCGAAGGGCGACGGCACGGCGACGGGCGGCGTGGCCGACTCCTCGCGGCGCGCGTCCGGGATCTCCTCACCGACGGGCGGCCGCGCGGCCGGCGGCGGGAAGGCCGGGGTCGGCGCGGAGGACGACGGGACAGCAGGGGCCGCCGGTTCGGTCCGTGGCGCCGCGGGCCCGTTCGCCGTCCGGCCGGAGAGGTCGGCGACGAGGGCGAGGGCGCGACGGCCCGCTATGGCACCGCGTTTGTCCGCGAGCACCCCGCGCATCCCTACCGACGCCTCCAGCTCGGCGCGGGCCCGGTCGATGTTGCCGGTGCACAGGGCGAGCACGCCCAACTCGTGGTGGAAGTACGCCTCTTCGCCGACCTCACCGCTGCGCCGGGCCGCGGCCTGGCCGTGCCGCAGGCAGCGCTCCCAGGCGCTCCAGTGCAGGGCCGCGGCGAACGCGGGCGCCGCCGTACGGGCCAGCCGTACGGCCGCCTCGGCGTGCCCGTCCTCGCCGTCGCCGGCCGTCGCCGCGAGCGCGGCGAGGATCGCGTCGGCCTCCAGGGCGGCGCGCTCGGGGGTGACGGAGGGGTGCCCGGTCCACCAGGCGTAGTGCTGGGCCGCGGCGTGCGCGAGGTCGGCCGCGTCCCGCCCGTACCCCTCGGCGAGCAGCTGGTCGGCGACGCCCGCGGCCAGCCGGTAGTGCGCGCCGGTGGCGGTGATCAGCCCGGCGGCCAGGAGTTCGCCGAGGGCGGCGTCCGCGTGGGTATCGCCCACGAGCGCCGGCAGGTGCGCCTGGTGCGGGACCTCGCCGCCGAGGGCGACGGCGATGCGCAGGGTGTCGCGGGCGGCCTCGCCGAGCCGGGAGGCGAGCCGGGGCGCGGGGGCCGTGGCCGAGGCGAGGGCGGGCAGCGGCACCTCGGGCCCCGCGGCGGCCGGCTCCGGTTCGGCGGCCTCGGCGGTCTCGGCGGCGGCGACGTACGGCCGCTCGGCGACGACGCCGAACTCGTCGGCCACGGCCGTCTCCACGCCCGGCGGGTTGTCGCGCTGCCGCAGCAGCGCCCCCGCCTGGACGAAGCGCAGCGGCAGGCCCTCGGAGGCGAACCACAGGTCCGCCGCCCAGTCGGCCTCCTCGTCGGTGAGCGGGCGGCCGACGGCGTGCTCCAGCAGCTCCAGGCAGCCGGTGCGGTCGAGGCCGCCGAGGAAGACCTCTTCGAGGTGCGAGTCGGCGGAGGGCGCGGCGATGTCGGGCGTGGCCGCGAGCAGGAAGGCGCACTCGGGGGTGGCGTCGAGGAGCTCGTCGAGCGCGCTGCCGCCGAATTCGAGGTCGTCCAGGACGACGACCGCGCCGATCTCGTGGACCAGCGCCAGGAGTTCGGCCCGGTCCGGCCGGTGCAGCGGTGCGTCGTGGACGGCGGCGAAGAGCTCGTGGAGCAGGTCGGTGGTGGTGCGGTGGTGGCCGCTCAGGCGCACGACGCCGTCCGGCGCGAGGTCCGCGCAGTCCGCGGCGACGGCGTCGAGCAGGGCGCTGCGGCCGGAGCCGGAGGGGCCGGTGAGGCGTACGGAGCGGCCGCGCGACAGCAGGCGGACGAGTCTCTCGCGCTCCTCCTGCCGTTCCAGCAAGGGGAGTTCGGGGCCGGCCGCGCGGGCGGGCGGCGGCGGCTGGGCGGCGCGGAGCCGCTCGGCGCGCTCGGCGGGGCCGTGCTTGCCGGGGCGGGCGGGCCGCTGCCCGGGCAGGCAGGGCTCGATCTCGCTGCCGTCGAGCGGATTGACGGTGAGGACGTAGTCGCCGGCGACGAGCCGGACGACGCGGACGGGCGCGGGCCCCTGCCCGCCGCTCTCCTGACCCTGCGTCTCCCGTGCCGGGCCGCCGTCGGTGACGGGCTCGTGGGCGCCGTCGCCGAATTCCTCGGATCGGTTCGTCGGGTCCATGGTGAAAGCCCCCAAAAGCGTGGCGTGCCGTCGTGCCCTCCCGGCCTGTCCGCACTCCCTCGCCCCCGGCCGGGTGCCGCCCGGCCGGCGCTCAGGGTCCGGTGCCCGCCGTGTGGGCATGGTTGTACGGCCTTATGCGGCGGGAAAACCGAACCTCAGACCTGCGGACAGTATCCATGAATCCAGGGGGGCCTCGCCGCCCGGGGGACGTCACAGTCTCGTGAGGGTGAAGGGACGAAGCGGGCGAAAGCCGGAGCGGGGCACGGACGCCCCAACAGCCCCGGTCCGGGCCCCTCCCCGCAATTCCCCGCAATCCCCGGCAGGGCGATTCCGGGCCCACCCCGGCCCACCCCGGCGCCGCACGCGCCGGTCACACTCCGGGCAGGGACTCCGCCTCGATGCCGCCCTCGATGGCGAGGATGCGGTGCAGACGGGTGGCGACCAGCAGCCGCTGCATCCGGTCGGGCACTCCGCGCAGGACGAGGCGCCGGCCGGTGCGGCCGGCCCGGCGGTGGGCGCCCATGATGACGCCCAGCCCCGTCGCGTCCCAGGAGTCCAGCTCGGTGAGGTCGAGCACCAGGTCACCGCGGCCCGCGTCGAGCGCGGAGTGCAGGACCGTACGGGCGTCCGCCGCGCTGCGGACGTCGAGGCGCCCCCCGACGACCAGTTCGGCGTGGTCGCCCCTGATGTGCATATGCGCTCCCGGGAGTGGTGCGTGATGTGGATGAGGTCCTAAAGAACTGACTGCCTCTCACACGACAAGGTTGCCGCTTGTTGGCTAACCGATACCTAATTCACCCTGGCGGGTGAGGCAGATAGCGGAGGTACCGTCAGTGCTGGTAAAAGCCCTGGCCGCTCTTGCGGCCGAGGTCCCCCGCGTCGACCATGCGGCGCATGATCTCCGGCGGTGCGAACTTCTCGTCCTGGCACTCGGCGTAGATGTTCCCGGTGGCGTGCGTCAGGATGTCCACGCCGGTGAGGTCGGCGGTGGCCAGCGGGCCCATCGCGTGGCCGAAGCCCAGCTTGCACGCGATGTCGATGTCCTCGGCGGTGGCCACGCCCGACTCGTAGAGCTTCGCCGCCTCGACCACGAGCGCCGAGATGAGGCGGGTGGTGACGAAGCCCGCGACGTCGCGGTTGACGACGATGCACGTCTTGCCGACGCCCTCCGCGAACTCCCGGGCGGTGGCGAGGGTTTCGTCGCTGGTCTTGTGGCCGCGGACCAGCTCGCAGAGCTGCATCATCGGCACCGGCGAGAAGAAGTGGGTGCCGACGACCCGCTCGGGCCGCCGGGTGGCGGCCGCGATCTTGGTGATCGGGATGGCGGAGGTGTTGGAGGCGAGCACCGTCTCGTCCTTCACCAGCCCGTCCAGGGTGCGGAAGATGTCCCGCTTGGTGTCGACGTCCTCGAAGACCGCCTCGACGACGATGTCGGCGTCGGCGGCGGCGTCGAGGTCGGTGGTGGTCGTGATCCGGGCCAGCGCGCGCTCGGCCGCGTCCGCGTCGAGCTTGCCCTTGGAGACGAACTTCTCGTACGAGGACCGGATGCCGTCCGTGCCCCGCCGCAGCGCCGCGTCGGTGACGTCCCGCAGCACGACGTCCCAGCCGGCCTGGGCCGAGACCTGGGCGATCCCCGATCCCATCAGTCCGGCACCGATGACGGCGAGCTTCTTGGCCACGGTTGTCCCCTTACTCCCTGTGCACAGCGCTGTTCTGTTCCGTGCGCACTCTCTCGGGCGGACATTAGCGCCCATGGGGGCCGCTTTGGGAGGTTAGAGATGCGCGTCACGTCCCACATGACGGACATCACACCGAGACGGCTACCAGCCGCGCCCCACGCACCAGTTGAGCACCTCCAGCATCAGCGTTCACAGCCGCAGGTCGCGTGGGCGGTACGCGAAACCGGTGCGTCCGGCGGCCGGGAACCCGCGGCGCGGCCGCCGCACGGCCTACGCTCGTCCCATGGTCAATCTGACGCGCATCTACACCCGCACCGGCGACAGCGGCACCACCGCCCTCGGTGACATGAGCCGCACCGTGAAGACCGACACCCGCATCGCCGCCTACGCCGACGCCAACGAGGCCAACGCCGCCATCGGCGTCGCGATCGCGCTCGGGCAGCTGCCGGAAGAGGTCGTCAAGGTGCTCGTCCGCATCCAGAACGACCTCTTCGACGTGGGTGCGGACCTCGCGACCCCGGTCGCGGAGAACCCCAAGTACCCACCGCTGCGCGTCGAGCAGTCGTACATCGACAAGCTGGAGGCGGACTGCGACCACTTCCTGGAGGGCCTGGAGAAGCTCCGCAGCTTCATCCTCCCCGGCGGCACCCCGGGCGCGGCCCTGCTGCACCAGGCGTGCACGGTGGTGCGCCGCGCGGAGCGCTCCACCTGGGCGGCGATGGAGCTGCACGCCGACATCATGAACCCGCTGGCGGCGACCTACCTCAACCGCCTCTCGGACCTGCTCTTCATCTTGGCGCGGACGGCGAACCGGGAAGTCGGGGACATCCTCTGGGTCCCCGGAGAAAACCGCTGACCGCACCACCACTCCGGCTGGGGGGCCGGGGGTCACCCCCGGAGCAACACAGCATCTTGGCGCGGACAGCGAACCAGGAAGTCGGGGACATCCTCTGGGTCCCCGGAGAAAACCGCTGACCGCACCACCACTCCGGCTGGGGGGCCGGGGGTCACCCCCGGAGCAACACAGCATCTTGGCGCGGACAGCGAACCAGGAAGTCGGGGACATCCTCTGGGTCCCCGGCGAGAACCGCTGAGAGCCCTTTTGCGGGTCACAGCTTGCCGTGGGTCCGGGCCGGCTCCTCGGCCGCCCCGGGCTCCGGCGGCCGCTTGGGCCAGATCGTGTAACTCGCCGCGATCAGCACGTTGATGCCGACGACCAGCAGCATCTTCGACTGCCACGCCCGCAGCGAGCTGATGTCGCCGGAGTCGCCGACGTACCAGACGGCGGCCTGGAGCAGCCCCGCGGCGACCGCCGCCGCCAGGCACCAGCGGCCCGCGGTCCGCCATTCGTGCACGGTGCGCGCCGTGCCGTACTCAGGCGGCTTGACCGGGGGCGGGCCGCCCGCGAAGCGGTGCGCGAAGCGCTGGTCGGCCCAGGTGATCGTGGAGTGGCCGAGGCCCACCGAGAAGCCGATGTAGACGGCGGCCAGGCCGTGCTTCCAGTCGGCCTGGGCGCCGTTCTTCAGATCGACCGCGGTCGCGACCAGCAGGATCAGCTCCAGCACCGGCTCCAGCAGCAGCACCGCGAGGCCCGCGCGCGGCATCCGGGCCAGATAGCGCAGGCTCAGGCCCCCGGCCAGCAGCACCCAGAAGCCGGCCTCGCACACAATGATCAACGACACGATCACGGGGTTCTCCCTTCCCTCCCCACCAGCGTCGGGCCCGCGCGCGCCCGTTTCGTCGTCGTCGGCGACGATCCTCCACTGCATCCTTCGATGTAGCGCCGCCCGCCCGCACCGCCTCGGCCGGGGACGACCGCACCCCCTCCGACGTGCTGTGATGGGTCCATGTCCCGTTCCCCCCGCGAAGAGGTGCTCATCGCCGCCGCCGGACTGCTCGGCGGCGTGGCGCTGTACGCGCTGGGGCTGAGCAGTTCGCCGGCCGTGGCGGTGCCCCACCGGCTCGCGCTGGTGGCGCTGGCGGTGATGGCCGGTGCCGAACTGCTGCGCCGCAGGGCCCCGCTGACGGGCCTGGCCGTCGGGGTGGGCGCGCTGACGCTCGACGTGCTGTCGGGCAGCATCATGGCGAACGTCGCGATGTTCACCGACCTCGTCTACGCGGCGGTGCTCTACGGTCCGCCGGCCGCGTACCGCATCGTCCCGCGCGCCACCGAAGTGCTCACCGTCGTGGGGACGCTGCTGGCCGCCGCGATCGTCCGCTCCCCCTCCGCGCTGCTGGTCGGCATCGGGCTCGGCGTGATCACGGTGGCTCCCGCGTGGACGGGCGTGGGGGTCCGGGTGCACCGGGACGCCGCCCGGTCGGCCCGGCTGGAGGCCGAGCGGACCGCGCTGCTGGCCGAGTTGGACCGCCGGGAGGCGGTCGGCGCGGAGCGCGCCCGGATGGCGCGCGAGCTGCACGACGTGGTGGCCGGGCACCTGTCGGCCATCGCGATCCACTCCACGGCCGCGCTGTCGATCGGCGACCCGAAGGCATCCGACGAGGCGCTGGCCGTCATCCGGGAGAACAGCGTGCAGGGCCTCGCGGAGATGCGCCGCCTCATCGGCATCCTGCGCGACGCGGGCGCGGCGGACGAGCCCGCGGCCGTGCCCCGGCTGGACGGTGTCGAGGCGCTGCTCGCCCGGGCCCGCGGGGCGGCACGCGACGACGGCTTCGTCTTCGTCCTCCACGACGAGCGGGGCACCCGCCCGCTGCCCGCGCCGGTCGAGCTCGCGGCGTACCGCATCGTCCAGGAGTCGCTGACCAACGCGGTGAAGCATGCCGGACAGGGTCCGGTGACGGTCGAACTGACGCGCCCCGAGCGGCGCCCCGGCCCGCTCGTCGTCCGGGTGACCAGCAGGCTGGACGACCGAAGCGGACCTCGTGTCCCGGGCGCCGGCGTGGGACTCATCGGCATGCGCGAACGCGTCGCCCTGGTGGGCGGGCGGCTGACGGCCGGACCGGTGCCCGGCCCGGAGCGCGGCACGGCGCTCTGGGAGGTACGGGCCGAACTGCCCGTGGAAGGCCCCGAGGAAGACGCGGAGAACGTCGAGAGCGAGGACACCGCATGACCAGTCGGAACGAGGACCGCCCACCGGCCGCGGGTGGCGCCCACCCGGTGCCGGGCGCCACGGAGGACACCGCGCCGCCCCGCGAGGGGATCCGCGTGGTCGTCGCCGAGGACCAGGCCGCCGTGCGCTCGGGGCTCGTGCTCATCCTGCGTTCCGCGCCCGGCGTCGAGGTCGTCGGGGAGGCGGCCGACGGCGAGGAGGCCGTGCGGCTCGCCCGGGAGCTGGAGCCGGACCTGGTGCTGATGGACGTGCAGATGCCGCGCCTGGACGGGGTGTCGGCCACCCGGGTCATCACGGGGGAAGGGCTCGCGGACGTGCTGGTGCTGACCACCTTCGACCTGGACGAGTATGTCTTCGGGGCGCTGCGCGCGGGGGCCGCGGGGTTTTTGCTCAAGGACAGCGAGGCCGCCGACCTGGTCACGGCGGTGCGGACGGTGGCGCGGGGCGAGGGCCTGATCTCCCCGGCGGTGACGCGGCGGCTGATCGCGGAGTTCGCGCGGCCCGGCCCCGTGGGTCCGGGGGCGCCCGACCCGCGGATCCTGGAGCCGCTCACCCGCCGCGAGCGGGAGGTGCTGGCGTGCCTGGGCGAGGGGCTGTCCAACGCGGACATCGCGGTGCGGCTGACGATGGCGGAGGCGACGGTGAAGACGCATGTCAGCCGTCTGCTGGGCAAGTTGGAGCTGCGCAGCCGGGTGCAGGCGGCGGTCCTGGCCCGGGAACTGGGGCTGGTCCAGACCTCTTGACCATTGGTACGGACCTTTTTACTCTCCCCACCACAGCCGCGCGGAACGTGTCCGGATAGCGCACGCTCACCGGTCGCACCACGGTCCCCGCGCACCCCCCACACCCCCACCACAAGGCCCCACCCGAGGAGCTCCCTTGAGCACAGGATCCTCAACCCGCAGCAGACACCCCCTCTCCCGAGCCGTCGCGGTCCTCTCCGCGCTGCTCCTCCCGGCCGCCGCGCTCGTCGGCCTGGCCACCGCCCCCTCGCACGCGGCCCCCGCCCCGAAGGCGGCCTCGCTCACCGCCGCCTTCGCCAAGACATCGGACTGGGGCACGGGCTTCCAGGGCGAGTGGACGGTCAAGAACACCGGCACCGCCGCCGTCAACGGCTGGACCGTGGAGTGGGACTTCCCCGCGACCACCACGGTCGGCTCCTTCTGGGACGCCCTGATCACCAGCTCGGGCACCCACGTCACGGCCAAGAACCGGGACTACAACGGCTCCATAGCCCCCGGCGCCGCCGTCACCTTCGGCTTCGTGGCCACCGGCGACGGCGCCCCGGGCGGCTGCAAGGTCAACGGCGGCACCTGCGACGGCGGCACACCCCCCGGCGACAACCCGCCGTCCGCGCCCGGCGCCCCACAGGCGACGGCCGTCACGGACACCTCCGTCTCCCTGAAGTGGGCGGCGGCCACCGACGACAAGGGCATCAAGAACTACGACGTCTACCGCGGCGCGACGAAGGCCGCCACCGTCGCCAAGCTCGCGTACACCGACACCGGCCTCACGCCGGGCACCGACTACACCTACACCGTCGTGGCCCGCGACACCGCGGACCAGACCGGCAAGGCGAGCCCGCCGCTGACCGTGCGCACCACGGGCGGCGGCACGAAGCCACCGGCCGGCGACTACGCCAAGGTCGGCTACTTCGTGCAGTGGGGCATCTACGGGCGCGCGTACACCGTGAAGTCACTGGAGGACTCCGGCGCGGCCGCGAAGCTCACGCACCTCAACTACGCCTTCTCCAACATTGACCCGAACAACCTCACCTGTCTCAATGGCGTCACCAAGGCCACCACGTCCAACCCCGAGGACCCCAACCAGGGCGACGGCGCGGGCGACTCCTGGGCGGACTACGAGAAGGGGTTCGCCGCCGGTGAGTCCGTCGACGGCGTCGGGGACACCTGGGACCAGCCGCTGGCGGGCAACTTCAACCAGCTGAAGAAGCTCAAGGCCAAGCACCCCGGCCTCAAGGTCGTCATGTCGGTGGGCGGCTGGACCTACAGCAAGTTCTTCTCCGACGTGGCCAGGACGGACGCCTCCCGGCAGAAGTTCGTGAAGTCCTGCATCGACATGTACATCAAGGGCAACCTGCCGGTCAGCAACGGGCGCGGCGGCGACGGCTCGGCGGCCGGGATCTTCGACGGCTTCGACATCGACTGGGAGTGGCCCGGCTCCGACGGCCACCCGGGCAACCACGTCTCGAAGGACGACAAGGCGAACAACCTCCTGCTGTTCGCGGAGTTCCGCAAGCAGCTCGACGCGCTGTCCGCGAGCACCGGGAAGAAGTACCTCGTCACCGCCTTCACCCCGGCCGACCCGGCCAAGATCGACGCGGGCTGGGACATCACCACCAAGGACGGCACGCCCAGCGTCTTCGACTACATGGACTACGCCAACGTCCAGGGCTACGACTTCCACGGCTCCGGCAGCGACAACAGCTGGGAGCCCAACCTCACCGGTCACCAGGGCAACCTCTACACCGACCCCAAGGACCCCTACGCCACGAAGTTCAGCGTGGACAAGACCGTGCAGACCTATCTCGACGCGGGCGTCGACCCCCGCAAGGTGATGCTCGGCCTGGCGTTCTACGGGCGCGGCTGGCAGCAGGTCACCGACGGCGGCGCGCACGGCGCGTGGCAGAAGGCGAACGGGGCGGCGCCGGGGCAGTTCCCCGAGGAGTCGGGGACGCGCGGCTACGACAACCTCATCGCGTCCGTGCCGAACCTGACCGTCTATCACGACGAACAGACCGTCGCCACGTACGGCTACACCGGTGACAACGGCCAGTGGTGGACCTTCGACGACGCCTGGTCCATCGGCAAGAAGGCCGCCTGGCTGCGCGGCAAGGGCCTGGGCGGCGTGATGATCTGGGAGATGTCGGGCGACTCGGGCACGCTGATGACTGCCGTCAGCAGCGGCCTGAGCTGACCTCCGGGGGCTCTGCCCCGGACCCCGTGGTCGGCGCAGCCGAAGGACGGGGTCAAGGGGCAGCGCCCCGTCAGGGGCGCGGGGCTCTGTCGATGTGCGGCTCCGCCGCGTGGGCGCGAACGGCCCCCACCGGCCCGCAGGTGAAAGATGGGGTCCGGGGCGAAGCCCCGGTCACAGAAAGAGGTCAGGCGACGTTGACCCGCTGCCCAGGAGGCGCCGCCTCCAGCCACGCCAGGAACCCGGTCAGCGCATCCTCGCTCATGGCCAGCTCCAGCCGCGTACCCCTGTGGACACAGATAAGCACGACCGCGTCGGAGAGCAACGCCAGCTCCTCGTCCCCGAACGGCGCGCGCCGCTCCAGCACCTCGATCGACGCGCGCTCCAGCACGCGCCGCGGGCGCACCGCGTAGGAGAAGACCCGGAACCACTCGATCCGGTCACTGTTGTAGCGGGCGACGCCGTAGACCCACCCCTTGCCGTCCAGCGGGGCGTCCTCCGGGACGCCCCAGCGCAGACTGCAGTCGAAGGTGCCACCCGACCGCTGGATGAGCCGCCTGCGCAGCCCGAAGACAAAGAGTCCGATCAATACCAGCAAGACGACGATGCCGCTCACGAGCAGAGCGAGGACCATCTCCACCGACCTCCTCGCATCATCTAGAGCAACCGCACCTGTATTGCCTCAGCCGCGGACCGCCCTGGAGTGATCCAGTGCGGTCCGCGGCTGAGGGACGATCTCTGTGGGTCGTGGGCTAGTGAACGCCCGTGACCGCACGCAGCCGGATGTCCGCGCGACGCTCGGCGGCCGCGTCGGCCTCCGACTTCGCACGCTCCAGCGCACGCTCGGCGCGCTGGACATCGATCTCGTCGGCGAGCTCCGCCATCTCGGCGACGAGCGAGAGCTTGTCGTCCGCGAAGGAGATGAACCCGCCGTGCACCGCGGCGATGACATTGCCGTCGGTGGTCTTGATGGTCACCGGGCCGGACTCCAGCACACCGAGCAGCGGCTGGTGGCCGGGCATGACGCCGATGTCACCCGATGTGGTACGCGCGATGACCAGAGTGGCCTCGCCGGACCAGACGCTTCGGTCCGCCGCGACCAGCTCGACGTGCAGCTCAGCAGCCAACGTGGCTCCTCGGGTCTGTCACCTGCCGGATCCGGCAGGTGTTGGGTCAAAGAATAGGGGACGTGACGACCGGGGGCGGGATCGCCCCACCCCCGGCCGTGAGCACGGGGCTCAGGAGACGCCCAGCTCCTTGGCGTTGGCCTTGAGGTCCTCGATGCCACCGCACATGAAGAACGCCTGCTCGGGGAAGTGGTCGTACTCACCGTCGCAGATCGCGTTGAACGCGGCGATGGACTCGTCCAGCGGCACGTCCGAGCCGTCGACACCGGTGAACTGCTTCGCCACGTGGGTGTTCTGCGACAGGAAGCGCTCGACGCGACGGGCACGGTGGACGACGAGCTTGTCCTCCTCGCCCAGCTCGTCGATACCGAGGATCGCGATGATGTCCTGGAGGTCCTTGTACTTCTGCAGGATCGTCTTGACGCGCGAGGCGCAGTCGTAGTGGTCCTGCGCGATGTAGCGCGGGTCCAGGATGCGGGACGTCGAGTCCAGCGGGTCGACCGCCGGGTAGATGCCCTTCTCCGAGATCGGACGCGACAGAACGGTGGTCGCGTCCAGGTGGGCGAAGGTGGTGGCCGGCGCCGGGTCGGTCAGGTCGTCCGCGGGGACGTAGATCGCCTGCATCGAGGTGATCGAGTGACCGCGGGTCGAGGTGATGCGCTCCTGGAGCAGACCCATCTCGTCCGCCAGGTTCGGCTGGTAACCCACCGCGGACGGCATACGGCCGAGCAGGGTGGACACCTCGGAACCGGCCTGGGTGTAACGGAAGATGTTGTCGATGAAGAAGAGCACGTCCTGCTTCTGCACATCGCGGAAGTACTCCGCCATGGTCAGACCGGCCAGGGCGACGCGCAGACGGGTGCCCGGGGGCTCGTCCATCTGACCGAAGACGAGCGCCGTCTTGTCGATGACGCCCGAGTCGGTCATTTCCTCGATGAGGTCGTTGCCCTCACGGGTGCGCTCACCGACACCGGCGAACACCGACACACCGTCGTGGTTGTTGGCCACGCGGTAGATCATTTCCTGGATCAGCACGGTCTTGCCGACACCGGCACCACCGAACAGACCGATCTTGCCGCCCTTGACGTACGGGGTCAGCAGGTCGATGACCTTGACGCCGGTCTCGAACATCTCGGTCTTGGACTCGAGCTGGTCGAAGCTCGGGGCCTTGCGGTGGATCGCCCAGCGCTCGGTGACCTCGGACTCGGCCTCCGGCTTGTTCAGGATCTCACCGAGGGTGTTGAACACCTTGCCCTTGGTGACGTCACCGACGGGGACGGTGATGCCCGTGCCCGTGTCGGTGACCGCGGCCTGACGGACCAGGCCGTCGGTGGGCTGCATGGAGATGGCGCGGACCAGGCCCTCGCCCAGGTGCTGCGCGACCTCGAGGGTCAGCGTCTTGAGCTTGCCGTCCTCGGCCGGGTCGGCGACCTGGACGTGCAGCGCGTTGTAGATCTCCGGCATCGCGTCGACGGGGAACTCCACGTCGACGACCGGGCCGATGACCCGCGCGACGCGGCCGGTGGCCGTGGCGGTTTCAACAGTCGTGGTCATAGTGGTCAGTCACTCCCCGCGTTAGCGTCGGCCAGGGCACTGGAGCCACCGACGATCTCGCTGATTTCCTGGGTGATTTCGGCCTGTCGGGCCGCATTGGCAAGGCGCGACAGCGTCTTGATGAGTTCGCCGGCGTTGTCGGTCGCCGACTTCATCGCGCGGCGGCGGGCGGCGTGCTCGGAAGCGGCCGACTGCAGCAGTGCGTTGTAGATCCGGCTCTCGACGTACCGCGGCAGCAGCGCGTCGAGGACGTCCTCCGCCGACGGCTCGAAGTCGAAGAGCGGAAGGATCTTGCCCTTCGCGCCCTCCTCGGGCTCCTCCGCCGCGTCGAGGGTGAGCGGCAGCAGCCGCTTCTCGACGGGCGACTGCGTCATCATCGAGACGAACTCGGTGAAGACGATGTGCAGCTCGTCGACGCCGCCCTCGGCCGTGTCCAGCTGGACCGCCTCGATCAGCGGGCCCGCCACGCGCTTGGCGTCGGCGTACGTCGGACTGTCGGTGAAGCCGGTCCACGACTGTGCCACCGGGCGCTCCCGGAAGCCGTAGTACGCAACGCCCTTGCGGCCGATGATGTACGTGACGACGTCCTTGCCCTCCGAGCGCAGGCGCTCGGTGAGGCGGTCCGCGGCCTTGATGGCGTTGGAGGAGTAGCCGCCGGCCAGACCGCGGTCGCTCGTGACGAGCAGGACCGCGGCCCGGACCGGGCGCTCGACCTCGGTGGTCAGCGCGTGCTTGGTGTTCGAACCGGTCGCAACCGCCGTCACCGCGCGGGTGAGTTCACTCGCGTACGGCGTCGATGCCGCCACCTGGCGCTGCGCCTTGACGATGCGCGAGGCGGCGATCATCTCCATCGCCTTGGTGATCTTCTTGGTCGCGGTGACGGAGCGGATGCGACGCTTGTAGACCCGGAGCTGGGCTCCCATGGATCAGGTCCCTTCCGTCGTCGTCACTTCGCGGAGCCGGCCGTGGCGTCGTCACCGAGAAGCTTGCCGTCCGAGGTCTCGAACTGCTTCTTGAAGGTGGCGATGGCCTCGGCGAGCGCCTGGAGGGTGTCGTCGGACATCTTGCCGCCCTCGACGATGCTGGTCATCAGGCCCTTGTGCTCGCGGCCCAGGTAGTCGAGCATCTCGCGCTCGAAGCGCTGGATGTCCTCGACCGGCACGTCGTCCATCTTGCCGGTGGTGCCGGCCCAGACGGAGACGACCTGGTCCTCGACCGCGTACGGCGCGTACTGGCCCTGCTTGAGCAGCTCGACCATGCGCTTGCCGCGCTCCAGCTGCGACTTCGAGGCCGCGTCCAGGTCGGAACCGAAGGCGGCGAACGCCTCCAGCTCGCGGTACTGGGCGAGGTCCACGCGAAGCCGGCCGGAGACCTGCTTCATGGCCTTGTGCTGGGCGGAACCACCGACACGGGAGACCGAGATACCGACGTTCAGCGCCGGGCGCTGGCCCGCGTTGAAGAGGTCGGACTCCAGGAAGCACTGGCCGTCGGTGATGGAGATGACGTTGGTCGGGATGAACGCCGAAACGTCGTTGGCCTTGGTCTCGACGATCGGCAGACCGGTCATCGAGCCGGCGCCCATGTCGTCGGAGAGCTTGGCGCAGCGCTCCAGCAGACGCGAGTGCAGGTAGAAGACGTCACCCGGGTACGCCTCACGGCCCGGCGGGCGGCGCAGCAGCAGGGAGACGGCGCGGTAGGCATCGGCCTGCTTCGACAGGTCGTCGAAGACGATCAGGACGTGCTTGCCCTGGTACATCCAGTGCTGACCGATGGCCGAGCCGGTGTACGGGGCGAGGTACTTGAAGCCGGCCGGGTCGGACGCGGGAGCGGCGACGATCGTCGTGTACTCCAGGGCGCCCGCCTCCTCCAGCGCGCCGCGCACGGACGCGATGGTGGAGCCCTTCTGGCCGACGGCGACGTAGATGCAGCGGACCTGCTTCTTCGGGTCGCCCGAGCGCCAGTTGTCGCGCTGGTTGATGATCGTGTCGACGGCCAGCGCGGTCTTGCCGGTCTGGCGGTCGCCGATGATCAGCTGTCGCTGGCCACGGCCGATCGGCACCATGGCGTCGACGGCCTTGAGGCCGGTCTGCATCGGCTCGTGGACCGACTTGCGGACCATGACGCCCGGGGCCTGCAGCTCCAGGGCGCGGCGACCTTCGGTCGCGATCTCGCCGAGGCCGTCGATCGGGTTGCCCAGCGGGTCGACGACGCGGCCGAGGTAGCCCTCGCCGACCGCGACGGAGAGCACCTCACCGGTGCGCTGCACCGGCTGGCCCTCCTCGATGCCGCTGAACTCGCCGAGGACGACCGCACCGATCTCGCGCTCCTCGAGGTTGAGGGCGAGACCGAGGGTTCCGTCCTCGAACCGCAGCAGCTCGTTCGCCATGGCCGAGGGAAGACCCTCGACCTTAGCGATGCCGTCGCCGGCAACGCTGACCGTACCGACCTCCTCGCGCGAGGCCGCGTCCGGCTTGTACGCCTGGACAAAGTTCTCCAGCGCGTCCCGGATCTCCTCCGGCCGGATCGTGAGCTCCGCCATCTGGGTTCCCTGCTCTCCTTGTTGGGCCCGAAGTATTTCTTCTCCGGGGGCCGGTTTCCGCAGCGGTCGCGCTGCGGGCCCCCGGAGGACACCGTCGGCCCAACTCGGGCCGTCAGTCATGCTCTTGAGTTGGTGGCTGGTCAGCCGGCCATCCGCCGCTCCGCCTCGGCGAGGCGGTCGGCGATGCTGCCGTTGACGACCTCGTCGCCGATCCGCACCTGGACGCCGCCGAGGATCTCGGGGTCGATGTCCATGTTGAGGTGGACCCGGCGCCCGTACAGCTTCGCCAGCGTGTCACCGAGGCGCTGCTTCTGCGCATCGCTCAGCGGCACCGCGGACGTGACCACCGCGACCATCCGGTCCCGGCGGTCGGCGGCCAGCTTGGACAGGGCGTTCAGCCCTGCCTCCAGGCTACGACCACGCGGCGCTCCCACCAGACGGGTCACGAGGCGCTCGGTGACCGGGTTGGCCCGGCCGCCCAGCAGTTCGCTCACCAGTCCGGTCTTGGCCGTACGCCCGGCGACCTTGTCGGTCAGCGCGGAGCGCAGCTCGGGGCTGGCGCCCACGATCCGGCCGAAGCGGAACAGCTCGTCCTCGACGTCGTCCAGGACACCGGCCCGCTCGGCGGCGACGAGGTCGGCCGTCGCGGACAGCTCCTCGAGCGCGTCCACCAGGTCGCGCGAGCGCGACCAGCGGGAGCGGACCGTGCCGGCCACCAGGTCGGCGGTCTCGCCGCCCACCTGGCCACCGATCAGGCGGCGCGCCAGCTCGGCCTTGGCCTCGCCGGACTGCGCCGGGTCGGTCAGGACCCGGCGCAGCGACACCTCGCGGTCGAGCAGCCCGGTCACGGCGGCCAGCTCTTCGGCCAGCTTCGCCGCGTCCACGGCCGTGTTGTCCACCAGGGCGTCGAGGCGCTCGCGTGCGGAGGCCAGGGCCTCCCGGCTCGCTCCGCTCATCGGTTGGCCTCGACCTTCGTCGCGTCGGCCGCCTTGGCCTCGAGGTCGTCGAGGAAGCGGTCGATGGTGCGGCTCTGCCGGCCGGCGTCCGCGAGGGACTCGGCGACGATCCTGCCGGCCAGGTCGGTGGCGAGCTTGCCCACGTCCTGGCGCAGCGACGCCGCGGCGGCCTTGCGGTCGGCCTCGATCTGGGCGTGGCCGGCAGCGATGATCTCGTCGCGCTGACGCTGTCCCTCGGACCGCATCTCGGCGATCACCGCGACACCCTGCTCCTGCGCCTCCTGGCGCATCCGAGCGGCCTCGTGGCGAGCATCGGCGAGCTGGGCCCGGTAGTCCTCGAGGACCTGCTGGGCCTCGGCCTGGGCAGCCTCGGCCTTCTCCATACCGCCTTCGATGGCCGCGCGACGCTCCTCCAGCGTCTTGTTGATGATCGGGAGGAGCTTCTTGGCCAGGAAGATGAAGACGATGGCGAAGGCGATCAGGCCGATGACGAGCTCGGGGATCGGCGGGAGAAGGGGGTTTTCCACTTCCCCCTCAGCCGCCAGCATCAGCGGGTTCACATCAATGCCTTCCGTCGAAAACTGTGGTCGTCAGGCTGCGGATCAGGCAGACGGGTAGACGAACGGCATGACCAGACCGATCAGGGCGAGCGCCTCACAGAAGGCGAAGCCGAGGATCTGGTTGGCGCGGATCAGGCCGGCGGCCTCGGGCTGACGGGCCAGCGCCTGGGTGCCGTTACCGAAGACGATGCCGACGCCGACGCCGGGGCCGATCGCGGCGAGGCCGTAGCCGATCGAGCCCAGGTTGCCCTTGATCTCGACACCAGCGGCGATGGTCTGGAGAGCAGCAGACATGCTCGTTCTTCCTTCTCTTTCACGGACCGGTGGGGGTTGGCCACCGGACGATTGTTGGTCTGGGGAGCGGGGGTGCTCAGTGGTGCTCGGCGAGCGCGCCCTGGACGTAGTTGGTGGCCAGCAGCACGAACACGTACGCCTGGACGGCCTGGATGAAGAGCTCGAACGCGGTCATGACGACGGTCATCACGAACGAGACGCCGGCGTAGGCGAAGCCGATGCCGTTCATCAGGTACCAGCTGGCGATGGTGAACATCAGGATCAGCACGTGGCCGGCGAACATGTTCGCGAAGAGTCGCACCGCGTGCGTGAAGGGCCGGACCAGGACGTTCGAGAAGAACTCGATGGTCATGGCGAGCGGCAGCACCGGGCCGAGGGACTTGTCGTAGCCGGTGATGTTCTTCAGACCGCCGACGAAGCCGTGCTTCTTGAAGGTCAGGTACATCCAGAGGACGTAGACGATCAGGGCGAGGGCCGCGGGGAAGGCGATGATCGACGTCACGGGGAACTGGGCGACCGGAATGATCGACCACAGGTTCATGATCCACACGAAGAAGAACAGCGAGACCATGAGGGGGACGTACTTCTCGCCCTCCTTCTTGCCGAGCGCCTCGTAGACGATGCCGCGGCGGACGAAGTCGTAACCCGCCTCACCGACCATCTGAAGCTTGCCGGGGACCACCTTGGCCCGGCCGAACGCCGCCCAGAAGAAACCGATGACGATGACCGTGGTGAGCACGGCCAGCAGCATGGGCTTGTTGAAGTCGTAGCCGCCGACAGTGAAGAGCGGTTCAAACAAGAACGAGTGGAGCCCTGGGGCTGGGAAGCCGCACCCATCGAAGATGTGGCAATCGGTCTCGAAGGCGAGCATCTGGTCAGCACTCACCGCGAGCTCCTTCAGCGTGGCGCATAGGTACGGCAACCTCGTTGTGTCGGCGCGGCGCACAGCCGCGGAACGGCACTGGACTGGTCTTGCGGATGGGGGGGCAGGTGATCGGCGCGGGGCCGGTCTGGGTATTCGGCATCAGCTGCATGGACTGCCGATTCCGTCCCGGGAAACTCGGGTGTTCAGCTGCCTGCGCCCACTGTGCCTCAGATGGCACCGGACGATAGCAGGTGAGCGCCGGCACCTTTATCGCGGCCCTACCGGTCACGTCGGGGACCCGGCGGGCGCGGACTTCTTCGCCTCGGCGGATTCCGGATCGACGTACAGGATCTTGGCCTTCAGATAGGCGCGGGTCTGGGCTGCGGTCCACACGAGGACCGCGCCGAGGAGCGCGAAGGCGAAGGCCCGGGTGTTGAAGAGCGTGGTGTCCCGGAAGACCGCCAGCACGACGGCGGAGATCAGGAACTGCGTCACGTAGAGCACCAGCCCCATGGACTGAAACAGGTGCGGGAAGGACTTGGCGGTGCGCTGGAGAACATAGAGGCCCATGGCCATGACGCCGCCCGCGACCAACGTGCCGACGGCGGCGCCGACCGCGCCCTTGCCACCGGCCAGCACACCGCTGACGACGACTGCGACAACGCCCGCGACGGCGGTCGGGACGGCGCACTGCAGGAGTGTTCGGGCGTCGTTGGACTGCATGAAGGGTTTCTCCGGCGAGAGGTCGGAAGCAACGATTCGTCGTGGACGAGCGTATCCCCGGGAGTGAGACGTGACTCTCGACGAAGGACCGCCGCACTACGGTCCTTCGGCTCTAGCACCGGGTTTCGTGAACGGTATCACAAACTATTTGATGAGGTCTTTACCTACATCGTGTGCCGGACGTCACACGGACGTGTCAACCCGCTGGTCATTGGGCTGACGCGGCGGCATTTTCTCTGCTAAAGCGCACCTTCAGCGCTGGTTGCTGATCTTCCTGACGTGATGGAAACGAGACCGGTCGCCGATGGCGGTCGCCCCGTGCAGGCCGGCGGGTACGGGTTCGCGCTCGCACTCCTCCAGGGCGGCGGACAGTGCGTCCGCGTCGCGTCCGGGCGTCGCGGCCGCCAGGGCTCCCTTGCGCCGGTAGCGCGGCGGAACGAACGCCTCCGCCCAGCGCGGGGCGCGCGGCTTGAAGCGCGGCAGCAGCAACAGCACCAGGCCGACGGCGCTGAGCGCCACGATCAGCAGGACGATCCACCCACTCGCCGAGTGCACGGAGTACGCCACCGTGCCGAAGCCGATGAGCGCCGACCAGAAGTACATGATCAGTACCGCGCGGCTGTGCGAGTGCCCGAGCTCCAGCAGCCGGTGGTGCAGGTGGCCGCGGTCCGCCGCGAACGGCGACTGGCCGTTCCAGGTGCGCCGCACGATCGCCAGCAGCAGGTCGGCGACCGGCACGGCGATGACCGTCAGCGGGAGCAGCAGGGGGATGTAGACCGGCACCATCGCCTGGATGGCCTGCCGCTCGCCGCCGACCTGCTGGTAGAGCAGGTCGGGGTCGACCTGGCCGGTGATGGAGATCGCGCCCGCGGCCAGCACCAGGCCGATGAGCATGGAGCCGGAGTCGCCCATGAAGATGCGGGCGGGGTGCATGTTGTGCGGCAGGAAGCCCAGGCACATGCCCATCAGGACGGCGGCGAAGAGCGTCGCGGGCGCGGCCGCCTCGATGTTGTGTCCGTACCAGAGGCGGTAGGCGTAGAGGAAGAACGCCGCGGCGGCGATGCAGACCATGCCGGAGGCCAGGCCGTCCAGGCCGTCGACGAAGTTCACCGCGTTGATGGTGATCACGACGAGGGCGACCGTCAGGAGGGTGCCCTGCATGGAGGTGAGCGCGACCGTTCCGACGCCGGGCACCGGGATCCACAGGATCGTCAGGCCCTGGAGCACCATCACACCGGCGGCGATCATCTGGCCGCCGAGCTTCACCAGGGCGTCGACGCCCCACTTGTCGTCCAGCACACCGAGCAGCCAGATCAGCCCGGCGCCGGAGAGCAGGGCTCTGGGCTCGTTGCCCAGCTCGAAGACCTTCCCGAGGTTCGACAGGTGGGCGGCGACGAGCAGGCCCGCGCAGAGCCCGCCGAACATGGCGATGCCGCCGAGCCGCGGTGTGGGCTCACGGTGCACGTCACGCGCGCGGATCTCCGGCATCGCGCCGGCGGCGATGGCGAACTTCCGCACCGGTCCCGTCAGCAGATAGGTGACCGCCGCGGTGACGCACAGCGTCAGGAGGTATTCACGCACGGGCCGCCCCAGAGGTCGCGCTGGTCATCACAGCCCCACACCATATTCGCGTCCGCCCCCGATACGTGAATACAGCTGTAGACGTGCGGCCATCCCGAGATGGTCGCAGCCTTCAGGTGTGGGCGGGATAAGGAGGAAAGGCCCGCACCAGCTCGGTGACGGCCGCGCGTGGCCCGCCGTCGGGGCCGCCGCCCCCCAGCGCCGCGCCGAGCAGTACGGCGATCCGTGCCATCTCCGTCTCGCGCATGCCCTGGGTGGTCACCGCGGCGGTGCCCAGCCGCAGGCCGTGCGCGGTGCCGTGGGGCAGGCCGCAGATGTCCAGGACGATGCCCGCCCCGGCGAGCCGGGCGCGGGCCGTGACGGCGTCCAGGGCGAGCGCACAGACGTCGCCGGTGACAATGTGCGTGTCGGTGCCGCCCGTGGTCACAGCGACGCCCTCAGCGGCCAGGGCGGCGGCGAGCACCCGAGCGTTGGCCACGACTTGGTGGGCGTACGCGGTGAAGGCGGGGGTCGCGGCCTCGCCGAAGGCCACGGCCTTGGCCGCGACGGTGTGCATCTGCGCCCCGCCCTGGGTGAAGGGGAAGACCGCCCGGTCGATGCGGCCCGCGAGGCCGGCGCGGCACAGGATCAGCCCGCCGCGCGGCCCGCGCAGCACCTTGTGGGTGGTGGCGCAGACGACGTCGGCGTACGGCACCGGGCTGGGGGCCGCTCCCCCGGCGACCAGCCCGATGGGGTGGGCGGCGTCGGCGACGAGGTACGCGCCCACGTCGTCGGCGATGTCCCGGAAGGCGGCGTAGTCGGGGTGGCGGGGGTAGGAGATCGAGCCGCAGACGATCGCCTGGGGGCGGTGCTTCCTGGCGAGGTCGCGCACCTGGTCGTAGTCGATCAGGCCGGTGTCGCGGCGCACCCCGTAGCCGACGAAGTCGAACCAGCGGCCGGAGAAGTTCGCCGGGGAGCCGTGGGTGAGGTGGCCGCCGTGCGGGAGGCCCATGGCGAGCACGGTGTCGCCGGGGCGCAGCAGGGCCGCGTAGGCGGCGAGGACGGCGGAGGAGCCGGAGTGCGGCTGGACGTTGGCGTGCTCGGCGCCGAAGAGCGCCTTGGCGCGATCCACAGCGGTGCGCTCGACGAGGTCGACCACTTCGCAGCCGCCGTGGTGGCGGGCGCCGGGGTAGCCCTCGGCGTATTTGTTGGCGAGGGAGGAGCCGAGCGCGGCGAGGACGGCGGGTGAGGTGAAGTTCTCGGCGGCGATCAGCTGGAGGCAGCCGGCCTGCCGGTCGGCCTCGCCGAGGAGGAGGCCGGCGATCTCCGGGTCCTGCCGCGTCAGCGCGTCCAGGCCGGTGGACCGGTCGCCGCGTGGCCGGTCCGGTGCCGCGGTGCCGGTGGCCGGTGCGGCGCTGACGCCCTGGGTGGGCAGTGGGGTGGACATCGCGGACTCCGACCTGTGCGGTGCGATGGGCTCAGCACCAATGTAGGCCCGCGCCGCCCCGGATGCCCGGTTTTCCGCCGTTTATTCCCGCGTAGTTCCCGAAGGCCGGCCCGGCACGGGCGGCCCGGCGGGGCCGCGCCTCAGGGGCGGCCCGGGACCCCGGTGAGGGCGGTGAGGACCGGGTCGAGCGCCTGGTTGATCTCGTCGCCGATGGAACGGAAGAAGGTGATGGGGGCGCCGTAGGGGTCGTGGACCTCGTCGGCCTCCGCGCTGGGCGCGAGCAGCCAGCCGCGCAGCGCGGCCGCGGCCTGCACCAGGGCGCGGGCGCGGTCGACCACCCCGCCGGCCCGCTCGGGGTCCGGGAGGGTCGCGGGGTCTATGGCCCGCACGAGCCGGGTGAACTCCTTCAGGGTGAAGGTGCGCAGGCCCGCCGAGTGGCCCATGGAGATGACCTGGGCGCGGTGGTCACGGGTGGCGGTGAGCACCAGGTCGGCACGGATGACGTGCTCGTCCAGGAGCTCACGGCCGATGAAGCCGTGCGGGTCCGCGCCGAGGTCGGCCAGGACGGTGGCGGCGTGCGCCTCCATCGGGGCGCCCTCGTGGCCCCAGGTGCCCGCGCTCTCCACCACCAGGCCGCCCGCGAAGGGGTCGCCGAGGCGGTCGGAGAGGGCATGGCGGGTCAGCCGCTCGGTGATGGGCGAGCGGCAGACGTTGCCGGTGCTGACGTGGAGGATGCGGAAGGTGTCGGTGGAACTGTCCGTGCCCGGTCCCGCTATGCCACGCCCCTGCGGGGCGATCAATTCGCCACCTCGAGGTCGGGTACTACCTCGCGGAGCTGCTCGGCGCTGATGGCACCGGCGCGCAGCAGGACGGGGACCTTGCCGGTGACGTCCACGATGGAGGACGGCACGTCGGCGGGGGTGGGCCCGCCGTCGAGGTAGACGGAGACGGAGTCGCCGAGCATGCCCTGGGCGGCGTCGCAGTCCTGCGGCGCCGGGTGGCCGGTGAGGTTGGCGCTGGAGACGGCCATCGGGCCGAACTCGGTGAGCAGCTCGATGGCGACCGGGTGCAGCGGCATCCGGACCGCGACGGTGCCGCGGGTCTCCCCCAGGTCCCAGGTCAGCGACGGCTGGTGGGTGGCGACGAGGGTGAGCGCGCCGGGCCAGAAGGCGTCGACGAGCTCCCACGCCTGCTCGGAGAAGTCCGTGACGAGCCCGTGCAGGGTGTTCGGGGAGCCGACCAGGACCGGCGAGGGCATGCCCCGGCCGCGGCCCTTGGCCTCCAGGAGGTCGCCCACGGCGTCCCGGCTGAAGGCGTCCGCACCGATGCCGTACACCGTGTCGGTGGGCAGCACGACCAGCTCACCGCGGCGGACCGCGGCGACGGCCTCGCGCAGACCGGTCTTGCGGTCGGTCGCGTCGCTGCAGTCGTATCGCCGTGCCATCTACGAGACCTCCTCGTGCGGAACAAACAGGACAAGAGTGCGGGTTGCCGTGCTCACGGCATCGCCTTCCGGGCGGTGGCGAACCGCGGCCGGTTGTTGAGGTCGGGGTGGTCGGCCGCGTCGGCCCAGCCCCGCTCCTCGGTGAAGATCCACGGCACCTGGCCGCCCTGGGTGTCGGCGTGCTCGATGACGACGACGCCACCCGGGCGCAGCAGCCGGTGGGCGGTGCGCTCGATGCCGCGGATGGTGTCGAGGCCGTCCTCGCCGGAGAAGAGCGCGAGCTCGGGGTCGTGGTCGCGGGCCTCGGGGGCGACGTACTCCCACTCGGTGAGCGGGATGTACGGCGGGTTGGAGATCACGAGGTCGACCTGGCCGTCGAGCTCGGGGAGCGCGGTGAGGGCGTTGCCGTGGTGCAGGGTGACGCGCGAGCCCTCGACGTTCTTGCGGGCCCAGCCGAGGGCGCCCTCGTCGAGCTCGACGGCGTGCACGCGCGAGCGCGGCACCTCCTGGGCGAGGGCGAGGGCGATGGCCCCCGAGCCGGTGCACAGGTCGACGATGAGGGGCTCGACGACGTCCATGGCGCGCACGGCGTCTATGGCCCAGCCGACGACCGACTCGGTCTCGGGGCGGGGCACGAAGACGCCGGGGCCGACCTGGAGTTCCAGATAGCGGAAGAAGGCGCGGCCGGTGATGTGCTGGAGCGGTTCGCGGGCCTCGCGGCGGGCGACGGCCTCCCAGTAGCGGGCGTCGAAGTCGGCGTCCGCCACGTTGTGCAGCTCACCCCGCTTGACGCCGTGGACGAAGGCGGCGAGCTCCTCCGCGTCGAAGCGCGGAGAAGGTACGCCGGCGTCGGCCAGCCGCTGAGTGGCTTGCGCCACCTCGGCGAGCAGCAGATTCACAGTGGTCCTCTCGCGCGTTCGTTACGGTCGTTCCATCGCCGGGACGGGCCGGGGCCGGCCCGTCCGGCGCTCGGTTCCTCGGGTCAGCTCGCGTCGGCGAGCTTCGCCGCCGAGTCCGCGTCGACGCACGCCTGGATCACCGCGTCCAGGTCGCCGTCGAGCACCTGGTCCAAGTTGTACGCCTTGAAGCCGACCCGGTGGTCCGAGATGCGGTTTTCGGGGAAGTTGTACGTCCGGATCTTTTCGGAGCGGTCCACGGTGCGGACCTGGCTGCGGCGGGCGTCCGCGGCGTTCTTCTCGGCCTCCTCCTGGGCGGCGGCGAGCAGCCGGGACCGCAGGATGCGCAGGGCCTGCTCCTTGTTCTGGAGCTGGCTCTTCTCGTTCTGGCAGGAGGCGACGATGCCGGTCGGCAGGTGGGTGATGCGGACGGCGGAGTCGGTGGTGTTGACGGACTGGCCACCGGGGCCCGACGAGCGGTAGACGTCGATGCGCAGGTCGTTGGCGTGGATCTCGACGTCGATCTCCTCGGCCTCGGGCGTGACGAGCACGCCGGCGGCGGAGGTGTGGATCCGGCCCTGGGACTCCGTGGCGGGCACGCGCTGGACGCGGTGGACGCCGCCCTCGTACTTCAGCCGGGCCCAGACGCCCTGGCCGGGCTCGGTGGCGCCCTGGCCGCCCTTGGTCTTCACGGCGACCTGGACGTCCTTGTAGCCGCCCAGCTCCGACTCGGTGGAGTCGATGATCTCGGTCTTCCAGCCGACGCGCTCGGCGTAGCGGAGGTACATGCGCAGCAGGTCGCCGGCGAACAGCGCGGACTCGTCGCCGCCCGCGCCCGCCTTGACCTCGAGGATGACGTCCTTGTCGTCGCTGGGGTCACGCGGGACGAGCAGCAGGCGGAGCTTCTCGGTGAGCTGCTCGCGCTGCTTCTCCAGCTCCTTGACCTCGGCGGCGAAGTCGGGGTCGTCGGCCGCGAACTCGCGCGCGGTCGCGATGTCCTCGCCGGTCTGCTTCCAGGAGCGGTACGTCCCGACGATCGGGGTCAGCTCGGCATAGCGCTTGTTGAGCTTTCGGGCGTTCGCCTGGTCCGCGTGCACGGCGGGGTCGGCGAGCCGCTTCTCGAGGTCGGCGTGCTCGCCGATCAGTTCCTCGACTGCCTCGAACATCAAGATTCCTTCAGCGGAAGTGACGGGCCTGCTGGACGACAAAGCGCCGGTCCGGTCACCCTCGCAACGAGGGCGACCGAGGACCGGCGCCTGCGGGTCGCTACTTCTTCGCGCCGTAGCGGGCCTCGAACCGCGCCACACGGCCACCGGTGTCGAGGATCTTCTGCTTGCCCGTGTAGAACGGGTGGCACTCGGAGCACACGTCGGCACGGATGGTGCCGTCGGCGACGGTGCTACGCGTGGTGAACGAGGCGCCACAGGTGCAGCTGACCTGGGTCTCGACGTAATCCGGGTGGATTTCGCGCTTCAAGGGGATCTCCTAGGTTCGGGAGGGCGCCGGGTCGCAGAGGCGGGATTGCCTTACGTGAACCGGGGCCGACGTACCAGTTTGCCAGCACTGGCCGTATCCCCCAAAACGAGAGGTGGCGGCCGGTTATTCCAGCGGGTCCCGCGGCGCTCCCGCGGGACTGCCGGGGACCGCTCGGGTGCTTATTTCACGACGTCGTCGGCGCCGGTCTTGGCTCCCGCGCCGTCCTTGACGGCGGAGTCCGGGATCGGCTGGTCGTTGCGCAGGGCGGTCCAGATCTGCTGGGACGCCTCCGCGAGCGGGATCACGCGGTTCTTGTCCACGGGGTCGTCACCGACCGGCAGCGTCACCATGTGCATGTCCGAGGAGCCGATGCCCTTGAGCCCGTTGGCGAAGGAGTAGAGCTTGTCGAGCGAGTTCAGGTCGGAGTCGGTGGTCAGCGCCTTGGTGGCGGTGTCCGCGATCCCGTAGAGCTTGGTGGGGCTGGTGAAGACGCCCACGTGCTTGACCTGGTCCAGCAGCGCCTTGATGAACGCCTGCTGGAGCTTGATCCGGCCGAGGTCGCTGCCGTCGCCGACGCCGTGCCGGGTCCGTACGAGCCCGAGCGACTGCTCGCCGTTGAGGGTGTGGGTGCCCGCGTCGAGGTTGAGGTGGCTGAAGTTGTCGCGGATGGGCTTGGTGGTGGTGACCTGCACCCCGCCGAGCTTGTCGATCAGCTTCTGGAAACCGGCGAAGTCGACCTCCAGATAGTGGTCCATCCGGATGTTGGTCATCTTCTCGACCGTGGCGACCGCGCAGGCGGCGCCGCCCACCGAGTACGCGTCGTTGAACTGCGCGCGCTTGACGGCCGGGCTGGTCTTGCCGTCCGGCGTCCTGCACTGCGGCCGCGGCACGATCGTGTCGCGCGGGATGCTCACGACGCTGGCCTTCTTGTGACCCGCGTAGACGTGGACGATCATCGCGGTGTCGGAGCGGGAGCTGCCCTCGTCGCGGCCGTACTTGCTGTTGGCACCGGCGCGCGAGTCGGAGCCCAGGACGAGGATGTCCTGCGAGCCGTTGTCGATGTTCTCCGGGCGGTTCTTGCCCAGCGCCGCGTTGATGTCGACGCTGTTGAGGTTGCCGTTGAACTTGAAGTAGAGGAAGCCGGCCCCGGCCCCTCCGGCGACGACCACGCCGGCCGTCGTCCACGCGGCTATTCGCCAGCCCTTGCGGCGGGCACGGACCTTGCGGCGCCGGCCACGCCCACCACCGGCACGGCGGCGGTGCGAACCCGTCGGCGTACCCCTGCTGTCGTCGCCCATGCGCTCCTCAGTCCTTCGTTGTCTGTCTACCCCTTGCTGGTTGACGGGGAAGTCTGCGTCAGGGTTGCACAGCGCAATCTGAGGACCTTCTTAGAAAGGCTCCGGCCAGTGGCCTCTACAGCTACCCTGTCCGCCCGCTGTCACCTGCGGTTTCGGTCATTCGGGAGGGCTCGGTTCCGGCCAGGCGCGGGCGGTGCCCCCGTGACGCAGATCTCAGAAGATCACAAGCGGGTAACGAAAGGCGCGGGCCCTCCCCGCCGGGTGGCGGGGAGGGCCCGTGCCGCGAGCTGCCGCGATCAGTCGTTGCCGTTGCCCGAGGAGGGCGTGGTCTTCGCGATCTGCATCAGGAACTCGGCGTTGGACTTCGTCTGCTTCATCTTGTCGAGAAGCAGCTCGATGGCCTGCTGCGAGTCGAGCGCGTGCAGCACCCGGCGGAGCTTCCAGACGATGCCCAGCTCCTCACCGCCCAGGAGGATCTCCTCCTTGCGGGTGCTGGAGGCGTCCACGTCCACCGCGGGGAAGATGCGCTTGTCCGAGAGCTTCCGGTCGAGCTTGAGCTCCATGTTGCCGGTGCCCTTGAACTCCTCGAAGATCACCTCGTCCATGCGCGAGCCGGTCTCGACGAGCGCGGTGGCCAGGATGGTCAGCGAGCCGCCGTCCTCGATGTTGCGCGCGGCACCGAAGAACTTCTTCGGGGGGTAGAGCGCGGTCGAGTCGACACCACCGGACAGGATGCGGCCCGAGGCCGGGGCCGCCAGGTTGTAGGCGCGGCCCAGGCGGGTGATCGAGTCCAGCAGGACGACCACGTCGTGACCCAGCTCGACGAGGCGCTTGGCGCGCTCGATGGCCAGCTCGGCGACGGTGGTGTGGTCCTCGGCCGGGCGGTCGAAGGTCGAGGAGATGACCTCGCCCTTGACCGACCGCTGCATGTCGGTGACCTCTTCCGGACGCTCGTCGACCAGGACGACCATCAGGTGGCACTCGGGGTTGTTGGTGGTGATCGCGTTGGCGATCGCCTGCATGATCATGGTCTTGCCGGTCTTCGGCGGGGCCACGATCAGACCGCGCTGGCCCTTGCCGATGGGGGCGACCATGTCGATGATCCGGGTCGTCAGCACGCCCGGGTCCGTCTCCAACCGCATCCGGTCCTGCGGGTAGAGCGGGGTGAGCTTGTTGAACTCCGGCCGACCGCGCCCGGTTTCGGGTGCCATTCCGTTCACCGAGTCCAGGCGGACAAGGGCGTTGAACTTCTCGCGCCGCTCGCCGTCCTTCGGCTGCCGGACCGCACCGGTGACGTGGTCACCCTTGCGCAGGCCGTTCTTGCGGACCTGGGCGAGGGAGACGTAGACGTCGTTCGGACCGGGGAGGTAGCCGGAGGTCCGGATGAAGGCGTAGTTGTCGAGGATGTCCAGGATGCCCGCGACGGGGATCAGGACGTCGTCGTCCGAGACCTGCGGCTCGTTGCCGAAGCCCTCGTCGCGGCCACGACGGCCACGGCGGTCGCGGTAGCGGCCACGGCGGCCGCGGCGGCCGCCCTCGAAGTCGTCCTCGTCCTGCGGGCCGCCCTGGGGGCCCTGCGGCGCGCCACGGTTGTCGCGCTGCTGGCGGTTGCCGCCCTGCTGGCCGGCGTCCTCGCCGCGGTTGCCCCGGCGGTCGCGGTCGCCGCGCTCGCGGTCGCCGCGCTCGCCACGCTGGCCGCGCTCGCCGCGGTCACGGCGCTCGCCCTTCTGGCCGCGCTCGCCGCGCTCGGCGGACTTGGCGGCCTTGCCCTCGGCGGTGTCCGCCGCGGCCTCGGCCCGGTCCTCGGCGCGCGCCTCGGCCTTGGCCTCGACGGCCGGCTCGGGGCTGCCCGAGGGCGCGGTCGCGCGGCGGCGACGGCGCTCGCCGGCCGGCTGCTCATCGCTGCTGGGCTGACCGGGAATCTCGATCTGCTGCTGCGTGGCGGCCTTCTCGGCAATCTTCTCGGCCTTGTCGGCCGCGGCGGCCTCACCCGTACGCGCCTTGGAGGTGGCGCGGCGCTTGGGCTTGGTCTCGGTGTCGGACGCCGCCTTGGCGGGCTCGGCGGTCGTGGCCTTGGCGGGCGCGGCGGAGCCGGCCTGCTTCTCCTTGATGACCTCGATCAGCTGGCCTTTGCGCATCCGCGCGGTGCCCTTGATGCCGAGGCTGGAGGCGAGCTGCTGGAGCTCCGCCAGGACCATGGCGTCGAGGCCCGTGCCCGAGCGTCGCCGCTTGGGGGCGGTGGCAGCACCGGTGGCAGGCGCGGCGGGAGCGTCCGTGGCGGGCGCGGCGGCATTGCCGGCGGCACTGCTGGCAGTGCCGGAGGCGGTCACGCCCATCAGATCGGTGGTGTCGCTCACGAAGGGGTCCTTCCCTGGAGCGGGCGTCGGCCTGTCTGGCTCGGCGACCGGTTGTGCTGTCCGGCTGCGGTCTGGCTGTGCGGACCGGGCCGGGGCGGTGGTCCGCCGGTACGGCGGAAGAATCAGTTCATTGGTTCCGGCGTGAAGAAATGAGGTGAAGACATGACGCATCGGCTTCACTCATGTCACCCACGCCGATTCCGGAGCGTGCTCGAATCTGCTCAGGCAGGCTGCTCAGGCAGTTTGGGAGGCTCCCGGAAGAAAAGCGGTCCCTGATCGGGACACAGAGCACCGAGCCGATGTGGCTTCGAGTGCAGACTTGAGGTTAACACTACC
This sequence comes from Streptomyces sp. NPDC001407, assembly GCF_042895325.1. NCBI lineage: Bacteria > Bacillati > Actinomycetota > Actinomycetes > Kitasatosporales > Streptomycetaceae > Streptomyces > Streptomyces sp. NPDC001407. The sequence continues at coordinate 280,334 of NZ_JBIAWF010000001.1, forward strand.
GGATCCCACAAACATTCCCCCTCTCAAAGACCGGCAACCGCTATTTTTCGCGGGTCCCGGGAAGTGCCAGGCTCCGCGCTGGTCAGGCGAGCGGCAGCACGCTCGTCCCCCCGGCGTCGAGGGCCAGCCGGTTGGCCGCCCACCCCTCACCCGCCAGCCGTGCGACCTGGACGGCCGCACCGTTCTCGGCCAGCGCGAGCACCGTGGGGCCCGCGCCGGAGATGACCGCGGGGACGCCGTCCGCGCGCAGTCGGTTGACCAGGGCCACGCTCTCGGGCATCGCCGGGGCCCGGTATTCCTGGTGGAGCCGGTCCTCGGTGGCCGCGAGCAGCAGCTCGGGGCGCCTGGTCATCGCCTCGACGAGCAGCGCCGCGCGGCCGGCGTTGGCCGCGGCGTCCACATGGGGGACGCTGCGCGGCAGCAGCCCGCGCGCGGTCTCGGTCAGTACGGGCTTCGCCGGGACGAAGACCACCGGAACGATGGAATCCGAAGGGTCCATCCGAATGGCCCGTGCCACGCCCGACTCCATCCACGCCAGGGTGAATCCGCCGAGCAGGCAGGCCGCGACGTTGTCCGGGTGGCCCTCGATCTCCGTGGCGAGCTCCAGCAGCGCCGCGTCGTCGAGCTTCTCGGCCCCGCCTATGGTCACGGCGCGGGCGGCGACTATGCCCGCGCAGATGGCGGCGGACGACGAGCCCAGGCCCCGGCCGTGCGGGATCCGGTTGGCACAGACGACCTCCAGGCCGCGCGGCTGGCCGCCGAGCAGGTCGAAGGCGGTGCGCAGGGACCGTACGAGCAGGTGGCTCTCGTCGCGCGGGAGGGTCTCGGCGCCCTCGCCCGCGATGTCGATGTGCAGCCCGGATTCGGCCACCCGGACCACGACGTCGTCGTAGAGCCCCAGCGACAGGCCCAGGGCGTCGAAGCCGGGGCCGAGGTTCGCGCTGGTGGCGGGGGTGCGCACGCGGACAGCGGCGGCGCGGAAGGCGGGACCGGCCATCGCTCGATGACTCTCCTTGGTGTGGCCTCGGTAGGGCGTGCGACATCCGCAAGGGCCGCGACGAGATGCCGCGCGATGACGGCGGGGGTCTGCGACGGGGCGGAGTGAGTACAGCCTATCGAAGGAAGGTTCAGCGGCGACATAGGGCATGGGAGGCGCGTCGCCTGCGCCGGACGGACTTTTCCTGGACTTTCCCGGAATGAGGGAATCCGGTCCGTCCGGCGGTGCGGAGGTGAAACAGGGGAACAACCCGGGGCAGGGCCCCGGGCCATGACGTCAGGCCAGGCCGAGGCGCTCGGCCGCGGCGTCCGCGTCCACCGGCACGGTGAACGGCTGCGGGGCGCCCGCCACCGCCCAGTCCGGGTCCTTGAGGCCGTTGCCGGTGACCGTGCAGACGATGCGCTGGCCGGGGTCCACCAGGCCCTGCTCGGCGGCCTTGAGCAGACCGGCGACGCTCGCGGCCGAGGCCGGCTCGACGAAGACGCCCTCCTGCGAGGCCAACAGGCGGTAGGCGGCCAGGATCTGTCGGTCGGTCACCTCGTCGATGAGACCGCCCGATTCGTCGCGCGCCTCCTCGGCGAACCGCCACGAGGCGGGGTTGCCGATGCGGATGGCGGTGGCGATGGTGTGCGGGTCCTTGACCGGCTCGCCGCGCACGATGGGCGCGGAACCGGACGCCTGGAAGCCCCACATCCGGGGCCTGCGGGTGGCGATGCCGTCCGTGGCGTACTCGCGGTAACCCCGCCAGTAGGCCGTGATGTTGCCCGCGTTGCCGACCGGCAGGACGTGGATGTCGGGCGCGTCGCCGAGCGCGTCCACGATCTCGAAGGCGGCGGTCTTCTGACCCTCGATCCGCACCGGGTTCACGGAATTGACCAGCGCCACGGGGTACTTCTCGGACAGCCCGCGCGCCAGCGTCAGGCAGTCGTCGAAGTTGCCGTCGACCTGGAGGATGCGCGCGCCGTGCACGAGCGCCTGGCCCATCTTGCCGAGCGCGATCTTGCCCTGCGGCACCAGGACGGCGCAGACCATCCCGGCGCGTACGGCGTAGGCGGCGGCCGAGGCGGAGGTGTTGCCGGTGGAGGCGCAGATGACGGCCTTGGCGCCCTCCTCCTTCGCCCGCGTGATGGCCATGGTCATGCCGCGGTCCTTGAAGGACCCGGTGGGATTGGCGCCCTCGACCTTGAGGTGGACGTCACACCCGGTGCGCTCCGAGAGCACCTGGGCGGGGACGAGCGGCGTGCCTCCCTCGCGCAGGGTGACGACCGGCGTGTCGGCCGAGACGGGGAGCCGGTCGCGGTACTCCTCGATGATGCCGCGCCACTGATGGGTCCCGGAGGTCCGCGGACCGTTGTTGGCAGACATTGTTCCCTTGCTCCCCTTATTCGCCTTCGACCCGCATGATGCTCGCGACACCGCGGACCGTGTCCAGCTTGCGCAGCGCCTCGACGGTCGCCGAGAGGGCGGCGTCGGGGGCCCGGTGCGTGACGACGACGAGGGAGGCCTCGCCGTCCTTGCCCGTCTGGCGGACCGTGTCGATCGACACGTCGTGCCCGGCGAAGACCGTGGCGACCTGCGCCAGGACACCGGGCTTGTCGGCCACGTCGAGGCTGATGTGGTAGCGCGTGACCACATCGCCCATCGGGCTCACGGGCAGCCGGGTGTAAGCGGATTCACCGGGTCCGGTGGTTTCCGCGACCTTGTTGCGGCAGACGGCGACGAGGTCGCCGAGGACCGCGGAGGCGGTCGGCGAGCCGCCGGCGCCGGGCCCGTAGAACATCAGCTGACCGGCCGCCTCGGCCTCCACGAACACCGCGTTGTACGCCTCGCGCACCGACGCCAGCGGGTGGGTCAGCGGGATCATCGCCGGGTGCACGCGAGCCGTGACGGACTTGCCGTCGGCGGCGCGCTCGCAGATGGCCAGCAGCTTGATGGTGCAGCCCATCTGCTTCGCGGACGCGAAGTCCGCGGCGGTGACCTCCGTCATGCCCTCGCGATAGACGTCGTCGAGGCGCACCCGGGTGTGGAAGGCGATCCCGGCCAGGATCGCGGCCTTCGCGGCGGCGTCGAAGCCCTCGACGTCGGCGGTCGGGTCGGCCTCCGCGTAGCCGAGCGCGGTGGCCTCGTCCAGCGCCTCGGAGTAGCCCGCGCCGCTGGTGTCCATCTTGTCGAGGATGAAGTTGGTCGTGCCGTTGACGATGCCGAGCACCCGGTTGACCTTGTCGCCCGCGAGGGACTCGCGCAGCGGGCGTACGAGCGGGATGGCACCGGCCACGGCCGCCTCGTAGTAGAGGTCCGCGCCCTGGGCCTCGGCCGCGGCGTGCAGCGCCGCGCCGTCCCCGGCGAGCAGTGCCTTGTTGGCGGACACGACGCTCGCGCCGTGCTCGAAGGCGGTGGTGATCAGGGTGCGGGCCGGCTCGATGCCGCCGATGACCTCGACGACCACGTCGATGTCTCCGCGTTTGACGAGCGCGGTGGCGTCGGTGGTGATCAGCTCCTCCGGCACGCCCGCGCGCACCCGGCCCGGACGGCGCACGGCGATGCCCGCGAGCTCGACGGGCGCGCCGATGCGCGCCGTGAGGTCGTCCGCGTGCGTCGTCATGATGCGCGCCACCTCTGAGCCGACCACTCCACAGCCCAGCAGCGCCACTTTCAGCGGACGCGTACGCATCATCCGACCCCTGCTTCTCACTCGTCTAAAGCCTGTACATCTTCGGTGCAGACCAGTCTCACTCACCGGACGGGGGATTCCCTCCCCCGTCCAGTATCCGAGATCTTTACTTCCGTTTTTACCTCGGTGAGCCGGTTTTTTCGTCCGTCAGCCGACGTCGAGGCGGAAGAGGTCCTCTTCCGTCTCCCGCCGGACGATCACGCGCGCCGTGCCGTCCTTGACCGCGACGACCGGCGGGCGCAGCGCGTGGTTGTAGTTGCTGGCCATCGAGCGGCAGTAGGCGCCGGTCGCGGGCACGGCGAGCAGGTCGCCGGGGGCCAGATCACAGGGGAGGAAGGCGTCGCGCACGATGATGTCGCCGGACTCGCAGTGCTTGCCGACGACGCGGGAGAGCATCGGCTCGGCGGTGGAGGCCCGCGAGACCAGCGCGACGCTGTACTCGGCGTCGTAGAGCGCGGTGCGGATGTTGTCCGACATGCCGCCGTCCACGCTCACGTACGTGCGCAGGCCCGGGAGTTCCTTGACGGTGCCGACCTCGTAGAGGGTGAATGCCGGCGGCCCGGCGATGGCGCGGCCCGGCTCCACGGACAGCCGCGGCACGGCGAGCCCGGCGGCGGCGCACTCGCGTGTGACGATCTCGCGGAGCGCCGTGGCGATCTCGTGCGGCTCGCGCGGGTCGTCCTCGGAGGTGTAGGCGATGCCGAGGCCGCCGCCGAGGTCGATCTCGGGCAGCTCGACGCCGTGCTCGTCGCGGACGTCCCTCAGCAGGCCCACCACGCGGTGCGCGGCCACCTCGAAGCCCGAGGTGTCGAAGATCTGCGAGCCGATGTGGGAGTGGATGCCGATGAGCTCCAGGCCGTCGAGCTTGAGCGCGCGGCGGACGGCCTCCGCGGCCTGTCCCCCGGCGAGCGCGAGCCCGAACTTCTGGTCCTCGTGGGCGGTCGCGATGAATTCGTGCGTGTGCGCCTCGACGCCGACGGTCACCCGGATCTGGACGCGCTGGCGCTTGCCGAGCCGCTCGGCGATGTGCGCGACGCGGACGATCTCCTGGAAGGAGTCCAGGACGATGCGGCCCACCCCGGCCTCGACGGCGCGGGTGATCTCCTCGGTGGACTTGTTGTTGCCGTGCAGCGCGATGCGCTCGGCCGGCATCCCGGCGTCGAGGGCGGTGGCCAGCTCGCCGGCGGAGCACACGTCGAGGTTGAGCCCCTCCTCGTGCAGCCAGCGGACGACGGCGCGGGAGAGGAAGGCCTTGCCCGCGTAGAAGACGTCGGCCTCGGTGCCGAAGGCGTCGCGCCAGGCCCGGCAGCGCGCGCGGAAGTCGTCCTCGTCGAGGAAGTAGGCGGGCGTCCCGAACTCCTCGGCGAGCTCGGTGACCTTGATCCCGCCGACGGTGGCCACGCCGTCGGCGTCCCGCGCGACCGTACGGGCCCACACCCGCGGGTCCAGGGCGTTGAGGTCGGTGGGCGGAGCGGCGTAATGGCCCTCGGGCAGCACGTCGGCGTAGCGGGGCCCGGCGGGGTGTGCGGAACGGCTCATGGCTCTGATCTCCTCAGAGGTGTGCGGGTGCGGTGATGCCGAGCTGGGTCAGGCCGTCGGCCAGCACCTTGCCCGTGGCCTCGGCGAGGGCCAGTCGGGCGCGGTGGACGGCCAAGGGTTTCTCGTCACCGCGCGGCAGCGTGGGACACGCCGCCTGCCAGCGGAGGAAGGCGTCGGCGAGACGTTCGAGATGCCGAGCGAGCCGGTCGGGGGCGCGGGCGGCGCGCACGCGGGGATGGTCGCCGAGGCCGGCGAGCACGGCGGCGGCACTCTCGTCCGGCACGTCCCCCGGCTCGGGGCAGAAGCCCAGGTCACCGGCGTTGCGCAGCAGGGCCCGGGTGCGGGCGTGGGCGTACCGGACGCGGAAGAGCGGGTTGCTCTCGCGCTGCGCGAGCAGCAGGTCGCGGTCGAGGCCCGGGGGGCAAAGGAGGCTCCAGCGGGCGGCGTCGGCGCCGAGTCTGCGTACGAGATCGGGCGGCGGCTCGGGCAGGAGCGGCGGTGCGCTCCGCTCCCCCGCGTCTTCCCCCGCGTCTTCTCTCGCGCCTTCTTCGCTGTTGAGGACGTCCTGTACGAGGCGGACGTAGGAAGCGCCCTCAAGAGTGATGTTGAGGAACCCCGGTCCCGCGATGTCCACCCGGGCGATGCCGGGTTCGGCGGCGAGCCTGCGCCGGAGCACTTCGGCGATCTCGGGGGCGGGGCGTCCGCTCTGCTGGGCGATCCGCAGGGCGACATTGGTGGCGTAGTCCCCGCAGCCCGGCCGGGGCGGGACCCGCACGGTGACCCGATCGGGCACGACGGCGCTCAGCTCATCGGCCTCGACGGCACGACGCACCGTGTGCAGAACGGTGCGGGAGAGATCTGCGGGGGTCACGGGGCCAAGCCTAGGCGAGAAGGGGGGAGGCCCGGCGAACAGGTTTCACAAGGTGGGACGCGCCACCGGAGTGCGGCGGTCCGCTCGGCCGCGTCCTCGGTCTCCGGACGCTCAGTCTCCGGACGGTCTCGATGTGGCCGATGTCGGCGCGCGGCGCCGCCCGTTGTGCAGGGAGTCCGTGTCCCCGGGGGCCGGGGCCCCCGGCAACCCGTCGTCGCCCTCTCCCTTGCGGTGCCGCACCAGCCGCCGGACGAGCCGGACCATCTCCGTCGGCTCGAAGGGCTTCGCCAGGAACGCGTCGACCCCGGTGGAACGCCCGCTGTCGACCTCGGGCTGGGTGCAGGCGCTGATGATCGCGATGGGTATGTCCCGGGTCCGGGCGTCGGCCCGCAGCCGCGCGGCCGTCAGCAGCCCGTCGAGGCGGGGCATGACGACATCCAGGGTCACGACATCGGGACGCACACGGTGCACAATCTCCAGGCACTCGGCACCATCGGCCGCGGTCACGACCTCGAAGCCCTCCAGCTCGAGGTTGACCCTGATCAGCTGCCGGATGACCTTGTTGTCGTCGACGACAAGGACCCGGCCGGACAAGCCAGGCACAACCCGAGAGTAAGCGCGACAGCCACGCTGCGTCCGGGTTTTCCCCACTTCCACCCCGTGCGGGCGACCTCCCCCTGCCCTCACCTCCAACGACGTTGCGGGACACCCGTCCGGAGCTGGTAATGTTCTACCCGTCGCCGCGACAAGCGGCGGACACGCCCCCGTAGCTCAGGGGATAGAGCAACGGCCTCCGGAGCCGTGTGCGCAGGTTCGAATCCTGCCGGGGGCACTTCGCTTCAGCCAGCGCCGCAAGGCCGCTGACCAGCCGAAGTGCCGGACATCGAGAGCCGGACCCAGTCCCACTGGGTCCGGCTCTTTGTCGTACCCGGTCGCATCCGGACGTTTCCGCACGGCATTCTCACCCGTCCCACCACCCTCCCGCGCGGCCCCCCGCGGGGTATGGTGCGGCCGTCGAGGCACCATCTGCGGCCTCCGGGCGGCTTCTTGACGTGGCGTCAGGTCGGGCACATCCAGGCGCATCCAGGCACATCCGGCAGCGAGAAGGTGGGCGGGCCGTGAGGTTTCGGCGGGGTGGGGAGCAAGTGCTGCGGACGCATCCCGCCCGGGACGATGCCGCGCTGCGTGCCGTGCTGGAGGATGCCTCGATGGGGCGGTGGGAGGGGCCCCGGGACCTGCTCGCGGCGACCGGGGGTGACTGGGACCGGCGCGTCTTCCGGCTCCAGGTGCTCGCGCGGGCCGGTGCGCCGTTGCGGTTCGCGGACACCTGGGCGCGGGCCGAGCCGGGGTCCGCCGACGCGCTCGCGCTGCTCGCGCACGTGCAGGCGCTGCGGTCGATGATCCGTGGCGTGGACGAGGGCCGCCCGGAGATGGAGCGGTCCTGGGCCACGTGTCTGGCCGCCGCCGAGGCCGCGCCGGCGGATCCCTCCCCCTGGGTGGTGATGCTCGCCCTGATCCGGGTGCACGCGCCCGGCCGTCAGATGCTGCGGCAGGTGTGGGCCGAGGTGGTGGCCCGCGATCCGTACAACCGGGAGGCGCATCACGAGGTCCTCACCTATCTCTTCGCACGGAACCACGGTTCGGGCACGGAGATGTTCCACTGGGCGCAGGAGCGGGCGGACACCGCGCCCAAGGGGCTGCCCGTCGCGGTGCTGCCGCTGGTGGCCGTGGCGGAGTCGCACCGGCAGCGGATGCGGACGGAGGCCGGCAGCTACGGCCTGAGCATCCACCCCTGGATCGACTGCCCGCACATCGACCAGGTGCTGGAGAACTGGTGGCGCCACCGCCCGCCGCGCCCGCACGCGCAGTTCATGGACGACGCGAACTATCTGGCGCACGCGCTCGCCTTCGCGGGGCGCCATGCCGAGGCGTACGACGTCTTCCGGGCGATCGGGCCGTACGCCGCCGAGGTGCCCTGGTCGTACTGCGGGGACGCGCCGGAGCTCTTCCTGCGGCACCGGGCGTGGGCGGCCCGCGCCGTGCGGCCGAGGAGCGAACAGGCCACCTGAAGAACGCGTTCGAAGAACGAAGCGCACCGCACATTCCTTGACCGCCGTTCACCGGAACGATCACGAGAGAGAGAATCGCGTGCCACTCGACGTACCCGGCGTTTCCGACGAGGAGCGTCTGCGACAGCTCGGCTATACCCAGGTGCTGGCCCGGCGGATGTCCGGGTTCGCGAATTTCGCCGTATCGTTCACGATCATCTCGGTCCTCTCCGGGTGCATGACGATGTACGGATTCGGCATGCGGACCGGCGGACCGGCGATGCTCATGTGGGGCTGGGTCGGTGTCGGTGCCATGACGCTGGTCGTCGGGCTGGCGATGGCGGAGGTGTGTTCCTCCTATCCGACCTCGGCGGGGCTGTATTTCTGGGCGCACCGGATGGCGCCCGAGCGGTCGCGGGCGGCGTGGGCGTGGTTCACCGGGTGGTTCAACGTGCTGGGGCAGATCGCGTGCACGGCGGGCGTCGATTTCGGGGCGGCGTCCTTCCTCAACGCTTATCTGGACCTCCAGTTCGGCTTTCCGGCGACGCCGGGCCATACGATCGCGCTTTTCGGTGCCGTGCTTCTGCTGCACGCGCTGCTGAACACCTTCGGCGTCCGGCTGGTCGCCTTCCTGAATTCCGTGAGCGTGTGGTGGCACCTGCTGGGTGTGCTGCTGATCGTCGGCGCGCTGGCTTTCGTGCCGGACGGGCACCGGTCGACGTCGTTCGTCTTCACCCATTTCGTGAACGACACGGGCTGGGGGTCGGGCCTCTACGTGGGGCTGCTGTCGCTGCTGGTGGCGCAGTACACGTTCACCGGTTACGACGCGTCCGCCCATATGACGGAGGAGACGAACGACGCCTCGGTGGCCGGGCCGCGGGGCATCGTGCGCTCGATCTGGGTGTCGTGGATCGCCGGCTTCGTGCTGCTGGCCGGGATGACGTACGCGATCCAGGACTGGGCGGGCTCAGTGGGCACGGAGACCGGGGTGCCGCCGGCGCAGATCTTCATGGACGCGCTCGGCGCCTCGGCGGGGAAGCTGTTGCTGCTCGTGGTGATCGTCGCGCAGCTCTTCTGCGGGATGGCGTCGGTGACGGCCAACTCCCGGATGATCTACGCGTTCTCGCGGGACGGCGCGCTGCCCTTCTCGCGGGTCTGGCACCGGATCAACCCGCAGACGCGGACGCCCACCAACGCGGTGTGGCTGGCCGCGCTCGGCGCCTTCCTCCTGGGGCTGCCTTATCTGGTCAACTCCACGGCGTACGCGGCGGTCACCTCGATCGCCACGATCGGCCTCTACATCGCCTACGCGGTACCGACGCTGCTGCGGCTCCGCAAGGGTGACGCCTTCGAGCGCGGGCCGTGGCACCTGGGGCGGTGGTCGAAGCCGGTCGGGATCGCCGCGATCTCCTGGGTGGCGGTGATCACCGTGCTCTTCATGCTGCCGCAGTCCGGTCCCGTCACCGTCGACACCTTCAACTACGCGCCGATCGCGGTGGCCGCGGTCGTGGGCTTCGCGGGGGTGTGGTGGCTGGTGTCGGCCCGCCACTGGTTCCTGGACCCGCGGCACCCGCGGCACGCGGCACCCGCCGGGCAGCCGGCCGACCCGCCGCCGATGGACGCCTTCCGCTGGTAGCCCCCGGTCGCGTGCGGGACCGTCGAGGACGGGCCCGCCGCGTACGGCGCGGCGGGCCCGCGGGATCGGTTCCGCTTCCGGGCGGGCGAAGGGTGTCAGATCCTGGGGTAACCGAAGACGTAGCCCTGGCTCTTGAGCCAGGGCAGGATCCGGTCCAGGGCGGCCACGGTCTGGCCGCGGTTACCGCCTCCGTCGTGGAAGAGGATGGTGGGGCCGTCGCTGAGACCCTGGTGGACGGCGTCGACGATCCGCTCGACGCCGGGGTTGGTCCAGTCGCGGGTGTCGACGTTCCAGCCGAGCGGGCGCATGCCGTGGGACGCGGCGACCTCGCGGCTGTACGGGGTGAACGCGCCGCCGGGAGCGCGGTAGTAGAGCACCCGGGTGCCGGGACCCGCCGCGTCCAGGATCATCTTCTGGGCGTCGAGGACCTGTTGCCGCTGGTAGGACTCGGACCGCTGGTCCATGGCGGTGTTGTGGTCCACGGAGTGGTCGCAGAGCCGGTGGCCGGCGGCGACGACCTTTTTGACGAGCTCGGGATACTCCTTCGCGCGCGATCCGATGATGCAGAAGGTGGCCTTCGCGTCGTACTTCTTCAGTACGTCCAGCACCTTCAGCGTCCAGATGGGTTCCGGACCGTCGTCTATGGTCAGGTTGACCGCCTTGCCCGGCGCCTCCGACTCGTGGGTGATCGCGTCCGACACATGGGCCGGGGTGGCCGGGGCGGATGCCGAAGGTGACCGCGGCGCCGAGGACGGCACCCGCTCCGCGCTCCGCTTGTCGTCCTGGCGGTGTGCCGGTTTTCCCGAGTCCTCCGTGGCCATGGCCACGCAACCCGGTATGGTCGCGGCGAGCGCCAGGATCGACACCGCCGTCATCGCGATGTGGCGCGCGCGGGCGTTGAGCCGTGCCATAACGTCCCCTCCCTCGGTACGAGTTGCCCCGCTGGTGCACAGCAAGGACGCCCGTACCGAAAAGAGGGTTCCAACCGGTCACAAGACCTACACATCGCGTTATCGGGCCCATCGCCCGCCTCAGGGGAAATGGACCGACATCCTCCGGATCAACTCCCCCGCCCGCTCCGCGCCTTCGGCGATCACCACCCCCCGGCACGTCGCGCCGGGGGGATTGACGTGCTTGCTGACAAGCAGTCTCATAAGCGTGTGACCGCGGGTAACCCACAGACGAGGTGTCCTCAGCCATGACCACCGAGACCGCACGAGAGCCGCTCCGGGACGCGCTCGGCCTGCTCAAGGATCGCGAGAAGACAGCCGAACGCCTGCTGGAGTCCTCGGCGAAGCACTCCTTCGACCCCGACACCGAACTGGACTGGGACGCGCCCCTCGAAGAGGGCAAGTGGTTCTGGCCGCCCGAGCTGCTCTCCCTCTACGGCACCCCCATGTGGCGGCGGATGCCGGAGGAACAGCGCCTGGAACTCTCCCGTCACGAGGCCGCCTCCCTCGCCTCCCTGGGCATCTGGTTCGAGATCATCCTGATGCAGCTGCTGGTCCGGCACATCTACGACAAGCCGGTCGGCAGCGCGCACGTCCGCTACGCGCTCACCGAGATAGCCGACGAGTGCAGACACTCCAAGATGTTCGCCCGCATGGTGGCGAAGTCCGGCGCCCCCACCTACCCCGTCTCCGGGCTGCACCACAACCTGGCCAGGATCCTCAAGTCCATCTCCACCACGCCCGGTTCCTTCGCCTGCACCCTCCTCGGCGAGGAGATCCTCGATTACATGCAGCGGCTGACCTTCCCGGACGAGCGCGTGCAGACCGTCGTCCGCGGCGTCACCCGCATCCACGTCGTGGAGGAGGCGCGCCACGTCCGCTACGCCCGCGAGGAGCTGCGCCGCCAGATGGTGACCGCCCCGCGCTGGGAGGCCGGCCTGACCCGGCTGAGCTCCGGCGAGGCGGCCCGCGTCTTCTCGCTCGCGTTCGTCAACCCCGCCGTCTATACGAACGTGGGGCTCGACCGCCGCGAGGCCGTCGCCCAGGTCAGGGCGAGCGGCCACCGGCGGGAGGTCATGCAGGCGGGCGCGAAGCGGCTGACGGACTTCCTGGACGACATCGGGGTGATGCGCGGCGCCGGGCGGCGGCTGTGGCAGAGCTCCGGGCTGCTCGCGCGGCCCTGACGCGGCCCGGCCTGCCGCCGCGGACGGGCGGATACGCTGCCGTACATGAACGGCAGCGGAACCGCACCGACTCCGTCCCCCCGCTCCACCTACCGCAGGCTCGGCGTCGAGGAACGCCGCACCCAGCTGATCGCGGCCGCGCTCACGCTCTTCGCGCACCGCGCGCCCGAGGACGTCTCCCTGGACGAGGTCGCGGCCGCCGCCGAGGTGTCACGGCCGCTCGTCTACCGCTACTTCCCGGGCGGCAAGCCGCAGCTGTACGAGGCGGCGCTGCGCAGCGCCGCCGACGACCTCCAACTGTGCTTCGCCGAGCCGCAGTCCGGCCCCCTCACCGGCCGGCTCTCCGCCGCCCTCGACCGCTACCTCGGCTTCGTCGACGAGCACGACGCGGGCTTCAGCGCCCTGCTCCAGGGCGGCAGCGTCGTCGAGACCTCCCGCACGGGCGCGATCGTCGACGGCGTCCGCCGGGGCGCCGCCGAGCAGATCCTCACCCACCTGCGGGTGCGCCACCCGGGCCCCCGGCTGCGGATGATGGTCCGCACGTGGCTCACGGCGGTCGAGGCGGCGTCGCTGATCTGGCTGGACGAGGGCAAGCAGCCCCCGCTGCCCGAGCTGCGCGACTGGCTGGTCGACGAATTCCTGGCCCTGCTGCTGGCCACGGGGGCGGGCGACGAACAGGTGGGCCGGCTGGTGGCGGCCGTCCTGTCCCTGGAGCCCGCCGACGGCCGCGCGGGCACGCTGGCACGCCGGATCGCCCCGATGCTCGCGGCGGCGGACCACTTGCTCTAGCCGAGGCCCGGGCTGCCGGCCGGGGCGGTTGTCAGACCCTCCTCGTACGCTCGTGAGCATGCTCGTGAACCGCGCTTATGTACCGCCCGAGCTCGTCGGCGGCCCCGAGGGGGACGGCTGGCCCTGGGATGTGCCGTGTGTGAAGGAGCTCGTCGGCGAGGGGATCGTCTTCGACGCCCCGGTCACCTTCCTGGTCGGGGAGAACGGCTCGGGCAAGTCGACGATCGTCGAGGCGATAGCGGAGGCGTACGGGCTGGACGGCCGCGGTGGCCGGGCCGGGCGGAAGTACGGCAACGACCGGCCGCCGTCGGTGCTCGGCGGGGCCGTGCGCCTGGACCTCACCTCGGCGGGCACCCGCATGGTGACCGGGCCGCGGACGCGGAAGAAGGGGTATTTCCTGCGGGCCGAGACCGCGTTCGGCCTGATGGAGAGGTGTGGGGGCTCCCGGGCTACTGGGAGGAGAACACCTCGGAGATGAGCCACGGCGAGGGCTTCCTGACCGTCTTCGAGTCGATGTTCGAGCAGCCGGGGCTCTATGTGCTGGACGAGCCGGAGGCGGCGCTGTCCTTCGCCTCCTGCCTGCGGCTGGTCGCGCTGATGCACCGGCTGGGCCGGTCGGACGCCCAGGTGATCTGCGCGACCCACTCCCCCGTGCTCGCGTCGACGCCCGGCGCCCGGATCCTGGAGGTCGGGGAGCACGGCATCGCGCCCGTGGAGTGGAGCGAGCTGCTGCTCGTCGACCACTGGCGGCGGTACATGAGCGATCCGGAGGCGTATCTCCGGCACCTCATACCGCGCGACGAGCGCGCCTGACCCGCGCGATGGGCCCTACGGACACCGGGCCCGGCGGGGGCTGACGCAGACTGGTGGTGTGAGAAGCGAAGATACGCCCTTCGTGGGCGGCCCCCTGGACGGGCGCGTACTGCCGGTACTGCTCGGGCTCTCCGGGCACCCGCCGAAGACCTATGAGATCCCCGTGCCGGACGGGAACGGGGGGACCGAGGTCGTACACGTGTACAGGCGGGTCCAGGCGGGCACGACGAAGCGGCTGGGCCTGCACAAGGGCTGGAAGTACGAGTACGACCCGGAGGGCACCCCCGGCGGCGGCCTCAAATGGCCCTGGTCGCGCCCCGGCGCGTGATGCGGCCGGACGGCCGATGACGCGCGCCCGCCGAACGGGTGACGGCCGGGCAACCAGGGGGTGAGCGGGTTAGGCGGATTCGCCCACCCCACTGCCGTAACGGCGGCCACCATGGCACGATCCTCCTTGGGCTGACGATCACGCCCACGCATCGGAGGTGAGCCCGTGTCAGGACGGTTCGTGCGTGTTGTCTGCACGGCGGCGCTGATAGCCGGCGCCGTGTCGGTCGTACTGCCCGCGCCCATGGCGTCGGCGGCCCCCGCCGACCCGCCCGACCAGCCCGTGAGCTCCCTGCTCTCCCAGCTCCAGTCGCTCTACCGCAAGACCGAGGAAGCGACGGAGAAGTACAACGCCACCGAGGAGCGCCTGAAGAAGCAGCGCGACCAGGTGAGGAAGCTGGACGAGGAGCTGGCCGACACGCGGATCGCGCTCACCGGCAGCCGGGAAGCCGCCGGGCGGCTCGCCCGGGAGCAGTACCAGGGCAGCAGCGGCACCCTCTCCCCGTACATGGGCTTCCTCTTCAGCACGGACCCCCAGCAGGCCCTCGACCGGGGCCACCAGCTCCAGCGGGCCGCCGGACAGCGCGCCGCGACCGTCGGCCGGCTCACACAGAACGAGAAGCGGGCCGCGGACCTCGCGGGCAAGGCGCAGGACGCCCTCAACACCCAGCAGACGCTCGCCGCCCAGCAGAAGCAACAGCGCGACGACGTGCGCAAGAGCCTCGACCAGGTCGAGAAGATGCTGGCCTCGCTGACCGGTGAGCAGCTCTCCGAGCTCCGCGCGCTGGAGCAGAAGGACATCGGCGAGGCCCAGCGCAAGCTGCTCGCCTCCGGGCGGCTCGGCGGCTCGGCCATGCCGTCCGCGCTCGGCGGGAAGGCCCTGGAGTACGCGTACCAGCAGATAGGCAAGCCCTATGTGTGGGGCGCGGCCGGCCCCGAGTCCTTCGACTGCTCCGGCCTCACGTCGCAGGCGTGGGCCCACGCCGGTGACGCCATCCCGCGGACGAGCCAGGAGCAGTGGAAGTCCCTGCCGAGGGTTCCGCTGGACCGGATCCGCCCCGGTGACCTCGTGATCTATTTCGAGGGGGCGACGCATGTCGCGATCTACATCGGCAACGGCCTCGTCATACAGGCGCCGCGGCCCGGGGCGACGGTGAAGGTCTCGCCGATCGCGGCGAATCCTCTGCTCGGGGTTGTGCGGCCGGATGCGGCTGCTCCGTCTTTGCGGGCCTACGAACCGCCCGCCCTGCCGAGTGGTTCGGCGGGCGGGTCCGATGCGGGGTACGGGCGGGCGGGGGCGCCTTCCTGAGGGCGGGGTTCGTTTTCGCCTGCGGCGGGCTTTTCCCCTGCCCCGCCCCTTCCCGAAGCTGGGGCGCTGCCCCAGACCCCGATGTGCGGGGTACGTCGGCTGACGCGCAGCGCCTGCGGCGCTCGTCCTCAAACGCCGGACAGGCTGATTGTGCGGACCGTGGTCCGTAGCCTGCGGCGCCGAACAAGCTGGATTGCGGCCCGCAGGCTACGAACCCACGTTCCGTGAAATTCAGCCCGTCCGGCGTTTGAGGACAGCGCGCGCCAGCGCGGGCCGGGGTCTGGGGCGAAGCCCCAGTTTCGGGAAGGGGCGGGGATGGGGAACAAGCCCGCCGCTGGGGGCACCTCCCAGCGTTAGCTGGGGGAGCACTCAAGCCGCACCCCGACACAGGTCCGCGGCGGAGCCCCGGCCGCGGCGGAGCCGCGCATCAGATGCTGCGGGAAGGGGCGGGGCTGGGGAACAAGGCCCCCGCCACCCTCGCCACGTACTCCGCCGCCCGATCCGCGTCGAAGAAATACTCCTCCAGATCCGACGGATCGTCGTAGCCCCGGGCCAGCCGGTCCGCCACCGCCTCGGACGTCGACGCCGCCCGCATGAGCGCGAGCACATGCTCCGGCAGCGAGCCGAGCATCGCGTTCGTCCACCGTGTCGTGTGCCGGGCGGATGCCCAATGGCGGTCGAAGGCGGACCGCATCCACGCCTCGTCGAAGGGGAGTTCCCCCCGCTCCACGATCGAGTCGAGGTAGGACGCGGCGCACTTGGCAGCGGAGTCGGCGCCCTGGACGGTGACGGGGTCGTCGGCGACGACCGTGTCCGCGACGCCGAGGACGAGGCCGCCCGAGGGCAGGTGGGCGACGGGGTGCCGGACGGTCGGGGCGTGGCGGACGGCGAGTGTGGCGTTGGCGTCGGTCAGTTCGACCTCCGTGGCGCGCGCGTATTCCCAAGGGGCGAACCATTCCAGCAGTTCCAGCGACCGGGCCAGGTGCTCGCTCGGGCCGGCCGTCTCCCGGAAGACGTCCAGCGGGCCGCCGGGCAGGCCCTCCCAGAGCAGGAGGTCGGCGCGGCCGGAGAGGGTGAGGGTGGGGATGACGAAGAGCTCGCCGACACCGGGGACGAGCGTGCAGCGGACCGCGTCGAGGGCGGGGTGTTCCGGGCAGGGCGCGAGGCCGTGCACACAGGCGGCGGCGAGGGCCCGCTGCGGCGTGGCGTGCGGGGAGCGGGCCGCGTCCCGGGCGAACAGGGACGCCAGCTCGCCCCGGCCCACGGCGGCCAGCACCAGGTCGTAGTGTCCGGCGAGCGCGTCGAGGTCGGAGACGGTCGCCGCGTGGATGACGAGGCGGCCGCCGCGCTCGGCGAAGGTGTCCAGCCAGCCGGCCGTCTTGACCCGGCGGTCGACGGACTGGGCGCGGCCGTCGAGCCTGCCGAGCCAGTCGATCAGCCGGGTCCGGCCGCCGCCGTCCGACTCGGGGCCGGCCACCGAGACGCCGAGGCCCTCGATGCGCGGGGCCCGGTCGGTCCAGAAGTCGAGCCCGAGCTCGCTCTCGTGGCGCAGCGCGGTCGGGAAGAGGCACTGGGGTGCCATGATCCGGCCGGCCCGCACCTCGTCGGCGGTGCGGTGGGACATCAGGGTCACGTCGTAGCCCTTGACCTGGAGGCCCAGGGCCAGTTGGAGGCCGGACTGGCCCGCTCCGACGATGAGGATCCGGCGCATGGGTGAAGCTCCTTCGTACGGGCGTGGCGCCGCGCCGCACCGGGCGGGGTGTGCCGGTTATCCGGGTGTGGCGTCGAGGGCCCGGCCGACGAGGATCAGCAGGGTGTCGACGACCGCGACCCGCTGCCGGGCGTCCATCTGGACCAGCGGCACCTGGCGGGGCAGGGCGAGGGCCTCGCGCACCTCCTCCGGTTCGTGGCGCTCGGCGCCCTCGAACTGGTTGACGGCGACGATGTAGGGCAGGCCCGCGCTGTCGAAGTAGTCGAGGGCGGGGAAGCAGTCGGCCAGGCGCCGGGTGTCGGCCATGACGACGGCGCCGATGGCGCCGCGCACCAGGTCGTCCCACATGAACCAGAAGCGTTCCTGGCCGGGTGTGCCGAAGAGGTAGAGCACCAGGTCGGTGTCGAGGGTGATGCGCCCGAAGTCCATGGCGACCGTGGTCGTCGTCTTCTCCGGGGTGGCGCTGCGGTCGTCCACGGACTCGCCCGCGACCGTCATGACCGCCTCGGTCCGCAGCGGGGTGATCTCGGAGACGGAGCCGACGAAGGTCGTCTTGCCGACGCCGAAGCCGCCCGCCACGACGATCTTCGTGGCGTGCGGGGCGCGGCTGCGGTCGGTCTGCCAGGGGCGGGGGACGTCGAGGGCGGCGGGCGGTCCCCCGCGCGTCGGGTCCTCGTTGCGCACGGCGAGGGCCGCCCTCCGGGGATCGGCTTCAGAGCCTGTGAAGTCCACCCAGCACCCTTTCCAGCAGCGCGCGGTCGGGCCGGCCCGTGCCGTGGCCCGTGTCGAAGACGCGGATCCTGCCCTGGTCGGCCAGTTCGAGGAGCAGGACCCTGACCACCCCCAGGGGCATTTTCAGCAGTGCGGCGATCTCGGCGACCGAGCGCAGCCGGAAGCAGAGTTCGACGATGGCGCGGGCCTCGGGCAGGGCCCGCGCCTCGGGGACGGAGCGGGGCGGCAGCGGCTCGCAGCCGTCGGGTGGCGGTGCCTGGCCGGGCGGGGCGGCGTCGTCCGTGGTGGCGGTGGTGTCGAGCGCCGCCACGAACGTCTCCACGAGCAGCACCCGGCACCGGCGCGGCCTGCTGCCGGTGAGGGAGTAGGGGCGTACGCGGGCGGGTTTGCGGCAGAGGACCGCCTGGCTCATTCGACCGCCTCCACCGACTGCCGTAGCTCCCTGCGGAGTTCGGGGGTGAGGACGTGCCCGGCCCGGCCGACGAAGAGCGCCATCTGATAGGCGACGACGCTCATGTCGCAGTCGGGGTCGGCGTGCACGCCCAGGAGCGAGCCATCGCTGATCGTCATCACGAACAGGCTCCCGTCTTCCATGGCGACCATCGTCTGCTTGACGACGCCGCCGTCCATCAGGCAGGCGGCTCCCGTCGTCAGGCTGCCCAGGCCCGCCACGATCGTGGCGAGGTCGCCGGTGGAGCCGCGGGGTCCGGCGGGCCGGTCGAGGCCGGGCTGGGGGGTGTGCTCGGGGTCGGAGGAGAGCAGCAGCAGGCCGTCGGAGGAGACGACGGCGACGGAGCGTACGCCCGGCACCTCGTCGACGAGACCGGCCAGCAGCCAGTGCAGATTGCGGGCTTCGTGGCTCAGCCCGTAGACGGCGGGGCCGACAGGTGTGACGGGAGTCGCCTCCCGGGAAAATGCAGTCAACCGCGTGCCTCCTCGACAGTGCCGCCCTGAGCCGGCGGCCCCGCTTGGTTCGATTCAGTGGTGCGTGCCGCGATCTCCGCCACGGCGGCGCGGCGTCCCTCGGCCGCGCCCCGCTGGAAGCCCGCGAGCTTGCGCCGCAGGGCCTCCGCGTCGACGCCCTGGCGCGGCTGGGGCGCCTCGGCCCGCTGCGGTACGGGCTGGGGGGTGCGGCGGGGCAGGCCGTTGCCGGTGACCTGGGCGGAGCCCTGGCCGGGGACGGTGGGCGCGAGGGCGGCGGGGTCGCCGAGCGCCGACGGCCGGGCGTGCCGCCCCACGGGGGCCGCGGGCGGCGGGCCGGTGGGCCGTATCCCGTCCGGGAGATGGCCGGTGGGCGGGTCTGCCGGGTGGACGGGCAGGGGGGACAGGGGTGGCAGGGGGGCGGGTGCGGCGTGCGCGCCGTACCGGCTTCCGGGGACCGGGGGCGGCGCGGCCTCGGCGATGGAGCCGGGGAGGTGGATCGGGGGCGCGGCGGCGGCGCCGGGCACGGGCGGGGTGTCGCCGAGGCCGGTGACGGTCGGGGGCCCGTCGGCCAGGAGCGCGGCGGGCAGCACGACGACGGCCGCGATGCCGCCCGTGGTCTGCTCGCGCAGCTGGACGCGGATGCCGTGCCGGGCGGCGAGCCGGGCGACCACGTAGAGCCCGAGGCCCGGCTGTTGGCCGGTGTCGGCCGGGTGGGCGTCCATGGTCCCCCGGGCGCGGCCCGTCCGCACGGGTCCGCCCGCCGGGCCGGTGGGGGGCGGGCCGTCCGGGTCGGGGGCGGCGAGCAGGGCGTTGAAGCCGGCGAGGCGGTCGGGGGCGATGCCGATGCCCTCGTCCTGCACGGACAGCGCGATGTCGCCGGTCTCCAGGAGCCAGCCGGAGAGCTGCACCTGGGCGTCGGGCGGGGAGAACGTCGTGGCGTTCTCCAGGAGTTCGGCCACGAGGTGGCTGACGTCCTCGGAGGCGTGGCCGAAGAGCCGGGCGTGCGGGGGCAGCGACTGGATGCGGACGCGCTGATACCGCTCGATCTCCCCCGCCGAGGCCCGAAGGACGTCCAGCAGCGGTACGGGCTCGGGCCGGCCGGTGACGCTCTCGGCGCCCGCGAGTACGAGGAGGTTCTCGCTGTTGCGGCGCATGCGGGTGGCGAGGTGGTCGAGCGTGAAGAGGGTCTCCAGGCGCTCGGGGTCGGTCTCGTGGGTCTCCATGCCCTCGATGACGGCGAGTTGGCGCTCGACGAGGCCGAGGGTGCGCAGGGAGAGCCCGACGAAGAGGCCGCGGGCCCGCTCGGCGGCGTCGCCGGGGTGCTCCGCGGTGCGGGCGGCCGCCTCCTCCGCCAGCTGCCCGGCGAGCTCCTGGTGCCGCTCGCGCAGGGCGTCGTGCTCCTCGGCGAGGAGGTGGCGGGCGGCGATGAGGCGGGTGCGCTCGCCTTCGAGGACGGCGATGCGCTCCTGCTGCCGGACGGCGGTCTCGTGGAGGAGGTCGACGGCCCGCGCGGTCTCGGCGAACTCGTCGTCCCGGCCCTTGAAGCCGATCGGCTTCTCCGCCGCGGGGTCGGTGCACACGCGGCGCGCGCCGAGCCGCAGCGAGGCGAGCGGCCGGGTGATGGACCGGGCCGTCCGTACGCCGGTGAAGAGGGCGACCAGCAGACACGCGACGATCAGCCCGGCGCGCAGCTCCAGCGCGGCGAGCGCGTCGTGCCGCTGCGCCGCGAGGCGGTCGGCCTGATTGGCGGCGAGGTCGGACTCGGCCTGGCGCATCAGGTCCAGGCGGGAGCTGAGCGCCGAGCGCACGGGCTCGACGGGCTCGGCCGCCAGTTCCGCCGCGGTGACCTGGGGTCGGGTGAGGCGGGTGGTGTGGTCCGCGGCGGCGGTGACGTCGGGGCCGCTGACCGTACCGGCGTACGCCTCACGGGACTTGGCGCTCGCCTGCCGGTCGAAGTCGGCGAGCGCGTCCTTCTCCGCGGCGGCGGTCCGCTGGGCGGCGGAGACGAGGGCCGCGTCGCCGTGCGCGGCGATGGCGCCCAGCAGCAGGGCGCGGGTGGCGGAGTCCTCCTCGACGGCGCGGCCGAGTGCGGGGAGCGCCGCGGCGTCGCCCCCGGCGCCGGCGCCGTGCAGGGCGGCGGTGTCGGCGACGCCGTGCAGCGCCTGGACGATGCCGGTGTAGGCGGTGAAGACGGCCAGCGCGTCGTCGCCGTCGAGCGCCTGGTGGCGCGCGGCGGTGAGGGTGTCGAGCCGGTCGCGCAGCGAGGCGGGCGCGGCCGGCCGGAAGTCCTCGATCTCCTGGTCCACGTGGGCGCGTTGGGTCTTGATGGCGGCCGCCTCCGCCTTGTCCGCGCGGCCGCCCGCGACGTACTGCGTCGCGGCGTCGCGCTCGTCCGCGAGGGAGTGGGCGAGGCCGAGGGCCGGGCCGTCGGCGTCGGCGAGGGCGGCGAGCCGCTGGGCGCGGCCGAGTTCGCGGGTGGCGTCCACCGCGCCGAAGGCGCTCGCCGCGAGCACGGTGAGGGCGGTGACCGCGACGGAGGCGGTCAGCCGGTTACGCACGCGGGCGGTGCGCTCCCGCACCGCCGAGGACTGCCGCTCCCGCTCGCCGCCCCGCGGCCGCTTCTTCCGCACCGGTGCTCTCATTCCACTCTCGCCTGCCCCACCCCTGGTACGGATTTGACCCTTTCAGCACCTCTGAGGAGAGGGTGCCCTTCGCCCACCCGGCCACTCGAACGAGTGAACCCAGCCCGGGAATTGACTCGCGATGCTTCACTCATCGCATACGGGCCAGGTCAGCACGTCACCTGGAGAACGCGGCATGTGCCTCCAGGATGCGCACCCGCACGACTGGATTTCCGGCATCCGGCACACTGGCCCCATGCGCATCGAACTCGCCACCCAGCCGGGGGATCCCCACCACCCGAACGAGGACTTTGCGTCCGTCGCCCTGCCGGCCTCGGGGCGCGGTGGCGCGCTCGTCCTGCTGGACGGCGTGACCCCGCCGCCCTCCGGCGAGACCGGCTGCGCGCACGGTGTCCCCTGGTTCACCGCCCGGCTCGGCGGCGCCCTCCTGGAACTCGCCGTCTCACGCCCCGGCCAGGCGCTCGCCGACTGCCTCTCGGAGGCGATCTCCCGCACGGCGGACGCCCATCGCGCCACGTGCGACCTCACCCACCGCCGCACACCCCAGGCCACCGTCGTCGTGGCGCGCTGGGACGACGAGCGGGTGGAACACCTCGTCCTCTCCGACTCCGCCCTCCTCGTCGAGTCCCCCGACGGCACGGTGACCGCGATCCTCGACGACCGCATCGAGCGGCTGCGCGCCCTGGGCCCCGTGACGGACGCCCAACGCAACGCCCCTGACGGCTTCTTCACGGCCGCGGCGGATCCGGCTGTCGCCGGGCGGGCGGTGACGGGGGCTGCGCCGCGGGCGTCCGTGCGGTCGCTGGCGGCGGTCTCGGACGGGGCGGGGCGGTGGGTGGAGGTCTTCGGTCTCGGTGACTGGGCGGAGTGCTTCGCCCTTCTGTCGAAGGGCGGGCCGCAGGCTTTGATCGACGCGGTCCGCTGCGCGGAGGCGGATGCGGGGTGGGGGGTGCGGGCGCGGGGGAAGGTGCGGGATGATGCGGCGGTGGTGTTCGCGGAGCTTTAGCCGTTGGCGGCGGTTCGGTCCCGGGGCCCGGGTCGCTGTCGCCTGCGGCGGGCTTTGTTCCCCTACCCCGCCCCTTCCCGCAGCATCTGATGCGCGGCTCCGCCGCGGCCGGGGCTCCGCCCCGGACCCGTGCCCGGGTGCGGCTTCAGTGCGCCTGCGGCGCTTTGTTCCCCTACCCCGCCCCTTCCCGAACTGGGGCTCTGCCCCAGACCCCGATGTGCGGGTACGTCGGCTGACGCGCAGCGCCTGCGGCGCTAGTCCTCAAACGCCGGACGGGCTGGATTTGGCTGATGTGGGTGCGCAATTTCAGCCCGTCCGGCGTTTGAGGACGCGCCCGAAGGGCGCTCTCCGCCGCAGGCGGCAACGGCGGGACAGCCGGGGGCCTGGGGCACGCGCCCCAGTGCGGGAAGGGGCGGGGCTGGGGAAGAGAACCCGCCCTACCCCTCCGCGCTCACGTTCAACTGGCGGAGCAGCCGCGCCAGTTCCGCGATCTCGCGCGGGTCCCAGTCCGCCAGCTTGCGTACATGATGAGCACGACGTGCGTCGCGGACACGCGTGAAGCGGGCGCGTCCCTCCTCCGTGATGCGGACCAGGGACGCGCGGCCGTCGGCGGGGTCCGGCGCGCGGGCGACGAGGCCGAGGTCGCAGAGGGCGCGCAGCTGGCGGCTCATGGTGGCCTTGCCCACGCCGAAGTACGCGGCGAGATCCGTGGCGCGCTGCTCCCCCGCGTCCTCCAGCCGGACGAGGAGGCCGTAGGCGGCCGCCTCCAGTTCGGGGTGGACGGCGCGGGCCATCTCGCCGGAGGAGGCGCGGGCGCGGCGGAGGAAGACGGCGAGCTCGCGTTCCAGCGCGAGGTAGGCCTGGTCCACACCACTGCCGTCCTCGGGACGCGGGGGAGTCGTCTGGTGCACGTCGAGGCCCTCTCCGGCTTTCCGGCTGCTGAAAATTTCCGTGGACCGCGGCACATAGCCGCAGCTGGGTAAGTATTTCGCAGGATCGGACCAGCGACAGCACCGGCGTCCCCCCGCACCCGACGCGTCCGCGCTCGATATTTTGGGTATGACATGGTCACACCAATATCGTCGTGCTTACGGCACTCCCCCCACACCGCTCCCCGGAGTCCGCCATGCCCGCGCTCAGACCCGCTCCACCCCTGCTGTCCCTGCTCGTCGCCCTGCTGGCACTGGTCGTCGCCCTGCCGGGCACCGCGTTCGCCGCCTCCCCCACCGCGGGCGGCAAGCGGCCCGCCCACCCGGAGCGGGACTGGCTCGGCTCGACCGTCCGCCGCCACGAGCCCCAGACGGGCCGTACGCCTCCCCCCTCGCTCACCGCCTCCGTCGAGGGTGTCGACGTCAGCAGCCACAACGGCAACGTCCCCTGGTCCACGCTCTGGAACAGCGGCAACCGCTTCGCCTATGTGAAGGCCACCGAGGGCACGAGCTACACCAACCCCTATTTCGCCCAGCAGTACAACGGCTCCTACAACACCGGAATGATCCGCGGCTCCTACCATTTCGCCCTGCCCGACAATTCCGGCGGTGCCGCCCAGGCCACCTACTTCGCGGCGCACGGCGGCGGCTGGTCCGCCGACGGCAGGACGCTGCCGGGGGTGCTCGACATCGAGTACAACCCCTACGGCTCGGTCTGCTACGGCATGAGCGCGGGCGCCCTGACCCAGTGGATCGCGGACTTCCTCCGCACGTACCGCGCGCGTACCGGCCGCGACGCGATGATCTACACCGCGACCGGCTGGTGGAAGCAGTGCACCGGCGATGACGACGGCTTCGGCTCCGTCAACCCCCTCTGGATCCCGCGCTACGGCTCCTCGCCCGGCGAGCTCCCGGCGGGATGGGGCTTCCACACCGTCTGGCAGTACACCGACACCGGACCGACCGTCGGTGACCACAACCGCTTCAACGGCTCCTACAGCCGGCTCCAGGCGCTGGCCGACGGCTGAGCGCGCCGCACATCCGCCCGCAAGAGCGCCGGGCCCCCGCACATCGGCGGCGGGGGCCCGGTTCTTCGTACCGTCGCAGCCGTCAGCCGCAGGAGCCCGCCGGGCGGGTGCGGGTGACCAGGTCGGTGTAGCCGGTGGTGCCGTCGAGCCACACCACCTGCTTGCCGCCCACCGCCGCGGCCGAGGACTGCTCACCGCGGTTGCAGGAGACCCGCGCCCGCGCGGGGTCGGTCGAGCCGTCCGCCGCGAACTGGTAGAGCTTCGGCAGCGCCTCGTTGCCGGTGGCGGTCTCCGGCGGCAGCGAGGTGACGGTCACGGCGCTCTCGGAGGCCGTGAGGTCGAGGGGGAAGAGCGCCTGCGCGCCCTTCTCCCGGTTGAGGTCGGTCACGCCCGTGCCGTCGAGGTTCGCCCGCCGCACCGCCGAGCCGCCCTTGCCCTGCGCGTCGAACTCGTGCGCCAGCCAGAAGACGTGCGTGCCGTTGATGCCGGTCTGGCCGATGGCCGAGGGCTTGCGGCTCTCGCCCGCCCGCGTCACCTTGCCCGTCCTCGGGTCCAGCACCTCGGTGACGGACCGGAAGTCGTCGCCCTGCGACGTGATCCTCACGTAGGCGATGCGGCCGCCGCCGACCGACGGCATGGCCGTCTCGGTGTCCTCGCGCCGGTCGTCCACCCAGGTCGGAGCCTTGTCACCGGGCCGCAGATAGCCGACGTGCCGGGCACCGAAACCGCTCTGCTCCTCCAGGACCACGACGTCGCCCTCGACGCGCACCGTGTTGATCCCGGCGCTGGAGTAGAGCTTCTTGGTGGGTCCTCCCGCGAGCGGGCGGGACAGCACGTCCATGCCGTCCTTGCCGACTGCGACCCACACCACGGTCTTGCCGTCCGTGGCCGGATAGGCGTGGTAGCGCCCGTCGTTGGGGCTGATCAGCTTCGGGGAGCCCGAGCCGTCCGCGCGGCCCGCCCAGACCGAATACGCCTCGGAGCCGTCGTCGTTGGACCGCGACGCGGCCCACCAGCCGCCGCCCGCGCCCACCCCCGTGCCCGCGGTGTTCAGCCTGCCGGACAGCAGGTCGGTGTCGACGCCGAGCGCCAGCTCCCAGTCGGGGACGATGCCCCGGGCGTTGAAGGAGCGCGTGACGGTGTTCAGGTCCTTCGCCGACACCCCGAGCGACTTCGCGGCGGCGATCACCGCCGCGCGGCCCTCGGTGAAGCCGTCGAGCGGGGTCATGTACTCCGTGAGCGCCTTGTAGACGATCCTGTCGGCGAGCGTGCGGCCCACGTCCCGGCGGATGTTCCACAGCGCGCCGGAGAAGATGGTGGAGTTCATGTGCACCCCACCGTTGTCGGTGGAGAAGCCGACGCCGAGGAAGTTCTTGGACGTCGTCTTCCCGTCGTTGAGGTCACGGAAGGCGCACTGGCGCGGCTTCTTCGTACGGCAGAGGTCGCCGCCCAGCAGGCCCGCGTCGGGGTCGTCCATGGACATGCCCGCGGCGTCCACGGCGATGGAGTTGCCGAAGTAGTCGGCGAGCGCCTCGTTGAGGGCGCCGGACTGGCCCGCGTAGACGAGGTTGGCGGAGTTCTCGACGACGCCGTGCGTCATCTCGTGGCCGACCACGTCGAGGTCCGCGGAGAGCGTCTTGTACTCGTCGTCGCCCCCGCCGTACACCATCTTGGTGCCGTCCCAGAAGGCGTTGACGTACGCGCCGCCGAAGCGAGTCACGCCGACCAGGGAGTTGATGGCCATGCCGCGGCCGTCCAGGCTGTTCCGGCCGTGGACCTTCTTGTAGTAGTCGTAGACCTTGCCCGCCGCCCAGTGGGCGTCGACGGCGCCGGACTCGGTGGCTCCCTTGCCGAAGTTCGGGCCGGGCGAGCCGAATTCCTTGATGCCGGCGGGCCAGGCGCCGGAGGCCTCACTGACGTCCTTGCCGCGGGCGTCCCAGGTGGAGACCAGGTTCTTGGTGGAGTCCCACATGCGGGAGTAGTCGCGCATGACGTACTCGTTGCGGGCGGTGTCCTTGAAGAGCCCGAGCTCGACGGTGGTGCCGTCGTACTTCACGCCGGAGCCGGCGATCCCGGGGCTCACACCGTCCGTGGGCTTCGCGGGACTCTTCGCCGCGGCCGCGGCGGACTTCGCGGACGCCGTGGCGGCGGACCTGGCCGTGCCCTCGCCCCCGAAGGTCTTGATGCCGCTGTACTGGAGCACCGGGAAGCCGGCCTTGGCGTCGATGTAGACCTCGCGCAGCACGGGCCGGCCGTCGGCCGGGTCGGTGCCGCGCACGGTGACGTGGTGGGTGAGGACGCCGGGACCCTTGGGCACGATCACCAGGCCGTGCGCGGTGCCCGTCAGCGACCGCGCCGCCTTGGCCCCGGTACCGAGCCAGGTACCGCCGAGTTCACGCAGGGTCGCCTCGACGGCCCGCCGCACCGCGAGCTCCTCGCTCACCTCGGCCTTGGTGTCGGCCTTCAGGCCGGTGAAATACTTCCCGGAGGCGCCGGTGACGACGCGCTTGCCGTCCTTCTTCTCCATCCGTACGACGTACTGCCCGCCGAGGACGTCCACGCCCCCGTACTTCTGCTGGAGCCGGACGGTCTCGTCCCGGCCCGAGGCAGCGGTCTGCACGGGCCGCAGATCGCGCCCCGGCGCGGCGATGTGATAGCGGCCCGGCTTGTCCGCGAGGTGTTCGCGCGCGGCGTCGGCCGCGCTGCCGCTCGCCCGCACGCCTTCCCGGATGCCGTCGACCAGGGAAGGGGTGGAGGTTCCCTTCCCCGGAATCACCTCACCGGGAGCCTTCCCGGCCGCGGCGACGGCCTGCCCGGGCACCGCGCTCACGACAAGGGCGGCGACGCCCATCAGCGCCGCCGCCCCTGCTATGCCGCTCTTCGCGGCGGGTCTTCCTGAACGTGCTCTGGACTTACGCAAGGTGGATCCCCCTCGTGCCTTCCGGAACATGTGCGGTCCCGCGACATGCAACCGGTGGGACGAGGGCTGAACAATGATGCGTAGCGCCCGAGCGACGGCTTTCGGCCGTGCGAACCGCTCAGTCGCGGGGGAACTCGTCGGTGGCGAGGGTCAGTCCGACGACGGTGTCGGTGAGGTCGATGGGGTCACCGAACTTGAGCGGCGGCCCGGAGCGGTACTTGCCGTCCTTGGGGTCCGTGAAGAGGCGACACTCGCCGACATACGGGTCCACGATGAGGTACACCGGCACACCCGCCATAGCGAAGGCATTCTTCTTCGGCCCGTAATCGTTCCTCGCGGTGCTCTTGGAGATCACTTCGGCGACGAACTCGACGTTCCTGTAATGCCAACGCCCCTCATCGTCCCTTGCCGCACCTTCCTTGAACGTCGCGACATCACAGCAGAAACCGTTCAAGTGGCCCGGGAAGTCGATGCGCACATCCGATGCCGTGCGACTCCTCGGGTACTTCGCCCGAAGTTGCTCAACAATGCCGAGAATGATCTCCCAGTGGATTTGCCGTTGCGGCGACATGTAGATGGCCCCCTCGACGATCTCTACCTTGTAGCCCTCGGGGACGGGCATCCGCTCCAGCCTGTCGAACAACTCGTCCAGGCTGAGCTCGTCGCTGTCGGCCATCACGATCCTGTCGGTCAGCGTGGCAGTCACTGTGCACTCCTCCCCGCTGCCCGCGAAATTCGGGCAGCCGGGTAGTACAACGATACGCACGGGAAACGGACACGCGACCGATCCCCGCCCGTGTCAGGGCATCTTCGCCGCCGCGCTCCGTATCGCCTCGCGTATGCGGAAGTACGTGCCGCAGCGGCAGACGTTGGCTATCTCGTCGAGATCGGCGTCCGTGGGGTTCTTCGTGCGCTTCAGCAGGGCGACCGCCGCCATGATCTGGCCGGGCTGGCAGTAGCCGCACTGGGCCACGTCCTGCTCCAGCCACGCCTCCTGGACCGGGTGCAGCCTCTCGCCGTCGGCGAGGCCCTCGATGGTGGTGACCTCACGGCCCTCGACGGTGGCGACGGGCACGACGCAGGGGCGTACCGCCTCGCCGTCCAGGTGGCTGGTGCACGCCTTGCAGACGTCTATCCCGCAGCCGTATTTGGGCCCGCGCACCCCGAGGTGGTCGCGCAGCGCCCACAGCAGGGGCAGGTCGTCGGGGGCGTCCACGGTGACGGCCTGGCCGTTGACGGTGAAACGGTGGGTGGGCATGGAGGGCTCCTGTGAGGGCTCAGCGGGGGAAGGGGGTGAAGTCCACGTCGAAGTTGACCGGAAAGCGCCGCGGGCGCGTGCCGGTGGCACGGGCGTACGCGTTGGCGATCGCCCCCACCGCCGCCGGGACGCCCAACTCCCCCGCCCCGCCCGGCTCGCCGGTCGGCGGCATCACGAAGACCCGCACGTCCGGCGGCACGTCCCGCTGCCGCGCGTAGTGGAACTGCGAGTAGCTGCCCTCCAGCGGCAGCCCCTTGTCGAGGTGCAGTCCGGCCCGCAGCGTCGTCGAGATCGCGTCGGTCAGCCCGCCCAGCAGCTGCGCCTCCAGGCCCCGCGGATTGACCGCCCGCCCGACGTCGGCCACGATCACCGCCTTGACGACCCGGGGGCGCCGGGGGTCGGTCGCGTCGATCTCGGCGAGACACGCCGTACGCGACTTGTACTCCTCGTGGAAGCCGATCCCCTGCGCGTGCCCGGCCGGCATCGGCCGCCCCCAGTCGCCCTCGCTCGCCGCCTTGTCGAGGACGGCCCGCTGGGCGAGGCTCTTGAGGAACGCGCGGCGGAAGGCGACGGGGTCCTGCCCCAGCCGCGCCGCGAGTTCGTCGACGACGATCTCCTCGGCGCCGCGGGTGTTCGCCGAGTACACCGACCGCCAGGACGCGGTGGGCATCCGCAGCGGCACCTCGGTCAGGTGCTGGGTGGTGAGGCCGAAGCGGTAGGGCGACTTCACCGTCGTGTGGAAGAGCGTCTGCGCGAACGTCTCGTTGCCGATGCTCCCGGGCAGCTTCGCCGCGGCGGCGGTGAGCGCCTCGCCGAGGCCGTGCCGGAAGTCGGTCTCCACGGCGGCCACCCGGTGCTCGAAGGTCAGCACCTTGCCGAGCGCGTACGTGGCGCGCAGCCGGTGGTGGGTGGCGGGCCGCATCCTGCCGTGCCGCATGTCGTCGACGCGGGACCACATGAGCCGTACGGGCCGCCCCGCCGCCTTCGACACCTGCGCGGCCTCCAGGGCCGCGTCGAAGAACAGCCGCCGCCCGAACGAGCCACCCGCCTGCACCACGTGCACGGTGACCTTGTCCACGGGCAGCCCGAGTTCCTCGGCGATGGTCCGCTGCGCGACGATCGGCGCCTTCAGCCCGGACCAGACCGTGGCCCGGTCCGGCCGTACGTCGGCGACCGCGGAGTTCGTCTCCATCGGCGCGTGGCTGACGAAGGCGAAGTCGAACTCCGCGTCCAGGTGCCCGGTCAGCGGCGGCAGTTCGACCAGTGGCGCGGCGGCGTCCCGGAGCCGGGCGCGGATGTCGTCGTCGGAGAGGCCGTCGACCGTGCCGGGCCCCCAGCTCACGTCGAGGGCGTTCTTGGCGTTCAGCGCCTGCCCGAACGTCTCGGCGACGACGGCCACCCCCGTGGGGATCACGAAGGTGCCCAGCACGCCGGGCATGGCCCGGACGGCGGCCTCGTTCCGTACGGCCTTCACCGTGCCGCCCACGGTCGGCGGGCGGCGCACCATGCAGGGCTTGGCGCCGGGGATGTCCAGGTCCAGGGTGTACTGCTGCTTGCCGGTGACCATCGCGCGGGCGTCGATGCGCGAGGCCGGGGTGCCCACGAGCGTGTGCGCGGACTCCGGCTTGGGCGTGGCGGTGAGTTCCCCGAGGTCGTGCGCGGCGGCCGCGGCCGCGAGGGAGGCGTACGGAGCGCTACGGCCGTCCGGGGCGTGCACCGCGCCGTCCCGGGTGCGGAGCGCCCCCTCCGCCAGGCCCCACCGGCGGGCGGCCGCTCGCACGAGCCGGGAGCGGGCGGCGGCCGCGGTGTGCCGGACGGGGTCGTAGAGCGAGCGTATGGAGTTGGAGCTGCCAGTGAACTGACTGAATATCAGCTCCGGCCTGGCGTCCTCCAGTTGGACCCGCACCTGCCCGAGCGGCATGTCCAGCTCCTCGGCGACCAGCATCGCGACGGCCGTCGTCAGCCCCTGCCCGACTTCTTCCCTGGGCAGCCGGAAGGTGGCGGTCCCGTCGTCCCCGACGGTCAGCACGAGCATGTGGGCGGTGGGGGCACCGACGAGGGTCAGGATGTCGCCGAGATCGACGATGTCGGCGACGGCTGCGGTTGCTTGTTGCGGGTCCTGGGTGGTGGTGGCCAGGGTGAGGGTGGGGGCGGCTATGAGGTAGGTGAGGAAGCGGCGTCTGCTGGGCGCGGCCGGCTCCGTCATGGGGGCTCCTGTCGTGGGGCGGCCGCTTGATCTTTACCGGTGGGTAGCGAGGGCGCAAGGGCGGGGGCGCTTTCCCGTCCGCCGCACCGCACCCGCGGCCGCCGCCTCACATAGCCTCAGTGGCATGGGTGACTCACTGCCGCTCCTGGCGATCTTCGGCGGCCTGGCCGCGGTCCTGTGCGGCTTCGCGTGGCTGGCGTTCCACGTGCGCCGCCGGGGAACCGCGGGCACAGGCGTCACCGCGGCGCTCGCAGCCTGGGAGGAGGCATACCGCGTGACCTCCCACGAGTCCCACTGGGAGATCAGGGCACAGGCGGAGCGGCGGTCTCCAGTGGTGTCGCCTGATGACCATTGGCGGCCGGGCGCTCGCGATACGAGCCGGAAGAGCGCTCCTGCTGGGCGCGTGCGCGTGCGGCTTCGGCGCATGGGGCGGCGGTGGCGGCGAGGCTGATCGGGGCGCGGCGCGTATCGCCACGCCCCGGAGCGGTTCATCGATGGGCGGTCAGGCTTCCGTCACGCATGCGCCTCCCAGGTGTGGACGCCCATGGCCTCGGTCATTTTCGCCGCTGCCTGACGGTCGCCGTCGGCCAGTGCTTGCGCCCTCTTGTGCTTGATGTCGCGACACTCCTGACACCGAGGGGGCCGGGGCTCGGTCGCGGTTCCGGGTGCGGCGGTCGTCTCGCTCACGCCATGCCCCGCTCTCGCCTGCCCCGGTCGTTGACCTCGGTCACCTTCACGCGCAGCTCATCACTGGCGGTGGCCGGACGGACGTCGCAGGGGAACGCCTCCCACTCCCGCCCACCGGCGGGCGGCCGCAACGCCAACCGCCCACCGGCGGAGGCCATCACTTCACCGACGCGGTTCCGTCGGACGTCGACGACCAACGTGCCGATTTTTGGTGCCCGTTCGGATCCCTCGGCGGCCGTCATCGACTCACATCCGCGTGGTGCGGCTGCCGGGGGCGGAAGTCGATTCCGTGGGCGGTGATCCAGATGCGGGGGCCGTTGCCGCTGGCGGTGGGCGGGTCGGCGCGGGGTGGCGCGCTCGGCGCTTGCATCGGGTCGGGGGTCCGCACCGCATGGACAGCACTACAAGCGAGGCAGTCCCGGTGAAGGTTGCCGGGCGTGAACACCGCCCTGATCCACCCCAACCATCGAGAGATAAGCTCGTACATGTCAGCGCTCCTTTTCAGCGTTGGCCAAGCCCCGGGGCCGTGACAGCGGCCGCCGGGGCCTCTTGTTGGGCATGACGCACCCTCAAGGTCACGCCGGTGTGACGAGGTCGTCACACCGGGCAACCAAGGGGCCCAGGATGCACCCGCTGACCAGTCACATGCAAGGCAGGAGAATGCATGGCATGCATGTGCGAACTGCGCTTGCAGTCAAGGGTGGTTGCCGGACAGAATCGCTGGGCCTCCTGTGCAAATGAAAGGTGGACGGCATGCCCACGAAGCGTCAGATGCCCACGGTCCGCCTCCGACGCTTGGCAGCCGAGCTGCGGAGGTTGCGAACAGGCATGCAGCTGACCAGGGAGGATGTCACCGCGCAGACGGGCATCAACACAGCGACGCTCTATCGGATCGAAACGGCACGCGTCCGGCCACAGCAGCACACCTTGATCGCCCTGCTCAACTTGTACGGAGTGCCCGAGCCTCAGCATGGCGAAATCCAGGCGCTATCCCAGGGTGCGAGCAACCAGGGGTGGCTACGCCCGTATCACAGCGAACTGCCCGAGGAATACACTGCGTACATCAGCTTCGAGGCTGAGGCACGTGCGGTGCGCAACTACGAATCCCTCTTCGTTCCCGGTCTGTTGCAGACGGAAGACTATGCACGCGCCGTGATCAAGGGCGTGTTGCCGATGGCAAGTACCAGAGAGATTGAGCAACGGGTTCAAGCACGCATTGAACGGCAAGGCGTACTCACCAAAAGCGATCCATTGCACCTTTGGGCAATCATGGACGAGGCATCCCTACGGCGCATGGTCGGCGGCCCCGAGGTGATGCACGAGCAGATTCGGCGCCTGACGGCGGCAATCGCGGAACCGCACATGATGCTCCAGGTCATCCCCTTCAACGCCGGGGCCCACGCTGGCATGCCAGGCTCGTTCGTGCTGATGAGCTTCCCCGAAGTG
The DNA here is from genome assembly GCF_042895325.1 of Streptomyces sp. NPDC001407. Lineage (NCBI taxonomy): Bacteria > Bacillati > Actinomycetota > Actinomycetes > Kitasatosporales > Streptomycetaceae > Streptomyces > Streptomyces sp. NPDC001407. Next base: position 312,957 of record NZ_JBIAWF010000001.1, read on the forward strand.
GAAGACCCTGAGATCATCTACATCGACAGCATGGCCGGTGACCTCTTCCTCGAAGCCGAAGCAGATGTACGCCGGTACGGCGCAATCTTCGACAACCTCCGCGCAGTGGCCCTCAGCCCTGACGACACGTCGAGATTGCTCGCCTCACTGGCCAACGAGATGTGATGAGAGAAGAGGCATCAGCAATGAATCGGACGGAACTCCGCGAAGCCATATGGCAGAAGAGTTCATACAGCAGCGGAAATGGCCAGTGCGTCGAGATCGCGTTTCTACGTGAAGTAGTGGCTACGTGTGACAGTAAGACGCCCCATGGTTCAGCACTCGTCTTCAGCGCCGACACATGGTCGGCGTTCACGGCCGGGATCAAGGCCGGGGCCTTCCCAACCACCGATTGACCCCAGTGCGACCCTGAACGACCCAGGTTCGGGCATCCAGCCGGGGCAGACGCTTGCCAGTCAGCGAGCCTGGAGGTAGGCGACATGGCTCACGATCTCACCAAAGCCCAGTGGCGTAAGAGCACGTACAGCGGCAACACGGGCGAATGCATCGAGGTAGCCGACGGTCACGCCGACCTGGTCCCCGTCCGTGACTCCAAGACACCGCACGGCCCCGCCCTACTGGTCCACGCCAGAGCATGGACCCAGTTCATAGCCGGCATACAGGCCGGAGCCTTCCGGCCGCACTCGGATCTCTGACAGCACCACGCCAGCCCCGGCGTCGTCGGCGAGGCCGAAGAGTTCGAACAGTGGAAGGGCAACGGCGAGGTGGATCTCAATCCGGAGTCCGAGGGCTGGTCCGGCTGGGTACCGCCGGCACGCGAGATCGTCGCCCGGGAGTTCAAGCGGCGCGGCGTCACGGAGGTGCTCGGAGTCGATATCTCCGGAGAAATGATTGCCGTGGCACGCGAGTTGTGCGGACCACGGCGCTGCTCGACCCGCCGATCACGGTCATCAGCGCCCTCCCGCGCCGCGAGGTCTACGAGAAGTGTCTGCGGGCGGCCGGATTCGGCGAGCCGGCCTGGGTCCCGCTGGAGGTGTCCGACGCCGGCGTGCGCGAGTCCGGCGCGGACTTCTGGGCGGACGTCCTCGCCGGTCCCGCACTGGAGAGGCTGCGCTGCCGCGCCTGACGCCCCGGGTCAGCGGGCCAGCAGGACGCTCGTCACATGCTCGGGGAGGAAGTCCAGGGAGTCGTCCGGGCCGCCGCCCGACGAGCGCGCGTCGTGAAAACGCCCCGGCGTGCACCCGGTCATCGTGCCGAACGTATGCGAGAAGTGCGCCTGGTCGTGGAAGCCCGCCCCCGTCGCCGCCCGCGTCCAGGACATCCCGGCCTGTTTGAGGCGCAGCGCCGCCTGGAGGCGCAGCACCTGCGCGGCCCCCTTGGGCGTGGGGCCGAGTTGTTCGCGGAAGCGCCGTTCGAGGTGGCGGCGGCTCCAGCCCGTACCGGCGGCGAGGTCGGCTATGCGCAGGCGGCCGTCGGTGCGGAGCAACTCCGACCAGGCCCAGGCCACTTCGGGGTCGCAGCGGGGGCCGGTGCGCAGCCGGGCGGCCAGGGCGTGGTCGAGCAGGGCGAAGCGGGCGGGCCAGTCGGGGCATTCGGCGAGCCGTTCGGTGAGCTGTCCGAGGCCGTGGCCGAGGAGCTCGCCGGGGTCGAGCGTGAGGTGGGCCCACTCGGACATGGGGACGGCGAAGAGCCTGTAGGCCGCCGGAGGGGAGAGCAGGACGGTGACGCCGTGCAGCAGTCCGCGGTGCAGGCCGATGGCCGCGGTGGTGCGCAGGCCGTTGACGAGGGAGGTGCCCGTGGTCACCGTGCGCGGTCCGACCGCGTCGACCATGTCGAGCGGGGCGCCGAAGCCGAGCATCACCTTGACCACGCCGTCGGGCACCACGAGCCGGCGGCGCGGGCCGCGGGCCCCGAAGTGGAAGCCGCGGTAGCCGAGGACCGATCCGCGCAGCTCGGCGGCGGCCGGGGCGCTGCGGACCAGTTGCTGTGACGCGGCCACGACTCCCCCACCCGGTGCGCGCCTATGGCATCCGCTTCACGGTACGCGCGTGCGCGCCGGAACCAAGGCGGGAATCCGGTCGCTTTCCTACAATCCACGCCGTCGCCCGGCCGCCAGACTCGGCGTCGCGGGCATGGGCATGCCCGCGACATCCGAGGGGAAGGGAACACCGTGACCACTCACCGCATCAGAACGAAACGCCTGCTCGCCGTGCCCGCGTGCATGGCGCTGGCGCTCACCGCGGGCCTCGGGGCCTCGCACGCCACCGCGGCCACTTCCGGCCGTTACGCGGCCCAGGCCGAACACGCGGGGCTGACGGGCGCGCAGTCCGTCGCGCTCCAGAAGGACGTGGACCGCTATGTCGCCCAGACGGGCGGCAAGCAGGTCTCCGCCAACAGGGTCGACGTACCGGGCGGCTTCGTGCTCGTGGCCGTACCGGGCGAGAAGTACGCCCGCGACCTGCGCACCACCACGCACCCGACGAGCGCGGCCGACTGCGACCCCTACAACTTCTGCGGCTGGCCGAAGTCGTACTACGAGGGCACGGTGTGGGAACGCTCCAAGTGCGGCGTCTACTGGGAGATCCCGAACGGCTGGAACAGCGGCGGTTCGTGGTGGAACAACCAGTCGAAGGGCGTCGTCGCCAAGATGTACGGCAAGAGCCACAACTGGGTCTACTCGACGCCGCCGGCCCAGGTGGGCAACGGCTCGTACGACGCCACCGCCGACTGGCACCCGGTCTGGTACGTGAAGGCCTGCTGACCCACGCGGGCGGGGAAGGCCGGCGAGGCCCCTGTCACGGGGGCAGGGGCCTCGCCGGCCGCCGCTCCGGCTACGCCGCCATGGCCACCTGGGCGGAGGCCGGCTGGAGGGCGAGTTCCAGGACCTGGCGGACGTCCGCGACCGGGTGGACGTCGAGCGTTGCGAGGATCTCCTCCGGCACGTCGTCCAGGTCGGGTTCGTTCCGCTTGGGGATGACGACCGTGGTCACCCCGGCCCGGTGCGCGGCGAGCAGCTTCTGCTTCACGCCGCCGACGGGCAGCACGCGGCCCGTCAGCGAGACCTCGCCGGTCATCGCCACGTCGGGGCGTACCTGGCGGCCGGAGAGCAGGGAGGCCAGGGCCGTCGTCATCGTCACGCCCGCGCTGGGGCCGTCCTTGGGGACCGCGCCCGCGGGGACGTGCAGGTGGACGCCGCGCTCCTTGAAGTCGCCGACGGGGAGCTCCAGTTCGGCGCCGTGGGAGCGGAGGAAGGAGAGCGCGATCTGCGCGGACTCCTTCATCACGTCGCCCAGCTGGCCGGTCAGGGTCAGGCCGGCGGCGCCGGTCTCGGGGTCGGCCAGTGACGCCTCGACGAAGAGGACGTCGCCGCCCGCCCCGGTGACCGCGAGCCCGGTCGCCACGCCCGGCACGGCCGTGCGCCGCTCGGCCGGGTCCTGCGCGGATTCCGGCGTGTGGTGCGGGCGGCCGATCAGGGCGCGCAGGTCGTCGGCGCCCAGGGTCACGGGCAGCTCGCGCTCGCCCAGTTCGTGCTGGGCGGCCACCTTGCGCAGCAGCCGGGCGAGGGCGCGCTCCAGGGTGCGTACGCCCGCCTCGCGGGTGTACTCGCCGGCCAGCTTGCGCAGCGCCTCGTCCTCCAGACTCACCTCGTCGGCCGCCAGTCCGGCGCGCTCCAGCTGCCGGGGCAGCAGGTGGTCGCGGGCGATGACGACCTTCTCGTCCTCGGTGTAGCCGTCGAGGCGGACGAGCTCCATGCGGTCGAGGAGGGCCTCCGGGATGGAGTCGAGGACGTTGGCCGTGGCCAGGAAGACGACGTCCGAGAGGTCGAGTTCGACCTCCAGGTAGTGGTCGCGGAAGGTGTGGTTCTGCGCCGGGTCCAGGACCTCCAGGAGGGCGGCCGCCGGGTCGCCGCGGAAGTCCGAGCCGACCTTGTCGATCTCGTCCAGGAGGACGACCGGGTTCATCGAGCCCGCCTCCTTGACCGCGCGGACGATCCGGCCGGGGAGCGCGCCGACGTACGTGCGCCGGTGGCCGCGGATCTCCGCCTCGTCACGCACACCGCCGAGGGCGACCCGGACGAACTTGCGGCCCATCGCGCGGGCCACGCTCTCGCCCAGCGAGGTCTTCCCGACGCCGGGCGGACCGACGAGCGCGAGCACCGCGCCCCCGCGCCGCCCGCCGATCACGCCTAGCCCCCGGTCGGCGCGCCGCTTGCGCACCGCCAGGTATTCGGTGATCCGTTCCTTGACGTCGGCGAGGCCCGCGTGGTCCGCGTCGAGGACGGACTTGGCGCCGGGGATGTCGTAGGCGTCCTCGGTGCGCTCGTTCCAGGGCAGTTCGAGGACGGTGTCGAGCCAGGTGCGGATCCAGCCGCCCTCGGGGCTCTGGTCGGAGGCCCGCTCCAGCTTCTCGACCTCCTTGAGCGCGGCCTCGCGGACCTTTTCCGGCAGGTCGGCGGCCTCGACGCGGGCGCGGTAGTCGTCCGGCTCGCTCTCGGGGTCGCCGCCCAGGTCCGCGAGCTCCTTGCGGACGGCCTCCAGCTGGCGGCGGAGCAGGAACTCGCGCTGCTGCTTGTCGACGCCCTCCTGCACGTCCTTGGCGATCGACTCGGCGACGTCCTGCTCGGCGATGTGCTCGCTCAGCCAGGTGACGGCGAGCCGCAGCCGGGCCACCGGGTCGGCGGTCTCCAGCAGCTCGACGCGCTGGGCGACGCTGAGGAACGGGGAATAGCCGGAATTGTCGGCGAGCTGGGCCACGTCGTCGAGCTGTTGGACGCGGTCCACGACCTGCCAGGCGCCGCGCTTGCGGAGCCAGCTGGTGGCGAGCGCCTTGTACTCCTTCACCAGCTCGGCGACCGCGCCGGGCAGCGGGTCGGGCACGCTCTCCTCGATCCGGGTGCCCTCGACCCACAGCGCGGCACCGGGCCCGGTCGTGCCCGCCCCGATCCGGACGCGCCCCAGCCCCCGGATGAGCGCCCCGGGGTCCCCGCCGGAGAGCCGCCCGACCTGCTCCACCCGGCCGAGGGTGCCGGTGCCGGCGTACGAACCCTCGACGCGCGGCACGAGCAGCACCTGCGGCTTGCCGTCCCCGGCGGCGGCCTGCGCGGCCTCGACGGCGGCCCGGACCTCACCGTCGGAGAGGTCTAGCGGCACGACCATGCCGGGCAGCACGACCTCGTCGTCGAGGGGCAGGACGGGCAGGGTGAGCGGTGTGGACGTGAAAGCCATGATCTCCCCTTCGGCAGGCAAGTTGAGCTATGTCGACTCAATGCGTGGCGCTGCGCGGATGTTCCCGGGGGGTGTTCGCTGTGAGCGATCACGCTGCCGCTGGGGGGCGGGGCGCGCTTTCGCCTGCGGCGGGCTTTGTTCCCCAGCCCCGCCCCTTCCCGGAACTGGGGCTTCGCCCCAGACCCCGGACCGCGCTGGCGCGCGGTGTCCTCAAACGCCGGACAGGCTGAAATTGCGCACCCACATCAGCCAAATCAGCCCGTCCGGCGTTTGAGGACGAGCGCCGCAGGCGCTGCGCGTCAGCCGACGTACCCCGCACATCGGGGTCTGGGGCAGCGCCCCCCACGCGGCGGAGCCACACATCAGATGCAGCCGGGAAGGGGCGGGGCAGGGGAAAAGCCCGCCGCAGGCGTGCGTCAGCCCCGCCCCGGGACCCGGTCGCGGATGAACGGGCCGCACGCCATCCCCGTGAGCAGCGCTATCGGATGGCCCCAACTCGCCAGCGGATCCGCGAATTCGATCAAGTCCTGCGCGCAGAGAAGGGCCGCGAATGCGAGGAGTGCCCAGCCCACTGGCCGGCGGAGGAGGACGGAGAGGGCGCCCACGGAGGCCATCACGCCGAAGCTGATGCCGTAGTCCAGCCGGTGCAGCGACGCCTCCGGCAGGCGGCCCGCCGCCACCGCGCCGGCCACCGGGAGCTCGGTGGCGAGGGTGGCCAGGACGTGGCCGAGGAGGAAGACCCCGGCCGTGCGGGCGGGGCCCGTGCGGCGTTCGAGCGAGCTGAGGACGACGGCGAAGAACAGCCCGTAGAGCGAATAGAGGCCGCCCGCCACCCACAGGGCACTGGCGACGAGGACGACGAGGGGCTGGTCGGCGAGGTGGGCGGCGTCGGTGCTGGAGTCGCGCAGGAGCTGGTTGACGGTCGCCTCGTCGCCGAGTTCGGCGAAGAGCGCCGTGCCGAGCAGCACGAGGCCGTAGACGAAGGTGAAGGGCGTGCCGGTGGGCGTCGGCAGGATCCGCCGCAGCCACCCCGCCCAGCGGGCCGGCGCGAAGCGGGACAGGGACAGCCGCTCCGGCGGTGCGGAAGCGACCGGCTCGCGCGGCGACGGCAGGCATACAGGCACAGACGCCGGCACAGACGCGGGCACAGCCACCGGCGCGGGCGCGGCCACGGCCGCCTCGGCGGCGGGCTCGGTCCCCGGCCCGGGGGCGCGCCCGCCGCCGGGAGACATCTCGGGGTCAACCACGGTCACTCGGCCAGGCCCCTTTCCGGCGGCTGCGCGATGGATCAGCGGGCGGGCCCTGCCCCGGGCCTCACTCTCCGCCCTCACTGTGAACATTAAGGTCCCCAGTGGCCCGGCAAATCAACCTCTGGCCGTGACTCCGGTCACGGCTCTCAACCGAAGATCCGTCCGCTGCGTCCGCCGGGCTCCCGACCTACGGAAGGCCCTGCCATGACCGATCAGGATGTCCGTCACGAATCGCCCGTCACCGTGGACCGCCGCGAGGGACCGCACGGCGAGGTCGTACTGCGCCGCAGGGGCGAGGTCTACGAGATCATCGCCAACGGCTGCTTCCTGATGGACACCTCCGACGGCCGCTCCGAGCGGCTCCTGGTCGACGCCGCCCTGGCCGCCCTGCCCGCCGGGCGGCGGGATCCGGCGGTGCTGATCGGCGGCCTGGGCGTCGGCTTCTCGCTGGCGCGGGCGGCCGAGGAGCCGCGCTGGGGCCGGATCGCCGTGGTGGAGCGCGAGGCGGCGGTGATCGACTGGCACCGCACCGGCCCGCTCGCCGCGTTCTCGGCGCGGGCGCTGGCGGATCCCCGTACGGAGATCGTGCACACGGACCTCGTGCGGTACGTACGAACGGCCCCCGTCACCTACGACGCGCTGTGCCTGGACATCGACAACGGCCCCGGCTGGACCGTCACCGAGGACAACGGCGGGCTCTACTCCCCCGCCGGGCTGCTGGCCTGCCACGACCGGCTGGCGCCCGGGGGCGTGCTGGCCGTGTGGTCGGCGCGGCCGTCGGAGACGTTCGAGGAGGCGCTCCGGAATGCCGGGTTCGAAGGGGTAAGGACCGAAGAGATCACCGTTGCCCGGGGCGTCCCCGACGTAGTCCACCTCGCGCTTCGTGCCGCGTAGCCGTCCCCAGCCACCTGCCCGTACTCTGCTTGCCACAGCCGCAGGACTGTGTGGAGAAGCAGGCCACGGAAGACGCTAGGGGCGGGGCGCATGGAGCAGACACACATCGGCCCGAACGGTGCCGCAGCCTCCGCCGGGGCACAGCGCCGGGTGCTCGTCGTCGAGGACGACCGGACCATCGTCGAGGCCATCGCGGCCCGGCTGCGGGCCGAGGGCTTCCAGGTGCGGACCGCGGGCGACGGCCCGGCGGCCGTCGACGCCTCCGAGGCGTGGCAGCCGGACCTGCTGGTCCTGGACGTGATGCTGCCGGGCTTCGACGGCCTGGAGGTGTGCAGACGGGTGCAGGCCCAGCGGCCGGTGCCCGTGCTGATGCTCACCGCGCGCGACGACGAGACCGACATGCTGGTCGGCCTGGGCGTGGGCGCGGACGACTACATGACCAAGCCCTTCTCGATGCGGGAGCTGGCCGCGCGGGTGCACGTGCTGCTGCGGCGGGTGGAGCGGGCGGCCCTCGCCGCGCACACGCCGCGCACCGGCATCCTGCGCCTGGGCGAGCTGGAGATCGACCACGCGCAGCGCAGGGTGCGGGTGCGCGGCGCGGACGTGCACCTGACCCCGACGGAGTTCGACCTGCTGGTCTGCCTGGCGAACACCCCGCGCGCCGTCCTCTCCCGCGAGCAGCTGCTCGCCGAGGTGTGGGACTGGGCGGACGCCTCGGGGACGCGGACCGTGGACAGCCACATCAAGGCGCTCCGCCGGAAAATCGGCGCGGAGCGGATCCGTACGGTCCACGGGGTCGGCTACGCGCTGGAGACCCCGGCGGCATGAGCGGCGGGACGGGCGGCGGGCCGGAGCGCACCGCCGGTGCCGGGGGCCCCGTCCGGGCCCGGGCGGAGGGCCCGCAGGACCGTCCGGTGCCGCCCGGCGGCCTGGGCGGCCGCGTCTGGGAGGCGCTGCGGCCCCTGGATCCCTACCGCTCGGTGAAGGCGGCGCTCGGCGCGCTGGTGATCGGGTCGGTGGTGATAACGACCTTCCTGGTCTTCGTGGCGCTCCACTCGGCGACCGAGCTCCGGGTGATCACGGTCTTCTCGATCATCGCCTCGCTGCTGATAACGCAGTTCGTGGCGCACGGGCTGACCGCGCCGCTGGACGAGATGACCGAGGTCACCCGGGCGATGGCGCAGGGTGACTACACCCGGCGGGTGGGGGCCGGGCGGCGGGACGAGTTCGGCGATCTGGCCACGGCCTTCAACCGGATGGCGGCGGACCTGGAGGCGGTGGACACCCACCGCAAGGAGCTGGTCGCCAATGTCTCGCACGAGCTGCGCACCCCGATCGCGGGGCTGCGGGCGGTGCTGGAGAACGTGGTGGACGGGGTCTCGGCCGCCGACCCGGAGACCATGCGCACGGCGCTGCGCCAGACGGAGCGGCTGGGCCGGCTGGTGGAGCAGCTGCTGGACCTCTCGCGGCTGGACAACGGGGTGGTGCCGCTGCACGCCCGGCGCTTCGAGGTGTGGCCGTATCTGGCGGGGGTGCTGAAGGAGGCGGGCATGGCCAACGGCTCGGGCTCCTCGCCGCACGCCCGCAAGGACGTCCATCTGCACCTGGACGTGTCGCCGCCGGAGCTCACGGCGCACGCCGACGCGGAGCGGCTGCACCAGGTCGTGGCGAATCTGGTGGACAACGCGGTCAAGCACAGCCCCCCGCACGGCCGGGTCACGGTGCGGGCGCGCCGGGGCGAGGGCGCGCAGTCGCTGGACCTGGAGGTGCTGGACGAGGGGCCGGGCATCCCGGAGGCCGAGCGGCACCGCGTCTTCGAGCGTTTCAACCGGGGCGGCTCGGGTCAGCAGGGGCCGGGCAGCGACGGCGGTACGGGGCTGGGGCTGGCGATCGCGCGCTGGGCGGTGGATCTGCACGGGGGAAGCATCGGCGTGGCCGAATCCCCTCAGGGCTGCCGCATACAGGTCACCCTTCCGGGCGGACCTCGCGATCAAGGTTGACGTAGGGTCGGTGGCGGAGGCACACATTCGAGGGAGTGTGGGGCACGCTCAAGCGAACCCTGATTCCCCCGGGGACTACGGAACCCCGTGTGTTTCCCGCCAAGTCATGCCTCGAAACCCTTCGATGAATGTGACTTGCGCGACGACTGGCCCGGGTGGCCTGCATCATCGGTACAGACAGGCGTAGCCTTTATTTCCGCTGTCCATCACCTTGTGAAGCGGAAGAGGGCGGTTGCCGCCGTGTCGCCACAGTCCCCCAACACCTCGAGCGTCTCGACCGACCAGGACGGGCAGGGCAAGAGCCCTGCCGACGTCTTCGGTCCCAATGAGTGGCTCGTCGACGAGATCTACCAGCAGTACCTCCAGGACCCGAACTCGGTCGACCGAGCCTGGTGGGACTTCTTCGCCGACTACAAGCCGGGTCAGACGGCGGCCGCGCCGCCACCGGGCCTGACCGGTAGTGCCCCGGCGCCCGCTGCCGCGCCTGCGGCGCAGGCTGCCCCCGCCGCGCAGCCCGCGGCCGCAGCTCCGGCTGCCCCGGCAGCCCAGCCCGCCGCGGCGAAGCCCGCGGCCCAGGCTCCGGCTGCGCAGCAGCCGACTCCCTCTGCCAAGCCGGCGGCTGCTGCCGCCAAGGCAGCTGAGCCGGCGAAGCCCGCAGCCGCGAAGGCCGCCGCGCCGGCCGAGCCCGCCAAGGGCCCGGAGTACGTCCCGCTGCGCGGCCCCGCCGCCGCGGTGGCGAAGAACATGAACGCCTCGCTGGAGCTGCCGACGGCCACGTCCGTCCGCGCGGTCCCGGTGAAGCTGCTGTTCGACAACCGCATCGTCATCAACAACCACCTCAAGCGCGCCCGCGGTGGCAAGGTCTCCTTCACGCACCTCATCGGCTTCGCCATGGTGCAGGCGCTGAAGCTGATGCCGTCGATGAACTACTCCTTCGCGGAGAAGGACGGCAAGCCGACCCTCGTCAAGCCCGAGCACGTCAACCTCGGCCTGGCGATCGACCTGGTGAAGCCGAACGGCGACCGCCAGCTCGTGGTCGCGGCCATCAAGAAGGCCGAGACGCTCAACTTCTTCGAGTTCTGGCAGGCGTACGAGGACATCGTCCGCCGCGCCCGCGTCGGCAAGCTGACGATGGACGACTTCACCGGGGTCACCGCCTCGCTGACGAACCCCGGCGGCATCGGCACCGTGCACTCCGTGCCGCGCCTGATGCCCGGCCAGGGCCTCATCATCGGCGTGGGCGCCATGGACTACCCGGCCGAGTTCCAGGGCACCTCGCAGGACGCCCTGAACAAGCTGGGCATCTCCAAGGTCATGACGCTGACGTCGACCTACGACCACCGGGTGATCCAGGGCGCCGCCTCCGGCGAGTTCCTGCGGATCATGAACCAGCTGCTGCTGGGCGAGAACGGCTTCTTCGACGACATCTTCGAGGCGCTGCGCATCCCCTACGAGCCCATCCGCTGGCTCAAGGACATCGACGCCTCGCACGACGACGACGTCACCAAGGCCGCCCGGGTCTTCGAGCTGATCCACTCCTACCGGGTCCGCGGCCACGTCATGGCCGACACCGACCCGCTGGAGTACCGCCAGCGCAAGCACCCCGACCTCGACATCACCGAGCACGGCCTCACCCTGTGGGACCTGGAGCGGGCGTTCGCGGTCGGCGGCTTCGCGGGCAAGTCGCTGATGAAGCTGCGCGACATCCTCGGCGTGCTGCGCGACTCGTACTGCCGCACCACCGGCATCGAGTTCATGCACATCCAGGACCCCAAGCAGCGCAAGTGGATCCAGGACCGGGTCGAGCGCGGGCACTCCAAGCCGGAGCGCGAGGAGCAGCTGCGCATCCTGCGCCGGCTGAACGCCGCCGAGGCGTTCGAGACCTTCCTCCAGACGAAGTACGTCGGCCAGAAGCGGTTCTCCCTGGAGGGCGGCGAGTCCGTCATCCCGCTGCTGGACGCGGTGCTGGACGCGGCCGCCGAGTCGCGCCTGGACGAGGTCGTCATCGGCATGGCCCACCGCGGCCGGCTGAACGTGCTGGCGAACATCGTCGGCAAGTCGTACGCGCAGATCTTCCGCGAGTTCGAGGGCAACCTCGACCCGAAGTCGATGCACGGCTCCGGCGACGTGAAGTACCACCTGGGCGCGGAGGGCACCTTCACGGGCCTGGACGGCGAGCAGATCAAGGTCTCGCTGGCCGCCAACCCCTCGCACCTGGAGACCGTCGACCCGGTCGTCGAGGGCATCGCGCGGGCCAAGCAGGACATCATCGGCAAGGCGGGCACGGACTTCACCGTCCTCCCCGTCCAGCTGCACGGCGACGCGGCCTTCGCGGGCCAGGGCGTCGTGGCCGAGACGCTGAACATGTCGCAGCTGCGCGGCTACCGCACCGGCGGCACCGTGCACATCGTGATCAACAACCAGGTCGGCTTCACCGCGCCGCCGGAGTCCTCGCGCTCGTCGATGTACTGCACCGACGTCGCCCGGATGATCGAGGCGCCGATCTTCCATGTGAACGGTGACGACCCGGAGGCCGTGGTCCGCGTCGCGCGGCTCGCCTTCGAGTTCCGCCAGGCGTTCAACAAGGACGTCGTCATCGACCTGATCTGCTACCGCCGCCGGGGCCACAACGAGTCGGACAACCCCTCGTTCACCCAGCCGCTGATGTACGACCTGATCGACAAGAAGCGCTCGGTGCGCAAGCTCTACACCGAGTCGCTGATCGGCCGTGGCGACATCACCCTGGAAGAGGCCGAGCAGGCCCTGCAGGACTACCAGGGCCAGCTGGAGAAGGTCTTCGTCGAGGTCCGGGACGCCGACGCGGCCCCCGCGGCCTACGAGCCGGTGACCGAGCTGCCGCAGTTCCCGGCCCCGGTGAACACCGCGATCTCCCAGGAGGTCGTCAAGCGGATCGCCGAGACGCAGGTCAACGTGCCGGAGAACGTCACGGTGCACCCGCGCCTGGTGCCGCAGCTGCAGCGCCGCGCCGCCAGCATCGAGGACGGCACGATCGACTGGGGCATGGGCGAGACCCTCGCCTTCGGCTCGCTGCTGATGGAGGGCGTCCCCGTCCGGCTCGCCGGCCAGGACTCCCGCCGCGGCACCTTCGGCCAGCGCCACGCGGTGCTCGTCGACCGCGAGACCGGCGAGGACTACACCCCGCTGCTCTACCTCTCCGAGGACCAGGCCCGCTTCAACGTCTACGACTCGCTGCTCAGCGAGTACGCGGCGATGGGCTTCGAGTACGGCTACTCCCTGGCCCGCCCGGACGCGCTGGTGCTGTGGGAGGCCCAGTTCGGTGACTTCGTCAACGGTGCCCAGAGCATCACCGACGAGTTCATCTCCTCCTCCGAGCAGAAGTGGGGCCAGACCTCCGGCGTCACGCTGCTGCTGCCGCACGGCTACGAGGGCCAGGGCCCGGACCACTCCTCAGCCCGGATCGAGCGCTTCCTCCAGCTCTGCGCGCAGAACAACATGACGGTCGCCATGCCGACGCTGCCGTCGAACTACTTCCACCTGCTGCGCTGGCAGGTCCACAACCCGCACCACAAGCCGCTGATCGTCTTCACCCCGAAGTCGATGCTGCGTCTGAAGGCCGCGGCGTCGAAGGTGGAGGAGTTCACCAGCGGTTCCTTCCGTCCGCTGATCGGTGACGACACCGTGGTCACCGAGGACGTCCGCAAGGTCGTCTTCTGCTCCGGCAAGGTCTACTACGACCTGATCGCGGAGCGGGCCAAGCGGGGCGCCAACGACACGGCGATCGTCCGTATCGAGCGGCTCTACCCGCTGCCCGGCGAGGAGCTCCAGGCCGAGTTCGCGAAGTACTCGGCGGCGGAGAAGTTCGTGTGGGCCCAGGAGGAGCCGGCGAACCAGGGTGCGTGGCCGTTCATCGCGCTGAACCTGATCGACCACCTGGACCTGGCAGTCGGTTCAGACATCCCGGCCCGGGAGCGGCTGCGCCGGATCTCCCGGCCGCACTCCTCCTCCCCGGCGGTCGGCTCGGCCAAGCGCCACCAGGCGGAGCAGCAGGCTCTGGTCGCCGAGGTCTTCGACATCTGACCCCGGCGCGCAGGCGCTGAGCGAGAAACGCAGGGCCCCCACCGCTTCGGCGGTGGGGGCCCTGTGCCGTGTGCGGCCGCTCAGCCGAGGTAGGGCTCGAAGTCCCAGTACGGGCGGGTGCGCTGGCGGGCGGAGAGGGCGTGCGGGTGCTGGGCGCCCAGGGTGCGGGTGAGCCGCTGGAGGGCGTCCCGCTCGACCTTGGACGCCTCCTCGTGCTCGCGCAGGGCCCGCAGGTCGGCTGCGAGGGCGACCTCGCAGGACAGGGTCAGGGGGTGGTCCTCGCCGAGGGCGTGCCGGGCCCGGCGGAGGGTGTCGCGGCTGAGCTCCAGGGCGGCGTCGAGGCGGCCGTTGAAGTTGCGTCCGGCGGCGGTGTTGAGGGCGCAGCCCAGCACCCAGGGGTGCTCGGTGCCCAGGGTCGCGGAGAGCCCGGCGTAGGCGGACTCGAACATGGTGAGCGCCTCGGCCCGCTCCCCGGACGCCTGGAGGACGAGGCCGGTGTTGGTGAGCATGCCGGTGGTGACGGGGTGGGCGGGGCCGAGGAGGGCGCGGAAGCCTGCCTCGCCCTCGGCGATGAGCTCGCGGGCGTGGCTGAGGTCGCCGTGCTCGCGGGCGTGGTTGCCGTGGTCGACGACGAGGCCGAGGGTGGCGTAGTGGCCCCGGCCGTGCACCTGCTCCATCTGTTCGAGGAGGCCGGCCATGGCGGCGCCCACGTCCTGGAAGCCGCCCGCGCGCCGCTCGCACAGCAGGAGGTTGTGGTGGGCGCGCAGGGTCTGCGGGTGCTGGGGGCCGAGGACCTGGAGGTGCAGCCGCATGCCGAGCTCCTGGCGGGCCAGCGCGTCGCGGTAGCGGCCCATCAGCCGCAGGTCGCGGGCGCAGGCGATGCCGGAGACGAGGGTGGCGGCGTGCCGGGTGCGCAGCAGGGACTCCCGCTTGCGGAGGGTCTCCAGGTCGGCGTCGTACGCCTCGGAGTAGCGGCCCAGCAGTCTGAGGCCGACGCCGAGGTTGTGCTGGGCGTTGAGGGTGAAGTAGTCGTCGGGGCCGAGGAGTTCCTGGGCGGTGCGCAGCACCTCGCGCTGGAGCTGGAGGGCTTCGGTGTACTGGCCGAGGTAGCGCTGGTCAGCGGCGAGGCAGCTGGTGGCGGTCATCAGGGCGGTGCCGTTGGCGGGCTGGGGGCCCGCGGGGGCGCAGGCGCGCAGCCGCTCCAGCAGTTCGCGGTCGAGTTCGTAGGCGGCGCGGAAGACTCCGTACGCCCGGAGGATGTTGCCCTGGCGGACGGTGAGGTCGAGCATGCGGGGGTGCTCGGGCGGGAAGAGCTCGGACCAGCGGGCGCGGACCTGCTCGGCGAGCTCGATGCCGGTGCGGAACTCGCCGCTGCGGTGGCAGTAGTGCAGGCAGTTGAGGACGGTCTCCTGGACCCGCTCGTCGTGGCTGCCGAGGGCGCCGGAGGGCTCCAGGTGCGGGAGGAGCTCGGCGTAGCGCGGCCAGAGCCGGGTGTCCTGGGGGTTGCCGGGGTCGGCGGCGGCGAGCATCCGGCGGACGATGCGCTGGTGTGCCTGGCGCTCCTGGGGGGAGGTGAGGCGGGCGACGATGTCGTGGACGAGCCGGTGCATGTGCACGGACTCCTGCTCGGGGCCGGGCTCGCCGGGGATGGTGCCGCGGGTGTCGCGGGTGAAGACCGAGTAGTTGACGAGGGTGTCGAGCGCCCGGGTCCAGCTGGGCAGGTCGGTGGCGAGCCAGCCGAGGCTCTCGGGCAGTCCGGCGGGCGGGAGGTGGCGGACGAGGCCGAGGGGGATCCGGCCGGGGGCGAAGGAGGTGCACAGCGTGAGGAGCTCCACCGCGTGCGGCTGGGACTCGCGCAGCCGGTTGATCAGTATCGACCAGGAGGTGAGGGAGGAGCGCGGCACTCCGTCGAAGTCGCCCTGCTCGGCGAGGCCGGAGAGCTCGCCGTCGCGGACCAGGCGCAGATAGTCGCCGACGGCCATGTCGGACTCGCCCAGCCAGGCGGCGGCCTGGACGAGGGCGAGGGGGATGTCGCCGAGCTCGGTGGCGACTTCCGCGGCCTCCTCGGCGGTGATGCGGGGTGCGCGGCGCATCAGATAGCCGGTGGACTCGTGCCGCTGGAAGCCGGGGACCTCCAGCGGGGTGGCGCCGTGGGCGGTCCAGCTGCGGTTGCGGGAGGTGATCAGCACATGGCCGGGGCCCTCGGGGAGCAGCTCGTGGGCGCCGTCGATGTCGTCCCAGCCGTCGAAGATCAGCAGCCAGCGGCCGTAGGGCTCGCCGCGGCGCAGTGCCTCGCGGACGGCGCGGATGCGCTCGCCGGGCTCGGAGCCGCTGGTCAGGCCCAGTTCGGCGGCGAGTTCACCGAGCCGCTCGCGCTGGGTGCCGCGCATGTCGGAGTTGACCCACCAGATGACGTCGTAGTCGGAGCTGAAGCGGTGGGCGTACTCGGCGGCGAGCTGGGTCTTGCCGATGCCGGACATGCCGAGCAGCGCGCAGACGGCGGTGCCCTGCTCGGCGTCGGTCAGCCGCTGCTGGAGCTGGTTGAGGAGCTCGTCGCGGCCGGTGAACCGGGCGTCGCGGCGCGGCACTTCGCCCCAGACGGCCGGCGGGTCGTTGGGGTAGCGGGTGCCGGGGCCCGCGGGGATGCCGCGGCGCGGTGGGCCGGGCGGCAGGCCGAGCCGCGCGAGGAGGCGCCGCTCGGCCTCCTGGGCGCCGATGCCGTAGAGGTCGGCGGCCTCCAGGACGGCGGTGGCGGTCGGCAGGGCGCGGTTGGTGAGGCTGACCGCGGCGAACCGCTCGGCGTGGTCGGCGACGACGCCGCGCAGGGCCTCGTCCCATTCGCCGTCGCGGCGGGGGCCCAGCTCGAAGAACCAGTCGCTGAGGACGAGCAGCAGCCGCCCGGAGGCCAGCAGCAGGTCCTCCAGGGCCCTTTCGAGGGGGACCTCCCGGCGTGGGTCCCAGCGGTGCAGGCTGACCCGGTGCCCGTGGCTCTCCAGCCGGTGCCGGATCCAGGTGGCCCAGGGCCGGTGGAAGCCGGCGAACACGACGACGAAGTGCTCGCCCTCGGGCCCCGGCCCGCTCGGCGCGGCACCGGTTCGCTCACTCATGCGCACGTCCCCTCACTGCTCCGCGCCGCGGCGGCCGGGATGGACCGACACAGCACCAAGATTACCGTACGTCACCGAAAGGTGACGGTCCGCCGATCACTACCGCCCGCCCGGCGGTCCGTCCCAGGCCCGCGTGGTGTGCCCGCATTTCTCTCGCGAACTCCACGCCCGCGGGGGTGAGTTCATTGGATTCAAGCAGGATGGGCAGGGCTTCCGCGACCTGTCGGCGGTAGGAATCGTGCCGGGCGCGCGCAGCACCCCGGACGCCGGCCGGGAGCCCCGCGCGCCCCGCGACGCGGCCCCAGAAGTCGGCGAGCGCCAGGTGGGCGTAGGTGCCCTGGAGGACGCCCGCGAGCGGGCGCGGATCGGTGCGCCAGGCGACCTTGTAGGCGGCGTACGGGCCGGCGTGGTGCAGCGGCAGCAGGTCGTGCAGGACCGCCAGCTTGCTGTGCTGCGTCTCGTGGACGAGCACGGCGGCGAGTTCGGCGGCGGAATCCGGCAGGGTGGCGAGGACCGCGCCGGGCGCGGCCCTGAAGGTCGCGCTGACCCCGTGCGCGCCCGGCCCGTACGGCCCGGCGCGGGCGAGCGGGACCAGGCAGCGCAGCAGGGCCGTGGTCTCGGCGGCGCGCTGCGGGTCGGTGGCGCGCAGCAGGGCGAGCGCGGACCGCCACCGTGGGAGCCAGGGGTCGGTGCCGGTCTCGGTGCGGGGCGCGGGAGGCAGTGCGGCGCGGCTGATGCCTTCGGGCGGGGCGCGGTAGGGGTCGAGGTCGTCCAGGAAGGCGGTGGTGCCGGGCAGTCGGCGCAGGCCGTGCCAGCCGGGGCCCGCGCCGTGGATCCGCCCGCCGGCGCGCAGCAGGACCGTGCCGGGGCCGGGCCCCTCGGGCCTCAGGTGCGCGGTGTGCGCGCGGGCGGTGAGCCGGACGGCGGGGGCCATCGTGGTGAGGACGCCGATGCCGGGCAGGGCGAGCAGACCGTCCCGGGGGGTGAGGGTGAGCGTGAAGGGGGTGCCCGCGCGGAGCGCGGCCGCGGCGGCGACGGACCCGAAGTGACCGAGGCGGCGGGCCGGTTCAGGGTTCGTGGAGGCGGCGAGGGCGCGGGCCAGCCAGGTGCCGACGGCGGGGTAGTCGAGGGTGTCGCGGACGGCGGCCGGGTCCCGCTCCTCGGCGCGCTCCAGCAGCCGCCAGTGCTCCTCGAAGCGCGCGCGGGCGGCGGGCGGCACGGCGTACGTTCTCCGGTCCAGGCCGGTCAGCAGGGACTTGAGCAGGACCAGGCGGCGGCTGTGCAGGCCGCGGAGCAGGAGGCCGAGGTCGGCGGGCGCGGACCGGGTGCGGGCGAGGCGGGCCAGGGCCGCGGGCGCGGGGACCTGCGCCCCGTTCGCGTCGACGCGCCGCACGGTCATCCCGGCTTCCCCGCTCCCCCATGTCGTCCATGTCGTCCGGATCCGGTCCCGCTTCAGGGCTTCTTGGGCGTTCCAGCGTCCTCGCCGCCGGAGTACCAGGTCTCCGCGATCCCGGCCGGGTCGAGCAGGACTTCCTCGACGGCGGCGCCCAGGGCGAGGTCTTCGCTGTGACGCAAGGTCCGCAAGGTCCGCAGGTCGACGCCGGTGAGGTCGGGCACCGGCGGCACCCGTTCCGCCGGGTGCGCCTGGCGGGCCTTCGCGGTGCGCTTGAGCTTCGGCACTCTGTGCTCCTCCCTGCCGCCCTCCACCGGCCCGTGGCCCCCGCGGCTGCACGGTTCTTCCCGGGGGCCGTCGGGCGGAAACCCGTTCGGGTGGCGTTCCGGTCACGGCTCGCTCAGGCGGCTCACGTGCTCCCGTGTCGCCTGGACCTCGGCCCAGGGGACGTCGGCGTGCCGGGCGGTGAGCTCGCTCCACTCGCGCGCCGCCTCGCGGTGGGCGGCGAGGGCCGCGACCGGCCGCCCCATGCGTTCGAGCACCTCGCCGAGGCGGTGGGAGGCGCGCGCGGCGAGCACCGAACCGGACGCCCCGCCGGGCGCGTCTCGGGCCTCCCGCACCGCCGCGGTGAAGGCGGCGACCACGCTGTCCAGGGCCACGGGTCCGCGCTCGTCGTGGAGGGTGAGCCGGGCCGTGCCCAGGTCCAGCCAGGACTCGGCGCGGGTGCGGGCGTCGGGGGCGTGCCGGGCTGCCGCCTCGAGCAGATGGACGCTCTCGTAGAGGTCGGGCGGGAAGCCCTGCCGGCCGAAGCGCAGCACGAGCGCGCGCCCGAGGAGCAGTTGGACGCGAGGCCGTCCGGGGTCCTTGCCGGAGCTGATCGCGAAGGCTTCCCGGAGCACGGACTCGGCCCGCGCGAGCGCCTCGGAGGCGGGGTCGAGCCGCGCGCGGCGCAGCAGCGACTCGCCCCATTCGGCGAGGAGCGCGCAACGCCAGGGGCTGTAGGGGCCGGTGAGGTCGACCGCCGCGGTGTAGGCGTCGTCCGCCCCGGCCCAGGCCTCCGCGGCCGTGCGCGCCCGGGCCAGCTCGGTGAGCCGGCGCAGGCGCAGCGGGTCGTCGGCGGCGAGGCGCCCGGCGCGGTCGAGGACGGCGAGGGTCTCGTCGGTGGGCGCGGCGGAGAGCCGCAGGGCCGTGGCGAGGTCGAGGAGTGCGGCGCACAGCTGGGGTTCGGGGGCGTCCTCGGCCTCCAGGAGGTCGCAGGCGGCGCGGAGTTCGGCGGCGGCGTCGACGGCGTACGCCTGTGGGTCGGGCACCACCTGGGCGAGGGCGAGGAGGACGCGGCCGAGGCGCAGCGTGCCGGTGGGGTCGTCGGCGGGCAGGGCGCGCAGGGCGCGTTCGGCGGCGAGCAGGTGGGCGGTGTCGCCGTCGTCCTGCCAGCGGGCGTGGTGGGCCGAGGCGAGTTCGAGCGCGGCCTCGGTGTGCGGGGTGCTGCCGGGCTCGGCGTGGTCGTGGGCTTCGGTGAGCAGGGCGACGGCCTCCGTCAGGGTCGCGGTGCGGGCGGTGGCGTCCCGGCGTACGGCTTCGGTGCCGGCGAGGGCCCGCAGGATGCCGCCGAGCACGAGGCGGCCGCGGACGCCCTCGGGGGTGTGCGCGGGCTGCCGGGCGTAGGGGGTGGCGTGCTCGCGGGCCTCGTGGAGGAGGGTGGGGTCGGCCTGGAGGTGCCAGAGCCGCAGCAGGCGCTCGGCCTCGCCGAGTTCGCCGTTCCCGCCCGTGTCCGCGGGCAGCGGCTGGTACCAGCGCACCACGCGGGCGGGGACCTCGGCGAACAGCTCGGGCTCGGTGCCGCCGCCGTCCTCGCCGGCGTCCGGGTGCCGTCCCTCCTCCGCTTCGGTGGTGCGGCCCGAGAGGCGGGCGACGGCGAGCGCGGAGAAGTTGCGGGCGCCCTTGCCGAAGTGCCGTTCGACGTATTCGGAGCAGTGCTTGAGGACGAGCGCGGCGGCCCCCTGGTCGAGGGACTGCAGGAGCAGCTCCCGTACGCCGTCGGCGAATTCGTACCAGTGACCGGCGCCGGGGCCCCGCTCCGGGCCGGGCAGTTGCCACAGCATGCCGCTGAGCAGCACTTCGGCCAGTTCCATGGGGCCGGTGTCGGGCAGCATGGCCCGCTGGACCACCTGCATCACGGGCAGGGCCAGCGGCACGGCGGCGAGGTGCACGGCGAGCCGCAGGGCCCCCGGGGAGGCGGAGGCGCGGAAGGCCCGGAGCAGTTCACCGGCGGCCGGCGCCGGGCCCGTGGCGGGGGCGGGGGGCCGGAGCGCGGGGTGCGCGGGCAGCACCCAGCCCGCGGCGCCGCGGACGGTGGTGCGGCCGGGGCCGGACAGCAGCCGGGCCCAGGCGCCCAGCGCCTCGCGGGTGGGCAGCAGGACGGGGACGGGCAGGGCGCCGGGCGGGGGCGGCGGCCCGTAGCCCTCGGGGGCGAAGCCGAGCCTGCCGCCGGAGCCGGGGTCGCGGGTCAGCAGCCCGGCGTCGGCGGGCAGGGCGGTGCGCGGCCACAGGCGCGGCGGCAGCGGCTGCACGACGGCGAGCGGCGAGGTCAGCGACCAGTGGTGGAGGAGCCGCTGGGCGCGGCCCTCCTGCCACAGCGGCCCCACGCAGTCGCTGATCACGAGCGTGAGGCGGCGGCCGGTGGGGTCGCGGAACTGGTCGGCGGGGCGCGGGTGGTGGGCGCTGCCGGGAGTCCGGCCGGGGGTGGCGGAGGTGCCGATCAAGGGGGTGCCGTCGGGGGCCCGGTGCAGATAGCGCACCTGTACGTCGCTGAAGGCACCCAACTGGGCGCAGCTCTGCCGGAGTTCCTCCAGCATCAGCTCCCACACGACCATGGACGGGGAGGCGTCCATGAGCAACTGCATGGCGGCCGCGCGGCGTTCGCCCCGGCGGTAGAGCGGTTCGAGGATGCCGGTACGGGCCGCGCGGTCGGCGGTGGCCTCCTCGTCGAGCGGGCCGCGCGGGGGCTCAGCGAGCGTGCGGTAGCCGCGCAGGGGGCGCAGCGACCGCTGGAGGTCGAGCAGGCCCGGCAGCGAGGCGGCCATGGGCACGCGTATGGGGAAGGCGCCGTCCCGGGCCGGCTCCCGGCGCGGCGGGCGCGGGCCTCCGGCGTACAGCCATACGGGACCCGACCGCTCGGCGTGCCGCACGGGCCCGCCTCCCGTGGGCGCGGGCGGCGCGCCGGGCGCGGGCGCGGTGGCCGTGCCGGGCGCGGTCACCGGGGCCGTTGCGGGCGGGGCGTCGGGGTCCCGTACGGGGGCGGGCTCAGGTCCGGGGCCGGCATCGGGACGGGCCGCCGGGGTGACCCACTGGGCGAGCCAGACCGCGTCGGCGATCTCCTCGGGCGTGAGGTCCCACGTGGCGGCCCGCAGGCGAGCGATCAGTTGCCCCAGCCGTGGCTCGGGGGGCGCCTTCATACCTCATCACCTCGGACGGTCCAGTGGCTGCATCAGCATGTCGGCGAGCCGGTCGCGCGTGACCCGTTCGGCACGGGGGGTGTGCTGGGTGAGGAAGAGGGCGTTGAGGAGCTGGTCGGCCGCGATGACCTCGCCGGGCTCCCGGTCGAGGAAGCGCTGGATGAGCTCGTCGCCGTCGCCCACCGCCTCGTCGCCGAGGTGGGCTCTGACCATCGCGGTCAGCTGCTCCTCACCGGGCGGTTCGAGGTCGAGCTGGATGCACCGGCGCAACAGCGCGGCGGGGAAGTCGCGTTCGCCGTTGGACGTCAGCACGATCAGCGGGAAGGTGGTGCAGCGCACCCGGCCGCCGCTGATCACGGCCCGCCCGCCGTCGTCGGTGAGCACCTCCACCTCGGGCTCGCGGTCGGCGACGCGCTCCAGCTCCGGGAGGGTGAACTCGCCTTCCTCCAGGGCGTTGAGCAGGTCGTTGGGCAGGTCGAGGTCGCCCTTGTCGAGCTCGTCGACGAGCAGCACCCGCGGCCGGTCGGCCGGGAGCAGCGCGGTGCCGAGCGGCCCGAGGCGCACGTACGACCCGATGGACCGGCGCTCGCCGTCCGCCGCGCCCCCGGCGCGCTCCAGCTGGACGTCCTGGAGGCGGGCGATCGCGTCGTAGCGGTAGAGGCCGTCGCGGAGGGCGGAGCGGCTCACGATGGGCCAGCGGAGCACCCGGCCGAGGCCGAGCTCGTGGGCGACGGCGTGGGCGAGGGTGGACTTGCCGGTGCCGGGGTTGCCGGTGACCAGCAGCGGGCGGCGGAGGTAGAGGGCGGCGTTGACGGCCTCCACCTCGTCGGGGCGCGGGTGGTGGTTCTCCACCAGCCGGCGCAGCACGCCGAGCCTGCGGGCGGCGCTCGGGTCGGTGTCCGCGCCGGTGTCGGGGCCGGAGGCGGCGAAGTCCCGCCAGGGCGGGGGCGGCGGGAGGCGCCGTATCCCGTCGTGCGGCAGGCCCGCTCCCCGGTAGATGCGCCAGTCGTTCACGCCGGTCTCCTCACAGCTGGTGTTGTCACCCCGGGGCCTGCTGTGCCGGGTGCCCCGTCGGGCTCGGGTCCCCGCTCG
This sequence comes from Streptomyces sp. NPDC001407, assembly GCF_042895325.1. NCBI lineage: Bacteria > Bacillati > Actinomycetota > Actinomycetes > Kitasatosporales > Streptomycetaceae > Streptomyces > Streptomyces sp. NPDC001407. The sequence continues at coordinate 335,432 of NZ_JBIAWF010000001.1, forward strand.
AAGGTACCGTCACGGCCACGGGCGGCCGGGCCCCGGCACAGTCTTCTGTCACGTGCTTGACGGCCCGTCATCACGGTGCTCCGGGGCGGGGGCCGGGCGCGTACAGCGGGAGTTCGGGCAGGGGCGGGCGGTCCGGCGAGTCGAAGAGCAGGGCAATCGACCGCGCCCAGAGGACCTCGGGGTCGGGGTACTCGGGGTCGGCGCTGCGGATGCGGAGGCTGCGGATGCGCCGGTGGATCCCGGCAGCGGTCTTCGCCTCGCACACGAGTGCCGAGATGTGCCGGTGGAATTCGGCGCAATCCGTATGCCCGGTGGCGCATCTGCGCCAGATCACGACGGCGTGCCCGGCGGCCAGCGCGGCGTCCATCGCGGCGGCGCCGGGGCCCGCCGCGACCGGCCCGCAGTAGACGGGCACGGCGCAGTCCTCGGCGCCGGACAGCCGGTCGTAGGCGGCGTGGCCGCTCTCCCGGCCCGGCCCGTCGTGGCCCCGCCGCAGGGTGTCGCCGCGCAGCGGCACGGCGGTCAGCGGGCCGCGCGCGGTGCCGCCCCAGCGGCGCCGCCACTCGGGGCTCGCGGGGCGGTCGCGCCGCCGCCGGTCGCGCAGCACGACGACCCTGCGCTGGCCGAGGGGCAGGGTGTCCGGGTCCAGGAAGGAGGCGCCGCCCAGGGCGGGCGGGGAGAGCTGCCAGGAGTCCACCGGTTCGTCGAAGAGCTCCCGTGGCAGGGCGACCTCGACGGCGGCGAGGTGCTCGCCCACATCGCTCTGGCGCAGGGCCTCGGCCAGCGGCTCGCGCAGCGCCTCCTCCAACTCGGCCTGGGGAACGCCCTCTTTGGATTCGCTCAGCATGAGGAGGTCGTCCTCGCGGAGCAGCCTGACGCGCCAGTGGTAGCCGTCGTCGTAGAGGGCGCGGTCTATCTCCACGAGCACGTCGGCGCGGGCGCGGGCCTCCGGCACGCCCGGCTCGACCTTCCGGCGCTCGGGCTTGCGCAGCTCGACGGTGCCGGGCGGCGCCGGGCGCTCGCGCGGCTGCTCCGGGCAGGTGGCGCCGCCGTGCAGGATCTGGTCGATCTCGTCGCGGATGACGGGCTCGATCGGCTCCTCGCGCCCGGTCAGCCAGCCGCTCAGCTCGCGCAGCGGTGCCTCGTCGGCGGGGTTCTGTGCGCGGCTGACGGCGGCGGCGACGCGTGCCGCGTAGAGCAGCACGGCCTCCAGCTCCAGATCGCGCTGGGGAGCGCGGGCCTCCTCGTCCCTGAGGTCGTAGAGCAGGCCCACGCCCTCCCGCCAGGTGCGCGGGTCGTGCTCGGTCCCCGGCTGGTAGGGGGCCTGGAGCATCCGCCGCTTGACCTCGTCGACCAGCGACATCACCTCGCCGGGCGTGCCGGGCGGCGACAGCTCGGCGAGGCGTGCGAAGAGGTGCGTACGCAGGACGGGTGTGAAGCCGCCCGCCCCGGCGGGGCGCAGCGCGTGCTGGAAGCCGGTCCAGCTGCCGCCCGTGCCGACGGTGCGGTAGCGCCGCAGGTGGTGCAGGTCGTGGGCGCGGACGAGCGCGTGCAGCCGGTCGCGGCCGGGCCGTTCGTTGGCCATCCGGCGCAGCGCGGTGACGGGGACGGCGAGCCCGGCGGTGTCCTGGCCGCGCCCTTTGCACACCCCGACGACCGCGCCGCGCGCGACGTCCACGACGGGCCCGCCGGAGCATCCGGCCACGGGTATCTCGCCGCGCAGCAGCATGGCGCTGCCCTCCGGGCCGTCGGTGCCGCTGGCCATGCCGGTGCCGGAGCGCAGGGATGGCTCGCCGAACTCCGTCGACCAGCCGTGCAAGCTGATCCTGGCGGGCACGACGGCCGAACGGTCGCTGAGCCACAGGCACTCGGCGTCCTCGGCGCCGTCCACCTCGACCAGGGCGAGGTCGGGCAGCTTCCAGGTGCGGGGCGGGCGGTCGGGGTCGTCGGGCCGCGGCAGCACCAGGGCGACGCGGCCCTCGGTGGTGCTCCCGCGCGAGTCGGTGATGGCGATGGCCGCACCTCCGCCGAGCACGTCACCACCCCCCATCCCCACCACGTGGGCGCAGGTCAGCACCCATCCCGGGGCGACGAAGAAGCCGCTGCCCCAGAATTGCGCGCCGCTCGGGTCATACCCGCTGCCCGGCGCGGAAATGCGCACGACGGACCGGCGTACGGTCCCGTCCAGGGCGCTCAAGGAGTGCTGGGGGTAGCGGGCGGCTCCGGGGTCGCGGGCAGTGGCTCCCCGCGCTCCGACCAGGTGAGCGAGACGCGCACCGACGCCTTGCCCTCCCCGTCGGCGAGGAGGCTGATGACGTGGCCCGCCTTGGCGGACAGCTCGATGCCGAACTCGACCGTGACCTCCTGCGGCGCGACGGCGGCGAGCGCCGGGCGCAGCGAGCCGACGACGCCTCTCACGACGTCGGTCAGGCCACCGGCGAGGCCCGCCACGCGCCGGGCGGCGCCCCCGGTGCCGGAGTCCACGAACCCTCCGGAGCCCTCGCCGGGCCGCTCCAGTTCCTGCGCCTCGCTGATCCGTGCCCAGACGACCGTGCCGTCGTCGAGACGGACCTGAGTGATCCCGTCGGCCACGCCGCCACCCCCGATCCCCGCGTCGTGTTGCAGCAGGCTAGTCCTCGGGCGGGACGGGCGCGAGAGTCCGTGGCCGACGTCCCGCCTATCCTGGACAGGAATGCAGTTATGCCCCTGGCAGGCGCCGGGCACTCCTGCTGCCGACCCCGACTATCCCTGACGGAGAGCACGTTGTACTTCACCGACCGCGGCATCGAGGAGCTGGAGAACCGGCGTGGCGAGGAGGAGGTCTCCCTCGGCTGGGTCGCCGAGCGGCTGCGCGAGTTCGTCGACCTGAACCCGGACTTCGAGGTCCCGGTGGAGCGCCTGGCGACGTGGCTGGCCCGGCTGGACGACGAGGACGACGACGACCTGTAGGCCCGTCCACGAGGAGGGGCGGGCGGCCGCTCAGAGCCGCTCGCGCCACCAGTCGTAGGCGAGGGTGAGCGCCCCGTCCAGGGCCAGCACCCCACCGGCCGCCGCCCAGCCGCGCCGCCCGGAGCGGCGGCCCCAGCAGGCCAGCGACAGCCCCGCCACCACCTCCGTGGCGCCCAGCGCCCGCGCCCGGGGGCCGCGCGTCCACCTGCCGAGCACGCCGCGCTCCGCCGCGTCCAGCCCCGCCCGTACCGCCTCGCGCCAGCCGGGCCAGTCCACCGCCTCCGCGACGGGCAGCGCGGCCGCGCGCAGGCGGGCGGCGCCCACCCCGGGGGCGAGGCCGGGCGGCAGCGTGAGGCCCGTGCGGGAGAGCACCGCGATCACACCGAGCACCCGCGCGGCGGCGTCCGCGTCGGAGTCGTGCCGGGTGAGCCCGTCGAGCGCGGCCCCGTCGAGCACCGGGTCGAGGCCGACCCGGGCGCGCAGGGAGGTCATGGCGCTCTCCTCGCCGATCGGGGTGCCGTCGGCGGCCCAGGTGTAGCCGACCGTACGGCGGAAGCCGGCCGCCACCACGAAGCCCGCCCCGGTCGCGTCCCACCAGAGCCCGACGACGGGCCAGGTCTCGGCCACGGCCAGCGCGTGCGCCCAGCCCGCCGCGGCGGCGGCCGGGTCGGTGTTCTCGGTGCGCCAGGAGTCCTCGCCGGGGATCAGCGCGCTCCACCCTTCGCCCGCGGGGACGAGGAGCAGGGGTTCGCTCAGGAGCTGCGCGGAGGGACGGACGCGGTCGGGCTCGGCCCGGCAGAGCAGCAGAACCCCGGCCGCGCGGCTGTGATCAGTTGCGGACATGCGACAACGCTATGCCAAGCCGCGCCCTCGCGACGTCCTCGGCACTTGACTTGACCCGACCGCGATATATCGTGTTTGAAGAGAGACGCGATAGGTTGCGTTCGGTGGGGCCCGCGTGCCCGCCTCCCGCCATGTCGCGACGCACGTCACCAGGACCGCCCTACCCAGTCCGTCAAGGAGGCCCGGCATGCCGGCCCAGTCGAAGTGGTCACTGTCCGCACCACAGAAACTCACCTTCGAGGAGCCGGTGACGGCCCTCGCCGTCCGGATCGTCGGCGGCACGGTCAACGTCGTGGGCGACGCCACCGGGCCCGCCCGGCTGGAGCTCTCCGAGATCGACGGCCCGCCGCTGACCGTCACCCTCGACCGGGGCACGCTCACCGTCGCCTACGACGACCTCCCCTGGAAGAACTTCACCAAGTGGTTCTCCCGCAAGAGCTGGGAGCGCGCCGTCACCGTCACCCTCACCGTGCCGACCGGCACCGACGTCGAGACCGGCGTCGTCGGGGCGAGCGCCGTCGTCTCCAACGTCTCCGGGCGCACGAGCGTCCGCGGCGTCAACGGCGACGTCACCCTCGTGGGCCTGACCGGCCCGGTCAGGGCCGAGACCGTCTCCGGGCGGCTGGAGGCCCAAGGGCTCGGCGGCGACCTGCACTTCACGTCCGTCTCCGGCGACCTCACCCTCGTCGAGAGCTCCGGCGGCACGGTCAAGGCCGACTCCGTCAGCGGCAACGTCGTCGTCGACCTCGCCCCCGCCGCCCCCGGGCCGGACCTCACCCTCGGCACCGTCTCCGGCGAGATCGCCATCCGCCTCCCGCACACCGCCGACGCCCAGGTGGACGCCAACACCACCAGCGGGCCGCTCTCCTGCGGCTTCGAGGAGCTGCACGTCAACAGCCAGTTCGGCGCGAAGCGGATCACCGGCCGGCTCGGCGCGGGCCGTGGCAGGCTCAAGGTCACCAGCGTCTCCGGCGCCGTCGCCCTGCTGCGCCGCCCGGACACCACCGACTGGGCCGACAGCACCACCCAGGGAAAGGTCCTCTGATGCCCCCCGTCTTCGCCCACGGCCGGCTGCGGCTCTATCTGCTCAAGCTGCTCGACGAGTCGCCCCGCCACGGCTACGAGATCATCCGGCTGCTGGAGGAACGCTTCCAGGGGCTGTACGCGCCCTCCGCCGGCACCGTCTACCCCCGCCTCGCCAAGCTGGAGGCCGAGGGCCTGGTCACCCACTCCACCGAGGGCGGCCGCAAGGTCTACTCCCTCACCCCCGCCGGCCGGGACGAACTCGCCGACCGCCAGGGCGAGCTGGCCGAGCTGGAGCTCGACATCCGCGAGTCCGTCTCCGCGCTCGCCGCCGACATCCGCGAGGACGTCCGCGGCGCCGCGGGCGACCTCCGGCGCGAGGTCCGCGAGGCCGCCCGCCGGAACCGCGCCACGGACAGCCCGTACGGCGAGGACGAGGTGTGGTGGCGACAGGCCAAGGAGGAGTTCCGGCACGCGAAGGAGGAGTGGCAGGAACAGGCCCGCCGGGCCAAGGAGGAGAGCCGCCGCGCCCGCCAGGACGCGCAGCAGGCCCGCCGCCAGGCGAAGCAGGCCCAGGACCACGCGCGCGAGGAGGTCCGCCGCATCTCCCAGCGCGTGCAGGAAGAGGTCCAGGAGCACGTCCGCCACGGCGACTGGCCCAAGGGCATCGTCGAAGGCATCACCGCCCTCACCCAGGAACTCGGCGGCCTCGCCGGAGGCCGCGCCACACCCCCCGCCCCCACCCCCGACTGGGCCTCGGCCCCCGACTCCCTCTCCAAGGACCCCGCCCGCGACCTGGACCGCCTCCTCGACCGCTTCCGTGACGAGATCCGCGACGCGGCTCGGGATGGCGGGGTGACGGTAGATCAACTCTCTGCCGTGCGTTCCGTGTTGGCGGAGGCGGCGGGAAGGATCGCGTCTGAGCTTGGGCCGCGGCGGGGGTGACCCGAGGGGTCCCAGCTCCCGGGTGCGGGTCCGTGGCGCCTGCGGCGCTTTGTTCCCCTACCCCGCCCCTTCCCGGCTGCGTCTGATGTGCGGCTCCGCCGCGTGGGGGGCGCTGCCCCAGACCCCGAAGCACGCTTCGCGCGCTGTCCTCAAACTCCCCCAGCTACCGCTGGGAGGTGCCCCCAACGGGCTGATTTCAGCCCGTCCGGCGTTTGAGGACGAGCGCCGCAGGCGCTGCGCGTCAGCCGACGTACCCGCACGTCGGGGTCTGGGGCAGCGCCCCAGTTTCGGGAAGGGGCGGGGTAGGGGAACAAAGCGCCGCAGGCGCAGCCCCCCACGCGGCGGAGCCGCACATCAGATGCAGCCGGGAAGGGGCGGGGCTGGGGAAAAAGAAGCCCGCCGCAGGCGCCAACAGCAGATCCCCGCGAACGGCCGAGCCAACCGCTCCTTGTTGGGACGGAAGCGACCGGCCTCATCGACCGCGCAGTACCCACCCCCGTAACACCACACATACGCCGCCCACCCAGCCGCATACCGCGACAGCGAAGCCAGCGCATCCTCATAGAAACGCCCCATGTTGGGCAGCGAGGAGTCGACCGGCCCCCACTCCCCGATCACGACAGGGACGCGCTGCTCGCGCGGATAGCGGGTCACGGCGGACTCGTAGGACTCGATCCAGTGGGCGGACGGGTCGTAGTCCCGCCCGGCCTCCATGGCGGTGTTGTAGAAGTGCGGGGCGTAGACGACCTTCGGGTCGTGGACGCGGCCGAGGCCGGTGGGGACGGCCTCGCCGGTGGCGGGGGTCGGTTCCACGAAGAGGTGGTGGCGCCGGTCGGCGCGGCGGACGGCGGCCGCGAGCCGGTTGTACATCGGGGTCAGCTGGTCCCGTTCGATGCGGCGGGCCCCGCTCGGCAGGTCCTCGCCCGGACGGAGCCTGCCCATCGGCTCGTTGATCAGGTCGTAGCCGAAGACGGCCGGGTGGCGCCCGAGCCGCCCGGCGAGCACCTGCCACATCCGGGCCTGTGCGAGACGCAGGTCGGCGTCCTCGTAGAGGTGCTCGAAGGCGGCCTGCACGGCGGGCTCGTAGTATTCGCCGAACCAGTCGCCGGGGTGCGGGACGTACCGCAGGCCGTCGGTGCGCGTGGCCCACTCGGGGATGCCGCGGTGGCCGCCGAACGCGGGCCCGTAGACGTCCTGGTGGGCGTCGATCACGACCCGGACGCGATAGCGGTGCGCCCAGTCCAGGATGCGTTCGATCCGGCTCAGGTAGCGCTCGCTGTACTGTCCGGGCCGTGGCTCCAGGTCGTCCCAGAAGATCAGCAGCCGCGCCAGGCCGAAGCCGGCGGCGGCCATGTCGCGGAAGTGCCGCTCGGTGACGCCGGTGAGGGCGTCGGCGCCGCGGTGGGTCTTGTCCTCGACGTTCCAGCCGCGCAGGTCGAGGACCCGCCCGCGCTCGTCGGTCAGCCGCGGGACCGCGCCCGCCTCCGCCGCAGGTGCCAGGGCGCCGCCGCTCGGGACGAGGAGGCCCAGCGCCGCGGCGAGCGCGGTCACCGTCGCTCGCGGTCTGCGCACGGGCCTCCCCAGGGCTAGACGGTCAGGACCACCTTGCCGAACAGCTCGCCGCCGGCCATCTTCTCGAAGCCCTCCCGTGCCCGGTCAAGGGGCAGGACGGAGTCGATCACCGGCCGTACGCCCGTCGCCGCGCAGAAGCTCAGCAGACCGGCCAGCTCCTCCTTGCTTCCCATGGTGGAGCCGACGACCTTGAGCTCCAGGAAGAAGATGCGGTTGAGCTCGGCCGACGCGGGGCTCTGGCCGCTGGTGGCACCGGAGATGACGAGCGTGCCGCCGGGCTTGAGGGACTTGACCGAGTGCGACCAGGTGGCGGCGCCCACCGTCTCGATGACGGCGTCGACACGGTGCGGCAGCCGGGCCCCCGGCTCGAACGCGCCCTCCGCGCCCAGCTCCACGGCGCGCCGCCGCTTGACCTCGTCACGGCTGGTGGCGAACACCCGCAGCCCGGCCGCGGCCCCGAGCGCGATCGCCGCGGTGGCCACGCCACCGCCCGCGCCCTGGACGAGGACGCTGTCGCCGGGGCGTACGTCCGCGTTGGTGAACAGCATGCGGTACGCGGTCAGCCACGCGGTCGGCAGGCAGGCGGCCTCCTCGAAGGAGAGCTCCTTCGGCTTCGGCAGGACGTTCCACGCGGGGACGGCCACGCGCTCGGCGAACGTGCCCTGATATCGCTCGGTGAGGATCGTGCGCGGCTCGCGCGGGCCCACGCCGTGGCCCGTCTGGCCGATGACCGAGTGGACGACGACCTCGTTGCCGTCCTCGTCCAGCCCCGCGGCGTCACAGCCGAGGATCATCGGCAGCGCTTCCTCACCGAGCCCGACGCCGCGCAGCGACCACAGGTCGTGGTGGTTGAGCGAGGCGGCCTTGACGTTGACCAGACTCCACCCGGGTGGCGCCGCCGGCTCGGGGCGCTCGCCCAACTCCAGTCCGTTGAGGGGCTCGTCACGGTCGATGCGGGCGGCGTAGGCGGCGAACATGATCCGAACTTAGCGGGGCACCGGGCTCGGGGGAACCACGCGTGACTGTGACCCATGTCGCCGCCTGCGGCGGGGGCTTTTCTCTCCCCAGCCCCGCCCCTTCCCGAAACCGGGGAGACCCCGGACCCCAGCGGCCTGCGGCCGCGTCCTCAAACGCCGGACGGGCTGATTTCAGCCCGTTGGGGGCACCTCTGGGGGCACCCCCGGACGGAGTCTGGGGGAGGTAGCTGGGGGAGTTTGAGGACCAACGCGGCGAAGCCGTGTTGCGGGGGTCTGGGGGCTTGCCCCCGGTTTCGGGAAGGGGCGGGGTAGGGGAACAAAGCGCCGCAGGCGCCAACCCACCCGCAGCCGGGAAAGGACGGGGCCGGGGAACAAGCCCGCCGCAGGCGCAGCCGAGCCGCGCCTGACAGCGAGCCGTCCCGGAGATCAGCCCCGAGCCACACCCTCCGCCCGAGCCGCCGCGGCGACAGCCGCCGTCACAGCGGGAGCAACCCGCTCGTCGAACGGCGAGGGAATGACGCACTCGGCGGAGAGCTCATCGGCCACCACCGCCGCCAGCGCCTCCGCAGCGGCCAGCTTCATGCCCTCCGTGATGCGCGAGGCCCGCACCTGGAAGGCACCCGCGAAGATGCCGGGGAAGGCGAGGACGTTGTTGATCTGGTTCGGGTAGTCGCTGCGGCCCGTGGCCACGACGGCCGCGTACTTGTGCGCGACGTCCGGGTGGATCTCCGGCGTCGGGTTGGCCATGGCGAAGATCAGCGCGTTCTCGGCCATGGTGGCGACGGCCGACTCCGGGACCGTGCCGCCGGAGACGCCGATGAAGACGTCCGCGCCCGCCAGGGCCGTCTCCAGGGGGCCGGAGAGCCCGGCCTTGTTGGTGAAGCCGGCGAGCTCGCGCTTGACCGGGTTGAGGTCGTCGCGGTCCGCGGACACGATGCCCTTGCGGTCGCACACGGCGACGTCGCCGATGCCCGCCTCCACGAGGATCTTGGCGATGGCCACCCCGGCCGCGCCGGCGCCCGAGATGACGGCGCGCAGCCGGCCGAGCGGGCGGTCGGTGAGCGTGGCCGCGTTGCGCAGGGCGGCGAGGGTGACGACGGCGGTGCCGTGCTGGTCGTCGTGGAAGACCGGGATGTCCAGCCGCTCCTGGAGCTTGCGCTCGATCTCGAAGCAGCGCGGCGCGGAGATGTCCTCCAGGTTGACGCCGCCGAAGGAGGGCGCGAGCCGGGCGACGGTCTCGACGATGTCGTCGACCTCCCGGCAGTCGAGCGCGATCGGCACGGCGTCGACCCCGCCGAACTGCTTGAAGAGGATCGCCTTGCCCTCCATCACGGGCAACGACGCCTCCGGCCCGATGTCGCCGAGCCCGAGCACCGCGCTGCCGTCCGTGACGACCGCGACGACCTGGGACTTCCAGGTGTAGTCGTGGACGAGCTCCGGCTGTTCGGCGATGGCGCTGCAGACCTTGGCCACGCCTGGCGTGTAGGCGAGGGACAGGTCGTCCCGGTCGCGCACGGGCACGGTCGCCTGGATGGCCATCTTGCCACCACGGTGCAGCGCGAAGGCCGGATCGAAGAGCTCGTCCTGAGCCTCGTCCGCACCGTGGGCGCCGCGAGGATTCACAATCTCCGCTGCCACTTTTATTGACCCCTTTGTCGAATAACTGTCGAGGGTAGCCGCCCGAGGTAGCGGACCGCCGGGCGCACCGCACATGCGCCCTGGAGCCCCGGGTCCGGGGGGTGTAGCTGGTCTTTCTACCGGATGAGCCCTGCGGCCGCCGAGTGAGTTCCGGGCCACCGCGGGTCATGGCACCGTCACAAGCACATCGAAAGCGTGTCGACTGGTGCCGGAAGTCCATGGAGTGAGACAAGAGGTGCGTGATATGGGTCTCGCACCGGAGAGGCACACCGAAGGCCGGTAGTACGAACCGGCCTGGTACCGCACGGGGATCGCCCGTTATCCGATTTTGACATAGCAGGCCCCCCGAACGGTGCAGTCCAGATGGCAAGATGCCCAAATCACACGAGGTCGCGAACACCCGATGGTGTGTGCTTGCGACCCCGTATGTCTCCCCGTGGGAAACCCGTGTGACCAGCAGTGTGACCAGTCGGCTATCCCCTCACCCGCAGGAGGAACCAGCAATGACCGCAAGCACCACCCCCCGCCCGGCTGCCGCCAGGAGTCGTTTGGCCGCCGCCGGCGCGATCGCGGTCGTCGGCGCCCTGCTGCTGACCGGCTGTGGCGATCAGCGGAACAAGCACGGCGGGTCCGGGCAGGGCGCCGAGGGCTCCACGGCACCGCTCTTCGCCAAACTCCCCGAGGAGATCCAGGCGTCGAAGGTCATCAAGGTCGGGTCCGACATCGCCTATCCGCCGGTGGAGTTCAAGAAGGACGGCAGGACGGTCGGGATCGATCCCGATATCGCCGACGCCCTGGGCAAGGAACTCGGCGTGAAGTTCGAGTTCGAGAACGGCACCTTCGATGCCCTGCTGACCGGACTGCGCTCCAAGCGTTACAACATCGCGATGTCCGCGATGACGGACTCCAAGGACCGGCAGAACGGCGTCGACCCGAAGACGGGCAAGAAGGTGACCGAAGGCGTCGACTTCGTCGACTACTTCACCGCCGGCGTCTCGATCTACACCAAGAAGGGCGACACCAAGGGCATCGCGTCCTGGGACGACCTCTGCGGCAAGAAGATCGCCGTGCAGCGCGGCACCGTCTCCAACGACCTGGCGAAGTCCGAGTCCGACAAGTGCGACAAGGCGGGCAAGGGCGCGATCAGCATCGAGGCGTTCGACACCGACGTGGAGGCGCAGACCCGGCTGAAGGCCGGCGGCGTCGACGCGGTGTCCAGCGACTTCCCGGTCGCCGCCTACGCGGTGAAGACCGCGGGCGGCGGCAACGACTTCGAGACGGTCGGCGACCAGGTGCAGGCGGCCCCCTACGGCATCGCCGTGCCCAAGGAGGCCGCCCAGCTGCGGGACGCCCTCAAGGCCGCCCTTGACGCGATCATCAAGAACGGTACGTACGCGAAGGTCCTCAAGACCTGGGGCGTCGAGGCCGGCGCGGTCAAGGAATCCAAGATCAACGGCGGTTCCTGACCCGGCCGTCCCGGGCCGTCACCGCCGCGCCGCCGCCCCTCCCCCGGGCGGACGGCTCCCCCCGCCGCACCCGCGCGCGGCGGACGGCCCGCCCGGCCGCCCCTCTCCTCCCCCGATACGGACCGCTGAAAGGCCATACCGTGACTGCTGCTCCCGAAAAGACGGGGCCCGCCGACGCCCCGCCCCCCGGCCGTGAGCCGGAGACCATCAAGGCCATCCCGGTGCGGCACTACGGGCGGTGGGTCTCCGCCGTCGTGGTGATCGCCCTGCTCGGTCTGCTGGTCAACGCCTTCGCCGGCGCGAAGGTGAACTACCACGCCATTCCGGACTACTTGTTCGACTCCTCGGTCCTCACCGGCCTCGGCAAGACCGTCCTGATCTCGGTGCTCGCCATGCTGCTGGGCCTGGTGCTCGGCATCGTGCTCGCGGTGATGCGGCTGTCGAAGAACCCGGTGACCTCGTCGGTCTCCTGGGCCTACATCTGGTTCTTCCGCGGCACCCCGGTCTACGTCCAGCTGCTGCTCTGGTTCAACCTCGCGCTGATCTTCCCGGAGATCAACCTCGGCTTCATCTACCGCGACTACACCAGCTCGTTCATGACACCCTTCATGGCCGCGCTGCTCGGCCTGGGGCTCAACGAGGCCGCGTACATGTCGGAGATCGTCCGGGCCGGCATCCAGTCCGTCGACGAGGGCCAGACCGAGGCGGCGCACGCGCTCGGCATGAGCCAGGGCAAGACGCTGCGCCGGGTCGTGCTGCCGCAGGCGATGCGCGTCATCGTGCCGCCGACCGGCAACGAGTTCATCAACATGCTCAAGACCTCCTCGCTGGCGGCGAGCGCGGCACAGTATCTGGAACTGCTGCGCTCCACCTCCGACATCGGGCAGACCACGGGCGCCACGGTGGAGATGCTCTTCCTCGCCGCGACCTGGTACCTGATCCTGACCAGCGTCTTCAGCGTCGGTCAGTTCTATCTGGAGCGGTACTACGCGCGCGGCTCGCTGCGCAGCCTGCCGCTCACCCCCTGGCAGAAGGTCCGGGCCAACCTGGCGTCGATCGGCCAGCGCACCAAGGAAGGCGTCCGCGCATGAACGCGATGGTGAAGGCCGAGGGCGTGCACAAGTCCTTCGGCGCAGCGCACATCCTCAAGGGGATCGACCTGGAGGTCGCCCAGGGTGAGGTGTTCTGCCTGATCGGCCCGTCCGGCTCGGGCAAGTCCACCTTCCTGCGGTGCATCAACCACTTGGAGCAGATCAACGCCGGGCGGCTGTACGTCGACGGCGAGCTGGTCGGCTACCGGCAGAAGGGCGACAAGCTCTACGAGCTCAAGGACAGCGAGGTGGCCCGCAACCGCCGGGACATCGGCATGGTCTTCCAGCGCTTCAACCTCTTCCCGCACATGACGGCGCTGGCCAATGTGATGGAGGCGCCGATCCAGGTGAAGGGCGAGTCCAAGGCGGCGGCCAAGGAGCGGGCCGTGCAGCTGCTGGACCGGGTGGGCCTGGCCGACAAGGCCGGCAACTACCCCTCCCAGCTCTCCGGCGGCCAGCAGCAGCGCGTGGCGATCGCCCGCGCGCTGGCCATGGAGCCCAAGCTGATGCTCTTCGACGAGCCGACCTCGGCCCTCGACCCGGAGCTGGTGGGTGACGTCCTGGACGTCATGCGCGGCCTCGCCGAGGACGGCATGACGATGATCGTCGTCACCCACGAGATGGGCTTCGCCCGGGAGGTCGGCGACGCGCTGGTCTTCATGGACGACGGCGTGGTGGTGGAATCCGGCCACCCGCGCGACGTGCTCACCAATCCCCAGCACGACCGCACGAAGTCGTTCCTGTCGAAGGTGCTGTAGCGGCTCGCGGGGGCCTCGAGGCGGTGGTACGGGCGGCCCGTCACCACCGCCTCGGCTTTTGCCCCGGCCTTTGTAATACCCTCGATAGAGCGACGGCTATTACGTTTGGCCGGGCGCCCGGAAAAAGCCCGTCGGACCGCCGCCCGCACAAGCCATAAGGACCAAAAGTGGAACTGGCCTATTACTCGGACTATGCCGTGCGGCTGGTCAACACCGAGGAGCCCGCGCGCGGCACCGACACCCTCACCTCCGTCGAGGCGGTGCGCGAACTCTTCGGCGCCGGGGCCCAGGCCGCCCGCCGCGCCTCCGACAGCGACGTCACCCGGCTGCGGTCCGTACGGGCCCGGCTGCGCGCGGTCTTCGAGGCGGCCGACGCGGGCGAGGAGGTGCGGGCCGTGGACCTGCTCAACGCCCTGCTGATGGAGTTCCCCGTCAGCCCGCAGATCTCCGGCCACGAGTACCGCGACGAGGACGGCCGGCCCAAGTGGCACATGCACATCGCCGACCACGCCGCCAACGCCAGCGCCTCGTACACCGCGACCGCCTGCATGGGCCTGGCCGTCCACCTCACCGAGCTGGGCGTCGACCGGCTGGGCATCTGTCAGGCGGCCCCCTGCCGCAACGCCTACCTCGACACCTCGACCAACCGCTCGCGCCGCTACTGCTCCGACCGCTGCGCGACCCGCGCCAACGTCGCCGCCTACCGCGCCCGCAAGCGCCTGGAGAGCCGGGAGGCGGAGGCCTCGGCGGGCACCGCCCGCACCGGCCGCAGCGCGGACGCCAGCCACGACAGCAGCGCGCCCACCGAGCGCTGACCCGCCCCCGGCGGGCGCCGCAGCCGCACCCAGGCGCGGGCCACCACGAACTCCTCCGGCACCGTGCCGAACTCCCGGCTGTCGTTCTCCACCAGGGGGTTGTCCCCCATCACCCACCAGCCGCCGTCGCGCCGCTCGACGGCCCGCTTGACGATCAGCAGGTCCTGCCGGAACGGGTGCCGCAGCACCACCACGTCACCCGGCCGGACGGCGGCCCCGTACTGCACGACGAGCTGATCCCCGGGGTTCAGCGTCGGCACCATCGAGGGGTTGTAGACCTCGGCCAGCCCGATCCGCAGCAGTCCGCGGCGCTCGCGGTCCTGCTCCTGCCCGCGCTCGTCCACTTGCTCCTGCACCTCGGCACCTCCCGGTCGGTTTTTCCTCCACCTGTCGCGGCGGCAGTTCCAGACTGACACCGGACTTTTGTCCTAAGCCCCCCGGGGCACCCGAGAAAAGCCTTCCCACACCGAGTAATCTCGCACCTGAGAAGACGATCACGAGGAAGGACAGTTTTATGCTCTCCCGCCTGTTCGCCCCCAAGGTGCAGGTCAGCGCGCACTGCGACCTGCCGTGCGGCGTTTATGACCCCGCCCAGGCCCGTATCGAGGCCGAGTCGGTCAAGGCAGTCCAGGAGAAGTACCAGGCCAACGAGGACCCGGACTTCCGCACGCGCGCCCTCATCATCAAGGAGCAGCGCGCCGAGCTGGCCAAGCACCACGTCTCGGTGCTGTGGAGCGACTACTTCAAGCCGCCGCACTTCGAGAAGTTCCCCCAGCTGCACCAGCTGGTCAACGACACCCTCAAGGCCCTGAGCGCGGCCAAGGCCTCCAACGACCCGAAGACGGGCGAGAAGGCGCTGGAGCTCATCGCCGAGATCGACCGCATCTTCTGGGAGACCAAGAAGGCCTGACGGCCTGACTCCGACCCGCACCCGGTCCACAGGCCGCCGAGCACGGCGTCCATGACGGACCGGGTGCGGTCGTCTTCGGCAGCACCCCATCGTTCGTCGAGAAGGGCAGGCTCGGCACCCGGGGTGATCCGGGGGAAGAGGACGCGGGTGGCGTGTCCTTCGGTGGCCAGGGCCAGACCAAGCCAGCTGTTGAGCTGGTCGGGGAAGAACTGGGGTTTGAGCTCCTGGTCTTTCCCGCACCCTCGTCCCCCAGCGTCAGCACAGCCTGTCCGTCACGGACGGCGGCGGAGGCGTGCAGGATCGACCAACCGTCGGCCAGCAGTTGTCCGCGGACAACCTCGCGGGCGAGCCGCGCGGCGGCCAAGGCGACGGGGATGCCCTCGCAGCCGAGAGGTGCAGGGGGCCGCCGGGTTCGGCCCGGTAGGCGAGCTTGCCGGGGATGTACGGGGACATACAGGCGGGCCAGGAGCCCCTGGACTCACTCGCCCCCGGCTCGTAGTCGGCCGACGCCCACGAGCGGGTGTCCTTGCTGTACGTCCACAGCGTGTACGTGCCGTCGTCGTACCGTTCGGCCCGCCGGAAGGCCACCGTGCACGCCATCAGCCAGGCGGAGCAGAGCTTCACCGAAGTGGACGCGGCCAGTGAGCCCGAGTGGGCCGAGTTCATCGACCCCGCCTGTCTCGGCGGCGAGTGGGTCAACGCCTTCCGCGACATCGACCAGCCGGATCATGCCGAGGAGCACGCCCGCGCGTCGATCGCGCACGCGTAAGCAGAACCGGGCTCGCCGCGGGGCCCTTTCCCAAGCGGCCCTCGCCGTGACCCACTTGCAGCGCCGGGACCGTTTCTCTCTCCCCCCCCAACGGGCCGGACGTCGGCACCGTCGCCGGCCGCACGGCCCGTTGAGAGCAAGGAGACTGTCCCGGCCCCGCGGACGCACCGACGACGGTTGCGACCGGCCCGCGCGGCCCATGGTTCTCGTCACATTCCGGGTACTTGCCCCACTCATGTGATAGATCATGACGTCTTGATCAACTTTGACCTGACCGGGGGATTGATGCGCACCTTGAGAGCCTTGACGGCAACTGTTCTCGCATGGATGAGCCTGGCCTTGCCCGCCTTCGCGGCAAACGGCCACGGAGAGCACGGCCACCGCCACCTACACCGTCTGGCAGTGGAACGTGTCCGGCGACGAGATGAACCACAACTCGACCACGAACGGCATGGTCAGCGCGGCCGCCAAGTCGATCCGCAACCGCAATGCCGACTTCGTCGCGCTCAACGAACTGTGCGCGAGCCAGTACCGGGCGCTGCAGCAGACACTCCGCGATTCCGGCTGGCCGGTGGACGGAACGAATTTCGCGCGCTTCGAGGGTGCGTATCCCGCGGGGCGCTCGGTGTGCGGTGGCGAGGAGGAGGGCATCGCGATCTTCAGTAAGCAGCCCCTGGGCCCCGCGGACCGGTTCACACTTCCCGATGACGGTCAGCGGGAGAAGCGCAAGCTCCTGTGCGCGGCATTGAAGGACAAAACGCACATGAGGTTCTGCGTCACGCATCTGACCTTTGTGGACGACTACCGGAAGCCCCAGGCCGACTATGTACGCGAACGGCTGGAGGACTACCACGGCAAGGGTGACACGGTCATCGTCGCCGGTGACTTCAACATGCAGCCGAACTGGGGCCGGATGGACGACTTCTACTCGGCCGGCGTGAACACACCCAACAACGACCGCAACACCGGGCACTACCGCGAGCTCGACGACAACGACCCGGCGAATTGTGCCGGCTACGGGGAGTCGACCGTCAGCAAACTCGACCCCGGCAACGCCGGCCCGTGCGGCACCGGCGAGAAGATCGACTTCATCTTCGCCCGCGAGGACAGGATCGCCGGCCCGTACTCGGCCGACTCCCTCGCCCCGGAGAGTTGCGGTGGCGCACTTTGCTCCGATCACCGCGTTCTGATCGGCTCGGTCACGGTCTCCGTCAATGGCGGGGCGTCGGCGGTCTAGGCACGGGGGCCTTCTGGGGAGGGCCCCCGGTTCGTCCAGGCTGTCGAACCGGGGGCCCGTCCGCAACCCGTGCGAGCGGCAGAGGACTTCGACGAACGCCGGCGCGGGCGGCGCGGCGGCCGGCGCCCGGCTCAGCCGAGGTCGCTGGCGTACCAGTTCCAGCTGATCGAATTGTCGTTGTCCCAGGCCTTCACCGGCCGGGAGACCGCGTCGTCACGACCGGCGAAGGTGTGCAGCGCGACCTTGTTCTTCCCGTCCTCCTGACCCCTGTTGTAGAGGACGCCGAGGTCGGCCTTGCCGTCGCCGTTGAAGTCCCCCGTGACCAGCTTGCTGCGGTCGGCGTTCCAACTGCCGGTCGTGGTGTCGTTGTTGTCCCACGCGCGCTTGGGGGCGTTGATGCCGTCGGCCCGGCCGTAGCCGATGTGGAAGGCCGTGTGGAAGTCGCCGGACTTGTCCTTGCCCTCGTCGTAGAGGATGCCCAGGTCGGCCTTGCCGTCGCCGTTGAAGTCGGCCGCGACCGGCTTGGACCGCTTCCAGTCCCAGCTGCCGGTGGTGCGGTCGTCGTTGTCCCAGGCGCGCTTGGGGGCGTTGATGCCGTCCGCGCGGCCGTAGCCGATGTGGAAGGCGGTGCGGAAGTTGCCGGTGCCGTCCTGCCCCTCGTTGTAAAGGATGCCCAGGTCGGCCTTGCCGTCACCGTTGAAGTCACCCGCGACCGGCTTGCTGTGCTCCCAGTTCCAGCTGCCGGTGGTGCGGTCGTCGTTGTCCCACGCCCGCTTCGGCTCCCGGACCCCGTTGGCCGTGGCGTAGGCGATGTGGAAGGCGGTGCGGTAGTTGCCGGTGCCGTCCTGCCCCTCGTTGTAGAGGATGCCGACGTCCGCCTTGCCGTCACCGTTGAAGTCACCCGCGACCGGCTTGGACCGCTTCCAGTCCCAGGACTGGCTGCTCCGCCACTGCTTCACCGGCTTGTCGAAGCCGGACCCGTTGCTGGTGAAGGTCCACAGGGCGGTGCGGTTGTTCTTGGCGTCGTCCTGGCCATCGTTGTAGAGGACGCCGATGTCCGCCTTGCCGTCGCCGTTGAAGTCGCCGGCGACGACCTTGGAGTTGGCCCAGTCCCAGGAGCCCGTCCCCGCCTCGAGGTTGTCCCACACCTTCACCGGCGCGGCGAACGAGCCCTGGCCCGTGCTGAGCAGCGTCCACAGCGCGGTGTGGTTGTCCTTGCCCTCCCGGTCGTAGCCGTAGAGGATCGCGATGTCGGCCTTGCCGTCGCCGTTGAAGTCGCCGGTGGCCTGCCCGGCCGTGCCCCGGTTGGCGACGAAGAAGGAGACGCCCGAGGACGTCGGCCCGGTCTGGCCGGCGTCGTTGACCGCGCGGGCGGTCACGGTGTGCGGCCCTTCCGCCAGGGTCGTGGTGTCCACACTCACGCTGTACGAGGGCCCGGACCCGGAAGCCGTGCCAACGGCGTCGCCGTCCACGAGGAAGGTGGCCCCGGTCGGCTTCCCCTGCTCCTCGGTGACGGACGCGGTCAGCGTGACCGTACCGCTGAGCACGCCACCGCCCTCCGGGGCCGTGACGCGGGTGACGGGCGGGGTGGCGCGCGAATACGGGTCGACGCCGTCGTTGACCAGGCCCACCCGCCTGCTGCAATCGGGCCACTGGCCCGGACCCGCGGCACGCAGGAGCCGCTCCGCCACGATGATCTGCTGTTCCTTGGTCGCCTTGTGGGGGTAGGCGGCGAACTCCGTGCCGCCGTTGGCGTCCCAGGTGGACTTGGAGAACTGGAGGCCGCCGTAGTACGGGCCGCTCGGGTTCACAGCCGTCCAGTCGCCCGTGGCCTCGCACTGGGCCATCCGCTCCCACATCGCCAGGGAGGCGGCGGAGGCGGAGGGGGCCGAGGTGAGGAGAGCGGCGGGGGCGAGGGAGGAGACGAAGGCGGCGGCGACGGCGAGACGCACGGCACCGCGGGATCTACTGCGCATGAAGGAAGTCCTATTGAGTGGGAGAACAGGGCGCCGCCGCGAGGAAACCCTCGCGGCGGCGCGTCTACGGGGTGTGTGCGTCAGCCGAGGTCGCTGCGGTACCAGTTCCAGCTGCCGAACTTCTCGCTGTCCCAGACCTTGTTCGGGCCCGAGATGCCGGAGGCGTTGCCGAAGAAATTGAAGAGGGTCACCTTGCCGTCGCCGTTCGGCTGCTCGCCGTTGTTGTAGAGGACGCCGAGGTCGGCCTTGCCGTCACCGTTGAAGTCCCCGGCGACCAGCTTGCTGCGGTCGGCGTTCCAGCTGCCGGTCGAGCGGTCGTTGTTGTCCCAGAAGACCTTCGGGGCCGAGATGCCGTCCGCCGTGCCGTAGCCGATGTGGAAGGCGGTCTGGTTGTTGCCGTCCTTGTCCTGGCCCTTGTCGTAGAGGATGCCGAGGTCGGCCTTGCCGTCGCCGTTGAAGTCCGCCGCGATCGGCTTGCTGCGGTCGGCGTTCCAGCTGCCGGTGGTGCGGTCGTTGTTGTCCCAGACCCGCTTGGGGGCGTTGATGCCGTCCGCGCGGCCGTAGCCGATGTGGAAGGCGGTGCGGTAGTTGCCGGTGTCGTCCTGGCCCTCGTTGTAGAGGATGCCCAGGTCGGCCTTGCCGTCACCGTTGAAGTCGCCCGCGACCGGCTTGCTGCGCTCCCAGTTCCAGCTGCCGGTGGTGCGGTCGTCGTTGTCCCAGACACGCTTCGGGCCGCGGATGCCACCGTCGTAGGAGTAGAGGATGTGGAAGGCGGTGAGGTTGTTCTTGCCTTCCTTGTCCTGGCCCTGGTTGTAGAGGATGCCGAGGTCGGCCTTGCCGTCGCCGTTGAAGTCACCCGCGACCGGCTTGCTGGCCCGCCAGTTCCAGCTGCCGGTGGTGGCGTCGTCGTTGTCCCAGACCTTGGCCGGGGCCTTGAAGTCCTTGCCGTTGCTGATGAACTCGTACAGCGTGGTGAGGTTCTTGCCGGTCGGGGACTGCCCCGAGTTGTACAGGGCGGCGAGGTCGCTCTTGCCGTCGCCGTTGAAGTCGCCGATGGTCAGCTTGATGTTGTCGGCGTTCCAGCTGGTGTTGACCGAGTCGTCGTTGTCCCAGGCGTTGACGGGCTCGTCGAAGCCGTGCCCGTTGTTGGTGAACTTGTAGATCCTGGTGAGGTTCTTGCCGGTCTTCGACTGCCCGAGGTTGTAGAGGACGGCGATGTCGGCCTTGCCGTCGCCGTCGAAGTCACCCGTGGCGCTGGTGGGGACGGCCTTGTTGGCGACGAAGAAGCCGGAGCCCGCCGACATCGGGCCGGCCTGGCCGCCGGCGTTCTTGGCCCGCACCTTGAGGGTGTGCGCGCCGTCGGACAGCTCGGTGGTGTCGAGCGACATCGAGAACTCGGTGCCGGGGCTGGCGACGGTCTCCACCAGCTTGTCGTCGATGTAGTACTCCAGGGCGGACGGGGTGCCGACCTTCTCCTCCGCCGAGGCGGTGAGGGCGACCTGGCCGTCCAGGATGGCGCTGTCCGACGGGCCGGTGACCTTGGCGACGGCCGGGGTGGCACCGGTCTCCTCGGCGCCCGGCTCGGCGGTGACCGGGCCGTCGACTATCTTGTCGTACTTGTACGCCCGGTAGCCGCTGGTGGGGTGCCCCGACAGCATGGACTCGTTGAAGTTGCCCACGTACCGCTGCGTCGGCACGTGCCGGCCGCTCTCGGAGTAGTAGTAGAACGTCTGGGCCGACCGGTCGATCCACCCGGCGAAGATGACGACGTGGCTGTCGGTGTTGTTGAGGATGTCGCCCGGCTGCAGCGCGGACCGCTTGATCTCGGTCGACACGTCGTTCAGGGACCACGTGTTGTGGCTGTCCTGGAGCTGCCAGGCCATGGAGACGTAGCCCGAGCAGTCCTGGCGGTAGCGCCCGCCGGTCGCGTCGTCGTAGTACCAGCTGTAGGGCGAGTTCAGCCCGTTCGAACTGTACGGGACCCGGTGGGCCGACCAGTCTCTGGCTCGTTCGAGCACCTGCTGGCGGGTCACTTGCCCGCCGGCGGCCGCGCCCTTGCCCAGGGTTCCGGTCGAGGTGACGGACTTCCAGTCGGACTGCACCGAGTCGGCGAAGGCGCTGCCGGTGACCAGGGTGACGGAGGCGATGGCCGTGACGAGAGCGAGGGAAGCGCCGCGTGTGGCGGCTTTGTTGCGAAGCAAGGGGTGTCTCCAGACACGTCGGACGTACGCGTGGCGTACGGGGGTGATGTGTGGCCAGGCAGGCCGAAGAAGGAAGGCATGGGCGTGCGAGGGCGCGGCGTGCGGGGGCCCGGGTGGGAGGAAGGCGGAACGCGGAAACGTTCCGGCCTTGGCCGGTGAAGGCAACGCAGCGGGCCGTCACAGCTTGTGTGCGGGGAGCCTGCTGTTCAGCTCAGTGACGCCAAATCCCTGGCGGAGGGGTGGGGCATAGGGCTCCTGCGAAAAGTACGGAATGTGGTGCAGTGAGGGCTAAACCTTGCCCTCGGGTCGATATCAACTTAAGTGTTGGGATTGAGGCGAAGGCCCGATCGAGGAGTGAGCTGCGTCACTTCTATGACCACTCATCAGACGGCCGTCTCCGCCGGCGATCCCGCGTGCGGGCATCCGTCATGCCGCCTCCCGCGCCCCGGACCGAAGCGCCTGCGGGGCTGCGCGATCCGCCCCGGCCGCCGAGCCGCCGTTCCTCCGGGCGCGGCACGGAAGGGGTTACGACCAGGGCCTGAAGGCCAGGACCTCGTTGTGGCCGCCGAAGCCGAACGCGTTGCTCACCGCGAGGGTGACCTCCTGCTCGCGCGCCGCCTTGTGGACCAGGTCCAGCTCGAAGTCCGGGTCGGCCGTCTCCAGGTTGGCCGTCGGCGGGACGAGGCGGTGATGGAGCGTCAGCACGGTCAGGGCCGCCTCGACCGCGCCGGCCGCGCCGAGGCAGTGGCCCAGCGCCCCCTTGGCCGAGGTCACGCTGGGGGCGTGCGGGAAGACCCGGGCGAGCAGGGCGGCTTCGGTGGAGTCGTTGATGCGGGTGGAGGTGCCGTGCGCGTTGACGTGGTCCACCTCCCGGGGGGAGGCGCCCGCGTCGGCGAGGGCGGCGCGCAACGCGGCCTCGGCGCCCCGGTGTTCGGGGTGCGGGGCGGTGACGTGATAGGCGTCGCTGGTGGAGCCGCACCCGGCCAGCACCGCGCGCGGCACCGCGCCGCGCCGCCGGGCGGCGTCCGCGCGCTCCAGCACCAGCACGGCGGCGGCCTCGCCGAGCACGAAGCCGTCGCGCGCGGCGTCGAAGGGGCGGGCGGCCGCCGCCGGGTCGTCGCGGCGCCCGGAGAGGGTGCCCATGCGCTGGAACCCCACGGCGATCAGGGGGGTGACGGCCGCTTCCGCGCCGCCGGCGACCACGACGTCGCAGGCGCCGGACAGCAGCAGGGTCCGGCCCAGGGCGATGGCGCCGGCACCCGAGGCGCAGGCCGTCGACACGCTCAGGCTCATCCCGCGGGCCCCCAGGTCCATGGAGACCTCGGCCGCGGGCATGTTGGGGATCATCTTCGGCACGAGCGCCGGGGAGATGCCCTCGGGCCCGTCCCGCAGCAGGTCGCGGTGGCCGTCCTCGCACGCCTGCTGACCGCCGAAGCAGGTGCCGACGACCACGGCCACCCGGGTGCCGTCCCAGCTGCCGGGGTCGAGCCCCGCGTCCCGTACCCCTTCCCGGGCGGCGGCGACCGCCAGTTGTGAGCAGCGGTCCGTCCGCCACAGGGCCCGGCGCCCGAGATACGCCCCGGGGTCGAAGTCCGGGACGCGGCAGGAGAAGTCGACGGGCAGGCCCGTCAGCCGGGGGTCGGCCGAGGCGGTGCCCCGGCCGTCGCACACGCCCCGCCAGGTGGCCTCCGTCCCGGCCCCGGCCGGGGTGACCATGCCGAGGCCGGTCACGACCACCCCGGTACGGCTCACGGCATCACTCCCTGCGCCGCCGCGCGCTTCTCCTCCAGCAGGGCGACCAGCCGCGGGAGGGTGTCGTGCGAGGTCACCTCGTCCTCGCCGACCTTGACGTCCAACTCCCTTCCCAGGGTGTAGAGCAGCTCGATCACGGCCAGCGAGTCCAGGTCCATGGAGGCCAGCGTCCCGTCGGCCGCCATCTCCTCGGGAAGCACCTGGAACTTGCCCGCCAGCACCGCTTCCACGATTTCCCGCACTGGGGTCATGCAGTCACTCCTGTGGTACTCGATGGGTCGGCGAAGGCGTAGTCGCCCGTCTTCGCCACGCTGTGGAGCACGTCCCGCACCTGGTCGGCGAAACAGGCGACGCTGGTTCCGGCGAGCTCGGTGTCGGGATGGCGTGCGGAGAACCGCACTCCGTCGTGGGTGCGGTTCACCCAGACGTTGGCCTTGTTGCCGCGGGTCATCCGGAACAGGGTCCGGGCGTTCCATTCGGTCCACCGACCCGCGCCGGGGACCACCCGCATGTCGGTGAAGGAGACGAACGGGAAGAACTCGGGCATGGCACGCTCCAAGTCCTCTTCCATGCCCAGGAGTTCGACGATCCTGAGGAACGGCACCCGGGTGAGGCGCATCGCCGTCCTGGCGGACCGGTGCGCGCCGTGCACGGCGTCCCGGAACGTCCTCGCCGTACCGAGGTCGATCTCGAGCGGGCCGATGCCGATGAACCAGCCCATCGAACGCGCCCACTCCGGCCGGGAGCGGGTGTGCATCGGCATCACGGTCCGGTAGACCCGCTCGCCGGTGAGCTGGTGGGCGGCGATCGCGAAGGCGGCGAGCAGCCCGGCGAGGAAGCCGCCGTCCGCCGCGTGGCAGATCTCCTCGACCGCCTCGGCCTCGGCGGCGTCGACCAGCCAGGTGTCCAGCATGGTGTGCGGCACCAGTTCGCCCTCGGCGACGCCGAGTTCGAGGGGGAAGCGCGGCATCCGGCCGCCTGCGTTCTCGACGAAGCGGCTCCACTCCGCGACGGCGGGGTGGTCGGCGCCGATCTGTCCGGCGGTGGCTCGCTCCTCGACGCTGAAGTCCACATAGCTGCCGATGCCGTCGTGCGCGATCGTTTCTCCGGTGGCGATCGCGGCGTAGAGATCCTGAAACTCCTGGACGGCCATCGCGACGGAGTACCCGTCGGCGTGCGCGTGGTCCAGTCCCACGACGACGGTGGTGGAATCCGCGCGCTCCACGGTCTCCACCACGAAGCTGGGCAGCCGGAACGCCTCCGCGGCGGCGTCGATGCGCTCCTGGAGGTACCCGCTGAGCTCCTCGCCGCCGGTGAAGTCGCCCAGGACCGCGTCCCGCACGGACACCGCGCGGCTGTCGACGGTGAACCGCTCGGGCTTCCCGTCCTCCAGGCGGAAGCCGCTGCGCAGCGTCTCGTGCCGTTCGGCCCAGACGCGCACCGTCTCGCGGAACACCTCGGCGTCGAGCGGCCCGGGGATCTCGAACCCGAACCCCAGCCAGGCCGGTGTCCCGAGGTCACGCTCCATGAGCTTCAGGGTGAATTTCAGGTGCAGTTGCTGGTTGTACGACAGGGGTCTCGCGTTCCCGGCCGCCCGCGACGCCTCGTGGAAGGGTGCGGGGTCCAGCGTCCACTCCCGGAGCCGGCCGGAAGCCACGTGGTAGTCGGGCAGGGGGGTCAGCAGCATCCGCGGACCCCGTCCCCGGTGCGACGCCGATCCCCGGGGCCGTTTCCGACAACCCTCACCACACCCACGTGAAGCCCCCAGACCTCGCCGTCCGCCATATCTCCGCGTTCAGTGCCCAGCGGCGGTGCGGCTCATGGCGCGCGGACCGTCCGCGTACACGGATTGGCGAACCGGCCCGGAAGCGGTGGCAGGGTTCACCGCGGTGCCCTATGAGACGCGGCGGACCGCCGGGTTTCATGTCATTCGCGCGGAAGGGCCCGACCCGCTTGGATACGGGAACACACGTCCATTCAGTGGGGGGTTCATGTTCGACGTATTCGTCCTGGCCGTGCCGGGGCTGATGGCGGCCGTCGGTGTCGCGGGAATGGTGTGGGCGGTGCTGCGCGTACGCCGCCTGAGAGCCGCGTGGCGCAGCGGGATCGAGGTGCCGGGGCGCTGTCTGCGGCTGTACGCGACGACGACCACGCGCCGGCAGGGCGTGCACGTCTCCTCCTCGACGACGCTGAACCACGTCTACGAGTTCACGACGCCCGAGGGCCGGGTGACGCGGTTCGAGGAGGCGGGCGGGCGCGCGACGGTCGTCGAGGGGGACGTGGTGACCGTCCGCTATCCGGAGGGGCGGCCGGACCGGGCCACGGCGCTCGCGCCCGGGGACTCCCGCACGCTGCTGGGCATGGGGGTCCTGCTGGCGTTCCTCGCGGTGTTCGTGACGGGGTGCGTGGGCTTCGGCGTGTTCTATCTGTCGGTGTTCAAGCCGATGAAGGACAAGGTGGTGGAGAAGGTCGAGCACGTCGACGACGGGGGCACGGGCAGGGCGCCGGACGTGACGCCGCCACCGCTGCCCGCGCTGCCGACGGGCCCGCCCGAGGGCTTCCCGACGGGTCCGCCGGACGGCTTTCCGACGGCCCTGCCGTAGGGCTCCGCCGCAGGCCGCACGCCCGTACAACAGATCCGCACTTTTCGGTCATGAGTCCGTGATCCATGGGTAGACGCTCTGGCGAAGAGAGAAGGAGCCGCACAGATGGTCGTGATCGAATTCCCGTACGGGGATGCCGCCGGGGCCCGCCACGCGACGGCGGAGTTCCTGGCCCGGAACTGCCCGTGGGCGGATCTCGACGCCGTGGTGCTCGTGGTGTCGGAGCTGGTGGCCAACGCGATCCGGCACACCGGTGGCTGGTGGCGGCTGTGCGTGCGGGCCGTGCAGGGGCGGCTGGTGGTGGAGATCGCCGACGCCTGCCCCCGCCCGCCCGAGCCGCGCACCCCGGACCTGGCCGGGGGCGGCGGGCTGGGCTGGCACATGGTCGAGCGGCTGGCCACCCGGCTGGAGGTGGTGGACCGCTGCCCGGAGGGCAAGACCGTACGGGCCACCTGGCTGCGACCGGCCCCGCTGCCGATCGGTATCTGAGGCCGACGGGCGCCGACGGGCAGGGGGCGGTCAGCCGGCAGGCCGGGGGCCCGGGGGCTATTTCAGCCCGAGCAGCCCGAGCCGCAGCCTGCCGAGGATGCGGGACAGCAGCCGCGAGACGTGCATCTGCGAGATGCCCAGCTCGGCGCCGATCTCCGACTGTGTCATCTCCGCGCCGAACCGCATGCGCAGGATCTGCCGTTCGCGGTCGCTGAGCTCGGCGACCAGCGGCTTGAGCGCGTGGAGGTTCTCGACGCCCTCCAGGGCCGGGTCGATGTCGCCGAGCCGGTCGGCGTAGCTGGTGCCCGCCTGGTCGGAGCCCTCGTCCACGGGCACGTCGATGGAACCGGCGGTGTAGCCGTTGCTGGCGACGATGCCCTCGACGACCTCTTCCCGGGTGATGCCGAGGTGCTCGGCGAGTTCGGCGGGGGTGGGCGCGTGGTCCAGCTCCTGGGAGAGTTCGCTGGTGGCCTTGGCCAGCTCGACACGCAGCTCCTGGAGGCGGCGCGGCACGTGCACCGACCAGCTGGTGTCCCGGAAGTGCCGCTTGATCTCACCGACGATGTAGGGCACGGCGAAGGTGGTGAACTCCACCTCGCGCGAGAGGTCGAAACGGTCGATCGCCTTGATCAGCCCGATGGTGCCGACCTGGATGATGTCCTCCATCTGGTCACCACGGCTGCGGAACCGTGACGCTGCGAAACGCACGAGCGAGAGGTTGATCTCGATCAGCGTGTTCCGCGCGTACTGGTATTCGTGGGTGCCTTCTTCCAGTTCGGTGAGGCGGTCGAAGAAGAGCTTGGACAGGGCGCGGGCGTCCCGCGGTGCCACCGTCGTCGCGTCCTCGATGTACGGCAGCCCCCCGACCGACTCTTCGAACCGCTGCGCAACAGCCGCCGAATGCTCTGTCGTAACCGTGGATGCCGTGATGGTCACGTCGTCCTCCCCAGATCCGTTGCTGACGTCCGCCGCCTACCCGGCGGCCCGGCGGGCATGCCTCCTCTTTTCGCCCACGGCGAATTCGGCCGCCTCGCGCCGAGGAAAGGGATGCGGGAGGAACAGGGGCGAACGGGCCTGCGGCGCATGTCCGCCCGTTCCTCCGCGCGGCCCCGCCTAGACTGGTCGTGCCGGGCGCCGGATGCCCGACAGGGACGGGAGAGCGACAGTGGCCGCAGGAGTCGGAAGCGTCGGAGGCTTCGAAGGGAGCTTCGGTGAAGGCTTCGACGACCCCTCGGCGGAGGTGCTGTCGGAGGCGGCCGCGGCGTTCGGGCTGCTCGCCTCCTCGGCCCGGCTGCATCTCGTGTGGGCCCTGTCCCAGGGCGAGAGCGATGTGAGCGGGCTCGCCGAGCGGGTGGGCGGGGCGCTCCCCGCGATCAGCCAGCACCTGGCGAAGCTGAAGCTCGCGGGCCTGGTGCGGTCCCGGCGCGAGGGACGGCGCGTGGTGTATCTCGTGGACGACCCGAACGTCGTCACGATCGTACGGCTCATGGTCGGCCAGCTCGTCGACCGCAAGACCGGTGCGGAGGCCGTTCCCGGCGCGGTCGCCGGGTCGCGTGCCGGTTCCGGGCGCCTCCGTGGTCTGGGCGCCTGAGGGCCCTGCCGCGCGCGGGGCAGCGGCTGAGGAGAACCCCCGGGAGCACACCGGGGACGGCCACGGCACCGCCCTCGAAGTCCTGCGCACGCTGCGGAGCGGCCCGCGCGGGCTCGTGGAGGCGGAGGCCGAGGAGCGCCTCGCGCGGCACGGCGAGAACACCTTCCCCGGGCGCCGCCCGGCCTCGTGGCCGCGCCGGTTCGCCCGCAGCCTGCGCGACCCCTTCACCGCCGTCCTGCTCTGCCTCGGGCTGGTCTCGGCGGTCATGTCCGCGTGGGGCACGGCCTGTGTGATCGCGGTCCTGGTCATGGTCAGCTGCGTCCTGCGGTCGACCGGCGAGCACCGCGCGGACCGTTCGGCCGCGGCCCTGCGCGACATGATCGCGACCACCGCCACGGTCCGGCGCCGCCCGACGGCCGACGCGCCCGCCCTGACCCGCGAACTCCCCGTCGACCAGCTCGTTCCGGGCGACGTCGTGCTGCTCGCGCCGGGCGACCTGGTCCCGGCGGACCTGCGGCTGCTGCGGGCGACGGGGCTGACGGTCCATGAGGCGGCGCTGACGGGCGAGTCGACGCCGGTGGTGAAGCACGGCCTCGACGTGCCCCGGTCCGACGACCACGGGCCCGGCCGTATCCACAGCTGCTTCCAGGGCAGCAGCGTCGTCTCCGGCACGGGCACGGGCGTCGTGGTGGCGACCGGCGCCGCCACCATGCTCTCGGGCACGCTGCCCGACCGGGACCGCGAGGCGTACGGCTGGGGGCGCGGCCCGTCCCGCGCGGCCAGCCCGTTCGACCGGTCGGTGAACGGCATCGCCTGGACGCTCGTGCGGTTCATGCTGCTCACCGCCCCGCTCGTGCTCATCGCGGGCGCGCTGCTGCGCGGGCGCGGCCTGGAGACCCTGCCGTTCGCGGTGGCCGTCGCGGTGGGGCTCACCCCCGAGATGCTGCCGGTCGTGGTGACGACCGCGCTGGCCCGCGGCGCGGCGCTGCTCGCCCGGGGCGGCGAGGTCATCGTCCGGCGGCTGCCGGCGCTGCACGACCTCGGCGCGGTCGACGTGCTGTGCGTGGACAAGACCGGCACGCTCACCCAGGACGTGCCCGTCGTCACCTGCGCGGTCGACGGCGAGGGCCAGGACGACCCGGCCGTCCTGCACTGGGCGGCGGTCAACGCCCTGTGGACGCTCCAGCTCGCCGAACTGCCCACGCCCGACGCGCTGGACGAGGCGATCCTCGACGCGGACGAGGAGCGCGGCGGCGGGGTGCTCGGCGCGGACAGCGTGGAGGGCGTCGCCGCCCTGCCGTGCGGGCCGGGCCGCCCCCTCGCGACAGCGGTCGTCCGCGGTCCGGCGGCCTACGAACCGGACCGCCTCGGGACGCCCGGCAACGTCCGCGCGCTGACCGGCGGTCCCGCGCCGGCGAAGGTGCACACGCTGGTGGTCAAGGGCGCGCCGGAGGACGTGCTCCGGCGCTGCACGCGCGTCGGCCACACCGGGCTTTCGCTCGGTGAGGCGGAGCGGGAGCGGCTCGCCGGGCGCGCCGCCGCGCTGGCCGCCGACGGGCTACGGGTGCTGGCCGTCGCGGTCGCGGAACGGCCCGCGCGCGGGCGGCCGTACACCCCGGCCGACGAGCGCGACCTGGCCTTCCTCGGCTTCGTCGGGCTGCGCGACGCCCTCGCGCCCACCGCCGCCGAGGCGCTCACCGCGCTCGCGGACCGCGGTGTGACGGTCAAGGTGCTCACCGGCGACCACCCGGGCACCGCCGCCCGGATCTGCCGTGAGCTGGGCCTGGAGCCCGGCGAGGTCGTCACCGCCGACCGGATCGAGGGCCTCGGCCCGCTGGAGCTGGCCCGCCTCGCGACCCGTACGACGGTCTTCGCCCGGTGCGCGCCCGAGCACAAGGCCCGCATCGTCCGGGCCCTGCGTGAGGGCGGGGGCCACACGGTCGGCTTCCTGGGCGACGGGGTCAACGACCTGTCCGCGCTGCACGCCGCCGACGTGGGGATCTGTCCGCGCGACGGGGTGGACGTGGCGCGCGAGGCGTCCGATGTGGTGCTCGCCTCGAAGGACCTCACGTCGCTGGACCGGGCGATCCTGGCCGGGCGCCGCAGCACGGGCAACATCGCCGCCTATCTGCGCATCACCCTCTCCTCCAACCTCGGCAACGTCATCGCGATGCTGGTGGCCGGGCTGCTGCTGCCCTTCCTGCCGATGCTGCCCGCGCAGGTGCTCGTGCAGAACCTCTGCTTCGACGCCGCCCAGCTGGCCCTGGCCTTCGACCGGCCCGGGGCGTACGCGCTCCGGCACCCGACGGTGCTGCGGCCGCGCGCGCTGTTCCGCTTCATGACCGGCTTCGGCCTGCTGAACGCGGTGGCCGACCTGACGACCTTCGGGGTGCTGGCGCTGGCCGTGCGGTCCTTCGACGACGAGCGGGGTCAGGCGGCCTTCCACGCGGGCTGGTTCACGGAGAACCTCCTCACCCAGGCCCTGGTGATGCTCCTGCTCCGCTCCGGCCGCCGCCTGGCCGAGGGCGGCGCCCCGGCCCCGATCCGGCTCGCGGCGGCGGCGCTGGCGGTGCTGGGTCTGCTGCTTCCTCTGTCGCCGCTGGGTCCTGTGCTGGGGATGACGGCGCTGCCGCCGCTGTATTACGGGCTGATGGCGGGGGTTCTGGCGCTTTACGGGGTGGCGTTGGGGGTGGCTCGGCGGCGGGGTGTGTAGCGGGCGTTGACGCCTGCGGCAGGTCGGTAGCGGACGTTGACGCCTGCGGCGGCCCTTTTTCGTTCCCCAGCCCCGCCCCTTCCCACAGCATCTGATGCGCGGCTCCGCCGCGGCCGGGGCTCCGCCGCGGACCCGTGCCCGGGTGCGGCTTCAGTGCGCCTGCGGCGCTTTGTTCCCCTACCCCGCCCCTTCCCGGCTGCGTCTGATGTGCGGCTCCGCCGCGTGGGGGGGGCGCGTGCCCCAGACCCCCGGCTGCGGGCCGGTTCGCCGCCTGCGGCGGGAGCGCCCTGCTGGGGTCCCCCCGGACGAAGTCTGGGGGAGCGTCCTCAAACGCCGGACGGGCTGGATGTGCGGACCGTGGCCCTTCATCTGCGAGTCGCAGACAACAGACTACGGTCCGGAAAATCCAGCCCGTCCGGCGATTGAGGACACCGCGCGAAGCGCGGTCAAGGGGGTCCGGGGTCTCCCCGGTTTCGGGAAGGGGCGGGGCTGGGGAAAAAGCCCGCCGCAGGCGCCAACCGGCCGTCACCAATCGCCGCCCCCGAACCCGCCACCCCCGTCACCGCCACCGAAGCCGCCACCATCCCCCCAGCCCCCACCGGAGAAATCGTCCGAATTGAAATCGGACCCCGTGTAATCCCCGCCATCAGGCCCCGCATCCGGCGAAGCCGCATACGCGGGCCCGCTGAAGACACTCCCGAGCATCGTCCCGACGAGAAGTCCCGGCAGCAGCCCGCCACCGAAATAGCCGCCGGCCCAAGGCGCGTACGCGGGCCCCGCGTTCCAGTACGGCTGGGGACCGTTCATGGTCTGGACCTCGCGGGACAGCGGCTCCTGGCCGTCGGCGATGCGGGCGGCGTCCGCGGCGCAGGCCGGCACCGTGCGGACGGCACCGCCGGGCGGGGCCCAGGCGACGTCCTGGACGGAGGGCCCGTGGCGGGGGTCGAAGAAGCAGGGGACGCGGCGCTCGGGCAGCGGGGACTTCGTGCGGCGGGCGGCGAGGGTGGCGAGGGCGAAGCGGCCCTTGTCGAGGGTCTCGGTCACCGCCGTGACGTCGGTGGGCTTCGTCGCGGCGGCCATCTTCGACTTGGCCTCCTCGTAGGCGTCAAGGGCCTCCTCGTAGTCCTTGCGCATCGCGTCGTCCGCGCCGGGCTCGGACGGGGAGAAGTCGAGCCGGTCGAGCTCCTCGCCGAAGGCGGTGATGTCCTCGTCGACCACGACCCGCAGGGCGTCGAGCTCGGCGCGCTCGCGCTCCTCCCGCTTCTTCCGGTTGCGGCGGTAGAGGGCGTACGCCCCGGCGCCACCGGCGACGATCACCGCGCCGCCGGTGATCAGCCCGGTCGCGCCGACGCCCTCGGAGGAGCCGCCCCAGGAGCCCGGCTCACGGCCCTTGGCCTGCCGGTCGGCCTGGTCGACGAAGCTGTTGAGCTGGGTCTTGGCGTCGCCGCCGGACCGCTGGACGGAGCCGACCAGATTGCGGACGGAGTTCCTGGACATCACGCGCGAGTCGGCGGCCGCGTTCATGGCGTCGCCCAGGTGGACCACGTAGACACCGGCGACACCCACCTTGGTGCGCAGGTCCTGGAGGACGGTGGCCTTGGGGTATTCGGAGGCGGCGGGCAGCACGGCGACGAAGACCGGCTTGCCCGCGTCGCGGATCTTCTTCGCCAGCGCCTGGGCGTCGGCCGCGGGCAGCTGGTCGGTGGCCCGGGGGTCGACGTAGACCGGGCCCTTGCGCAGCACCCCGGCCGCGGCGTCCAGGCCGGTGGTGCCGGCGTCGGCGCGGGCGGACGGTGCGTACAGCGCCGCGCCCACCAGCACGAACAGGGCGGCGATCAGGGCCGGCAGCGACCTGGGCAGCGCCCGGGGGAAGGCGGGCATGGCGTTGCTCCTCGGAGAAGGACTGCTCGTGGAACTCTTCGGGCTCACGGGACTCACTCTGCGCTTACCACCAAAACGGAATATTCAGGCACGGGGTTCCCCCTCGGCCACTCTTCCCCCCTTTGCGCATCTCAGCCGTAGGACAGGTTGGCGCAGGGGTCGTCGTCCGCGGACCGGGCCTTCTCGGCGACGTCGGGCGAGAGCGTGCCGGAGCCCGACTTCTCCGGGGACGGCGAGTCGGACGACGCGGACGGTGCGGCCGAGGGCCCGTCCGCGTAGTCGTGGCCGAGGACGACGGAGATGCCGGGCGCGGCCGCTCCCCGTACGTACGCGCCGGGGAAGAGCCGGGCCAGGGTGCGGGCGTGGTCCACCTCGCCGGGGCCGAACTCGATCACGGTGGTGCCCTGGTCCCGCGTGGCGGCGGTCGAGGTGCCGGTGACGGTGTAGCCGTGCTCCTCCAGCGCGCTCGTGGCCCGCGCGGCGAGGCCCTCGACGGTGGTGCCGTTGGCGACGGAGACGCTCACGCCCTTGCCGGAGACCGGGGCGTCCGCCTGCATGGCCTGCTGCGGCTGCTCCGGCGGCGCGGGGCTCGCGCCGCGCTTGCCGCCCGCGTCCTTGCCGTCGATCGTGCGGTCGGCCTTGAGGGAGGCCCACAGGGCGTCGGCGTCGGGCCGCACGATGCCGACGCGGTTGCCCGCGTAACGCCACGGCACGGTGATGAACTTGATGTTGTGCAGGTCGATGTCCTTCAGCGACATCGCGAAGGACAGCAGCTTGTCGGCCGAGCCGAGCCCGGGGTCGACGGTCATCGACTTGGTGGCCGCGTCGGCGAGCGGGAGCAGCGTGGTGGGGCTGAAGCCCTGCGAACGCACCTTCTTGATCATGCTGGAGACGAACGCCTGCTGCCGCTGTATGCGTCCTATGTCGGAGCCGTCGCCGATCCCGTGCCGCACGCGCACGTAGTCCAGCGCCTTCTGGCCCGAGACGCTCTGCTGCCCCTTGTGGAAGAGGAGGTCGCCGCGCGAGCCGAGGTTGGGGTTGAGGTCGCCCTGATAGACGTCCTTCGGCACGCACACCTGCACGCCGCCCACGGCGGAGGTCATCGAGGAGAAGCCGGCGAAGTCGACGACGACGGTGTGGTCCACGCGCAGCCCGGTGAGCTTCTCGACGGTGTTCTGGGTGCAGGCGGGGTTGCCCTTGGCGGTGTCGCCCACGGAGAAGGCGGAGTTGAACATCACCCGGGTCTGCTCGCTCGTCCAGCTGCCGTCGGGCAGCTTGCACGGCGGGATGTCCACGAGGGAGTCCCGGGGTATGGAGACGCCGATGGCGTGCTTGCGGTCGCCGTAGACGTGCAGCAGGAAGGCGGTGTCCGAGCGGCCCACGTCGCCCTCGCCGCCACCGAGGTCCTTGTTGCTCCCGGCGCGCGAGTCGGAGCCGATGACCAGGACGTTCTGCCCGGCGGCGCCCGCGGGCGGGCGGTTGTCGGAGAGGCCGTCGGCGCCGAAGGTGCTGATGTTGCCGTTGAGCTTCAGATAGAACCAGCCCACGCCTCCGGCCAGCAGCACCACGAACGCCAGGGCGGCCAGGCCGACGTTCCGCATCCGGTGATGCGTGTGCCTGCCTCGGGTGCCAGTCATGTGCGAGCCCTCATCCACTCCCCCGCTCCGTACGTCTGCCCTACCGGAACAGACGGACGAGCACGGCCTTAGGTTGTCCAGTTGCGCAATCTAGCAAGTATGGTGAATGCGGCCGTCACGCAGAAGGCCGCGGAAGCCGGTTCGAGAACCAACTCGATAATCAACGCGGAAGAGAGAGGTGGATCCGTCATGCTGCGCAATGCCCTGGAGCCCTGGCACATCCTCGTCGTCGTACTCGTCGTGGTCGTTCTGTTCGGGTCCAAGAAGCTGCCCGACACCGCCCGCGCGCTCGGCAAGTCCATGCGCATCCTCAAGAGCGAGGCGAAGGCGATGAAGGACGAGGGCGGCGCCGAGGCCGGTCCCGTGGTGACCCCCGCCCCCGCGGCCACGGTCGACAACGTGACCCCGGCCACCGCCGCTCACCCCGCCGACAGCCCCAGGTGACCCACGGGCCACTCGCCCGCCTCTCCTGATACACCCGCCCCTGGTGAGCTTCCCCCGACCCGGCAGACCGGCCGGGTCGCCGAGGGAGGAAACACCATGGGTTCTCGTCCGTACGGACGCCGTCTCGCCTGGGGCGCCACCGCGCTGCTCGTCGCCGGGGTCGCGGTGCCGGCCGCCGCCTCCGCGTCGCAGTCGGGTGGCACTTCGGACGTCTCCGCGCAGATCGCCGGCCACGGTGCCAAGAAGGCCAGGAACGTCATCCTGCTCATCGGTGACGGCATGGGCGACTCGGAGATCACCCTGGCCCGCGACTACACCGTGGGCGCGGCCGGCCGGCTGAACATGGACGCGTTCCCGCTGACCGGCGCGTACACCACGTACTCCGTCGACAAGAACGGCAAGCCGGACTACGTCACCGACTCCGCGGCCAGCGGCACCGGCTGGGCGACCGGCCGCAAGACGGTCAACGGGCGGATATCCAAGTCGCCCGGCACGGACGAGCCGATGCCGACGATCCTGGAGCTGGCCCAGAAGAACGGCCTCGCCACCGGCAGCGTCACCACCGCCGAGCTCACCGACGCCACCCCCGCCGTGCTCGCCTCGCACGCCACCGACCGCAGCTGCCAGGGCCCGGCCGACATGAAGGCGTGCCCAGCCGACACCCTCGCCGAGGGCGGCCCCGGCTCGATCGCCGAGCAGAGCGTGAACCACAAGGTGGACGTCCTCCTCGGCGGCGGCAAGGCCCGCTTCGACCAGAAGATCACCGAGGGCCCGTACAAGGGCATGACGGTCACCGAGCAGGCACGGAAGCTCGGCTATCAGGTGGTGACCGACGGCAAGGGCCTGACGGCCGCCCGCCCCGGCAAGCCCGTGCTCGGCCTCTTCGCCCCCGGCAACGTCCCCGTCGAGTGGACCGGCAAGCCCGCCGCCCGGGGCGGCACCGACCCGCAGCGCTGTGTGACGAGCAACCCCGAGCGCGCGGCCGGCACCCCGAGCCTGGAGGCGCAGACCCGCAAGGCGCTCCAGCTGCTGGAGCAGAAGCGCAAGGGCTCCGGCGACCGGAAGAAGGGCTTCTTCCTCCAGGTCGAGGGCGCGTCGATCGACAAGCGCGACCACGCGGCCGACCCCTGCGGCCAGATCGGGGAGACCGCGGCCCTGGACCGCGCGGTGAAGGTCGCCCGCGCGTACGCCGCCGAGCACCCCGACACCCTCGTGGTCACCACCGCCGACCACGCCCACACCAGCCAGATCGTCCCGCTGGAGGCGAACCCGCCCGGCCTGTCCTCGACGCTGGTCACGAACGAGGGGCAGCCGCTCAAGGTGAACTACTCCACCAACACGCCAGGCGCCTCGCAGGAGCACACTGGAACCCAGGTGCGCATCGCCGCGCAGGGCCCGCAGGCGGAGCGCGTCCTCGGGGTCACCGACCAGACCCAGCTGTTCACCACGATCCGCACGGCGCTGTCGCTGCGTTGAGGCCGCCGCGTTGATTACCGCCCGGTAGGAAGGTGGGCCCGGTCGCGGTGGCGGCCGGGCCCCTGCGGGTTGTGCCAGTTAAACGGGCCGAACATTGGTGGATCACATACCCCCGAGCGGCCCCGCAGCGTCGAGACTGGCAATCCCGTACCACCACCGTCCGTCCGCCCCGCGCAGGAGGAACCGCCGATGACCGGGTCCCGTATCCTCGCCCTCGGCCACTACCAGCCCGCCAAGGTGCTGACCAACGACGAGCTGGCGACCATGGTCGACACCAGCGACGAGTGGATCCGCTCCCGCGTCGGGATCCGTACGCGCCGCGTCGCCGAACCCGACGAGACCGTCGCGTCCATGGCCACCCAGGCGGCCGCGAAGGCGCTCGCGAACAGCGGGCTCGACGCCGACGACATCGACCTCGTGCTCGTCGCCACCTGCACGGCCGTCGACCGCAGCCCCAACACGGCCGCCCGCGTGGCCGCCGCGCTCGGCCTGCCCTCCCCCGCCGTCATGGACGTCAACGTCGTCTGCGCCGGCTTCACCCACGCCCTCGCCAGCGCCGACCACGCGATCCGGGCCAAGGCCGCCACGAACGCGCTGGTCATCGGCGTGGAGAAGTTCACCGCCGTCGCGGACTGGACCGACCGCACGACCTGCGTCCTGGTCGGCGACGGCGCGGGCGCCGCGGTGGTCACGGCCTCGGCCACCCCGGAGATCGGCCCGGTCGTCTGGGGCTCGGTGCCGGAGATGGGGCACGCCGTACGGATCGAGGGCACGCCCTCGCGCTTCGCCCAGGAAGGGCAGTCCGTCTACCGCTGGGCCACGACGCAGCTGCCGCCGATCGCGCGCGGCGTCTGCGAGCGGGCCGGTGTCGCCCCGGAGGACCTCGCCGCGGTCGTGCTCCACCAGGCGAACCTGCGGATCATCGAGCCGGTCGCCCGTAAGCTCGGCGCGGTCAACGCCGTGATCGCCACGGACGTCACCGAGTCCGGCAACACGTCCGCCGCGAGCATCCCGCTCGCCCTCTCCAAACTCGTCTCCCGCGGCGAGGTCGCCTCCGGCGAGCCGATCCTCCTCTTCGGCTTCGGGGGGAATCTGTCTTATGCGGGGCAGGTTGTGCGGTGCCCGTAGGAGTAGCGGGCAAGCAACACGCTTCGCGCGTTGTCCTCAAACTCCCCCAGCTACCGCTGGGAGGTGCCCCCAACGGGCTGATTTGGCTGATGTGGGTGCCAATCCAGCCCGTTGGGGGCACCTCTGGGGGCACCCCCGGACGGAGTCTGGGGGAGGTAGCTTGGAGAGTTTGAGGACAGCGCGCGGAGCGTGCTTCGGGGGTCTGGGGGCTTGCCCCCACGCGGCGGAGCCGCACATCAGACGCAGCCGGGAAGGGGCGGGGTAGGGGAACAAAGTGCCGCAGGCGCCAACCCACCCGCAGCCGGGGGTCTGGGGCGCGTGCCCCGGTCGGGAAGGGGCGGGGCTGGGGAACAAACCCCCGGCACCCCCTACGGCGCCTCACGCAAATACAGCGCCCCACACGAGTGGCACAGATTGACCCCCGCCGTCCCCCAGTCGTCAGCCGACCGCACCGCCGCCGCAGGCGAGAGCTCGCGCCCGCACATCGCCGTCGCGCCCTCCTCCCGCACGACGTGCCACGCCTTGACCTCGGCCCCAGGACCCGAGCCGTCCACGTACTCCGCACGCAACTCGTGCTCCATGACAGCACCACCTCCGGGATCAACCATGAGGCACCCGGCACGGCGGTGCCACCGCGTCAGAAGACCGACCAGCCCGTGAGCGTCGTGAAGTGGTCGAGCGCCGCGACGCCCGCCACGGAGTTCCCCCGCGCGTCCAGGCCGGGGCTCCAGACGCACAGCGTGCAGCGTCCCGGTATGACGGCGACGATGCCGCCGCCCACACCGCTCTTGCCGGGCAGGCCCACGCGGTAGGCGAAGTCGCCGGCGGCGTCGTACGTCCCGCAGGTGAGCATGACCGCGTTGATCTGCTTGGCCTCGCGGCGCGGCAGCAGCCGGGTGCCGTCGGCGCGCAGGCCGTGGCGGGCGAGGAAGCCGCTCGCCAGGGCGAGGTCGCGGCAGCTCATCTCGATGGAGCACTGCCAGAAGTAGTGCTCCAGCACGGTGGGTACGGGGTTGTCGAGGTTGCCGTAGCTGGCCATGAAGTGGGCGAGGGCCGCGTTGCGGTCGCCGTGCTCGGTCTCGGAGGCGGCGACGGCCGGGTCGAAGGAGACGTCCGGGTTGCCGCTCTCCGCGCGCAGGAACTCCAGCATCGTGGTGCTGGCGTCGCCGGTCAGGCTCTGGAGCCGGTCGGTAACGACGAGAGCGCCCGCGTTGATGAAGGGGTTGCGGGGGATGCCGTTCTCGTATTCGAGCTGCACCAGGGAGTTGAAGGGGTTTCCGGACGGTTCCGTTCCGACGCGGTCCCAGATCCGGTCGCCGCCCTCGGCAAGCACCAGCGCGAGGCTGAACGCCTTGGAGATGGACTGCACGGAGAACGGCCGTTCCCAGTCGCCGACCCCGTAGACCCCGCCGTCGACGTCCACGACGGCCATCCCGAACCGGCCGATGTCGACGCCGGCGAGGGCCGGGATGTAATCGGCCACCTGGCCACGGCCGACCAGCGGCCGCGCGAAAGCGGCGACCTCTTCGAGAACGGTCTGGTAGTCCACTGTCCCGGGTCTCGCGCTTCCGTGTCGACGATGAGATTTTCGGCCTGAGGCCGGATCGGCTCGCACGATATCCGAACGCCCGGCCCACCTGCGAACTTTTGGGTACAAGGGGGTCATTCGGCCTACGCGTCCGGCGTACGCCACCTGGTTTCGCAAGGAGGGCGGCGTGGCCCCACCCATGTCCGCGAACGAGTTCCTGGCCGCGCTCAGACGCGAGGGCGCCACGGTCGTCGAGGTCGACGGCTGGCGCAATCACAACCGTGCCGGACACGGCCCCTGGGGCCCGGTCAACGGCGTGATGATCCACCACACGGCCTCCTCGGGCACCGACAGCACCGTACGCCTCTGCTGGAACGGCTACGACCAGCTCCCCGGCCCCCTGTGCCACGGCGTCATCGCCAAGGACGGCCGGATCCACCTCGTCGGCTGCGGCCGCGCCAATCACGCGGGCGGCGGCGACGGCGACGTGCTCCAGGCGGTGATCGGCGAGAAGCGGCTGCCGCCCGTCCGCTGGGCCGACACCGACGGCAACGTCCACTTCTACGGCTTCGAATGCGTCAACCTCGGTGACGGCAAGGACCCCTGGCCGGAGGAGCAACTGCTGGCCATCGAGCAGGTGGCGGCCGCGATCTGCCGCTTCCACGGCTGGACCGAGCGGTCCGTGATCGGGCACCTCGAATGGCGGCCGGGCAAGCTCGACCCCACCGGGTTCTCCATGGACCGGCTGCGCGAGCGTATCGGCGAGCGGCTCAAGTGACGGCCGCGCCGGCCGCGGCGAGAATGGGGGCGTGACCAGCGATCTCCCCACCGCCTCCGCCGCCCTCGCCGCGCTGCGGCCACGGCTGCCGTCCCCGCTGGAAGAGCTGCGGGACGAGCGGTTCGCCCGCCGGGGCGTGCGGCTGCTGCTCAAGCGCGACGACCTGATACACCCCGAGCTGCCGGGCAACAAGTGGCGCAAGCTGGAGCCCAATCTGCGGGCCGCCGCCGAGGCCGGGCGGCGCACGCTGCTGACCTTCGGCGGCGCGTACTCCAACCACCTGCGGGCGACCGCCGCCGCGGGCCGGCTGCTGGGCTTCGACACGGTCGGCGTCGTCCGGGGCGAGGAGCTCGCCGACCGGCCGCTCAACTGGTCGCTCACGGCCTGCGTGGCCGACGGCATGCGGCTGCGCTTCGTCGACCGCGCCACGTACCGCCGCAAGGCCGAGCCCGACGTCCTCGCCGAGCTGGCCGACGGCGACTGCTTCGTCATCCCCGAGGGCGGCAGCAACGCGGCCGCCGCACGCGGCTGCACCGCACTCGGCCGGGAGCTGCGCGGCACGGCCGACGTCATCGGCATCGCCTGCGGCACCGGCGGCACCCTCGCCGGCCTCGCCGCGGGCCTCGCCCCTGGGCAGCGCGCCATCGGCTTCCCCGTCCTCAAGGGCGGCTTCCTGGGCGACGGGATACGCGACTTGCAGCGGGCGGCGTTCGGTGGCCCCCGGGGTTCTTGGACCCTGGACGAACGCTTCCACTGCGGCGGTTACGCGCGCTCCTCGCCGGAGTTGCTCGCTTTTGCCGACGATTTCGCCGACCGTCATGGTTTGCGGGTGGAGCGTGTGTATGTGGCGAAGATGCTTTACGGCCTGACGGCCTTGGCGTCGGAGGGGGCGTTCGCTCGGGGCACGACGGTGGCGGCGGTGATCACGGGGGTGTGACCGGTGTTTTTCCCCAGCCCCGCCCCTTCCCGGCTGCGTCTGATGTGCGGCTCCGCCGCGTGGGGGTGGGCTTCGCCTGCGGCGCTCTGTTCCCCAGCCCCGCCCCTTCCCGAAACTGGGGCTGCGCCCCAGACCCCTGACCGCGCTCCGCGCGGTGTCCTCAAGCGCCGGACGGGCTGAAATCAGCCCGTCCGGCGCTTGAGGACGCGCCCGCAGGGCGCTTTCCGCCGCTGGGGGCACCTCTGGGGGCACCCCCGGACGGAGTCTGGGGGAGGTAGCTGGGGGAGGCAACGGACCCGCAGCTCGGGGTCTGGGGCGGAGCCCCCCACGCGGCGGAGCCGCACATGAGATGCAGCCGGGAAGGGGCGGGGCTGGGGAACAAAGCGCCGCAGGCGCCCCCGACCCGCACCCGGGCACGGGTCCGGGGCAGAGCCCCGGCCGCGGCGGAGCCGCGCATCAGACGCTGCGGGAAGGGGCGGGGCTGGGGAAACAAAGCCCGCCGCCAGGCGACAACGAAGGCCCACCCAAACGCAGGGGCAGCAGCCTGCTACCCCGCCTCGTCCCGATAAGCCGCCGCCTCCTCCAGATCCAGCCGCCGCAACAACGTCCGCAACATCTCGTCGTCGATGCGCCGAGCGTCCCGCAAGGACACGAACACCTCCCGCTCCGCCCCGATCATCTCCCGGGCCAGCCGCCGGTACGTGTCGTCCGCCGATTCGCCCGTCACCTCGTCGACCGCGCCGAGCCGTTCCCACACCGCGTTGCGGCGGCGCTCCATGACGGTGCGGAGGCGGTCGGCGAGGGGTTCGGGGAGGGTGTTGCGTTCGTCGGCGAGGAGTTCGTCGAGGCGGCGTTCGGCGGCGGTCGAGGCCTCGCTCTGGGCCTGTGCCTCGGCGAGGGTCTCGGCGGTCGGGTGGGGGACGGGCAGCCGCAGCCGGCGGATGAGCGGGGGCAGGGTGAGGCCCTGGACGACGAGCGTGCCGATGACCGTGGTGAAGGTGAGGAAGAGGACGAGGTTGCGGGCGGGGAAGGGCTGCCCGTGGTGCGTGGTCACGGGGATCGAGAAGGCGATGGCGAGGGAGACCACGCCGCGCATCCCGGCCCAGCCGACGACGAGCGGCGCCTTCCACGTGGTGTCGGTCTCCCGTTCCCGGATGCGGGCGGAGAGGGCCCGCGGCAGGAACGTCGCGGGGAAGACCCAGACGAAGCGGGCGGCCACGACGGCGGCGAAGACCGCGGAGGCGTACCAGAGGGCGGCCTGCCCCAGGCCGTTCCCCAGTCCGCGCATCACCACGGGCAGTTGGAGCCCGATGAGCGCGAAGACCGCGGACTCCAGCACGAAGGCGACCATGCGCCAGACGGCGGCCTCCTGGAGCCGGGTCGCGAAGTCGACCTGCCAGGAGTGGTGGCCGAGGTAGAGGGCGACGACCACGACGGCGAGCACCCCGGAGGCCCCGACCACCTCGGCGGCGGCGTAGGCGGCGAAGGGGATGAGGAGGGAGAGGGTGTTCTGGAGGAGCGCCTCGCGCAGCCGCTTGCGCAGCCAGTGCAGCGGCACCATGAGGATCAGCCCGACCCCGATGCCGCCGACCGAGGCGACGGCGAACTCGCGGAAGCCCTCGCCCCAGGTCGCGCCCTCGCCCACGGCGGCGGCGAGCGCCACCTTGTAGGCGGTGATCGCGGTGGCGTCGTTCACCAGGGACTCGCCCTGGAGGATCGTGGTGATGCGGGAGGGCAGGCCGAGGCGGCGCGCGATGGCGGTGGCGGCGACGGCGTCCGGCGGGGCGACGACCGCGCCGAGCACCAGCGCGGCGGTGAGCGGCAGTCCGGGCACGACCAGGTACGCCACGTATCCGACCGCGAAGGTCGCGAAGAGGACGTAGCCGACCGACAACAG
The DNA here is from genome assembly GCF_042895325.1 of Streptomyces sp. NPDC001407. Lineage (NCBI taxonomy): Bacteria > Bacillati > Actinomycetota > Actinomycetes > Kitasatosporales > Streptomycetaceae > Streptomyces > Streptomyces sp. NPDC001407. Next base: position 377,456 of record NZ_JBIAWF010000001.1, read on the forward strand.
CGCCACCGGGCGGATGTTGGCCCGGATGTCGAGGTACGAGCTGTCGAGCGCGGCCGTGTGCAGCAGGGGCGGCAGGATCAGCGGGAGCACGATCGCGGGGTCGAGGGTGTATTCGGGCACGCCGGGCACGTAGGAGGCGACGAGCCCGACGGCGACGAGCAGCAGGGGGGCGGGCACCGGGGTCCGCCGGGCGGCGCCCGCGACCGCGGCACTGGCCGCGATCAGCATCAGCAGTGGCATGACATCCATCGGTCCCGGCCGTCTCCGTTCGAAGCCCTCGGCAGTGCGAACTAGTCTGGCAATCATGAGCGAGTGCCCGCATGTTCCCGAGCTGCCGCGCCCCGAGCCCGAGCCGCTGCACCCGACCTGCCCGGAGTGCGAGGCCGCGGGCAGCAACCCGGTGCAGCTGCGGTTGTGCCTGGTCTGCGGGCACGTCGGGTGCTGCGACTCCTCGCCGTACCGCCACGCGACGGGGCATTTCGAGGAGACCGGGCACGCGGTGATGCGCAGCTTCGAGCCGGGGCAGACCTGGCGCTGGTGCTATACGGACCGGCGGATCGTCTGAGGGAGCGCGGCGGGTGCCCGCGGTTGCCGGGGCGCTGTCACCCCCGACCGCTAGCATGCAGACATGATCCGACCCGCCACGCCCGACGACGTCCCCGTCATCCACGCCATGATCCGCGAACTGGCGGAGTACGAAAGGGCGCTGGAGGACGCGAAGGCGACCGAGGAGCAGCTGCGCGAGGCCCTCTTCGGCACGGACCCGGCGGTCTTCGCGCTGATAGCGGAGAGTGACGAGGAAGGCGCCGGGAGCGGGATACCGGCGGGCGACGCGGTCGGCTTCGCGCTCTGGTTCCGCAACTTCTCCACCTGGACGGGTACGCACGGTATCTATCTGGAGGACCTCTACGTCAGGCCGCGGGCGCGCGGCGCGGGCCACGGCAAGGCACTCCTCGCCGCACTCGCGCGTATCTGCGTCGACCGGGGCTACGAGCGTTTCGAATGGTCAGTGCTGGACTGGAACGCGCCCTCGATCGCGTTCTACAAGTCGCTGGGCGCGGAGGCGATGGACGAGTGGACGGTGCGACGGATGTCCGGAGAACCGCTCCACACTCTTGCGGCGCTCGCGCAGAGTGACGAAAATCCCAACAAGGCGACTGCTCTTTCGATTTGAGACCGCAAGGCCCTAGCCACTGTCCGTGCTCATGGGTTTACCATGAGTGACAGTCGCGGGGCTGCTCCACAGAACCCCAGATCGCGATAGCGTCGCAGCCGAACCACGTGCCGCACCGGGCCGTGCGAAAGTCCTTCAGCCGAGGGGCGGTCAGCGCGGGGCCGGTGCTCGTAACAGCTCAAGAAGCTTGTGCCACCTTGGAGGTGAGGGTGTCCCAGATCGCAGGCGAGCCCGGGACCCAGGACTTCGTGGAAGTCCGGCTGCCCGCTGCGGGTGCCTACCTGTCGGTGCTGCGTACGGCTACGGCCGGTCTCGCGGCCCGCTTGGACTTCACCCTCGACGAGATCGAGGACTTGCGCATCGCCGTGGACGAGGCGTGCGCGATCCTTCTGCAACAAGCCGTGCCCGGCTCCGTTCTCAGCTGCGTCTTCCGCCTCGTGGGCGACGCGCTGCGGGTGACCGTCTCGGCGCCCACGACGGACGGCCGCGCGCCCGAGCGCGACACCTTCGCCTGGACGGTGCTCTCCGCCCTGGCCGGCGAGGTCGACTCGACGGTCGCCGCCGACCGTACGGTCAGCATCAGCCTGCACAAGAAGCGCGGCGCCGGCCCCGGACAGCCGTGACGGAAGAGGGGGCTCCGTGAGTACTGCATCGTCGCGGGGAGTGCGTGCCCCGGCCATCCCGCAGCAGCCTGCCCGGCCGCTTCCGGCGGATCCGGGTGACCCGGTGACGTCGGCGCCGGGTGAGGCGAGCGACCCACCAGAGCGGGCGGACCACATGGAACAGCACCAGCATCAACAGTGGCACCAGCACCCCACCGCGCAGGACCGCAGTGGTGCCCGTGCCCTGTTCATCGAGCTGCGGGCGCTGCCGGACGGCTCGCTCGAGCGGGCCCAGCTGCGCAATCACCTGGTGCAGATGCACCTGCCCCTGGTGGAGCACCTGGCCCGGCGGTTCCGCAACCGCGGGGAGCCGCTCGACGACCTCACCCAGGTCGCCACGATCGGTCTGATCAAGTCGGTCGACCGCTTCGATCCCGACCGCGGCGTGGAGTTCTCCACGTATGCGACGCCCACGGTCGTGGGCGAGATCAAGCGGCACTTCCGCGACAAGGGCTGGGCGGTGCGGGTGCCGCGCCGGCTCCAGGAGCTGCGGCTGGCCCTGACCACGGCCACGGCCGAGCTCTCCCAGCGGCACGGCCGCGCCCCCACCGTCCACGAGCTGGCCGAGCAGCTGGGGATCTCCGAGGAGGAGGTGCTGGAGGGGCTGGAGTCCGCCAATGCCTACAGCACGCTCTCCCTGGACGTCCCCGACACGGACGACGAGTCCCCGGCCGTCGCGGACACCCTGGGCGCGGAGGACGAGGCGCTGGAGGGCGTGGAGTACCGCGAGTCGCTCAAGCCGCTGCTGGAGGATCTGCCGCCGCGCGAGAAGAAGATCCTGCTGCTCCGCTTCTTCGGCAACATGACCCAGTCCCAGATCGCCCAGGAGGTCGGGATCTCGCAGATGCACGTCTCCCGGCTGCTGGCCCGCACCCTCGCCCAGCTCCGGGACCGCCTGCTCATCGAGGAGTAGCCGGGCGGGGCAGCACCCGTACGAAGAATCGGTCGGGGCCCTTCGGGGCCCCCGCGTCAGCTTTCGCGCGGGCCGATGCCGAGCGCCTCGGTCGCGGTGGGGTTCACCAGCAGCACCAGCGTGGCCACGGCCACCAGCGCGAGCACCACGCCCGCGGCGATCAGCGCGCCCCCGGCGTTCGCGAGCGTCCAGGCGACCGGCAGCGCCATGATCTGAGTGATCATCGCGGGCCCCCGGCTCCAGCGCTTGCGCTGCCACAGCCCCCGGGCCGCCGCCAGCGGCAGCACGGCGAGGGCGAGCACGGTCACCGCGAGCATCTCGGCCTGCTGCGGGCTGTCCGGCTTCCCGGCGATGCCCATGATCAGCAGATACACCCCGCCGATCAGCAGGGTCACGCCCTCCAGCGCGGTGAGCACGGCCGCCGCCGTCAGCCGCCCCGGCCGGGGGCCGGAGGGCTCGGGGGCTGCGGGGGCGACGAGGGTGTGACTCTTCTCGCCGGCCCGGCGCTCCCGGTCGTCACGGGTGCGGGTGCTCTTACGGGCGGACTTCGGCGCGGACTGCTTGCTGCTCACCCCGTCAGGGTAGCCCTGGCCCCTTCCGTACGGGGTCCGGCGGGCGCTCGACGTGACCGACGGGACACCGGTGGACCACGGGCCGGGGACGGTGCGTGTACCGACAGGTAGGTAGGCTGGCGCGCATGCGTGCGCTCCTTGTGGTCAACCCGTCGGCCACCACCACCAGTGCCCGTACCCGTGATGTCCTGGTGCACGCGCTCGCCAGCGACCTCAAGCTGGAGGTCGCCACCACGGAGTACCGGGGGCACGCGCGGGACCTGGCGCGGCGGGCCGCGGAGGACGGCAACACGGGCCTCGTGGTCGCGCTCGGCGGCGACGGCACGGTCAACGAAGTGGTCAACGGCCTCCTGCACGGCGGCCCCGACCCGGAGGGCCTCCCCCGACTCGCGGTGGTGCCGGGCGGTTCGACGAACGTCTTCGCCCGCGCGCTGGGGCTGCCGAACGACGTGGTGGAGGCGACGGGCGCGCTGCTCGACGCGCTGCGCCAGGGCACCGAGCGCACGGTCGGCCTGGGCCTCGCGGGGGGCACACCGGGCACCCCGGACGAGGGCGTCCCGGAACGCTGGTTCACTTTCTGTGCCGGATTCGGATTCGACGCCGGTGTGGTGGGCCGGGTGGAGCAGCAGCGCGAGCGCGGCAAGCGTTCGACACACGCTCTGTATGTGCGACAGGTGATGCGTCAATTCGTCGGCGAACCGAATCGGCGGCACGGCACGATCACCCTCGAACGGCCGGGCGAGGAGCCACTCCAGAATCTCGTCATGTCGATAATCTGCAACACCGCGCCGTGGTCGTACCTGGGCAACCGCCCGCTCTACGCCTCGCCGCAGGCGTCCTTCGACACCGCGCTTGACGTGCTGGGATTCACCAAGCTGTCCACGACGGCGGCCGGGCGCCACCTCGCTCAGCTGATGAGGTCGACGCCCGAACGAGGGCCGCACGGAAAGCACGCCGTGTCCTTGCACGACCAGACCGCGTTCACCTTGCATTCGCAGGTTCCGCTGCCCTTCCAGATGGACGGCGACCACCTCGGACTGCGTACGAGCGTGACGTTCACAGGCGTACGCCGTGCACTGCGTGTGATTGTGTGAGCGGTAGGGCCTAAAGTCCTTCCACTCGAACGTTTAGGCTGGGTTCCACCCCCTGGAAGTACGGCTGTGACCTAGCTGACACCGAGGAATCAAAAAAAACTTTCCAGAAGGGGTTGTATCCGCCGCCGAGGTTTGCGAGTCTCTTCATGGCGATCGGGACGGCCGCTCATCAAGGCTCCCCGACACAGCCCGAACCCCCTCCCTTTTTCCTGGACTGCCCCAGTTTCGACTGGCTGTCAGCCCTTCCCTTGCGGGGGGATTCGTGAAAGCGTTCACATTCACAAGCAACGTAGCCGCAATAACGAGGAGATGGAGCAGCCATGGACTGGCGTCACAACGCCGTTTGCCGCGAGGAAGACCCCGAGCTGTTCTTCCCCATCGGCAACACCGGTCCTGCGCTGCTGCAGATCGAGGAAGCCAAGGCCGTCTGCCGCCGCTGCCCCGTCATGGAGCAGTGCCTGCAGTGGGCGCTCGAGTCCGGCCAGGACTCCGGCGTCTGGGGTGGACTCAGCGAGGACGAGCGCCGCGCCATGAAGCGCCGTGCCGCTCGCAACCGGGCGCGTAACGCGACCGCCTGAGCCGACACCCCTTCGGCCACCCGAGCCGCAGCGCGCAGTACCCCCCGATGCGCATAGCTTTGAGCCTTGGGCCTCTTTCGAGGCCCGGGGCTCTTTGCGTTGTGCGGAGCCGTTGCACGGTGCGGGCCCGTTGCCGCCTTGCGGCGGGAGCGCCCTTCGGGCGCGTCCTCAATCGCCGGACGGGCTGACATGGCTGAGGCCGGCCCGCTGGTTCAAGACCTACGGTCCGGTCAATCCAGCCCGGCCGGCGATTGAGGCCGCCCGCCGCAGGCGAAACGGCGCCGCACCCGGCAACGCACCCGCACCCAGGAGCCGCACAAAGCTACGGCTTGTCCGCCCGCACCGGCAGGTCCAGGACCACCTTCGTGCCGCCGCCCGGCGCCGGCAGCATGCCGAACGTGCCGCCCATCTCGCCCTCCACCAGCGTCCGCACGATCTGGAGTCCGAGGTTTCCGGCGCGCTGGGGGTCGAAGCCCTCCGGCAGGCCCCGGCCGTCGTCCTGGACGGAGATCAGCAGGCGCGCGTCCTTGCGGGTGCCGCTGCGGACCGCGGTGATCTCGACCGTGCCCGTCTCCCCCGGCCCGAAGCCGTGTTCCATCGCGTTCTGGAGCAGCTCGGTCAGCACCATCGCCAGCGGCGTCGCGACCTCCGCGTCGAGGATGCCGAAGCGCCCGGTGCGCCGCCCGGCGACCCGGCCCGGCGAGATCTCGGCGACCATGGCCAGGACGCGGTCGGCGATCTCGTCGAATTCCACCCGCTCGTCGAGATTCTGCGACAGCGTCTCGTGGACGATCGCGATCGAGCCGACCCGGCGGACCGCCTCCTCCAGCGCCTCGCGCCCCTCGGCGGAGCCGATCCGGCGGGCCTGGAGGCGCAGCAGCGCGGCCACGGTCTGGAGGTTGTTCTTCACCCGGTGGTGGATCTCCCGGATGGTCGCGTCCTTGGTGATCAACTCGCGCTCGCGGCGACGCAGTTCGGTGACGTCGCGCAGGAGTACGAGTGAACCGATGTGATTTCCCTTGGGTTTGAGGGGAATCGCCCGGAGCTGGATGACCCCGTCGCTGCCCTCGACCTCGAACTCGCGCGGCGCCCAGCCGCTGGCGAGCTTGGCGAGGGACTCGTCGACCGGCCCGCGCGAGGGCGCCAACTGAGCGGTGGTCTCGCCCAGATGATGCCCCACGAGGTCGGCGGCGAGGCCGAGGCGGTGATAGGCGGAGAGCGCGTTGGGGCTGGCGTACTGCACGATGCCGTCCGCGTCGAGCCTGATCAGACCGTCACCGGCACGAGGGGACGCGTCCATGTCGACTTGTTGACCGGGGAACGGGAAGGTCCCGTTCGCGATCATCTGGGCGAGGTCCGAGGCGCTCTGGAGGTAGGTGAGCTCCAGCCGGCTCGGCGTCCGCACGGTCAGCAGATTGGTGTTGCGGGCGATGACCCCGAGGACCCGCCCCTCCCGGCGCACGGGGATGGACTCGACCCGGACCGGGACCTCCTCGCGCCACTCCGGGTCTCCCTCGCGGACGATCCGGCCCTCGTCGAGCGCGGCGTCGAGCATGGGGCGGCGGCCGCGCGGCACGAGGTGGCCGACCATGTCGTCCTGGTAGGAGGTGGGGCCGGTGTTGGGCCGCATCTGGGCGACGGACACATAGCGGGTGCCGTCGAGGGTGGGGACCCACAGGACGAGGTCGGCGAAGGAGAGGTCGGAGAGCAACTGCCACTCCGAGACCAGCAGGTGGAGCCACTCCAGGTCGGAGTCGCCCAGGGCGGTGTGCTGGCGTACGAGGTCGTTCATGGAGGGCACGGCTGTGAGCCTACCCGCGCCCGGCGGCCTCATTTTGTTCCGCCTGTCGCCCGCGCGGGCATGGACACGGGCGAATGGTCTAGTCCACAATGAGCAAGCAAAGTTTCCGCCTTCCCCGCACAGGAGGGTGGATCGAGGCCCGGCACCTTCTGCCCTGATCGCGCCGGAGCCTCCGATCGGCCGCACCGCGCCCGGGGACCGCACACCCCGCGCCACCGGTGCGCCGATGCCGGCTCCGGGCTGCGGTGCCGACCGGGCCGAGGGTCCCGGCCAGGCGCCGCGGCCCGTAGTGGCCGCCCCCTCGGCCCCTCCCGACCGGCCGCCGCCTCCCGCCGATATCCCCGGCCCCGCTCCGTCCTCAAACTCCGCACGGCCGTATTTACGGGCCCGCCCGGCCCCGCACCCGGTACGCGGGCGGGCCGGGAGGGGAAGCATCTTCTGGACAGCCCACTCTGTTAGATTGGTCTATACCACAACCCCACAGCCCACTCTCCAGATCGGCAGGCACAGCGTGGAAGTTGTCATCGTCCCGGACGCCAAGGCAGGCGGCGAGCTCATCGCGGAGGCCATGGCCGAGCTCCTGCGTCGCAAGCCGGACGCCCTGCTGGGCGTGGCCACCGGCTCCACCCCGCTGCCCATCTACGAAGCGCTGGCGGCCAAGGTCCGCGCGGGCGCGGTGGACGCCTCGCGCGCCCGCGTCTGCCAGCTCGACGAGTACGTCGGCCTGCCCGCCGACCACCCCGAGTCCTACCGCTCGGTGGTCCTGCGCGAGGTCGTCGAGCCGCTCGGTCTCACCGAGGCCTCCTTCATGGGCCCCGACGGCACCGCCGAGGACGTCCAGGGCGCCTGCGAGGCGTACGACCGGGCGCTGCCCGAGGCCGGCGGCGTGGACCTCCAGCTGCTCGGCATCGGCACCGACGGGCACATCGGCTTCAACGAGCCGTGCTCCTCGCTCGCCTCGCGCACCCGCATCAAGACGCTCACCGAGCAGACCCGCGTCGACAACGCACGCTTCTTCGAGGGCGACATCGACCAGGTGCCGCACCACGTCATCACCCAGGGCATCGGCACCATCCTGGAGGCCCGCCACCTGGTCCTGCTGGCCACCGGCGAGGGCAAGGCCGACGCGGTCGCCGCGACCGTCGAGGGCCCCGTCTCGGCGCTGGTCCCGGCCTCCGCGCTGCAGCTCCACCCGCACGCGACGGTCGTCGTGGACGAGGGCGCGGCGTCGAAGCTGAAGCTTTCCGACTACTTCCGGCACACGTACGCCAACAAGCCGGCCTGGCAGGGGCTGTAGGCGCCCCTGCCAGGGTTTGGGCGGCTCTGGGTGCGGCCCGCGGCGCCTGCGGCGGGCTTGTTCCCCTACCCGCCCCTTCCCGGCTGCGTCTGATATGCGGCTCCGCCGCGTGGGGGGGCGCTGCCCCAGACCCCGATGTGCGGGTACGTCGGCTGACGCGCAGCGCCTGCGGCGCTAGTCCTCAAACTCCCCCAGCTACCTCCCCCAGACTCCGTCCGGGGGTGCCCCCAGAGGTGCCCCCAACGGGCTGGATGGTGCGGACTACGGTCCGTGCAATCCAGCCCGTCCGGCGTTTGAGGACAACGCGGCGAAGCCGTGCTTCGGGGGTCTGGGGGCTTGCCCCCCCCGCGGCGGAGCCGCATATCAGATGCAGCCGGGAAGGGGCGGGGTAGGGGAACAAAGCCCGCCGCAGGCGCCAACCGGCCCGCGGCCGGGACGCGTCAGCCCCCCGCCACCACCTCCGCCGCCGCAACCCCGCAGACCCGCCCCGCCCCATGCGTAGCCACATGCAGCGCCCCCACCGGCGGCGCCGCGTTCAGGCCCATCTCGACCACGACCGTGTCCGGCCGTGCGGCGAGCAGTTCGTCGAGGGCCTTCGCCATCCAGCCGTGCCGGTGCACGTCGCGCACCACCGCGACGACGCGCCTGGCCCCCGCGTCGGCCAGGACGCTTTCCGTCCCCGCCTCGCCGGCCCCGTACGCACCGGTCGTCGTCCCCGGCAGCAGCCGGGAGAGCTCCGCAGCCACTCCCCACGGGGTCTCGTCGCCGACGGCGATGTTCGCGACGGGGGTGAAGGCCGCGACATGCACGGGCCCGGTGAGCGGTTCGTAGTCCTGCGCGCGGGTCACCCGCAGGGCGCGCCGTGCGGCCACCAGGCCGATCTCGGGGGCGGGTGCGGCCGGGTCCGGGCGGCGGGCGATGTCGCGCGCCAGCGCCCGTACCCGCGCCGCCGCGTCGGCGAGCCGTTCCTCCGGCAGTTCCCCGGAGCGCACGGCGCCGGCCAGCGCGTCGCGCAGGCGCAGCACGGTGTCCTCGTCGGCCAGGCCGCCGCCGACGCAGATGGCGTCGGCGCCCGCGGCCACGGCCATGACGCTGCCGCGTTCGATGCCGTAGGTCGCGGCGATGGCCCGCATCTCCATGCCGTCGGTGACGATCAGGCCGTCGAAGCCGAGGCCGCCCTCGGTGGCGGGGGCGCGCAGCAGGCCGTGCAGCGCGGCCGGGCTGAGGGTGGCCGGGAGCGCGGGGTCGAGCGCGGGCAGCAGGATGTGCGCGCTCATCACGGCCTTGGTGCCCGCGGCCACGGCCGCGCGGAAGGGCACCAGTTCCCGTGCGTGCAGCGTCTCCAGGTCCGCGTCGATGCGCGGCATGTCGTGGTGCGAGTCGACGGCGGTGTCCCCGTGGCCGGGGAAGTGCTTGGTGCAGGCGGCCACGCCCGCGGCCTGCATCCCCTCGACGTAGGCGGCGGTGTGCCGGGCGACCAGCGCCGGGTCGGCGCCGAAGGACCGTACGCCGATGACCGGGTTGTCCGGGTCGGAGTTGACGTCCGCGGAGGGTGCCCAGTTGAGGTTGACGCCGCAGGCCGCGAGGCGGCGGCCGAGTTCCAGGGCGACGGCCCGGGTCAGCGCGGTGTCGTCGACGGCACCGAGCGCGAGGTTGCCGGGGAAGGAGGAGCCCGTACGGGCCTCCAGGCGGGTGACGTCGCCGCCCTCCTCGTCGATGGCTACGAGCACGTCGTCGCGCTCCGCCCGCAGCCTCGCGGTGAGGGCGGCGAGCTGTTCCGGCGAGGCGATGTTGCGGCCGAACAGACCGACGGCGGCCAGCCCTTCGCCGAGTCTGCGCAGCAGCCAGGTGGGGGCGGTGGTGCCGGTGAATCCCGGCTGGAGGACCGTGAGGGCGTCCCGCGTGAGCGTGTCCATGGAGGTAAGTGCTAGCCCTTCACTGCGCCGGACGTAAGGCCACCGACCGCCTTGCGCTGGAGGATGACGAAGAGGATGAGGATCGGCAGGGCGAAGAGCGAGGAGGCGGCCATCGTGGCGCCCCAGTCGTCGCCGAAGGTGGAGCGGAAGCTGGTGAGCCAGAGCGGGAGCGTCTGCGCGCCGGGCTCCTTGTTGAGGACCAGGACCATCGGGAACTCGTTCCAGACAGTGATGAAGCCGAAGAGCGAGGTGGCCATCACGCCGGGGGCGAGCAGCGGGAAGATCACCTTGATGAACGCCTGGGTGCGGGTGCACCCGTCGACCATCGCGGACTCCTCCAGCTCCTTGGGCACGGCGGCCACATAGCCGCGCAGGGTGAGCACGGTGAAGGGCAGCACCATGACCGTGTAGATGGCGATCAGCGGCGGGAGGCTGTTCAGCATCTCGGCGTCGCGCACGATCATGTAGTACGCGATGACCATGACCTCCCAGGGAGCCATCTGGGCCATCATCATCACGAGGATGAAGCCCTTGCGGCCCTTGAAGCGCATGCGTGCCACGGCGAACGACGCGAGCAGCGCGATCACCAGCGACAGCCCGACGGCCACCAGCGTCACCGTGAGGGAGTTGCCGACGAGGGTCCAGAAGCCGTCCGCGTCCACCGCCTTGCGGAAGTGCTCGAAGGTGGGGCTCGCCGGGAACCACTGGGGGGTGTCGCTGACGATGTCCTTGTTGGCCTTGAAGGCCGTGGAGAACATCCAGTAGACGGGGAAGACGAAGACCACGAAGAGGACGACGGCAGCCGCCCCGGGCCAGGCACGGCCGAGAAGGGAGCGGTTCACAGCTCGTCCTCCCCTTGCTTGAGGACAAGGCGCAGGTAGTACGCCGTCAGGGCCAGCAGGATGACGATGGTGAGGATGGAGATCGCGGCCCCGACGCCGAAGTGCTGGTTGCCCATGCCCTCGACGAACGCGTAGACCGGCAGGGTCTCCGTGAGCCGGTCGGGCCCGCCCTCGTTGATCGCGAAGATCTGGGTGAACGACTTGAAGACCCAGATGACTTCGAGGAACGTCGTGGCGAGGAAGAACGGCTTGAGGAAGGGGAAGGTCACCGAGGTGAACTGCTTCCAGCTGCCCGCGCCGTCCAGCGAGGCGGCCTCGTAGAGCTCCTTGGGGATCGTGGTCGTCGCCGCGTAGAGGTTGATCGCCACGAAGGGGATCGACTGCCACACGATGAGCACGGTGACCACGAAGAAGGTGGAGAACTGCGTGCTGGTCCAGTTGTAGTCGGCCATCGAGTGCCAGCCGAGCTTGTCCAGCAGGTAGTTGACGACGCCGAACCGCTGCGCGAACAGCCACTGGAAGACGGTGGTCGCGGCCACGACGGGCATGGCCCAGGCCAGGACGAGGCCGAGCGCGAGCAGCAGCCGCAGCTTGGTGCCGAGGCGGGCGAGCAGCAGTCCGACGAGGCAGCCGAGCGTCATGATCAGGACGACGTTGGCGGCGGTGAAGACCACCGAGCGCCCGGTGACCTTCCAGAACTCGGAACTGCCGAGCTGGTCACTGTAGTTGTCGACGCCGATCCACTCGGTGAGGTGCCGGATCAGCTGCCGGCGGCCGAGGTCCTGGAAGGACAGCAGGCCGTTCTTGACCAGCGTCCAGCCGAGCAGCAGCACGGTGACGAGGGCCGCGGGGAGGATCAGGAGGTACGGGGCGCCCGCCGCGGCCCGGCCGCGGCGGGGTGGCGGTGCGCCGCCCCGGCTTCCCCGGGCGGCGGGCCCGGCCGCCACCTCTTCGGTCTGCGCTGACATCGTCGTCCGCCTTCTCCCCTGTGGAACGGTCTTGCGTGGTGCGCGCGGCGGTGGTGAGAGGGAGGAGGGTCCCTCTCACCGCCGGGCGGGTCACTGCTTCTTGCTGAGGCGCTTGTTCATTTCGCCCTCGACCTGCTTGGCGGCTTCCTCCGGCGACTTTCCGTTGAGGACGGCCGTCATGTACGCCTTGATCGGGTTCGGGGCGTTCTCCACCTCGGCCCACTCGGGGATCAGCGGGGTGGTGCCGCCGCTCTTGGCGGCGGCGGGGGCGGCGGCCTCGGCGGCGGCGTTGCCCTTCACGTTCGCGGCCAGGGCTTCCTTGTTGGGGATGTTGCCGACCTCCTTGGCCAGCGCGCCCTCGTTCTTGTCGGACAGCGCGATCTTCAGGAACTCCCTGGCGAGGTCCTGCTTCTTGCTGCCCTCGGCGATGGCGAGGTTGGAGCCGCCGAGGAAGACGCCCTCGGGCTTGCCGGCGCTCTCACCGGGGATGGTGAAGTAGCCGAGGTCCTTCTCGATGGCCGGGTTCGCCTTGATGGCGGTCTGCGCCTCGTAGCCCATGCCGATGAACGCGCCGGTCTTGCCCTTGGCGAAGATGTCGGCCTGCTGCGGGGTGGCCTCGTCCTTGTCCTTGGGCGCCTTGCTGAACGCCTGGTACTGCTTGTAGATGTCCATGGCCTTGGAGACCTTGGGGTCACCGAGGTTGGAGACGTACTTCTTGCCGTCCTTCTTCACCAGGTCGGCGCCGGTGCCGATGGTGAGGCCGTCGAGGAAGTACCAGTTCTGGCCGGGCAGGTAGAGCGGCTCGGCGTCGCCCTTCTTCTGGATGGCGTCCAGGTCCTTGAAGAATTCGTCGCGGGTCTTCGGGACGTCCTTGATGCCCGCGTCCGCCCAGATCCGCTTGTTGTAGATCACGACGCGGTTGGCGGCGTACCAGGGGGCCGCGTACTGCTTGCCCTCGAAGACGGAGGGCTTGTTGAGGGACTCGGTCCAGTCCCCGCCGATCTCCTTCTTGAGGTCGCCGAGGTCGGCGAGGCCACCGGTCTGGGCGTACGAGGGGGTCTGCGTGTTGCCGATCTCGATGACGTCGGGCGGGGAGGACTCGGAGAGGGCGGTGGTCAGCTTCTGCTGGATGCCGTTCCACTGCTGGACCTGGATGTTCAGCTTGGCGCCGGTCTGCTGCTCGAATTCGGCCTGCACCGACTTCGTCCAGCCGGGCGGGTTCGAGCCGTCCATGAACCACACGGTCAGGCTCTTGTCCTTGGAACCGTTTCCGTCCGATCCCTTGTCACTGTCGCTGGACCCACAGGCAGCAACACTCACCAACATGGCCGCGACACCCGTCGCCGCTATGAGCCCACGCTTCACAGCACTCTCCTCAAGGACCGAATGTGGTCTTTAATGGTTTAGACCAGTGCCCGCAGCTTGGCCTAGACCTTTTGGGGTGTCAAGGGTGTATAAGAGTCGCTGTCGGCTCCGTTACCGGACCGACACCTCGAGGCCGGCCCGGGCGCGCCAGGGCTCCTCGGGCTCTGCCCGTGCCACGATGTGACCGCGACAGACGGAGGAGCCGGTGACAGCAGCAGGATCGGAGTCGGGAAGGCACACGATGGTGACCGACGGTGGTACGGCGGATGCGACGGACGGCGGCAGCGCGTCGGGCGGCGCGCGGGTCGCGCGCGTCCCCAAGTATTACCGGCTCAAACGGCACTTGCTGGAAATGACCGAAACCATGCCCCCCGGCACGCCCGTGCCGCCGGAGCGGACGCTGGCCGCCGAGTTCGACACCTCTCGTACGACCGTCCGGCAGGCCCTCCAGGAGCTGGTGGTCGAGGGGCGCCTTGAGCGCATCCAGGGCAAGGGGACATTCGTCGCGAAACCGAAGGTCTCCCAGGCGCTGCAACTGACCTCCTACACGGAGGACATGCGCGCCCAGGGCCTGGAGCCCACCTCACAGCTCCTCGACATCGGCTACGTCACCGCCGACGACCGGCTCGCCTCGCTCCTCGACATCACCACGGGCGGCCGCGTCCTGCGCATCGAGCGCCTGCGCCTCGCCAGCGGCGAGCCGATGGCGATCGAGACCACCCACCTGTCCGCGAAGCGGTTCCCGGCGCTGCGCCGGAGCCTGGTGAAGTACACCTCGCTCTACACCGCCCTGGCCGAGGTCTACGACGTCCGCCTGGCGGAGGCGGAGGAAACCATCGAGACCTCCCTGGCCACCCCCCGCGAGGCCGGCCTCCTGGGCACCGACGTAGGCCTCCCGATGCTGATGCTCTCCCGCCACTCCCTGGACGCGCAGGGGGAGCCGGTGGAGTGGGTGCGGTCGGTGTACCGGGGGGATCGCTACAAGTTCGTGGCACGGCTGCGGAGGCCGGCGGAGTAGCCGGGGCCAGGCCCCTCAGTAGGGCCGGAGTCCGCTGGTGTCGAGGATGAACCCGAACGGCTCGGGAATGTGCACGGTTTCGCCGAAGTCGGCGTCTTCCCGCAGCCGGTAACGACCGTTTTCCACCTCGCTGAACAGCGTTACCGTCTTCTGCCGGGCATCGACGACGAGATACAGCGGGATTCCCATCAGGGGATAGTCGCGGAGCTTGCCGACCCAGTCGTTCTCCGGATTCGAGGGAGAGACGACTTCCACGGCGATCAGCGCCAGCTCGGCGGCCACGCTGCTGTCCGTGGTGGCCATGGCTTCTCCGGGCAGATAGGTCAGGTCCGGATTGCGGACCTTCGCCGTCCGGGGGGACGCGAGATCCGTATTGCCGGTGTCGATGTACCCCGTCGGGGTGTGCGCGTCGAACTGGCGGCGGATCTTGCTGAGGTTGAGCTGATGGGCGGCCGAGGGAGGCGCCTGCACGACAAGGAGGTCGCCGGACAATTCCGCCTTGAACCCTTCCGGCAGGGCACGGCGTGCTTCTTCGAGCAGTGCGAAGCGCTGCGGGTTCATCGTGTGCTCCTCGGCAGGCAGTGAGCGGCTGACGTCGCGAGGCTGGTGCGGGATGCTTCTACGGGCCTGAAGGCCGGGCACTGGTGGATCATTCATCGTGCCACGAACCCGAGCCGACGTGACAGCGTCATTGCCGAGGCACCCGGTCACGGCGCCCGGCGGAGTGCCCCCCGGCCGCCGACCGGCCCGGCGGCCGCCCTCTACGCTCGCCCTCATGACGACTCCCGAGCACGCCGTGGTGACCACGACGACCGACACCGAGCCCAAGGCCCACCACCTGGCCACCGAGGTGATCAACGCCAGGCTGGCCGCCTGCGCCCAGATCTATCCGGTTTCCTCCGTCTACCACTGGGAGGGCAAGGTCGAGCAGGCGCGGGAATGGCGCATCGACTTCAAGACGCGGACGTCACTCGTATCCGGGCTGAGCGACCGCATCGCGGAACTCCACGACTACGACACGCCGGAGGTCGTCGCCGTGCCGGTGGTGGGTGGCGGTGCGGCGTATCTGGGGTGGGTGACGGAGGAGACGGCGGGCTGAGCACTGCCTGATCCCTTCAGCGGGGCAGAGCCCCTCCCGGCAGGCGAACCCCCGAGCGCGTGCACTCCCCCGCCGGGATTCTCCGTGACCGGCTGACGCGCAAGATGCCCGAGTCCGCCCCCGAGCCCGCGCCCCGCCCCAACCCCCTACGCTCCTGCGGTGGCGGCTGCGGTCGCGTGATCCGGCCCGTCGCCGATGAGACCGAGTGCCGTGACTGCCGGACGGAGCGAGCCGGAAGCGACGCCTCCGGGGCGGTGGCGGCAACTGAGCGCGGGATGAGCGCCGTTCGGGCCGCGCTGGAGGGCTACGTACGGGCAAGGCCCGCTGGATGACGTTGCCATACCGATATGCGGACAGGGGGTGACGCCCAGCAGGAGGCTGACCTAGATTTCCTGCGCATCACGCAGTGATCACCTAGGGGGGAGTCGCCGTCATGACAGAACCACCGATGGAGCCACCGGAGCGCGGGCGCGGGCCCGTTGTGAGGGTGCCGATGGTCGTGGCCGGAGTATGTCTCGCCATTCCCTTCGTCGCGATGCTCTGGGTCGATTCCTACGCGCGGCTCACGCCCGCGTTCATCGGGATCCCCTTCTTCTACTGGTACCAGATGCTGTGGGTGCTGATCTCGACCGCGCTCACCGTCATCGCCTACATGCTCGTGCGCCGACACGAGCGGAACGAGCGGATCCGTAAGGCGGGTGAGCGCGCGTGAAGAACGGCGTGAACGGCGTGGCACTCGCCGTGTTCATCTTCTTCTTCCTGGTCGTCACGGTGATGGGATTCGTCGCCTCCCGCTGGCGACGCGCGGAGAACGCGGACAACCTCGACGAATGGGGGCTGGGCGGGCGGTCGTTCGGCACCTGGATCACCTGGTTCCTGCTGGGCGGCGACCTCTATACGGCGTACACCTTCGTCGCCGTGCCGGCGGCCATCTACGCGGGCGGCGCGGCGGGATTCTTCGCGGTGCCTTACACGATCCTGTGTTATCCGCTGGTGTTCACCTTCCTGCCCCGGCTGTGGTCGGTGGCGCACAAGCACGGTTATGTGACCTCCTCGGACTTCGTCCGCGGCCGGTTCGGTTCGAAGGGGCTGTCGCTGGCCCTCGCGCTGACCGGGCTGCTCGCGACGATGCCGTACATCGCGCTCCAACTCGTCGGAATCCAGGCCGTGCTGGACGTTCTCGGGGTCGGTGGCGGGTCCAACTGGTTCATGAAGGACCTGCCGTTGCTCATCGCCTTCGGCGTGCTCGCGGCCTATACGTATTCGGCCGGGCTGCGGGCCCCGGCGCTGATCGCCTTCGTCAAGGACGCGCTGATCTACATCGTGATCATCGTGGCCATCATCTACATCCCCATCAGGCTGGGGGGTTTCGAGCACATCTTCGCGAAGGCGGGTGACGCCTTCGCCGAGAAGAATCCGGCGACGGGCAGACCGCGCGGCTCACTGGTGAGCGGTCCGGACGCGCAATGGGCGTACGCGACGCTCGCGCTCGGCTCGGCGATGGCGCTGTTCCTCTATCCGCATTCGGTGACCGCGGTCCTTTCCAGCAAGAGCCGCAACGTCATCCGCCGCAACACCACGATCCTGCCGCTCTACTCCCTGATGCTGGGCCTGCTGGCCATGCTCGGCTTCATGGCGATCGCCGCGGGCGTCAAGGTGAAGAACGGCCAGCTGGCCATTCCGCAGCTCTTCGAGGACATGTTCCCGGACTGGTTCACGGGCGTCGCCTTCGCGGCGATCGGTATCGGCGCGCTGGTGCCGGCGGCCATCATGTCCATCGCCGCGGCGAATCTCTTCACCCGGAACATCTACAAGGACTTCATCCGCCCCGACGCCTCACCCGAGCACGAGGCCAAGGTCTCCAAGCTCGCCTCGCTGCTGGTGAAGGTCGGCGCGCTGGTCTTCGTCCTGACGATGGACAAGACGGTCGCGATCAATTTCCAGCTGCTCGGCGGCATCTGGATCCTCCAGACCGTCCCGGCGCTCGTCGGCGGGCTCTTCACCCGCTGGTTCCACCGGTGGGGTCTGCTGGCGGGGTGGGCGGTCGGCATGACGTACGGGACGTGGCGGGCGTATGACACGCCCAGTGCGACTCAGGATCATTTCGGGAATACGAACCTTATTCCGTTCATCGGGGAGAAGGGGTATATCGGGCTTACGGCGTTCGTCCTGAATGTGCTTGTCGCTGTCGTGCTCACGGTGGTGTTCAAGGCGGTGGGTGTCCCGGACGGGGTGGACGAGACGAAGGCGTCCGATTACACGGCGGATGTGGGGGATCCGGGGGTGGCGGAGGAATTGCCTCCGGCGACGGCGGGGGCCCCTGGGGGGCATTGACCTCATTGACGCCCTGCGGGCGGCGCTTTCTTCTTCCCCAGCCCCGCCCCTTCCCGAAACTGGGGCGCCGCCCCAGACCCCTGACCGCGCTTCGCGCGGTGTCCTCAAACGCCGGACGGGCTGGATGGTGCGGACTACGGTCCGTGCGATCCAGCCCGTCCGGCGTTTGAGGACGCGCCCGAAGGGCGTCCCCGCCGCAGACGCAACGCACCCGCACCCACCCGGCCCCCTCCAGGCGCACCCCCGGACACCCCCAGGCACCCCCAGACGCCCCGCCGGACACCCGTCCACCCCACCGGGTCACCGAGGGCCGTCGCGCGCCGCACAAGGCGCCGGCGGCCCTCCGTCATGCCCCGTACCGGCAGGCCCTGTTAGCACATTCCGACCCGCCCGATTACCGCGTGACACAAGATGTGGTGGTGCATGCGACGGCCAGCACTAGATGTATGCTCGTCCTCGCTGTCGTCGCAGGGGAATCCGGTGGAAATCCGGAACTGTCCCGCAACGGTGCATGTATGCCGTAATGACGCATGCAGGAGTCCGAGTACCTGCCGACAGCACGCCCACCGCTGAGCCGCTCCGGCCCCGCATCGGGCGTTTTGTATTCGTCCGGGCCTCGCGGGTTGGGCCGATGGACGCTACGAGCATGCCCTGGTGCTTCAGGCATGCCCGTACGCGCCCGTCGCGCGCCACCCGCCCGGCCCCTTGCCGAGCGAGGGAGAGCCTCAGTGACCATCGCGCCCGCCGATCCGGTCTCAGCGTCCGCGGAAGCGACCGGCGGCCCCGGGACCGCGCTGCTGCGCACCCTGACCGACCTCACCGCCGATCTGCCCGCCACCGACCCCGGAAAGGTCGCCGCCGCCGCGCTGCGGGGCCGCCACCCGGGCTCGGACGAGGCCGAACTGCGGTCCCTGGCCACCGAGGCCGCCGCCGGCCTGATCGCCGAGGAGCCCGAGTACTCCAGGCTCGCGGCCCGCCTGCTCACCCTCGCCATCGCCGAGGAGGCCGCCGGACAGGGCGCCGTCTCCTTCTCCGCGTCCGTCGCGACCGGCCACCGCGAGGGCCTGATCGCCGACGACACCGCCGCGTTCGTCACGACCCACGCCGCGCGCCTCGACGAGCTCGTCGAGAAGGCGCTCGCCGACGGCGCCGACGACCGCTTCGGCTACTTCGGCCTGCGCACCCTGCACAGCCGCTACCTGCTGCGCCACCCGATCACCCGCCAGGTCATCGAGACCCCGCAGCACTTCCTGCTGCGCGTGGCCTGCGGTCTGGCCGAGGACCACTCGGTGCGGGCCCTGGAGGACGTCGCCGAGCTCTACGGGCTGACGAGCACCCTGTCGTACCTGCCGTCCTCCCCCACGCTCTTCAACTCCGGCACCCGCCACCCGCAGATGTCGTCCTGCTATCTGCTGGACTCGCCGCTGGACGAGCTGGACTCGATCTACGACCGCTACCACCAGGTGGCGCGCCTGTCGAAGCACGCCGGCGGCATCGGCCTGTCCTACAGCCGCATCCGCTCGCGCGGCTCGCTGATCCGGGGCACCAACGGGCACTCCAACGGCATCGTGCCGTTCCTGCGCACGCTCGACGCCTCCGTGGCGGCGGTCAACCAGGGCGGCCGGCGCAAGGGCGCGGCCTGCGTCTATCTGGAGACCTGGCACGCGGACATCGAGGAGTTCCTGGAGCTCCGCGACAACACCGGTGAAGAGGCCCGCCGCACGCACAACCTCAACACCGCGCACTGGATCCCGGACGAGTTCATGCGCCGCGTCGAGGCGGACGCCGACTGGTCGCTGTTCTCCCCGGCCGACACGCCCGAGCTGGTCGACCTGTGGGGCGACGAGTTCGACGCCGCGTACCGCAAGGCCGAGGCTGAGGGCAAGGCCGTCAAGCAGATCCCGGCGCGCGTGCTGTACTCCCGGATGATGCGCACCCTCGCGCAGACCGGCAACGGCTGGATGACCTTCAAGGACGCGTCCAACCGCACCGCGAACCAGACGGCCGAGCCCGGCAAGGTCGTCCACTCCTCGAACCTCTGCACCGAGATCCTCGAGGTCACGGACGACGGCGAGACGGCTGTCTGCAACCTCGGCTCGGTCAACCTGGCGCAGCACCTGGGCAGGGACATCGGCGATGGGGGAGAGGTGATGGACTGGGAGAAGCTCGACCGTACGGTCCGTACGGCCGTGACGTTCCTCGACCGCGTCGTGGACATCAACTTCTACCCGACCGAGCAGGCCGGCAACTCCAACAGCCGCTGGCGCCCGGTGGGCCTGGGCCTGATGGGTCTCCAGGACGTCTTCTTCCGGCTCCGCCTGCCCTTCGACTCCCCCGAGGCGAAGGAGCTGTCCACCCGGATCTCCGAGCGCATCATGCTCGCGGCCTACGAGGCGTCCGCCGACCTCGCCGAGCGGCACGGCCCGCACCCGGCCTGGTCCGCGACCCGCACCGCCCGCGGCGTGCTGCACCCGGACCACTACCCGAACGCCGAGCAGCGCTGGGCCGACCGCTGGGCGGCGCTGCGCGCCCGCATCGCCGAGGTCGGCATGCGCAACTCGCTGCTGCTGGCGATCGCGCCGACGGCCACCATCGCGTCCATCGCGGGCGTGTACGAGTGCATCGAGCCGCAGGTCTCCAACCTCTTCAAGCGCGAGACGCTCAGCGGTGAGTTCCTCCAGGTCAACACCTATCTGGTGGAGGACCTGAAGAAGCTCGGCGTGTGGGACCGCACCACGCGTGACGCGATGACCGACGCCAACGGCTCGATCCAGGACATGCAGTGGATCCCCAAGGAGGTGCGCGACCTCTACCGCACCGCCTGGGAGATCCCGCAGCGCTTCCTGATCGACATGGCCGCGGCCCGTACGCCGTACCTGGACCAGAGCCAGTCGCTGAACCTCTTCATGGCGTCGCCCACCATCGGCAAGCTCAGCTCGATGTACGCGTACGCCTGGAAGCAGGGCATCAAGACGACGTACTACCTGCGCTCGCGCCCGGCCACCCGGATCGCGCGCTCCGCCGGTGCCGCCGCCACCATTCCCGTACAGCAGGCCACCCCGGACGCGGACGCCGTCGCCTGCTCCCTTGAGAACCCCGAGTCCTGCGAGGCCTGCCAGTAATGAGCTCCACCGAGAAGAACCTGCTCGACCCCGGCTTCGAGCTCACCCTGCGGCCGATGCGGTACCCGGACTTCTACGACCGCTACCGCGACGCCATCAAGAACACCTGGACCGTCGAGGAGGTCGACCTCCACTCGGACGTCGCCGACCTCGCCAAGCTGTCCCCGGGTGAGCAGCACATGATCGGCCGCCTGGTCGCGTTCTTCGCGACCGGTGACTCGATCGTGGCGAACAACCTCGTGCTGACGCTGTACAAGCACATCAACTCCCCCGAGGCGCGGCTGTACCTCTCGCGGCAGCTCTTCGAGGAGGCCGTGCACGTCCAGTTCTATCTGACGCTGCTGGACACCTACCTCCCCGACCCGGAGGACCGTGCCGCCGCCTTCGACGCGGTGGAGAACATCCCGTCCATCCGCGAGAAGGCCCAGTTCTGCTTCAAGTGGATCAACGAGGTCGAGAAGCTGGAGCGGCTGGAGACGAAGGCCGACCGCCGTCGCTTCCTGCTCAACCTGATCTGCTTCGCGGCGTGCATCGAGGGGCTGTTCTTCTACGGCGCCTTCGCGTACGTCTACTGGTTCCGCTCGCGCGGTCTGCTGCACGGCCTGGCCACCGGCACCAACTGGGTGTTCCGTGACGAGACCATGCACATGAACTTCGCGTTCGAGGTCGTGGACACGGTCCGCCAGGAGGAGCCCGACCTCTTCGACGACGAGCTCCAGCAGCAGGTCACCGACATGCTGAAGGAGGCCGTCGAGGCGGAGCTGCAGTTCGGCCGCGACCTGTGCGGCGAGGGCCTGCCGGGCATGAACACGGAGTCCATGCGCGAGTACCTCCAGTGCGTCGCCGACCAGCGCCTCCAGCGCCTCGGCTTCGCCCCGGTCTACGGCTCGGAGAACCCGTTCTCCTTCATGGAGCTGCAGAACGTCCAGGAGCTGACCAACTTCTTCGAGCGCCGCGCGTCCGCGTACCAGGTGGCGGTCGAGGGCTCGGTCTCCTTCGACGACGAGTTCTAAGACCAGTTCTAAAAAATCTTCGTGTGGCGTGTCGATCCGCGCGTCTGTCGTTCGACGTATAGGTGAAGGGCCGGGAACGGCCGGGCGGAAACCCCCGTCCGGCGTCCCGCCCCGCACCTGGACAGGAGACGCGCGATGGCACGCTTCATGATGATCGTCAAGGCGACCGAGGAGTCCGAGGCCGGCGCACTGCCGACCAAGGAGATGGTCGCCGAGATGGGGAAGTACAACGAACAGCTGGTCAAGGCCGGTGCACTGCTCGCGGCCGATGGCCTGAAGGCATCCTCCGAGGGCGCGCGGGTCGCGTTCTCCGACGGGAAGCCGACCGTGACCGACGGGCCCTTCGCCGAGACGAAGGAGCTGATCGCCGGTTTCTGGATCATCCAGGTGAAGGACCGCGACGAGGCCCTCGAATGGGCCCGGCGGGTGCCCTTCCAGGACGGTGAGATCGAGGTCCGCCCGATCTTCGAGCTGACCGACTTCCCGGAGGACGTCCTCTGCGCCGAGGACGCGGCGCGCGAGACGGCCATGCGCGAGGAACTGCGGAAGCAGACGGGGCGGTAACTTCGTACGATGGGTGGTCGTGACGACCTCCGACACCCATCGCGCGATCGAGGCGGTGTGGCGTGTGGAGTCGGCACGGCTGATCGCCGGGCTGACCCGGATCGTGCGTGACCTCGGCATCGCCGAGGAGCTCGCGCAGGACGCCCTGATTATCGCCCTGGAGAAGTGGCCCGAGTCGGGCGTCCCGGACAATCCGGGTGCCTGGCTCATGGCCACGGCCAAGCACCGCGCGATCGATCTGATCCGCCGCAACGAGACCTACGCGCGCAAGCTCGCCCTGCTCGGCCAGGACCTGGAGACGGAGTGGCAGGCCCCGGAGCCGGCCGCCATCGAGGACGACCTGCTGCGGCTGGTGTTCGTCGCCTGCCACCCGGTGCTGTCCACCCAGGCCCGGGTCGCGCTCACGCTCCGGCTGCTCGGCGGGCTCACCACCTCCGAGATCGCCCGCGCCTTCCTGGCCTCCGAGCCGGCCGTCGCCCAGCGCATCGTGCGCGCCAAGCGGAGTCTCGCCGCGGCGGAGGTGCCCTTCGAGGTGCCCGGCGCCGACGAGCTCTCCGGCCGGCTCTCCTCCGTGCTGGAGGTCATCTACCTCATTTTCAACGAGGGTTACGCGGCCACGGCGGGCGACGACTGGATGCGTCCGGCGCTGTGCGAGGAGGCGATGCGGCTGGGCCGGGTGCTGGCCACGCTGATGCCGAAGGAGGCGGAGGTCCACGGGCTGGTCGCGCTGATGGAGCTCCAGGCCTCGCGCGCGGCCGCCCGCACGGGCCCCTCGGGCGAGCCCGTCCTGCTCCTGGACCAGGACCGCGGCCGCTGGGACCACCTGCTGATCCGGCGCGGCCTCGCCGCTCTGGCCCGAGCGGAGGAACTGGGCGGCGCCCACGGCCCGTACGCCCTCCAGGCCGCGATCGCCGCGTGCCACGCGCGGGCCCGCACGGCGGAGGCCACGGACTGGGCCCGCATCGCCGCCCTCTACGCGACCCTCGCCGAACGCGTCCCCTCCCCGGTCGTGGAGCTCAACCGCGCGGTCGCGGTGACCATGACCGAGGGGCCTTCCGCGGGTCTGGCCTTGGTGGACGCGCTCTCCTCCGAACCGGCGCTGCGTGACTATCACTTGCTGCCGAGCGTCCGGGGCGATCTGCTCTTCCGGCTGGGCCGGCTCGCGGAGGCCCGGACGGAGTTCGAGCGGGCGGCGGGGCTCACGCGGAACGAACGGGAGCGGGTTCTGCTGCTTCGGCGGGCGGCGGAGTGCGGCTGCGCTGACGCGTGACCGGGTAGGTTGCGGGTCCGTCGCGCCTGCGGCGGGCTTTTTCCCCAGCCCCGCCCCTTCCCGGCTGCGTCTGATGTGCGGCTCCACCGCGTGGGGGCTCCGCCCCAGCCCCCGAGTGCGGGCCGGTTGGCGCCTGCGGCGCTTCTTCCCCTGCCCCGCCCCTTCCCGAAACTGGGGGCAAGCCCCCAGACCCCCTGTTCAGCCCGTCCGGCGTTTGAGGACAACGCGGCGAAGCCGTGTTGCGGGGTCTGGGGCGAAGCCCCAGTTTCGGGAAGGGGCGGGTAGGGGAAAAGCCCACCGCCCCGCGATCAGTCGTTCGCAACCACCGGATACCGCGGCGTCCCCTCCGCCATCTGGCGAAGAGCGTCCTTGCGGTCCCGCTTCGAGAGGCGGTCGATGTAGAGGCGGCCGTAGAGGTGATCCGTCTCATGCTGGAGGCAGCGCGCGAAATAGCCCGTGCCCTCGACAGCGATGGGGTTCCCCTTGGCGTCCTGGCCGCGGACGACCGCGTAGTCCGGGCGGGCCAGCGACGCGTAGGCGGTGGGGACGGACAGGCAGCCCTCGTTGGAGTCGTCGAGGACGCGGCGGTCGGCCGGGAGCTCGTCGAGGACGGGGTTGCAGATGGCGCCCACGTGCCGGACACCCTCGTCGTCCATGCAGTCGTAGACGAAGACCTTGAGGTCGACACCGATCTGGTTGGCGGCCAGGCCCACGCCCTCGGCGGTGCGCTGGCTGGCGAACATGTCGTCGATGAGCTGCGCGAGCTCGTCGTCGAACTCGGTGACGTCCTTGCACTCCTTGTGCAGCACGGGGTTTCCGACGACGGTGATCGGGCGGGACGTGCCGCGCTCACGGTGCGCGAGCTCGCGCTCCTCGCAGTCCTCGGTGTCCACGGTGAACTCGTCGTTCACCGGCTGCTGAGTCTCTTGCTGCGCCATTCCGCCGTTACGCCTCTCTCACAACCCGAAAAAATGATGCCTGTACAGTGTAAGGGAGCCATGGGGCGCCCTCAGCAGACTTCCTCGAGATCGCGCCACTCACGCGTGTCCGGGCTGTCGGCGACCCAGCCGTCGAGCAGGCCCCGGACAAGCCCGGCGGGGGCGGCGATGCCGCATTCGCGCTCGGGCACCCAGAGCGAACCGGAGCCGGCCGTGCGGTGGCCCAGCGGGCCGGGGTGGCCCGGCTCGCTGTGGTCGTGCGGGTCGAGGTGCTCGCCGTCGCCCTCGTCGCTGGGCATCCGGCTCTCGGAGCAGGTGCGGCACAGCAGCCGCACGCTGGAGGACCAGTCCTCGGCGGCGAATCCGGCGTCGGCGGCGAGCCGCTCCAGCGCGTCCCGGTCGGCCTCGGTGGCGGCCTCCAGGAGGACCACCCAGGTCGGCACGGGCGAGGGTGCCCACAGCTCGATCTCGTCGAAGACGGGGTAGGAGGGCCCGGCCGCGGTGACCCGCTCGCCGTGCGGGACGCCGTCGTGCAGCACGACCTCGCCCCAGCGGCGCCCGGACGAGGGCAGCGGGATGGAGAGGACCTCCATCCGGGCCGGGTCGAGCCGGCGGCCCCAGACGACCTCGGCCTCGCCCTCCGGCGAGAGCCGTACCGCCGCGCTGCCGAGCTCCATGCCCACCGGCTCACCGGCGGGGGCGGCCTCGCCGGGCACCCGCAGGCCGTACGCCTGCCAGGCGCGGCGGGCCAGCGGCCAGTCCTGGAGGGCGGTGGCGGCGATGCCCACGTTCCACCAGTCGGGGGCGCCCGCCTCACGGTCCAGCAGGGCGACGGCCCGCAGCCCCGCGGCGCGGGCCTGCTCCCAGTCGTGCCGGAACTTGTGCAGCAGGGCGAGGTTGAACCACGACTCGGACAGCCACGGCTCCATGTCGGCGGCACGGGTCAGCAGTGCGCCCGCGTCCTCGTACCGGCCGTCGCCGATCAAAGTGAAAGCACGGTCGGTGGCCTGCCGCCACGAGGCGGAAGGCCGATGCCGTACCTTGCCGAAGATCCTCACGATTCCCGCCTGCCGGTTTCTGCGTGCGACCACGCCGGATGACCCAGGTGACGGCCGCCGTCCTCCCTGACGACAACCTGCCACATCTCTCTTGCTCCGGGAAGCTGCGCCCGCCACTCCTCGATGGCGACGCGCGCGGCACCCCCCGTAGTCCGCGCTCTGTGTGCCGTTTTCTTCTCTTCGCATCCAACCATGCCCCTTTGGACGCCCGCTCATTACCCGTGGGTTCAGCGACCGCACGCGCTCCGGCGGGAGTCCTACGCCCTGGGGGGCGGGGTCCGGGGTGGGCAGGGGGCCCGCGCCAGCACCCGGGCCAGGGCCTCCACGACCTGTGGATCGTGGTCGTGGGCCGTGGCGAGCCGCAGCCGCTCCAGGGCGCGCAGCGGGCCGCAGGCGGCGACGCCCGCGAGGTCGTCGTAGGCGTTGGCCGTGCGGACGATCCGGGCGGTGAGCGGCTGCTCACGGAACGGGTCGGCCTGGCGCTCCACGACCACCGCGACCTCGGCGGGCACCCCGGTCTGCCGCACGACCGCGCCGCCCAGCAGGGCGATGCGGCGGCGCTCGGCGGGCGGCAGGAGCTCGGTCGCCCCGGCGGGCACGGGGTCGAGCAGCGAGAGCTGGCCGATGTCGTGCATCAGCGCCGCGTACTCCACCACGGTGAGATCCGTCTCGGCGAGGCCGAGCTCGCGCCCGGTGGCCCGGCTGAGCGCGGCCACGCGGCGGGCGTGTCCGGCCGGGGTGTGCCCGGCGATCTCCGTGGTGCGCGCCAGGGAGGCGATGGTCTGGTGACAGGTGGCGCGTACGGCGGTGTAGCGGCGGAAGGACAGCTGGGTGAGCAGCAGCGGCAGGCAGAAGACCGGCAGCGCCCAGAGCCCGGCGACGGCCACGGCGAGTGCCATGACCACGCCCGTCGCGCAGATCG
Source organism: Streptomyces sp. NPDC001407 (assembly GCF_042895325.1). NCBI lineage: Bacteria > Bacillati > Actinomycetota > Actinomycetes > Kitasatosporales > Streptomycetaceae > Streptomyces > Streptomyces sp. NPDC001407. The sequence goes on from NZ_JBIAWF010000001.1 coordinate 403,976, forward strand.
CCGTGCCGATGCCGGGCAGGGCGCGCAGTTCGTCGCGCAGGGCCGGTCCGTACGGGCCGCCGGTGCGGGCCCGGGACAGCGCGGCGGCCAGCACGGCGTCACACAGGGCGGTCAGCGCGAGCAGGAGCAGCAGGAACGGCGCGTAGTACGGGCTGTGGCCGGGCCAGCGGTCGAGCGCGCCGGTGTTGTGCAGGGGCTGGAAGCAGACGGCGGCGAAGCCGGTGGTGAGCAGGCGGCGCGCGAGGTGGTCGCGCGCGGGCGGGCGGCCGAGGGCGCCGGCGAGCGTGGCGGCGAGGACGACGGCGACGACCTGGGCCGGGCCGTGCGTGGTGGGCTGCCCGCCGACCTCGCCGAGCAGGGCGTACGCGAGCGCCCCGGCGGCGCCGACGGGCGCGGTCTCGCGGGCCTCCGCCCCGGCGGTGGGGCGGCGCCGGACGGCCTCGCCGAGCGTGATCAACACGCCGTACGCGAGGGCGACTTGGGGCTGCGCCAGCCCCTGCCGGACGGTCCACGCGAGCGCTGCCACGGCGACGGCCGCGGCGGCGGTGTGCACCCAGCGGACGACCAGGGTGCCGTCCGGACCCGTCACCGCTGTCACTGGTGCCGCTGACGTCACTGATGTCGAATATGCGATCATCCCTCGCCGCCGTGAAGGGTCGCTCCGGTGACCGAATCCCTCACAGAAGGGACGTTTCCGCTGGGCAGAATTATGCATTCCGTGAGCAGGGAGCCCTCCGAAGTGACGGCCGGGTGCCAGCCGTACCGGTCGAGCGCGGTCTCCAGCGCGTCGACCATGTGCGGGTCGAACTGGGTGCCGGAGCAGCGGTGCAGCTCCGCCATCGCGACCGCGACGGGCCGGGCGCGGCTGTAACTGCGGGTGGAGGTCATAGCGTCGAAGGCGTCGGCGACGGCGACGATCCGCGCGAACTGCGGGATCTGCCGGCCGCTGAGCCCGTACGGATAGCCGCTGCCGTCCAGCCGCTCGTGGTGGTGGAGGATCGCCGCGCGCGCCTCGTTCAGGAAGCCGATGCCGCGGACCATCTCGTGCCCGTACTCGGGGTGGAGCTCGATGACGCGCCGCTCCTCGGGTGTCAGGGGGCCGTCCTTGCGCAACAGCCGGGTGGGGATGCCGAGTTTGCCGATGTCGTGCAGGATGCCCGCGAAACGCAGCGCCTCCAGCCGCTCCCCCGCCAGGCCCAGCTCGCGGGCGATCAGCACGGACGCGCGGCCGACGCGCTCGCTGTGGCCGCGGGTGTAGCGGTCCTTGAGGTCGACGGCCTGCACCAGGGCCCGGATCGTGGCCTGGTGGGCGGCGCGCTCCCGCTCGTAGCGGTCCAGGAACCAGGACGAGACGGACATCGGCAGCAGGACGAGCAGGGCGGCCAGCGGCCCGTACGCGCTGCGCCAGAGCACCGCCGTCATCAGGCCCGTCGGCCCGTGCACCAGCGCGGGCAGCAGCGGGCCCGGCAGCGGGCCGCACCAGGCGGCCCGCGGCGAGCGGCCCTCCGCGGTGAACCGGATGACGCCGTCGAGGACGGCGGTGACGAGGCAGAAGGCGAGCGCGGCCGCGAGGGCGGGCCCCAGCGCCACCGTGAACGCGGCACCGGCGGGGGCCGTGCGGGCGAAGACGTACGAGGCGGCGCACGCGGCGAGCGACAGCTGGGCGGCGTGCCACCAGCGCCGCACCCACACCGGGCGCTGCTCGACGCGGCCCGCGAGCGCGCCGGGCACGGCGACGAGCGCGGCGGCGGCCGGGGGCAGCAGGAACGCCCCGGCGAGCAGGACAGGGAGCGTCAGCGTGCGGCGGGGCAGCCGCTCACAGACCGCGCAGACCGCGGCGAGCAGGGCGATCGCGGCCCAGGGGGCCGCGCTTCCGGCCCGCACGGCGGGCGCGGCGCACAGGGCCGCGGCGACCACGGCACAGGCGACACAGGCGCGTGCCACCGCCGGAAGTGCCCACATGGCGTGTCCTCCCCGTCCCGTACGAAGCGGGCCAGCTTGCCGTCAGGAAGGGGAGAATAGGCTGAGGGGACGCCCGGGAACGGCGCATTCGGGTATTACCCCGGCCGAACCGACCGGTTGCACACCTTCGGGTGATGTTCCCCCGGGAGGGCGTTTGCTCCGGGGACGGCGCCGGGTGAAAGGGCGCGGCCCGGGAGGCGGGAGCGCGCGGCTCAGTCCTGCGCGAGCCTGCCCGCCGCGTCCGCCGACCTGGCGGCCTCGGCCGCCCTGGCCTCGGCCACCACGTCGTGGTCCGGCACCGACTGTCCGGAGCGGATCAGCTCGATGCGGCCCATGACCTTGGAGCGGAGGTCGGCGGGGACGTCGTCGTGGCCGCAGCAGCGCTTGACGAGCTTCTTCACCGCCTGCTCAAGGCCGTACTTCTCCAGGCAGGGGGAGCACTCGTCGATGTGCACCTCGAACTTGGCGCAGTCGCCGTCGGGCATCTCGTGGTCGAGGAACTCGTAGAGATGGTCGAGGACTTCAGAGCAGTCCGTCTCGTGCGGGTCTCCGCAGCTCATGAGTCCGAGCCTTTCCGATTGTGCGACTCGTCGGAACCGTTCGGCGCCGGGGCCGTACCCGCCGGGACCAGGCCGCGCTCGCGGGCGTAATCCTCCAGCATTCCGCGCAGCTGGCGGCGGCCCCGGTGCAGCCGGGACATGACCGTGCCGATGGGCGTACCCATGATGTCCGCGATCTCCTTGTAGGCAAAGCCCTCCACATCCGCGAGATAGACCGCTATGCGGAATTCCTCGGGAATGGCCTGAAGGGCCTCCTTGACATCGGAGTCCGGGAGGTGGTCCAGGGCCTGGGACTCGGCCGAGCGCAGGCCGGTCGACATGTGCGACTCGGCGCGGGCGAGCTGCCAGTCCTCGATCTCCTCCGACGCGCTGCGCAGGGGCTCACGCTGCTTCTTGCGGTAGGAGTTGATGAACGTATTGGTCAGGATGCGGTACAGCCACGCCTTGAGGTTCGTACCGTCGCGGAACTGATGGAAGGAGGCGTACGCCTTCGCATACGTCTCCTGGACCAGGTCCTCCGCGTCAGCGGGGTTGCGCGTCATGCGCAGGGCGGCCGAGTACATCTGGTCGAGGAAGGTCAGCGCGTCCCGCTCGAAGCGGGCGTTGCGCTCGGCGGCGCTTTCGGCGCCGACGACGCCGTCATCGGTCCCCTCGTCGGTCCCAGCGACCGGACCCACCTCCTCCGACACCCTGGCGGAACCGGAAACGGACCCGCTCGAATCGGAGAATAGACGACGATCCGGCCCGTCCGCCGCTCCAGGAGAAGCGGGCTGCGCCACATGCAGCGCCGACCACCCCAGGTCAGCCGTCTGCGGGCGGGACAGGCATGCGGTCGAACCCATGCTGCGAGCTCCCATTCCTCTGTCGTGCCAGTGCGTGGTGACGTTGTGCACAACAGCGGTGCCCGGCCGCGCATTCCCGGTCAGCGGGACGTGATCGAACAGCGGCCGAACGGGTCAGCCGGGCAGCCCCGCGAGCCACTCGGCGACCGCCTCGGTGATCACCGCGAGGGCGCCGTCCTGGCCGATGGCCGCCTTCTTCGGCACGGCGAAGCCGTGGTCGCCGTCCGGCACCGGGACCAGTCGCGCGCCCGGCGGGAATTCCTCGGGACGGCCGAAGGGGTCCTTCGCGCCCTGGACGACGAGGGTGGGCAGGCCGGCGCCCGTCAGTTCCTCCGCGCGGGACTTCTCCGGCTTGCCCGGCGGGTGCAGCGGGAAGCTCAGCGCGAGGACGGCGACGGCGCCCAGCTCCCTCGCCGTACGGCAGGCGACGCGCGCGCCGGCGCTGCGCCCACCCGCGACGACCGGCCCGCCGCGCCCCGCGATCGCCGGCCACAGCGCCGTCCACGCGGCGTCGAGCGTCTTCGGCGCCGGGGCGACCTTCTTCCCGGCGACGCGCCAGGGCTGCTCCACGAGGGCGACGGTGATGCCTCGCTCCGGCAGGGTGGCGGCGAGTGCTTGGAGGTCCCGCGCTTCCACGCCGCCGCCGGCGCCGTGGCCGAGGGCGAGGGTTCGTGTGGGGGTCTTGGCTTCGAACCAGTGGATTCTGGCGGGGCCGGTGGGGGTGGCGGTGGTTTCGATCACGGGTCCATAGTGCCGTGGGGGTGGGGCGGTTTTTGTTCCCCAGCCCCGCCCCTTCCCGAAACTGGGGCGCGTGCCCCAGACCCCCGAGTGCGGGTCCGTTGCCGCCTGCGGCGGGAGCGCACTGCTGGGGGTCCCCCCGGACGAAGTCTGGGGGAGCGTCCTCAATCGCCGGACAGGCTGAATGTGCTGGTTACGGTCCGCACCATCCAGCCCGTCCGGCGATTGAGGACACCGCGCGAAGCGCGGTCCGGGGTCTGGGGCGCAGCCCCAGTTCGGGAAGGGGCGGGGCTGGGGAAAGAAAAACCCCGCTCAGAACAGCGTCGATTCCTCCGGCGCCGGCAGTTCATCGAGAAGCTCCGGCCCGTTGTTACGGACATCGCTCACCGAAGTCCGCACCGGATAAGCCCGTACGGACGTCCCCGCCCCGGTCAGCACCCCCCGCAGCACCTCCGCATCCGTACACGACGGATCCAGCCAAGCCCCCCACAGATCCCGCGGCAGAGCCACCGGCATCCGCGGATGGATCTCCGCCAGAGACCGCGGTCCTTCCTCACCCGCGTCGGCGAAGGGCGAAGCCGAAGCCTCCGTCGTGATCACCGTGCACGTCGCCCACCACGCCTGCGGATGGTCGGCGGGCAGCGTCGGGTCGCGCCAGAACTCGTACAGCCCGGCCATCGCCAGGACCGAGCCGTCCACCGGGGTCACGAAATACGGCTGCTTGCGGGGGCGCTTGCGGCGGCCGCGCTCCTCCAGCTCGCGCTCGGCGGCGCCGGTGACCCACTCGTAGTAGCCGTCGGCGGGTATCAGGCAGCGGCGCGAGGCGAAGGCCCGCCGGTAGGACGGCTTCTCGTGGACCGTCTCCGCCCGCGCGTTGATCATCTTCGCGGCGCCCTCGGGCGATTTCGCCCAGGATGGAACCAATCCCCACCGCAGTGACCGGAGCTGGCGAACCGGACCGCGTTCCCTGGCGTCTTTCAGAGGACGTTCGAGCACCACGTGGACGCTCTTCGTCGGCGCGACGTTCCAGTCCGGGGCGAGCGCCTCCGCCGGTTCCCACTTCTCGACGCCGAAGAGCCCCACGAGATCCTCGGGACTCCGGCTCGCCGCATATCGACCACACATGTTCGCCAGCCTGTCACGGACCCCCGAGGAGCCGCGCACAAATGGACAGCACCAACGCCACCGCCCTGTGGGACCGGGTGGTCGGGACCCAGCCCGACCCCACGCTGTGGCTGGTGGTCGCCACCGGGGTCGTCGCGCTCGCGGCGGTCGTCCCGCGCCGGGTCTGGCTGATCACCCGCAACGCGATAACCATCGCCCACGAGGGCGGGCACGGCCTCGTGGCCCTGCTCAGCGGCCGCCGCCTGGACGGCATCCGGCTGCACTCCGACACCTCCGGCCTCACCGTCTCCCGGGGCAGGCCCACCGGTCTCGGCATGATCCTCACCGCCGCCGCCGGCTACACCGCCCCCTCGCTGCTCGGCCTCGGCGGCGCCGCTCTGCTCGCCTCCGGGCACATCACGGCCCTGCTGTGGGGTGCCACGGCGCTGCTCGCCGCGCTGCTGGTGATGGTCCGCAACGCCTTCGGCGTGCTGACCGTGGTGCTGACCGGCGCCGCCTTCGTCCTGGTCTCCTGGCTCGCGGGCCCGGCGGTGCAGGCGCTGTTCGCGTACGGGGTCGTCTGGTTCATGCTGCTCGGCGGCGTCCGGCCGGCCTTCGAGCTCCAGGCCAAGCGGCGGCACGGTCACGCGGGCGACTCCGACGCCGACCAGCTCGCCCGCCTCACGAACGTGCCCCCGCTCGTCTGGCTGCTCTTCTTCCACGTCGTCTCGCTCTGCGCGCTGACCGGCGGGGGCCGCTGGCTGCTCGGGCTGTGACCCGGTACGAGCCACTAAGGTAAAGACATGACCGAGAGCCCTGCGCACACCGACCTCTGGCCTGCCCCCCTCGCGAGCGGGGCCGTCGACGCGACCGTCACCGTGCCGGGATCGAAATCGGTCACCAACCGCGCGCTGGTCCTCGCGGCGCTCGCCGCCGAGCCCGGCTGGGTCCGCCGGCCGCTGCGCTCGCGGGACACCCTGCTGATGGCCGAGGCACTGCGCGCCATGGGCGTGGGCATCGAGGAGACCGTCTCGTCGTCCTCCACGGGCGCCGGTTCCGGCGAGGCGTGGCGGGTGATCCCCGCGCGGCTGCACGGCCCGGCCACCGTCGACGTCGGCAACGCCGGCACGGTCATGCGCTTCCTGCCGCCCGTGGCGGCCCTCGCCGACGGCCCGATCCGCTTCGACGGCGACCCGCGCAGCTACGAGCGGCCGCTGCACGGCGTGATCGACGCGCTGCGCGCCCTGGGCGCCCGCATCGACGACGACCAGCGCGGCGCGCTGCCGCTGACCGTGCACGGCGGCGGGGCGCTGGACGGCGGGACGGTCGAGATCGACGCGTCCTCGTCCTCGCAGTTCGTCAGCGCCCTGCTGCTGTCCGCGCCGCGCTTCAACCAGGGCGTCGAGGTGCGGCACACCGGTGCCGTCCTGCCGTCGATGCCGCACATCCGGATGACCGTGGACATGCTGCGCATGGCGGGCGCCCAGGTCGACACCCCGGAGTCGGGCGGCGAGGCCGATGTCTGGCGGGTCTCCCCCAGCGCGCTGCTGGGCCGCGACCTCGTCGTGGAGCCCGATCTGTCCAACGCGGCGCCGTTCCTGGCGGCGGCCCTGGTCACCGGCGGCCGGGTCACCATCCCCGACTGGCCCGAGCGCACCACCCAGCCCGGTGACGCGCTGCGCGAGATCTTCACCGCCATGGGCGGCGGCTGCGAGCTGTCCGACGCGGGCCTGACCTTCACCGGCACCGGCCGCATCACCGGCATCGAGGCCGACCTGCACGAGGTCGGCGAGCTGACCCCGGTGATCGCGGCGGTCGCGGCGCTCGCCGACTCCGAGTCCGTCCTGAGCGGCATCGCGCACCTGCGGCTGCACGAGACGGACCGGCTGGCCGCGCTCGCCAAGGAGATCAACGAGCTCGGCGGCGACGTCACCGAGACCGAGGACGGCCTGCGCATCCGCCCGCGCCCGCTGCACGGCGGTGTCTTCCACACCTACGAGGACCACCGGCTGGCCACCGCGGCGGCCGTGATCGGCCTCGCCGTCGACGGCGTCCAGGTGGAGAACGTCGCGACGACCGCCAAGACCCTGCCGGACTTCCCGGAGCTGTGGGCCGGGATGCTGGGGCCCGTCGCGGGGGCGACGACGGTGTCGAGAGTCTGAGAAGAGCGGAAGAGCACCATGCGCCGCTACGGCAAGAACCCCGACGAGGACGACATCCGCGTCCGCCCCAACCGCAAGGGCAACCGGCCCCGCACCAACATCCGCCCGAAGCACGAGGACGCCGCCGAGGGCTTCGTCCTCACCGTCGACCGGGGCCGGCTCCACGTCCTCGTCGAGGACCGCACCATCATCGCGATGAAGGCGCGTGAGCTGGGGCGCAAGGGGGCCGTGGTCGGGGACCGCGTCGCGGTGGTCGGTGACCTCAGCGGCGCCAAGGACACCCTCGCGCGGATCGTCCGGGTCGAGGAGCGCTCCTCGGTGCTGCGGCGCACGGCCGACGACGACGATCCCTTCGAGCGGGTCGTCGTCGCCAACGCCGACCAGCTCGCGATCGTCACCGCACTCGCCGACCCCGAGCCGCGCCCCCGCCTGATCGACCGCTGCCTGGTCGCGGCGTACGACGCGGGCCTGGAGCCGCTGCTCGTCCTGACGAAGTCGGACCTGGCCTCGCCGGACAAGCTGCTGGAGTCGTACGGCGCGCTGGGCGTGCCCCATGTGGTCACCAGCCGCGAGGAGCTGGCGAGCGGCGGGGCCGCCGAGCGGGTCCGGGAGCGGCTGACGGACCGGGTCACCGCCTTCGTCGGTCACTCCGGGGTCGGCAAGACCACGCTCGTCAACGCCCTGGTCGAACGGCAGCGGGCCACCGGTCACGTCAACGCCGTCACCGGCCGCGGCCGGCACACCACCACCTCGGCGCTGGCCCTGCCGCTGCCCGACGGCACCGGCTGGGTCATCGACACCCCGGGCGTGCGGTCCTTCGGCCTGCACCACGTGGACCCCTCCCGCGTCATCCTCGCCTTCCCCGACCTGGTGCCGGGCACCGAGGACTGCCCGCGCGCGTGCAGCCACGACGAGCCGGACTGCGCACTGGACCAATGGGTCGAGGACGGACACGCCGATCCGCAGCGCCTCTACTCCTTGCGACGGCTGCTTGCCACGAGGGAGCGGCGCGAAGGCGATTGATCGCCTACGTTTGCGAGTGACCGCCGATGGCAAGTGCAACAAGCACACCGGTACGGACGGCGGTCACGGAGACTCGGGAGGCAACTGATGGCGTGGCTGCTGGTCGTGGTCGCGGGCCTGCTGGAGACCGGCTTCGCCGTCTGTCTCAAGCTCTCGCACGGTTTCACGCGGCTGTGGCCGACGATCGCGTTCGCGTGCTTCGCACTCGGCAGCTTCGGGCTGCTGACCCTGTCCCTGAAGAAGCTCGACGTGGGCCCGGCGTACGCGGTGTGGACGGGCATCGGCGCGGCCGGCACGGCGATCTACGGCATGATCTTCCTCGGCGACCTGGTCTCGACGCTGAAGCTCGTGTCGATCGGCTTGGTGATCCTGGGCGTGATGGGCCTCCAGCTCTCCGGTTCGGCGCATTGAGCAGTCTGCTGCCCCTTACGCCGGGGTCCTCACCGTTGCCGAGTGCGGCTCTTGAACACCCTTCGGGTGTGTCCTCAATCTCCGGACGGGCTGATTCGCGCGCCCCGAAGCCGGGGCTTTGCCCCAGACCCCGCAACACGCTTCGCGCGTCGTCCTCAAGCTCCCCCAGCTACCTCCCCCAGACTCCGTCCGGGGGTCTGGGGGCTTGCCCCCAGTTCCGGGAAGGGGCGGGGCTGGGGAAAATGACACGCCACCTCCCCCACCGGCCGTTCCCCCTCGCACCGCGCACGCGCCCCCTCATCCAGCCCCGCGTACACCGGGCACCGCCCACGGAAAGCGCACCCGTCGAGTCGCAGCACAGGACTCGGCGGGTCCCCCGCCAGCAGAAGGCGCTCCCGGGACCGCTCCACCGCGGGGTCCGGCACCGGCACCGCCGACAGCAGCGCCTGCGTATAGGGGTGCCGGGGCCGCGCGAAGACCTCCTCCACGGGGCCCGATTCGACCGTGCGGCCGAGGTACATCACGCTGACCCGGTCCGCGATGTGCCGTACGACGGACAGGTCGTGGGAGACGAAGAGATAGGCGAGCCCGAGCTCGTCCTTGAGCGTGCGCAGCAGGTTGAGGACGCCCGCCTGCACGGACACGTCCAGCGCGGACACCGGCTCGTCCAGGACCAGCAGGCGCGGTTCCACGGCGAGGGCGCGCGCGATGCCGATCCGCTGCCGCTGGCCGCCCGAGAACTCGTGCGGGAAGCGCGCCGCGTGTGCTGCCTCCAGGCCGACCAGGCGCAGGAGTCCGGGGATCCGGCGGGCCACCGCGCCCCGGCCCACGCCCTGCGCGCGCAGGGGTTCGGCGACGATCTCGCCGACGGGCAGCCGGGGGTCGATGCTGGCCATGGGGTCCTGGAAGACGATCTGCACGGAGCCGCGCAGCTCCTTGACCTGACGCTTCGTCAAGTCCCGGGTGTTCCGCCCCAGCACCTCGATCTCGCCCGCCTCGGGGGCCGCCAGCCGGAGGATCTCCAGCAGGGTGGTGGACTTGCCGGACCCGGACTCGCCCACCAGCCCCAGCGTCTCGCCGCGCCGGATGTCGAGGTCCACCCCGTCGACCGCGTGGACGCTGCCGGCTCGCCGCCTGAACGCGGCTCCCTTGAGCAGGGGGAAGGTCTTGGTGAGGCCCTCGACGCGCAGGACGGCGGGGAGTTCGTCGCGGGGCGCCGTGGTGCGTGCGGGCGCGGGCCCGTCCACGGCGTAGACGTCGGTGGCGGTCAGGCCGCGGGCGGCGATCTCCGGGGCCTTCACGCAGGCCGCGCGGTGTTCCGGCGGGCCCGTGAGGGCGGGTTCGGCCGCCCGGCAGGTGTCGTCGGCGAGCGGGCAGCGGGGCGCGAACGCGCAGCCGCGCGGCAGCAGCCCCGGCTCGGGCGGCGCGCCCGGGACCGGGGTGAGCACCTGGGCGCCGGGCCGGGGCACGGCGCCCAGGAGTCCCATGGTGTACGGCATGCGGGGCGCGCCGAAGAGCTGGGCCGCGGGCGCGCTTTCCACGATCCGGCCCGCATACATCACGGCGACCCGGTCGGCCATGCCCGCGATCACGCCGAGGTCGTGGCTGACGAGCAGCAGGGCGGCGCCCGTCTCGCGCTGGGCGGTCCGCAGGACCTCCAGGATCTGTGCCTGCACGGTGACGTCGAGGGCGGTGGTGGGCTCGTCGGCGAGGATGACGTCGGGGTCGTTGGCGATGGCCATGGCGATCATCGCGCGCTGGCGCATGCCGCCGGAGAACTCGTGGGGGTAGGCGCGGGAGCGGTGTTCCGGGTCGGGGATGCCGACCAGGTCGAGGAGTTCGACGGCGCGGCGCCGGGCGTGCGCGCGGCCGACGTCCTGGTGGGTGCGTACGGCCTCGGCGATCTGGTCGCCGACGCGGTGGACCGGGGTGAGCGCGGAGAGCGGGTCCTGGAAGACCATGGCCATGCGGCGGCCGCGCAGCGCGGACAGCTCGCGGTCCCCCGCCCCGATCAGCTCGGTGCCGCCGGCCCGTACCGAGCCGCGGACGCGTGCCGTGCGGGGCAGCAGGCCCATGGCGGCGAGGGCGACGGTGGACTTGCCGGAGCCCGACTCGCCGACCAGGCCGAGGACTTCGCCGCGGCGCAGCGTGAGGTCGACGCCGCGCACGGCGGGCAGTTCCCCCGCGGGTCCTTCGAAGTCGACTCGCAGGTTCTCGACGGCGAGTGCGGGGGCTTCCGCGTCAGCGTGCGGCGCGGTCATGGGTGGTTCCCTTCCGGCGCCGGCGGCGCCTGTGCTGTCCCGAGGTGGGGTCCAGTGCGTCGCGCAGCCCGTCGCCGAGGAAGTTCACGGCGAGGACGAAGAGGACGAGCAGTCCCGCCGCGAAGAAGAACATCCACGGGTAGGTGACCGCCGCGTCGGAGCCGTCGGCGATGAGCGTGCCGAGGGAGACGTCGGGCGGCTGGACCCCGAACCCGAAGTACGACAGGCCGGTCTCACTCATCACCGCTCCGCCGACGGCGATGGTCGCGTCGACGATCAGGAAGGACGATACGTTCGGCAGGATGTGCCGGAAGATGATGCGCAGCGGGTGTACGCCCATGAGTTCGGCGGCGCGGACGAAGTCGCGCTCCTTGAGGGAGCGGGTCATCGACCGGACGACGCGGGCGGTGATCATCCAGCCGAAGACGGCGAGGAGCCCGACGAAGGCGAGCCAGCCGGTGTCGCGCAGCCGGGGCGAGACGATGGCGATGATCAGGAACGCGGGGAAGACCAGCAGCAGGTCGACGAAGAAGGTGACGAGCCGGTCGGTCCAGCCGCCGAAGTAGCCGGCGCAGGCGCCGACCAGGGAGGCGAGGACGGTCGCGAAGAGCGCCACCAGCAGCCCGATGAGCAGGGATTTCCGCAGTCCGTGCAGCACTTGGGCGTAGACGTCCTGCCCGATGCGGTTGGTGCCCCACCAGTGGTCCGCCGAGGGTGGCTGCCGCAGTGCGCTGTAGTCGATGTCCGTGTGGCTCCAGTGGGTGAGGTGGGGGCCGCCGAAGGCGAGCAGGAAGAGCAGCAGGAGGACGGCCGCGCCGATGACGGCGTTGCTGCTCGCGGCGAAGCGGCGCAGGGCGACGCGGGTCCGGCCGGCGGGTGCGGGTGCAGGTGCGGGCTCCGGCCGGACGGTGGCGTCGGGCGGGGTGGCGGTGGTCGTCATGGTGTTCCTAAGCGGTCCGGACGCGGGGGTCGAGCGCGGCGTGGAGCACGTCGGCCAGGAAGCCGGAGAGCAGCACCATCACGGCGGCGAACACGTTGACCGCGACCACGGAGTTGACGTCGCTCTTGCCGATGGCGTCGATGAACCAGGAGCCCATGCCGTGCCAGCCGAAGATCTTCTCCGTGAAGGCGGCGCCGGTGAACAGCGCGAGGAAGCCGTAGGCGAAGAACGTCGACATGGGGACGAGCGCCGTGCGCAGCCCGTGCTTGAGGACCGCCTTGCCGCGCGTCAGACCCTTGGCGCGGGCGGTGCGCAGGAAGTCGGAGCCGAGGACGTCGAGCATCGTGCCGCGCTGGTAGCGGCTGTACGCGGCGGCGGTGCCCAGGGCGATGGACAGGGTGGGCAGCAGCAGGTGGACGGCGCGGTCGCCGAGCAGGGTGGTGGTGGAGCCGGTGAGTCCGGGGGTCTTCTCGCCGGTGAAGGAGATGAGTTCGCTGCCCGCGCTCTGGTTGAGCTTCATCGCGCCGGTCTTGAGCAGTACGGCGAGGAGGAAGGTGGGCGTGGAGAGCAGCAGGAACGCGAAGAGGGTGACCGCCCGGTCGGAGAAGCGGTATTGCCGTACGGCTCCCCAGGCGCCCGCCAGGACGCCGGCCAGGGTGCCGAGTACGGTGCCCGCGAGGAGCAGCCGCAGGCTCACGCCGATCCGGCGCGCGAACTCCTCGCCCACGCTGCCGCTGTCGATGGTGCGGCCGAGGTCGCCGCGCACGGCGTGGGAGGCCCAGGTGGCGAAGCGGTCCATCAGCGGCGTGTGGTCGTTGATGCCGAGCGCGGTCAGCTGGGCCTCCACCGGCGAGGCGGGCGGCGGCGGTTGACGGCCCTCGAAGTAACCGCGCGGGGACAGCGCGAGCGAGGAGAGGACGTACGACAGGAAGACTGCCACGGCCAGGAGAACGGCGTAGTAGCCCAGCCGTTTGGTCAGGTAGGCGAGCACGGTGCGTGACGCTATCCGGCGGATTCGACGGCTCCGTTGCCCCGCGTGGCAGCAATGTGTCGGGTGGGATAAATGCACTGGCCCGGGGCTTCGCGGGCCTGTCGGCGGCTTCGCGACGTGCTTACGGTGACCGGACTCCGCCCAGCCGCCGTCCGCACCGCGCCGTGCGTACCGACGAGAGGAATTCCGTCATGCTCAAGGCCGTCAGAGCCGCCGCCGTCGCCGCCGCGACCGTCTCCGCCGCCCTGGTGCTCAGCTCCTGTGGCAGCGGTGGGGACGGCTCCTCCGACGACGACGGCGCGCGGGCGAAGGCGGCCCCCGCGGCCGGTGCGCAGGACCTCAATCCGCACCCGGTGGGCGACCTGAAGCAGGGCGGCGTCCACAAGGTGTCGATCGAGCAGTGGATCAATCAGTTCAACTCCAACCAGACGGACGGCACCCAGGGCGACGCCGCGTCGATCACCCAGCTCGTGGAGCCCGACCTCTTCACCCTCGACGCCAAGGGGGTGCCGCGGGCCAACCCGGATTTCCTGGAATCGGCCGAGGTGACCTCCACCGGCCCGCAGGTCGTCACCTACCGGCTGAACCCGAAGGCCAGGTGGTCCGACGGAAAGCCCTTGGGCGCCGATGACTTCGAGGCGCAGTGGAAGGCGCTCAACGGCACGGACGACCGCTTCCAGGTGGCGAGCACCAGCGGCTACGACCAGATCGGCAAGGTCGAGCGGGGCAAGGACGAGCACGAAGTGCGCGTCACCTTCAACACCCCGTTCGCCGACTGGCAGAGCCTCTTCGACCCGCTGCTGCCCGCCTCGCTCAACGCCACGCCGGACAGCTTCAACAAGGGCTGGACGGGCCGGATCCCGGTGACCGCGAACGCCTGGAGGATCGGCGGGTACGACAGGACGGCGAAGACCATCACCGCCGTGCCGGACCCGGCCTGGTGGGGCGAGAAGCCCAGGCTGGACAAGTACATCTTCTGGGCCATGGACGGCACCGCCAAGGTCGACGCCTACCTCAACAAGGAGATCGACGACACCAGCGCCGCGGCCCCCGAGGCGTACCAGCGGCTGAAGCGGGACAAGGACACCGACTTCCGCGTCGGCGCCCGCTGGGACCAGGTCACCCTCAGCCTCAACGGCGGCCGGGGCCCGCTCCAGGACATCAGGGTCCGCCAGGCAGTCACGCTCGGCGTGGACCGCGAGGCGCTCGCGAAGGTCGCGGGCAAGGACCTCCCCTTCCGCCCGCAGGTGGTCGGCAACCACTTCTTCATGCCGAACCAGGAGGGCTACCAGGACAACGCGGGCACCTTCGCCAAGCGCGACGTGGAGCGCGCGAAAAAGCTCCTGGAGGAGGCCGGCTGGCACCAGGAGGGCACCGCGGGTCCGCGTGCCAAGGACGGCAAGCCGCTGTCCCTGGAGTACGTCATGCCGGCCGACGCCGCCGGCCTCGCCGAGGACCAGGCCAAGCTCACCCAGCAGATGCTCGGCGAGATCGGCGTCAAGGTCGAGCTGCGCAAGGTGCCCGGTGACGACTACTTCGACAAGTACGTCCACCGCGGCAACTACGACCTGACGCAGTTCCGGCAGGTCGACCGGATCTACCGCTCCAGCTCCTACCAGGACTACCGCCTGCCGCAGGGCGCGAACTCCTTCGGCAACTACGGCCGCGTCAGCTCGCCCGAGGTCGACAGGCTGCTCGTGGAGGCGTCCCGGACCACCGACGCGAAGCGGCAGATCGCGCTCTACAACCAGGCCGACGCCAAGGTGTGGGAGCTCGGCCACTCCCTGCCGCTCTACCAGCGCCCGCAGATCATCGCCGTCCGCAAGGGTCTGGCCAACACCGGCGCGCCCGGCCTCGGCGACGAGAACCCCGCCCTCATCGGATGGCTCAAATAGTGCGCTCACCCTCCGTGGTGCGTTCCCCGTAGCTCAGAAGGGCGCGGACCAGACGGGCGACTTGTCCGGCCGCCTCCTCGTGCGAGGCGGCCGGGGCGAGCACGTAGGACAGCGTCAGCCGGACGGCCGCCTCGCAGGCCCACAGCACCGTCTCCGCACCGGGCCCCTGCCCCGCCCGCCCCAGGTCCGCCGTGACCGCGTGGGCCGTACGGTCGCGGATCCCGTCGGCCAGCGCCCAGGGCGTGGGGGTGCCGCGCGCCGGTGCGGGCCCGGACGGGCCGCGCGGGGCGGGCACCGCGGGGGCCGCGACGGCGGGCAGCCGCTCGCCGCGGCAGCCGGTCAGCGCGGCCCGTACGAGGGGGTTGGCGCGGGCCGTGCGCAGGATCCAGCCGGTCGCCGCGGCGCAGCGGTCACCGGCGTCGGCGGTGGGGCCCGCGTCGGCCAGGGCGCGCTCGACACCGGCGAGCAGGGCGTCCGCCTCGCGGCGCACCAGGGCGCGCGCGAGGCCGGCCTTGCTGCCGAATTCGTTGTAGAGCGTCTGCCGGGACACCCCGGCCGCGGCCGCGACGTCGACCATCCGGACCCCGCTCCAGGGCCGTCGGTCGAGCGCCGCGTAGGCCGCGTCCAGCAGGAGTTCTCGTGCCGCGGGCATCGTCGCCTCCCCGGCCGTGCGGCCGCACGGCGGTCGTGGCCACAGAATTGACGCGCGTCCGGACGGTGTCAAGAGCCCCGGGCGGGCCGTCGAGGTACTGAGGGCGCCCACAGGTACTGTTCAGCCATGTCCGACTACCACGATGATCTGCGCCTGGCCCACGTCCTGGCGGACGCCGCCGACGCGGCGACCATGGACCGGTTCAAGGCCCTCGACCTGAAGGTCGAGACGAAACCGGACATGACTCCGGTGAGCGAGGCGGACAAGGGCGCCGAGGAGCTGATCCGCGGTCAGCTCCAGCGCGCGCGGCCGCGCGACGCCGTGCTGGGCGAGGAGTTCGGCAGCGAGGGCACGGGCCCGCGCCGCTGGGTGATCGACCCCATCGACGGCACCAAGAACTATGTGCGCGGGGTGCCGGTCTGGGCCACGCTGATCTCCCTGATGGTGCAGGTCGAGGGCGGCTTCGAGCCAGTCGTCGGGGTGGTCTCGGCGCCCGCGCTGGGCCGCCGCTGGTGGGCGGCGAAGGGCTCGGGCGCCTTCACCGGGCGCAGCCTGCTCTCGGCGAGCCGGCTCCAGGTCTCGCGGGTCGGCCGGATCGAGGACGCGTCGTTCGCGTACTCCTCGCTGACCGGCTGGGAGGAGCGCGGCCTGCTGCCCGGCTTCCTGGACCTGACGCGCGACTGCTGGCGGACGCGCGGCTACGGCGACTTCTGGCCGTACATGATGGTGGCCGAGGGCTCGGTGGACATCTGCGCCGAGCCGGAGCTGTCCCTGTGGGACATGGCGGCGAACGTGGTGATCGTCGAGGAGGCGGGCGGCCGCTTCACCGGCCTGGACGGCCGGCCGGGCCCGCACAGCGGTGACGCGGCGGCGTCGAACGGACTGCTGCACGACGAGCTGCTGGGCTATCTGCGTACGTAGGCCGCACCCGCCCGGTTCAAACACGGGCGCGGGAGCGAGGCGAAGCGGAGTTCCGGCTCCGCGCGCCTCTTGTTGTGTCCGCGCGGACGTGTGACGATGAGGAGCCCCACGCTTGTGAATTTGTGAATGCCTTCTCGAGGGAAGGGTGTTCACCGTTCACAGTCGCCTAGGAGGTGGCTTTCGACCATGCTCGTCCGCGACGCCATGAGCACGGTGGTCCTCACCATCGGCCCCGCGCACACCCTTCGGCAGGCCGCGCGGCTGATGTCCGCGCGCAGGATCGGCGCGGCAGTCGTGCTCGACCCCGACACCTGCGGGCTCGGCATCCTCACCGAGCGCGACATCCTCAACTCCGTCGGCGCGGGCCAGGACCCGGACCGCGAGACCGCCCACGCCCACACCACCACCGACGTCGTCTTCGCGGCCCCCGAGTGGACGCTGGACGAGGCCGCGGCCGCGATGGCGCGCGGCGGCTTCCGGCACCTGATCGTCCTCGACGGCCAGGGCCCGGTCGGCGTGGTGTCGGTGCGCGACATCATCCGCTGCTGGGCACCCGCCCGGGACCGGGCGGGCGCCCTGGCGCACTGACGGCCCGCCAGACCCCCGCGCGCGGACAGCCGGAGAGGCCGGAGCCCATTGGCGTCCGGCCTCTCCGGTTCTTTCGGCAAGCCGCTGGTGGGACGACCCCGGCCGGTGCACCGCCGTGACGGCGGATCAGCCGGCCGACGGGGTCAGCCGCGCAGGGCCTGGACCGCGGCTTCCAGCCGCTTGCCGAAGTCGGGATCCGCCTGACGGAAGTTGTTGACCGCCCGCTCGACGATGTCCTCGCGCGACACCTTGGCGATGAAGCCCGCGAGGTTGTCGACGAGGCGGCCCTTCTCCGCTTCCGACATCAGCCGGTAGAGGTTGCCCGCCTGGACGAAGTCGTTGTCCTCGGCGTGCGAGGGGGTCTCGATGTTGCCCGTGGCGCCGGTGACGGGCAGCGGCTGCCACAGCGGACGGCCGGTCTGCGCCGGACCGCCGAAGCTGTTGGGCTCGTAGTTCTTGGCGCGGCCGTGGCGGCCGTCGTAGGCATAGCCGTCGCGGCCGTACGTGCGCGCCTCGGTGGCGTGCGGGCGGTTCACCGGCAGGTGGTCGGCGTTGATGCCGACGCGGTAGCGGTGGGCGTCGCCGTAGGCGAAGAGACGGCCCTGGAGCATCTTGTCGGGCGACGGGCCGATGCCGGGGACGAAGTGCGCCGGGGAGAAGATGGACTGCTCGACCTCGGCGAAGATGTTCTCCGGGTTGCGGTTGAGCTCCAGCTTGCCGATCTCGATCGGCGGGTAGTCCTCGTGCGGCCACACCTTGGTGAGGTCGAACGGGTTGAAGCGGTACGTCGCCGCTTCGGCCGCGGGCATGATCTGCACCTGCACGGTCCAGGACGGGAAGTCACCGCGCTCGATGGCCTCGCGCAGGTCGCGCTGATGGCTGTCGGGGTCCTCACCGGCGAGCTTGTTGGCCTCGTCCTGGGTGAGGTTCTTGATGCCCTGGTCGGTCTTGAAGTGGTACTTGACCCAGAAGACCTCGCCGGCCTCGTTGTTCCACTGGTAGGTGTGCGAGCCGTAGCCGTTCATGTGGCGCAGCGTGGCGGGGATGCCGCGGTCGCCGAACAGCCAGGTCACCTGGTGCGTGGACTCCGGCGACAGGCCCCAGAAGTCCCAGACGTTGTCCGCCTCCTGCGAGCCGGTGTACGGGTCGCGCTTCTGGGTGTGGATGAAGTCGGGGAACTTGATGGCGTCCCGGATGAAGAAGACCGGGGTGTTGTTGCCGACGAGGTCGTAGTTCCCCTCTTCGGTGTAGAACTTCAGCGCGAAACCGCGGGGGTCGCGCACCGCGTCGGCCGAACCGAGGTTGCCGGCGACGGTGGAGAACCGCAGGAACGTCTCCGTCTGCTTGCCGACCTCGGAGAGGAACTTCGCCCGCGTCCACTGCGAGACGTCGCGGGTGAGCGTGAAGGTGCCGTACGCGCCGGCGCCGCGGGCGTGCACGATGCGCTCCGGGATCCGCTCGCGGTTGAAGTGCGCGAGCTTCTCCAGCAGCAGCTGGTCCTGGATCAGGACCGGGCCGCCGATGCCTGCGGTCTCGCTGTTCTGGTTGTCCGCGACCGGAGCTCCGGACTCCGTGGTCAGCGGGCCCGCATTCGTCCTGGCCTCGCCCTGAACCGACACGTTCGCCTCCGTCTGATCGTCCTGCCACCTTGGCCTGAGCCGAGATCGATCCTACATTGGACTCTGTCTAAGTCAAGATGCTTCCCATGGCGATATCGGATCCAGGGGTGGACGAGGGCCGCTGCTACGCTGGTCCTATCTGACTGATAGGTGAATGGCATGAGTGACCTGCTGGAACGGCTCCGAGGACGCGGCTGGCGGCTGACCGCGCAGCGACGCGTCGTCGCCGAGGTCCTCGACGGGGACCACGTGCACTACACGGCGGACGAAGTGCACGCCAAGGCGGCGCACCTGCTGCCGGAGATCTCGCGCGCGACGGTGTACAACACCCTCGGGGAGCTGGTCTCCCTGGGCGAGGTCCTGGAGGTGAGCACGGACGGCCGCGCCAAGCGCTACGACCCGAACGCCCACCACGCGCACCAGCACCTGGTGTGCTCCCGCTGCGGCACGATCCGCGACGTCCACCCCTCGGGCGACCTGCTCGCGGAGCTCCCGCAGGAGGAGCGCTTCGGCTTCCAGGTCGCGGCGGTCGAGGTCACCTACCGCGGCATCTGCCCGAACTGCACGTCCGCCGCCGGGTGAGGGCGGCGGGGTGAACCGGGTGAGGGCGGCCGGGTGAACACGACAAAGGCCCGGATCCTCGAGGATCCGGGCCTTTGCCCTTGAGTAGCGGGGACAGGATTTGAACCTGCGACCTCTGGGTTATGAGCCCAGCGAGCTACCGAGCTGCTCCACCCCGCGTCGGTAAACCAACCTTAACCCGCCCGGCGCAGCAGAAGCAAACGGCTCTGCTGCCGCCGGCCGGAGGGCGAGGCGCCCCGGCCGGCGGCCCTCAAGCGGTCAGCTCCTGCTGGAGCGCGTCCCGCAGCCGCGCGGCCCGCTCCGCGACCTCCGCGGGCCCCAGCCGCACGGCGCAGTCGCACCAGTGCCGCCCCTCGGTCAGGTCGCCGCGCCGCGCCGCCAGCAGGGCCAGCCGCAGCGCCGCGCGCCCGTGCCCGGCCTCCGCCGCCCGCGCCCACCAGAGCGCCGCCTCCGGCTCGCTGCCCTCGCGGGCGAGCAGCAGCCCGAGGTTGAAGGCGCCGTTGCGGCTGCCCGCCTCGGCCGCCTCGCGGTACCAGTGCGCGGCCTCGACCACGTCGCCCCGTTCGGCGACGAGCATGCCGAGCCGCACCTGGGCGCGCCGGTGCCCCTGCCGGGCGGCCCGGCCGTACCACTCCTCGCACTCCTCGTGCGCGTGGTCGTCGCGGTCGAGCAGCGAGCCGAGCCGGAAGGCCGCCTCGGCGCTGCCGCCGCGCACGGCGACTCTCAGGTGGCGCTCCGCGGCCTCCTCGTCACCGTCCCGCAGGAGGGCGATGGCGACCTGGAGGGCGGCTTCGGTGTGCCCGGCGGTGGCCGCCCGCTCGTACCACTGGAGGGCCATCCGCTCCTCGTCGCGCCCGGCGTAGAGGATGCCCAGATTGAACGCGGCGTCGACGCTGCCCGCCTCGGCCGCCTTGGAGAACCACGGCTCGGCACCGGCCGCGTCGCCGCCCTGGAGCAGCAGCACGGCCAGCGCGTTGGCCGCCTCGCGGTGCCCGGCGTAGGCGGCGCGGCGGTACCACTGCTCGGCCTGTGCGGTGCGGCCCTGCTCGGCGCAGAGCAGCCCGAGGTTGTACGCGCCGTTGACGTCACCGTGGTCGAGCGCCGTGCGGTACCAGCGCTCGGCCTCGCCGGACTCGCCGCGGTCGGCGTGCATGGCGCCCAGCGCGTTGGCGGCGTTGCCGTCGCCGTCCTGGGCGGCGCGGCGCCACCAGACGGCGGCGCTCTCGCAGTCACCGGCGTCGCGCAGCAGGAAGCCGAGCGCGCACGCGGCACGCGACTCGCCGTCCTTGGCGGAGGTCAGATACCAGCGCGCGGCCTCCTGGGTCTCGCCGCGGCCCTCCAGCAGCGTGCCGAGGTGCAGGGCGGCGCGGCGGTGGCCGCGGGCGGCTGCCTGCCGGTACCACTGCTCGGCCTCGCGGGCGGGCCCGCCGTCACGGCTGTCCGCCGCGGCGGCGCGCAGCTCGCGGACGGAGGTCTCCACACCGCCGGGGCCGGGGCCGAGGCCGCCCGCGAGCCCGCCGGCGCGGGCACGGGGCGCCCTGCCGTCCAGGATGCGGGCCAGGCGGTACGCGGCCTCACGGTGACCCCGCTCGGCGGCGGCGCGGAACCAGCGCTCGGCACCGACGTCGCTGCGGTGCTCCAGCAGGTCGGCCAGGGCGTAGGCCCCGAGCGCGTGCCCGGATTCAGCCGACTGGCGCAGCCAGTATTCGGCGGCGGGCTCGTCGCCGCGCTCGCGGTGATAGCGGCCGAGAGCGTGCGCGGCGGCGGCGGAGCCGGCGACGGCGGCGATCCGCCACCAGCCGGCGGCCTCGTCGCCGTAGCCGCGCTGGTGCAGCAGCACGCCGAGGTTGTTGGCGGCGGAGCGGTCCCCGTCGGCGGTGGCGGCCCGCAGGTGGCGCTCGGCGCCGTCGAGGTCGCCACGGCGCAGCAGGAGCGCGCCGAGCATGCTCAGGGCGGCCGGGTCACCGGCCTCCGCGGCCCGGCGGCGCGCGGTCTCCAGCTCGAGGTCGGCGGGGTCGCCCGCCTCAGCGGTCGCCGCCTGCGGCCCGTACGCCGTCAGATCCCGCTCGCTCCCGTCACCGGGAGCCTCTACAAGCCGACGTGTCTCCCACAGCCTCGTCCTGTCCCCCATAAGCCCCATCGTCGCACCACCCGCAACCCGCGTACACCTGGTATGCCGCAGCCAGTGAGGTCACTTCAGCGTTTTGTCGACTTCCCGACTTCCCGACACGACGGGGCTCCAAACTCTCCACAGAAGCCCCGCACACAACCCGCACACACCGCGCCCTCCCGGACACCTCGCGGTACTACTGACCGCTCGGACCCGGGCACACGACAAGGCCCGGAGTCCGAGGAGGACTCCGGGCCTTGTCTTTGAGTAGCGGGGACAGGATTTGAACCTGCGACCTCTGGGTTATGAGCCCAGCGAGCTACCGAGCTGCTCCACCCCGCGCCGTTGTGTGACAACCGTACCACGACGGCGCGGGGTGGATCTCCCGAAAGGGCGTCAGCTGCCCGGCTTGCCGTTCTTGTCGGAGCCGCCGGTCTCCGCCTTGGCGATCCGGTCGAGGGCGTCCTTCAGGTCCTTCTGCGCCTTGCCGTACGCACCCCAGTCCTTGTCCCCGAGCGCCTTCTGACCGGCGTCGTAGGCGTCCTGGGCGTCCTTCACAGCCTGCTTGACCGTCTGGTTCGCGGGCGGCTGGCCGGACGGCTGGCTCGGCGGCTGCTTGGTGCCGTTGTCCGGGGCCTTCCCGCCGAAGACCTCGTCGAGGGCCTCGTCGAGGGTGTCCTTGAAGGCGATCTTGTCGCCGTAGTTCACCAGCACCTTCTTGAGCAGCGGGTAATTCGTGCCCGCGCCGCGCAGATAGACCGGCTCGACGTACAGCAGCCCGCCGTCCAGTGGCACGGTCAGCAGATTGCCGTACTCGACCTCGGAATCGCCCTTCTTCCAGATGTTGATGGCATTGGCGACGGCGGCGTCACTGTTGAATTTGCTCTGCGCCTGCTGCGGACCCCAGACCGTGGTCTCGGACGGCAGCTTCAGCACTCTGATGGCGCCGTAGTCCGGGCTCTTCGCGTCGGCGTCGACGGCCATGAACGCGCCGAGGTTCGGCCGGCTCTTCGGCGTGAAGGTCGTCGTCAGCGAGAAGGTCTGCTTCTGCTGGTCCGGCATCTTCATGCTGAGGTAGTACGGCGGGACCGCGTTGCCTTCCTTGGTGGTCGGGTCGTCCGGCACCTGCCAGCGCTCGCTGCCGGTGTAGAAGGTGCCGGGGTCGGTCACGTGATAGCGGGTCAGCAGCTCACGCTGCACCTTGAAGAGGTCCTGCGGATAACGCAGGTGGTCCATCAGGTCGGAGCTGATCTCGCTCTTGGACTTCACCGTGCCCGGGAACGACTTCATCCAGGTCTTCAGCACCGGGTCCTTGGTGTCCCACTGGTACAGGCTGACCGTGCCGTCGTAGGCGTCGACGGTCGCCTTGACGGAATTGCGGATGTAGTTGACCTGGTTCTGCTGGGCCACCACCGAACGCTGTCCGGTCGTCAGCGAGTCCGCCGTGGTGTCACCGAGCGTGGTGCGCGAGGCGTACGGATAGCCGTTGGTCGTGGTGTACGCGTCCACGATCCACTGGATACGGCCGTCCACGACCGCCGGATAGGCGTCGCCGTCGATGGTCAGCCAGGGGGCGACCGCCTCGACGCGCTCCTTGGGCGTGCGGTTGTAGAGAATCCGCGAATTCTTGCCGATGGCGCCGGAGTAGAGCATCTTCGGCTCGCCGAAGGCCACGGCGTAGGCGGCGCGGTTGACCGGGTTCGAGAGGTTCACACCGCTCTTGCCCTGATAGGTGTAGCCCTTCTCGCCCTGGTCGCTGGAGTAGTCCAGCTCTGCCTGGGGGCCGCCCACGATCGAATACTGCGTGGTCTTCTCGCCGTAGTAGATCCGCTGCTCGTACTTCTTGAGCATGCCCTCGGTCGGCAGGTTCTTCTCGGTGAAGTCGGGCTCGCCCTCACCGGTGATGGAGGTGCCGTTCGCGGTGATGGCGCCGTAGCCGTGGGTGTACTTGAAGTGGTCGTTGATCCAGTTGCGCTCGGGAATTCCCTTGATGTTCAGCTCGCGCAGACCGATGACCGTGTCCTGCTCCTTGCCGTCCTTCTTGTAGCGGTCGACGTCGAGCGTGGACGGGAACTGGTAATAGCCACGCACCTGCTGTTGCTGCTGGAACGTGGGCGAGACGATATTCGGGTCCAGGAGACGCAGGCTGGCCGTGTCGTTCACGGCCGCGCGCAGCTTGTCCTTGTCCTTCGGGTCGCTCTTGCCCGCGTAGTCCTTCACATCGGTGCCGTCGATCCCGTACGCCTCGCGGGTCGCCGTGATGTTCTTCTTGATGTACGGCGCTTCCTTGGCCTGCTCATTGGGCTGGACCTGGAACTTCTGCACGATCGCCGGATAGAGCCCGCCGATCAGCACCGCGGAGAGCACCATCAGACCGAATCCGATGACCGGCAGCTGCCAGGTGCGGCGCCACAGCGTCGCGAAGAACAGCACGGCGCAGATCAGCGCGATGATGAAGAGGATCGTCTTGGCCGGCAGATAGGCATTGGCGTCGACATAGCGCAGGCCGGTCCAGCCGTCGGTCGACTTCAGCCCGCTGGACTTCACGGCCAGGCCGTAGCGGTCCAGCCAGTACGCGATGGCCTTCAGGCCCACGAAAAGACCGAGCAGCACGGAAAGATGCCCGGTGGCCGCCGAAGTGGCCCTGCCGCCGGGGCTGGTGAGCCGCAGCCCGCCGTAGAGGTAGTGCACCAGGGCGGAGGCGATCAGCGAGAGGACGACGGCCGCGAAGCCGAAGCTCAGCAGAAAGCGGTACCACGGCAGGTCGAAGGTGTAGAAGGCGATGTCCTTGTGGAACTGCGGGTCCTTCTGACCGAAGGGCACACCGTTGATCCACAGGAGCCAGGTGCGCCACTGCCCGGCCGCGGAGGCGCCCGCCACGAGCCCCACGAGCGTGGAGACCGCCAGCAGCGCCCACTTCTTGTACGGCGCGATGCTCATCCGGTAGCGGTCGAGGTTCTGCTGCTCCATCGACATCGCGCTCAGCGGCGGCCGCAGCCGGTGCGCCAGCCAGATGTTGATCCCCACCGCGAGCGTCATCAGCACGCCGAAGACGGCGAAGAGGCCGACCTTGGTGCCGAGGGTGGTGGTGAAGACGGAGGAGTACCGCACCGAGCGGTACCAGAGCCAGTCCGTCCAGAACCCGGCGAACATCACGAAGAGCATGACCAGCGCGGCCAGTACGCCCAACGTCATCAGCAGGGTCCGGATCCGCCGGGACGGGCGGCCGACTCTGATCCGTGGCCCTGTCGGGCCTCCGCCGCGGTCCGGCATCTGGAAAGCCAAGGTGCGCACCTCGAAGTTCGCTGTCAGTGGAGCTTGTCGATCAGGGCCCAGCGATCCTAGGGCCCAGTGTGGCAACTTACCGAGGCTTTACTCAGTTCCCATTTTTGGTCACTCTCAGGGCACGATATTGAGCATGTCCAGCACTTCCAGCATTCCCGACCCCGCCGACTCCTCCGAGCCCGCGCTGCCCAATACCCCCATGGCGGCCAGCCCGCTCACCCGTGCCGTGCTCGAGATCGACGAGTACGCCTCCACCCTGGGCTGGGATCAGCCCGCCCGGCTCTTCGCCCTGGTCGACACCGCCAAGCTGCGCGCCCAGGAGCCCGGCCTGGCCTCCCAGCTCGGTCTCGACGAGACCGCGCAGTCCTCGCTCACCCCGATCGAGCAGGACGAGGTGCCGGCCGGCACGGCCCTGGACAAGTTCCTCGGCACCATCGCCTGGCCGGACGCCGTGACCGGCTGCGCCCTGACCGTGGAGCGCCTGATGCTCCCGCCGTCGGCGGAAGGCACCGTGCCCAACGGGCTGAACGAGAAGCAGCTCGCCAAGTGGGTCGCCGCGCACCCGGAGCGCCAGGAGGTCCGGATGACGGTCGCGGTGCTGCGCGACGGCGCCCGCGAGTCTGCCGTGCGGCTGCGGGAGAAGGACTCCCCCACCGAGGTCCTCACCGGTGCCGACCTGGTCCCGGGCCTCGCGGAGGCCCTGGCGGCCACCTTCGAGGACTAGCCCTCGCGGCTCCGCCGCCGGGCGGGCCCGGTCACCGGGTCCGTCCGGCGGGAGGGAACTTCACGTCCGGCGGACGGAGCGCCCGGCGGGAGGGAGCGTCCGCTACTTGCCCGCCGTGCACTGCGTCAGGCCGGCCGTGTCACCCTTGCGGATCTTCTGCAGGGCGCCGAGGGCGTCCTTCATCGTGTCGACCTTGACCAGGGTGAGCCCCGAGGGCTTGTCCTTCGCGGCGGCCGCGCAGTTGTCCTTCGGCGTCAGGAAATACTGAGCGCCCTTGGAGCGCGCACCCACCGTCTTCATCTCCACGCCGCCGATCGGCCCGACCTTGCCGTTGTCGTCGATCGTGCCCGTACCGGCGACGAACTTCCCACCGGTCAGGTCGTCCGGGGTGAGCTTGTCGACTATCCCGAGGGCGAACATCAGCCCGGCGCTCGGCCCGCCGACGTCCGCCAGCTTGATGTCGATCGGGAAGGGGAAAGTGTGGTCGGTCGCGGCCTGGATGCCCACGACGGCCCTCTTGTCGTCGGTGGCCTTGGTCGTGGTGAGGGCGACGGTGTCCTCACCCTTGGGCTGCCGCTTCTCCTTCTCCGCCGCGGCCGCTTCCTTGGCCGGGACGATCAGGAAGGTGACCTTCTCGCCGGGCTGGTGCTTGGTGACCAGCTTGGCGACGTCGCCGGGCTGCTTGATCTCCGTACCGTCGACGGACTTGATCACGTCACCGGCGTGCAGCTTGCCCTCCGCCGGGCTGCCCTTGACGACGGACGACACCACGACGCGGCTGCCGACCGGGATGTCCAGCTGCTTCAGGGCAGCGACCTTGGCGCTCTCCTGAGACTGGCTGAACTCCTCGGCCGTCTCCTGGTTGAGCTCGTCGGGGCTCTTGTCGTCGGGGTAGAGCGTGCTGTGGGGGACCACCAGATTGTCGTGCCCGAGCCAGCCGGTGATCGCCTCGACCAGATTCATCCGGTACTGCGAGCCGGTCACCCGGACCGTCGTCATGTTGAGGTTGCCGGTGGTCGGATAGGTCTTGTGCCCGGAGATCTGGAGCACCGGCTCGCCGTCGTGCTCACCCAGCGTGTTGACCGTGGGGCCCGGGGACATCTCCGCGTACGGCACGGGGATCAGCACACCCACGCAGAGCAGCGCGATGAGCGTCAGGAGGGAGGCGAGCATCGTCGCAGTGCGGCGGGGCATGGAACGACAGTACGGGACGGGTCCGACAGTCCACCTTCGGGGCGGTCCGTACGGGGAAGCAGTGCGGGGCGCACCTCACGCGCGGGGGCGCCCGGGGTCATCCGAGCGCGGTTCCGGACGGCGCTAGGAGACGCCGCTGCCGGTGTCCGAGCGCTCCATCGCCTCCCGGAAGCGCGCATACCCCGCGAGCTCCGCGACATCGCCGGATTTGCGGTTGCGGGCCGCCCAAGCTGCCCAGCTTCCCCACATGACGGCGACGATGACCGCGGCGACGGGAATCAGCAACCACACGAGCGCTGCCATGCCACCCTCCCGGCCCCATGCACCACCATGACTGACTGATGAGCAGATTAATCGTCCGTTCCCTCAACGCTCACGTCAGGGGGCCGGTTACGCAACCGGGGGCGGTCCGTGAGGGGTTGACGCGAGTGACGGGAGGGGACTGTGCCACCAGTTCTTCCAGCTCGACGGCGCTACGAGCTACCTCCCCCGGACTCCGTCCGGGGGTGCCCCCAGAGGTGCCCCAGCGCTCCTGCTCGACGGCGCTACGCCCCTACCCACTCGTCCGTCCCGTCCGCGAACGTCTGGTGCTTCCAGATCGGCACCTCGCGCTTGAGGTCGTCGATCAGCCGGCGGCACGCCTCGA
Source organism: Streptomyces sp. NPDC001407 (assembly GCF_042895325.1). Lineage (NCBI taxonomy): Bacteria > Bacillati > Actinomycetota > Actinomycetes > Kitasatosporales > Streptomycetaceae > Streptomyces > Streptomyces sp. NPDC001407. The sequence goes on from NZ_JBIAWF010000001.1 coordinate 431,186, forward strand.
ACGCCTCCGCCCGGTGCGGGCACGACACCGCCACCACGACGGCCAGGTCGCCCACCGACAGCTCGCCGACCCGGTGCACCGCGGCGAGAGCCCGCACCGGGAAGTCCGCGGCGACCTTCTCGGCGATCCGGCGCAGCTCCGCCTCCGCGGACGGATGCGCGGAATAGCCGAGTCCGGTGACATCCGTACCGCCGTCGTGGTCACGCACCGTGCCCACGAACAGCGCGGTGCCGCCCGCCGCGGCGTCGCCGGCGGCCGCGAAGACCTCGTCCACGGACAGCGGGGTGTCGCGGATCGCCAGCAGGCGGATCGGGTCGGTGGCGGCGAGCTCGCCGGGGTGCTCGTAGATCGGTGCCATACGGTCCATCGTGCCGCACCCGGGCGAGCGCCCGGGCATGGGTGTTCGACAGACCGCGTGCGCGCTCCACTGGAGGCTCCTCCAGCCGTACGCGGGGTGTGCACCCCGCGGGCTCCCGCTCGGCCCGCACGCGGCGCTACAGCCTGCGGCGTGCCTTGCGGGCGCGGCGCACCAGGGCGGCGGTGCCCAGCAGTGCCACGGTCGCCCCCGCGGCGCCCGCGGCGGTGGCGTCCTTGCGGCCGAGCCTGCGGCCCGCGACCGTATGGCGCCCGGCGACCTCCTCCAGCAGCTCCGCGAGGACCTCTTCGTTCGTCCAGCGCGGCCGCCAGCCCGCGTCGTGCAGCCTGCTGCCGCTGACGACCCACGGGTGCATCGTGTATTCCAGGTCGCCCGCCGGGGAGGGCGTCAGCCCCAGGCGGTGCAGCCGGGAGGCCGCGCCGAGCGCGACGGCCGAGGGCAGCTCCATGCGCCGGATGCCGGTGAGCTCCTCGACCTCCTCCTGTTCCAGCCAGCCGTCGCAGCCCACCGCGAGCTCGCCCTCGGCCTTCTCCAGGGCGGCGAACTCCAGCGCGCTCACGAGGTCCTCCACGTGGCAGAACTGCCACGTCGGCCGGGACCCGGCGACGACCAGGAGGCGGGGCGATTCGAAGTAACGCGTCAGGGCCGTGTCGGTGCCGCCGACGAGGACGGCGGGACGCAGCACCGTGACGTTCAGCCCGGGGTGCGCGCGGGGCGCCCGCCGGGCGAGCCGCTCTATCTCCAGCAGGTCGCCCACACCCGTGGCCTCCGCGGTCGCGCGCAGCTCCGCGTCCTCGGCGAGCGGCACGTCGTTGTCCGGCAGCGCGCCGTAGACCATCGCGGAGGTGCACAGCACCACGCGGTGCACTCCGGCGGCCGCGGCGGCGGTCAGCACGGTCTGGGTGCCCCGCACGTTGTAGGCGGTGCGGGCCGCCGGGTCGCCCTCCAGGTCGAGGTCGAGCGCGAGGTGCACCACGACGTCGGCGCCGCGCAGCTTCTCGGCGATCACCGGGTCCCGTACGTCCAGGACGTGCCACTGCGCCTCGGAGACGTCGCCCCGGCGCTCGTCGATGGCGACGACCTGCTTGATCTCCTCGGAGGCGGCGAGCCGCTGCGTGAGCAGCGCGCCGACGCCGCGGGCGGCACCGGTGACCGCGACGACCGGCCGACGGCGGGCATGCGGGCTCGTACTGTCACGCGCGGAACCGTTTCGCGCTGCGCGAACTTCTCGGTCAGGGGAACTCACCGGGCATCTCCAGCGGTTGTCTTCAGTACGTACGGGTCATGACACGTACGTACCAGGTGACGTCCATCCTGCCGCAGGCCCAGGGTCGGCGAAGCACCAAGCCCGGATACGGGCGGGGGTGTCTACGCTGGGTGGTGTTGTCGGGCATTCGCCGCCGGTCCTGAGAGCCGGCGGCCCTACGAGCCGAGGAAACCCGTGAGTGACACCCCATTCGGATTCGGTCTGCCGCCGGAGGAGCCGGAGAACGGCGGCGACGGCAAGAAGAAGGGCGAAGGCCAGGGCGGCCAGGGACCCGCGAATCCGTTCGGGTTCGGCGGCCCCGCGGGCGCTGGGGACAACCCCTTCGCCGCGATGTTCGGTTCCCTGAACCCGAACGACCTGGGCGCGGCCTTCCAGCAGCTCGGGCAGATGCTCTCCTACGAGGGCGGCCCGGTGAACTGGGACATGGCCAAGGACATCGCCCGGCAGACCGTCGCGCAGGGCACCGCCGACGGCGGCAAGGATGCCAGCGTCACCTCCGGTGAGCGGGCGGCGGTCGAGGAGGCCGTGCGCCTGGCGGATCTCTGGCTGGACGGCGTGACGTCGCTGCCGTCGGGTTCGGGCACGGCCGTGGCCTGGAGCCGCGCCGAGTGGGTCGAGGCGACCCTGCCGGTGTGGAAGGACCTGGTCGACCCGGTCGCCGAGCGCGTCGGCGCGGCCATGGGCGATGTGCTGCCCGAGGAGATGCAGGCCATGGCGGGCCCGCTGCTCGGCATGATGCGGTCCATGGGCGGCGCCATGTTCGGCACGCAGATCGGCCAGGCCGTGGGCGTGCTCGCGGGCGAGGTCGTCGGTTCCACCGACATCGGCCTGCCGCTCGGCCCCGCGGGCAAGGCCGCGCTGCTGCCGGTGAACATCGCGGCCTTCGGCTCGGGCCTCGGTGTGCCGCAGGAGGAGGTGCGGCTGTATCTGGCGCTGCGCGAGGCCGCGCACCAGCGTCTGTTCGCCCACGTGCCGTGGCTGCGCTCGCACCTCTTCGGTGCGGTCGAGGGCTACGCCCGGGGCATCAAGGTCGACACCTCCAAGCTGGAGGACGTGGTCGGCCAGCTCGACCCCTCGCACCCCGAGCAGCTGCAGGACGCCCTCCAGCAGGGCATGTTCCAGCCGCAGGACACCCCCGAGCAGAAGGCCGCCCTGGCCCGTCTGGAGACGGCCCTCGCGCTGGTCGAGGGCTGGGTGGACGCGGTCGTGCACGCGGCCGCCGCCCCGCACCTGCCGTCGGCGGGCGCGCTGCGCGAGACCCTCCGCAGGCGCCGGGCCACCGGCGGTCCGGCGGAGCAGACCTTCGCCACGCTGATCGGCCTGGAGCTGCGCCCGCGCCGGCTGCGCGACGCCTCCCGGCTGTGGGCCTCGCTGACGGACGCGCGCGGTCTGGAGGGCCGTGACGGCCTCTGGGAGCACCCGGACATGCTGCCGACGGCGGCCGACCTGGACGACCCGGACGGCTTCGTCCACCGCGAGCACCTGGACTTCTCCGAGCTCGACAAGATGCTGGGCGAGGCGGCCGGCGGCTCGGCCAAGCCGGACCTGAAGAAGGACTCCGGCACGGAGCCCGGCGAGGGCGAGGGTTCCGCCGACGGTTCCGGCGAGGGCGACGACAAGAAGTGAGCCTGCACGAGAACGCCGTCCTCGTCCTGAAGGAGTACGAGGACCAGCAGGAGCTGCGCGGGCTCTATCTGGACCACCTCGCCGCGCACCCGGACGGCATGTGGAAGGCGTGCGGTGCCGGGCACATCACGGCGAGCGCGCTGGTGATCGACCCGGCGGGCGGGCGCGTGCTGCTCACGCTGCACCGCAAGCTGCGGATGTGGCTCCAGATGGGCGGCCACTGCGAGCCGGGCGACAGCACGCTCACGGAGGCGGCGCTGCGGGAGGCCACGGAGGAGTCCGGCATCGCGGGTCTGACGCTGCTGCCGGGCGGCCCCGTGCGGCTCGACCGGCACCCGATCCCGGCGCCCTGCCACTGGCATCTGGACGTGCAGTACGCGGCGCTGGTCCCCGAGGGCGCCGCCCCGGCCATCAGCGACGAGTCGCTGGACCTGCGGTGGTTCGCGTACGACGAGGTGGCCGCCGTCGCGGACGCCTCGGTCGTCCAGCTGCTGGAGCGGACGCTGGCGCGGCTGGCCTAGCGGGCCGAGACATGTGTAAGGGGCGGTCGCCATTTGCGACCGCCCCTTACACATGCCGCCACTTGCAGACGGGCTCAGCGGTTGGACCAGATGTTGCCCTGGTTCTGGCCGTGCGCGCCCTGCTGGCCGATGCCGTACTGCGCCATCAGCCCCTGACCGATCTCCGCGCCCTGCGGCGGGAGCAGCTCACTGGGCTGGACGAGCGCGTGGCCATGGCCCTGGAAGTTCAGCTCCCAGCCCTCCCCCGTGCTGCCCCGGCGCCGCCAGACGCTCGACGAGGAGGTGGGCGCCTGCATCTGGACGACCAGGGAGGTCGACCAGGCGACGACGGCGTCCGCGTCGGCGTTGACGTACTTGTCCGGGGTGACCTGGAGCATCAGCGGCTGGCCGGAGGTCATCAGGGCGACCTTGCCCTGTCCGCTGATGACGAGGTTGTACGCGCCGGTGCCGGAGATCCCGAACTGGCTGTCCACCGCGATGGTGTCCCAGTGCAGGGTGGAGTCCAGCGCGAGGACGTAGGCGCTGTCGACGGTGAGGCCGTTGTGGTCCACGTCGACCACATGGATGTGCTGGGCGAGGTTGGCGAAGTAGACCGTGCCCTGCCCCGAGCAGCGCATCAGGTCCAGGCCCTCGCCCGTGTGCGCCTGAGTGGTGCGCTGACCGCGGGACTGGTATTCGCCGTCGAACTCCATCATGCCCTGGTAGGCGACCATGGAGCCCTTCCGGGCGAGGACGTCGTCGTGGCCGGTGAGGGAGACCCGCAGCAACTGCGGGTTCTGCAGGGCGTAGCGCTCCTGCGTCTGTGCTTCGGTGTGGCCGAAAAGCGGGCTCTGCATGCTGTCTTCGCTTCCCCTCAGCCCCGCGCCCGGAGCCGGTCGGTGCTGTCCTCGCTGGGCTGTACGACCACGAATCCCTGGCCCGAGAAGCCCAGTTGATAGGCTTCCCCGCTGCCCCGGCCGATCATGGAGGAGGCCTTGAAGCTGCGCTTCCCCTTCATCTTGAGGCCGGTGGACCAGGCGACGAGCGCGTCCGGGTCCACATAGGTCTCGTCGTCCCCGCGGCCGCAGTCGACGACGATGGGGGTGCCGCGGGAGGTGAGCGCCACCCACCCGGTGCCGGAGATGGCCACGTTGAACAGGCCCTGACCGGCGAACTTCGCCATCCCCTTCACCCGCTGCACGCCCCACTGCAAGTGGGCGTCGAAGGCGAGGATGTTGGTGCCGTTGACGGAGAGCGAGTCGCCGTCGAGCTGGAGGCAGACGACGTTCGCGCCGTAGTCGGCGAGGTAGAGCAGCCCGTCGCCGTGGCACTTCATCAGCGGCATGCCCTCTCCGGTGAGCCACTGGGAGGCCATCTGCCGGAGGGCGGGCGGGTTCGCCTCGTACTGGACGTAGCCCTCGTACGCGATCATCGAGCCCGTCCGGGCGAACAGGTCCTGGCCGGACCGCATGGCGACCTTCAGCATGCTGCTGCCGTGGTTCTCCATGCGTGCCGCGGCGGGGGTCGGGGCGTAGCCCGCGAACGGGGTCTGGTTCATGGTCATTTCGGGCTCCCTCAGACCTCGTAGGGCTGGACGACGATGAAATTGCCGGGCGCGCCGCGGAATTGGAGATTCACGGTCTCGCCACTGTGGCCCGGGTAGGCGTTGCGGCGCAGCCGCACCTGGCTGGAAATGATCACCTGTGCGGCGGCGGACCAGGCGACGATGGCGTTGCTGTCCGCGTACGTCGTGGGGGTGACCGGCAGCACCACGGGAACACCGTGGGTCTTGACGACGACGGTGCCGTGGCCCTGGAACTGCATGGTGAACAGGGCGCCGCCGGGGATGCCGTGGCCCTCGATCCGGCGGACCTCGTGCTGGAGCGACTCGTCGAAGGCGAGCACCGAGTCCGCGGAGACGCAGATGGCGTCGCCCTGGAGCTCGATGGGGTGCACGTGGGAGGCGTTCTCGGCCAGGAACACCTGTCCGCGGCCGTGCAGCGCATCAGCTGCATCTCCTGGCCCGTGACGCCGCCCATGATGCGCCCGGCGAAGCCCGCGCCCTTGTAACCGAAGTCGACCTTGCCCTGGTAGAGCACCATGCTGCCCTGCCGGGCGAGCACGGGCTGCTGGTCGACACCGAGGTCGACGCGGATGAGCTTGGGGTTCTGGAGCGTCCACCGCTGACCGGTGGGCACTTCGCGGTACTTCTCGAGAGCCGCCTGGACCCCGCCCGACGCGGCGGCGCCGGGCACGCCCTGGGCGTACGGCGCGGGCTGGCCGGGGTAGGGCGCGCCCTGGTGCGGCGCCTGCGGCGGGCCGCCGTAGGGCTGCTGCGGCGGGCCGGGATAGCCGTACCCGCCGGGCGGCAGGCCGTGGGGAGCGTGCTGGCCGGGTACGCCCGGGGGACCGGGCGGCGGCGGGAGCTGGCCGGCGTGGCCGCCGCTGTGCCCGCTTCCGTGCCCGCTTCCGTGCTCCGCGAAGTATCCGGGCGGGGCGATCGGCGCGGCGAGCGTGGGTGCCGCGTGCATCTGCTGGGGCGTCGGCGGCGGGGTGCTGCCCGGCGGAGGCGGGAAGCCCTGGTGGGGCGGCGGGGTCTGCTGCCGGTACGCGGGCGCGGGCGCCGGAGGCGGCGGGGTCTGGAAGGGCGCCTGCGGCACGCTCGGGGCCGGGCCCTGCGGGGCCGGGGCCTGCTGGGCGGATGCCTGCTGGGCGGATGCCTGCTGGGCCGGAGGGGCGAAGGCGGGGGGCGCGGTGGCCTGTGCCGGGGGCGCGAAGGCGGGGGCGGCCGCCTGGGGCGCCGCCGGGGCGGGCTCGGGCTCCTCCTCCAGCACCTCGCCGCCGAAGTTCCTGAGGAGCGCTTCCAGTCCGCCGTCGAAGCCCTGGCCCACGGCGGCGAACCGCCAGACGTCCTTCATATAGAAGTCGCCGAGCATGACCGCGCGTTCGGTGCTGAATTCCGCACCGGTGAAGGAGTAGCGCGCGACTTCCTCGCCGCCCGCGACGACACGGAGATAGCCGGGGCCGATCTGGGACATCTGCCCGGCGCCGTCGATGGTGGCCGTGAAACTCAGCTTCCGCACCTGCGCGGGAATCCGGTCGAGGGTGACGCGGAAGGATTCCGTGTCACCGGCCTGTGCGCCGAGTTGCGAAATCGCGCCCTCGGGCGACGCCGGCTGGTTGAAGAAGACGAAGTACCGGTCGTCGGACAGCCGCTCCTGGGCGTCGAGGCCGAAGCAGCTGATGTCGAAGGTCAGACCGGGACCGGCGATCTGCACACCCACGTACAGATCGGTCCCCGCCGTCAGGTCACTGATCTTGGCCTTGTGGCCGCGCTGGAATTCCCTGGCCATGCGTAACGACCGTCCCCCATCCGAACGTGTGATGAATGCGTCGCGTCAGGCTAACGGCTCGGCCCGGCCCTTACGGCTCCGGGCCGTTCGCGCCCGGACCCCGAACGCCGTCCGCGCTATTCGCTGCGCGCCGCGGGAAGATGGGGCAACCGGTCGGCGGCGACCACACCTTCGAGGTATCCACGGGCGCGCTCGGTCCGCGGATATGCCTCCAGGAGCCGCCAGAATCCGGGCCCGTGGCCGGGGACGAGCAGATGTGCCAACTCATGGAGCAGCACATAATCCACGACGTACTCCGGCATGCCCTGCAAACGGTGCGAGAGGCGGATGCTGCCCTCGGCCGGGGTGCAGGAACCCCATCGGGTGTTCTGGTTCGTCACCCAGCGGACCGTCTCCGGCCGAGCCCGGCCACCGAGATACTGCGCCGAGAGCCGCCCCGCCCGGTCGGCGAGCTCGGCGTCGCCGAGCACCCGCTTGCTCTCCTGGGCGGCGAGCTTGTCGAGCATCACCGTCACCCAGCGCTGCTCCTCCGCCTCAGACATCCGGGCGGGGATCAGCACCACCGTACGGTCGCCCTCGCGGTACGCGGAGACCGTTCTCCGGCGGCGCGCGCTCCGTCTGACCTCGACCGCACTGGTCTCCGGTCCGCCGGTGAGCGGGCTCGGAATGCTGCGCGGTGGTCTTGCGGCACTGTGCAGAGGATCGACGGGCACGCCCCGACGTTACCCGCTGGCGGCGCGTGAAGTCCCGCCCATCGCTCCTTGTCGGGGGAAAGACACCGGAGAGTGCACGGCTTGTACGACAATCACCCCGCTCCTGTGGATAACTTCGCACGGCCCACCGCCCGGCGGCCCATTCTGGAGGCCGACGGAGGGGGAAGACCATGCGGACGAACGCAACGACGGGCGCGGAGACGGGTGCGGAAGCGACGCGAGACGGCGCCGTGGGCGGGGCCGCGGCGGGCGGCGGCCCCGCGCGGAGGGCCACGGGGGCCCGGGGTGGCCTTGAGCGACGGTCGTCCTCACCCCCGGGCCCCGCTCCAAGAGCCCTCACCCCGCCGGCTCCCGCCCAGCCGGACTCCGCGCATCCGATGCTCAAGCCCGCGCTGCGGCGGAGCTGGCGCAATCGGGACACGGTGCAGTTCGGCGTGGCGCCCGCGCACGCGGTGGCGGTCGGCCCGGTGGACACGGCGACGAGCAGCTTCCTGCCCCTGCTGGACGGCACGCGCGGCATGCCGTTGCTCAGGGAGGAGGCCAGGGCCGTCGGACTGCCCGAGGGCCGGGCGGACGCCCTGGTCGAGAGGCTGACACGGGCCGGGCTGCTCGACGACCCACGGGCCGGTGGCGAAGGTGCCGCCGCGCTGCGCGACCAGGGTCCGGCGCTGGAGCGGCTGCGACCGGACCTCGCTTCCTTGTCGGTGCTCCACGCCGGCGCGGGGGCGGCGATGGGGATCATGGCCGCCCGCCGGGCACTGCGGGTTCAGGTGCGCGGCGCCGGGCGAGTGGGGTCGGCTGTGGCCGCGCTCTTGTCGGCGTCCGGGGTCGGCCAGGTCGACGTCCAGGACGGCGGCTGTGTGGAGCCTTGGGACGCAGGGCCGGGCGGCGTGGGGCCCGAGCGGATCGGGGAGCGCCGCGACGGCGCCGCCAAGCAGGTGGTCCGGCAGGCCGCGCCCGCGCCCCGGCCACGGGCCCGGGGAGGAGCTGGTGCCGAGCCCCCGCTGGCGCTGGTGGTGTTCGCCCCGCGCGACGGGCTCGCCGCCTACGCCCCCGACCCGGCGGCCGCGGAGGAGCTCATCCTGTCCGGAACTCCCCATATGTACGCGGGCGTCCTGGAAGCCACCGGAGTGGTGGGGCCGTTGGTGCTGCCCGGCGGGTCGGCATGCGCGGGCTGTGTGGAGCTCGGGCGGTCCGAACGGGATCCGGCCTGGCCCCGAATGCTCGCCCAGTGGCGGTCCGGCCGTGTCGCGGGGGTACCGTCGTGCGACATGGCACTGGCCACGGTTGTGGCGGGGCTGACCGTGGGGCGGGCGCTGTCCTTTCTCGACGGTGGGTCCCCGGCGAGCGCGGGGGTGCGGCTGGAGCTGGCCCTGCCGGGCCCGGCCTGGTCCCCACGGCCCGTCGAGCCGCATCCGCGGTGCCCGTGCGGCGCGGCGGGATCTTCGGATCCCGGATATGCCTCGGCCGCCGGGGTGCCGCACGGGACAATGAGCAGGTAACCGCCGTCCGCGGCGTGGCTGTTCGGCTAGTTGGAGGGGCGCATGTCTGATCTACCCCGCAAGGCGGTCACTCGTACCGCCAAGTTGGCGGCGCTGCCATTGGGGTTCGCGGGGCGCACGGCGCTCGGGCTCGGCAAACGCATCGGCGGCCGGCCCGCGGAGCTGATCGCCACGGAGTTGCAGCAGCGCACGGCCGAGCAGTTGTTCGCGACCCTGGGGCAGCTCAAGGGGGGTGCGATGAAGCTGGGCCAGGCGCTGTCCGTCTTCGAGTCGGCGCTCCCCGAGCAGGTGGCGGGCCCGTACCGGGCGGCGCTGACCAAGCTTCAGGAGGCGGCCCCTCCGATGCCGACGAAGTCGGTGCACGCGGCGCTGGCGGAGCGGCTCGGGCCGGACTGGCGGGATCTGTTCGAGGAGTTCGAGGACCAGCCGGCGGCGGCCGCGTCGATCGGGCAGGTGCACCGGGCGGTCTGGCACGACGGGCGCGAGGTCGCCGTGAAGGTGCAGTATCCGGGCGCGGGCCAGGCGCTGCTCTCCGACCTCACCCAATTGGGGCGCTTCGCCCGGCTGCTGGGCCCGCTGATCCCCGGCATGGACATCAAGCCGCTGATCGCCGAGCTCCGCGACCGGGTGGCGGAGGAGCTGGACTACGAGCTGGAGGCCCGTGCGCAGGCAGAGCACGCGCGGGAGTTCGCGGGCGATCCGGATGTGACCGTTCCGCAGGTGGTGCACCAGAGCGATCAGGTGCTGGTGACCGAGTGGATGGAGGGGGTGCCACTGTCCGAGGTGATAGCGGAGGGCACCCAGGAGCAGCGGGACCGGGCCGGTCAGCTGCTGGCGCGCTTCCTCTTCTCGGGCGCGGCGCGCACCGGACTGCTGCACGCCGATCCCCATCCGGGCAACTTCCGGCTGCTGACCGGTGACGCCCCCGACGGCCCGCCGGAGAAGTGGCGGCTGGGCGTGCTGGACTTCGGCACGGTGGACCGGCTGCCGCAGGGGCTGCCGCCGACGATCGGCACGGCCCTGCGGCTGACGCTGGACGGCGAGGCGGAGGCGATCCACGAGCTGCTGCGGGACGAGGGGTTCGTCAAGCCGGAGATCGAGCTGGATCCCGGGGCGGTCATGGACTATCTGCTGCCGATCATCGAGCCCGCGCAGGTGCCGGAGTTCACCTTCACCCGGGGCTGGATGCGCGCGCAGGCGACGCGGATCGCCGATCCGCGCTCGCCCGCCTATCAGCTGGGGCGGCAGCTCAATCTGCCGCCGGCGTATCTGCTCATACACCGCGTGACGACCAGCACCATCGGGGTGCTCTGCCAGCTGGGTGCGACGGTGCGGCTGAGAGACGAGATGGAGGCGTGGGTGCCCGGCTTCGCGGCGGCCGACGAGAGTCAGGAGACACCCGCCTGACGGGCCGGAGGCAGGCCCTCACCACCAGGACGAGTCGAGCCGGCTCTCGATCGCTCTGAGGTTGGCGCGGGCGCAGTCGTCGCAGAAATAGCGGCGGCTGCCGTTCTCGACGGAGCAGGTCCAGGTCGGCGGCGTACCGTCGGCGGCGGTGCCACAGCGAGCGCACGTCACGGGCGTGGCGTTCTCGGTGGCCTCAGGGTCCAACTGCACTGATTCATGCGTCTTCTGGTCCACTCCCAGACGATATCCCCGTGGACGCGCCGCGAGGGGACAACGCACCCAACGCCCCGCGGGGCCGGTCCGTTCGGACCGGCCCCGCGGGGATCGGGATGAGCTCCGGGTGAGCCCTGGGCCTTGGCCGGGCACGCTCAGTGCATCACGGCCATGGCCAGCGCGCGGCGGGCGCGCAGCGAGGCGCGCTCGGCGCGGCGCTGCATCCGGCGGGCGCTGACCAGCCGGACGGCCCTGCGTTCGGATTCGGCGGCCCGGAGGCGTTCGTGCATATGGGCACGGGCCAGGGCTTCTGGGATGAGTTGCATTTCGAGGTTCCTGTTCTGGCGCGAGGCGGTCGCGCCGGAGATGTCACGGGTGGGGGCTTCGGAGCCGAACGGCTCGGTGGCGGGGCGGTGCATGGTCGGATCCTGCTTCTTGGGGTCGTGCGTGGTGGGGCGGTCGATGGTGCCGAAGACGTTCATGCGGCGACCGGGTTCTTGCGCGGACGGCCACGGGGCCGCTTGCGGGCCACCACGACGCCCTGGACGAAGAGCTCGCCACCCCAGACGCCCCACGGCTCACGCCGGTCCAGAGCACCGGCCAGGCATGCCTCGCGGAGCGGGCAGGTCTGGCAGAGCGACTTGGCGTACTCCACGTCGGCCGGGGTCTCGGCGAAGAAGACCTCGGGGTCGTAGCTGCGGCAGGGGACGGGCGTGCCCAGGTTCTCGATGGCGTCGTCGAGGTCGGTGAGGGCGGTGAGGGGGGTCAAGGAGTCCTCCGTGGGGACAGGCGGGGGGATCAGGTCGGTCGCTACTGACGGGGTGTGTGCCTTGAGTTGCACGGTGTTTGTTCCTCGTCTTGTCTTCCGGCTTGTGGCCGGGCTGGTTCCCCCCGCACGGGCGAGGGGGCAAACAAAAGGGCCGCGGATCCCGGTGTGGGTTCCGCGGCCCTGGAAGGTGCCGACCTGATCATGCCGATCAGGCTGGATCTCTCCAGGGTTCGAGCCCACGGAAGGCCCACATCGTGAGGTGCTGCTGCGCGTTCAGGGATCCGGCGCCGTTGGTCGTCGCCTCAATGGCATAGGCCTGAGCCTGTGCCGCTGCTGCTGCCCTTACCGCGGACGCCTTGATCGGTCGCTCATTGACCGGGGCAAAGCCTGCGTGGAACAGACCGGTGCCCTGGAACAGGGAGAGGGAGCCGACAGTGGTGCCGAGGGAACGGGTGGCGACGACCGGGCGATCGGTCATTTTGTTGCTGGTCTTGAAGCTGATCATTGGTCTCCGCCTCCTCTCGGCGTCTAAGGGGACTGGTCGAAACCAGTCCGGACGGTTCAGTACAGCACGGATCCACCGGAACTCGAAAGAGCCGCTGTCTCCGTGCTCGGAAGGCTATGGGTATGCCGTCCGCGTGCGCAAACTATTTTTCCGGAGTTTCTTCCGAGGCGTCTTCGCAGGTCGCCTCCCCGCCCGCGCACAGGGCCAGGACGTCCGCGCCGAACCTCTCGAGCTTCCGCCTTCCGACCCCTGAGATGCCCGCGAGCTCCGATTCGTCTCCCGGCACGGCCTCGGCGATCGCCAGCAGCGTCTTGTCGGTGAAGACGCAGTAGGCGGGCTGGCCCAGCAGGCCCGCCTGCCCGGCCCGCCAGTCGCGCAGCCGCTCGTACAGCGCCTCGTCCAGCTCGACGGGGCAGTCCTCGCAGCGCATCAGCTTGATCTCGCCCGCGTCCGTCAGGGTCTTGCCGCAGACCCTGCACCGCGCGGGCCCCCGGCGCCTGCGCCGGTCGGCGCGCTCGACGCCCGCGCCGCCGCCCGTGAAGGCGGCGGGGCCTCCCCCGCCGGAGCGGGCGACGGAGCCGGGGCGCAGCCCGGTCAGGAAGCGGGTGGGGCGGCGGGTCGCCCGGCCGCCCGGGGTGCGGGACAGCGCCCACGACAGGGAGAGATCGCGGCGGGCCCGGGTGACCCCCACATAGAGGAGGCGGCGCTCCTCCTCGACCTGTTCGTCGGTCTTGGCGTAAGTGATCGGCATCATGCCCTCGGCGAGCCCGACGAGGAAAACGGCGTCCCACTCCAGGCCCTTGGCCGCGTGAAGTGAGGCGAGAGTCACACCTTCGACGGTCGGCGCGTGCTGGGCGGCGGCCCGCTCGTCGAGTTCGGCGACGAGGTCGGACAAGGTGGCCGCCGGTCTGGCCCGTACGAAGTCCTCCGCGAGCCGCACCAGGGCCGCCAGCGACTCCCAGCGGTCCCGGACCGCCCCCGAGCCCGCGGGGGGCTCAGCGGTCCAGCCACGGGTGCCGAGCACGGCCCGCACCTGGGAGGGGACGTCGTCGGCGTCGGCGAGCTGGGGGTCCGAGTGCCCTCCGGCGCGGGCGGCGCCGCGCAGCAGCAGCGCGGCCTCGCGGACCTCCGGGCGCTCGAAGAACCGCTCGGCGCCGCGCAGCTGATAGGGCACCCCGACGTCGGCGAGGGCCTGTTCATAGACCTCGGACTGGGCGTTGATGCGATAGAGGATCGCGATCTCGCTGGCCGCGACCCCGGAGTCGATCAGCTCGCGGATCCGGCGCGCGGTGCCCTCGGCCTCGGCGGGCTCGTCCGCGAACTCCGTATAGCGGGGCTCGGGGCCCGCGGGGCGCTGCGAGACCAGCTCCAGCCGGTGCTCGGCGGCCCGGCCACGGGCCTGCGAGAGGAGGCCGTTGGCGAGGTGGACCACCTGGGGGGTGGAGCGGTAGTCCCGGACGAGCTTGACGACCGTCGCGCGCGGGTGGCGGGTGCGGAAGTTCAGCAGGTGGTCGGGGGTGGCGCCGGTGAAGGAGTAGATGGTCTGGCTGGCATCGCCGACCACGCAGAGATTGTCACGGTCGCCCAGCCACAGCTCCAGGAGCCGCTGCTGGAGCGGGCTGACGTCCTGGTACTCGTCGACCACGAAGTGCTGGTACTGACGGCGCACGGTCTCCGCGATGTCGTGCCGGTCCTGGAGGACGCCCACGGTGAGCAGCAGGACGTCCTCGAAGTCGATCACGCCGCGGTCGCGCTTGAGCTGCTCGTACGTCCCGTAGATCCGGCCGATCTCGGCGGGGTCCCGGGGGGCCTCGCGGCCGGCCTTGGCGGCGGCGGGGGCATAGTCCTCGGGAACGGTCTGGGTGACCTTGGACCACTCGATCTCGCCCGTGACGTCCCGCAGTTCATTGCGGTCGAGCCGGACGCGGCAGCGGGCCGCGGCCTCCGCGACGAGCTGGACCTTCCTCTCGAGCAGGCGCGGCACCTCGCCGCCCACGGCCTTCGGCCAGAAATACTGGAGCTGGCGCAGCGCCGCCGAGTGGAACGTGCGCGCCTGGACGCCGCCCGCGCCGAGCTGGCGGAGCCGGCCGCGCATCTCCCCGGCGGCGCGGTTGGTGAAGGTGACGGCGAGCACACTGGCGGGCTGGAGCACCCCGGAGCGAACGCCGTAGGCGATCCGGTGGGTGATCGCGCGCGTCTTGCCAGTGCCCGCTCCGGCCAGCACGCACACCGGACCGCTGAGCGCCGTGGCCACCGCGCGCTGCTCGGGATCGAGCCCGTCGAGCACGGCGTCGGCAGAGTCCGGGACCTGCGGGAAGAGGGTTGCTGTCACCCCGCCATGCTGCCAGGTCGGCAGGGGCGACCGGGAACGTCGTCCACAGGGCCGGCCCTCCGGTCATATCAATGGCCGGAGTCGTCCGGAGTGACGGACAGGACCGTCTCGCGGGTACCGGGCGGCATGGTGCCCGGCGAGGCGCGGGATTCACCGGGGAATGGTCCCGCACAGGTGCGCGTTCTACGACTGGCACCACACCCACCACCGAAGGAGCACGAGGACGCATGTCGGGCACCGTGACGATGTACAGCACCACCTGGTGCGGCTACTGCCGCCGGCTGAAGAGCCAGCTGGACCGCGAGGGAATCGCGTACAACGAGATCAACATCGAGCACGACGCCGAATCCGCGGCCTTCGTGGAAAAGGCGAACGACGGCAACCAGACCGTCCCGACCGTCCTGGTCGTTCCCGAGGGCGGCGGCGTTCCGGTCACCATGACCAACCCGTCGCTCGCCCAGGTCAAGCAGGCACTGGCCTCCTGACCCGGGCCCGGCCGCGGGGCACCGGCTCCAGGGAGCCGGTGCCCCGGCCGGCTCAGCTCCACCGGCTCAGCTCCAGGCGGGGCCCTGCGGCAGCGGCTCGCCGTACCAGAGCTCCAGCAGGCGGGCCGCGATGGAGATGCCGGTGGGCGGCAGCACCTCGCCGGAGGCGAAGCCCGCCCGCAGCTCCTCCCGCGAGAACCAGCGGGCCTCGTGGATCTCCTCGCCGTCCACCTGGATGTCCGCGGACGTGGCCCGCGCCATGAAGCCCAGCATCAGGCTGGACGGGAAGGGCCAGGGCTGGCTGGCGACGTACTCCACGTCACCGACGACCACGCCCGCTTCCTCGGCGACCTCCCGCCGCACCGCCTGCTCGATGGACTCGCCCGGCTCGACGAAGCCCGCGAGCGTCGAGAAGCGGCCCTCCGGCCAGTGCATCTGCCGGCCCAGCAGCGCCCGGTCCTGCTTGTCCGTGACGAGCATGATGACGGCCGGGTCGGTGCGGGGGTAGTGCTCCGCGCCGCAGGCGGGGCAGCGGCGGATGTGGCCCGCGGCCGCCACCACCGTGCGCTCGCCGCAGCGCGAGCAGAAGCGGTGCAGGCGCTGCCAGTTCTCCAGGGCCACCGCGTGCACCAGCAGTCCCGCGTCGCGCGGCGAGAGCAGCAGCCCGGCCTCGCGCAGCCCGGCGGGGCGCGCCGACTGGTCCATGCGCCCCGGCAGCGCGTCCTTCTGGAGGGCGAAGTAGGCGATGCCCTTCTCGTCCTGGCCGAGGAAATAGCGGTGCGTCTCGGTGACCGGCGCCTCGAACGCCGGGGTCATCACCAGCTCGGTGCGGCCGTCGGGGGTGTCGTCGACCAGCACCTGCCCGCCGGAGACCACGAAGACTCTCGTCGAAGGGTGACTCCACGCCGCGGCAAGCCATGCCTCGTCGAGGCGGTGGTGCGCGGCGCGGTCGATGCCGCTGTCCCCACTGAGCGTGATGGGCCGGGCGGCTGACAGATCGGTCCAGGTGGTCACGGCTGCTTCCAACTCCCCCTGCGGATGGTGGTGTACGTCAAGAGCGCGAGCTACCGGTCGCTTCCGGCCAGGTCGGACCAGAGGTAGGCACTGGTCTCGACGCCCTTCATGAGGAGGTCCAGCTCGACCTTCTCGTTGGGCGCGTGCCAGCCGTCCGACGGCACCGAGATGCCGAGGAAGAGCACCGGCACCCCGAGCACGTCCTGGAGGTCGGCGGCCGGGCCCGAGCCTCCCTCGCGCGTGAAGCGGATCTTCTGCCCGAAGGCGCGGCCCATGGCCCGGACGACCGACTGGAGGTACGGGTGGTCGAGCGGGGTCAGGCAGGGGCGGGTCACGCCCCAGAAGTTGATCTCGTGGCGGATGCCGTCCGGCAGGGTGTCGGCCACCCACTGGCGTACGGCCTGCTGCACGCCGTCGGTGTCCTGTCCCGCGACGAGCCGGAAGGACAGCTTCAGCTGCGCGGTGGACGGCACGATCGTCTTGCCGCCGGGGCCCTGGTAACCGCCGCCCATGCCGTTGACCTCGGCGGTGGGGCGGGCCCAGATCCGCTCCAGGGTGGTGTAGCCCTTCTCGCCGAGGGACGCGTGGGAGTGCGCGATGCGCAGCCACTGCTTCTCGTCGAAGGGCAGCTCGGCGAAGAGCTCGCGCTCGCGGTCGGTGAGCTCCACGATGCCGTCGTAGAAGCCGGGGATCGCGACCTTGCGGTCCTCGTCGTGCAGGGCGGCGGCCAGGCGTGCCGCCTCGGTGGCCGGGTTGGGCACGGCGCCGCCGAAGGAGCCCGAGTGGATGTCCTGCTCCGGGCCGTACAGGTCGATCTGGCAGTCCGTGAGGCCACGCATGCCCGTGCAGACGGTCGGGGTGTCCTCGGACCACATGCCGGTGTCCGAGACGATCACCGTGTCGCACGCGAGGCGGTCGGCGTGGGCGCGCACGAGGGCCGGGAAGTGCGGCGAGCCGGACTCCTCCTCGCCCTCGACGATCAGCTTGAGGTTGACCGCCGGTGCGGTGCGGCCGGTCGCGGCGAGGTGGGCCCGCAGGCCGAGGGTGTGGAAGAAGACCTGGCCCTTGTCGTCCGCGGCACCGCGGGCGTGGAGCCGGCCGTCCTTGACGACGGGCTCGAAGGGCTCGGTGTGCCAGCCGTCCTCGCGGGCGGCGGGCTGCACGTCGTGGTGGCCGTAGACCAGCACGGTCGGGGCGTCCGCGTCGCCGGAGGGCCACTCGGCGAACACGGCCGGAGCGCCGTCGGTCTCCCAGACCTCGACGGTCGGGAAGCCGGTCGCGGTGAGCTTCCCGGCCAGCCAGTCGGCGCTGCGGCGCACATCGGAGGCGCGGCCGGGGTCGGCCGACACGGAGGGGATGCGGAGCCACTCGACGAGGTCGTCGAGGAAGGCGTCGCGGTGCTCGTCGATATACGCGCGGACAGCGCTGTCCGGGGTGTCGCTCATGACATCGAGCCTATCCGGCCACGCGGCGTGACCATGACCGGGCTTGTTCACGCGCGCTCCCCGAGCAGGAGCTCTTCGAGCCCGGCGCGGTCCGGCAGGCCCTCGGGGCGGACGGTCTCGCCGTCGCGCACGTACACGAAGGCGGCCGTGACGGCGGACAGCGGCAGGCCGTGCTGTTCCGCCCAGGCGACGCGGTAGATCGCGAGCTGGAGGGGGTCCGCGTCGTGGGCGCGGCTCGTCTTCCAGTCGACGATCTCGTAGGTGTCGCCCTCGGGGCCGCGCTCGCGGTAGACGGCGTCAATACGGCCGCGGATCACTCGGCCCGAGAGGGTGAGCTGGACCGGTGCCTCGACGCGGTACGGAGTGCGGTGGGCGTACGGGGTGCGCTCGAAGGCCTCCTTGAGCGCGGCGAGGTCGCGTTCGTCGGCGATCTCCGGCGCCTCGGCGCCGTCCTCCGTGGCGCCGGGCAGCTCGTCGGGCCCCAGCATGGGCAGGGGCAGCTCCTCGAACCGGGACTCGATCCAGGCGTGGAAGCGGGTGCCCCGGCGGGCCGCGGGCTGCGGCGGACGCGGCATCGGCCGGGCCAGCTCGTGGGCGAACCCGTCCGGGTCGGCCGCGAGCCGCACCAGCTGCGAGGCGCTCAGGGCGCCGGGCAGGACGACCTCGCGCACGCTCGCGCGTGCCCGGCGCAGCTCTCCGGCGAGCGCGTCCAGGTCGCGGTCCCACGACCCGACGAGCCGGGCTTCCTCGGGCGCGAGCGCGTGCCGGGCGGGCGGCTCGCCGAGGTGGTCCCGCGGGTGGTCGCCGCCGTCTTCCGGCCGTACGCGCGCGGGGGCGCCGTCCAGGTGGTCCGTTCCCCCATGGCCGGCGGTACCGGCCGGCCGCGCGGGGCCGTCCTCCGCGCGCACACGCTCCTCGCGTGCGCGCGCGTGCCCGTGCCCGGCGGGCAGCTCGCCGGGGCGGTCCTGCGCGTGGTCGTGGCCGTCTTCCGGCCGCACGCGCTCGTGGGGCGCCGGGCCGTCGTCTGCCCGCGCGTCCTCCTCGCGTAGGCGCGCGTGCTCCGCCGTCCCGTCCTCGTCCGGCGACTGTCGGGGGGCGGGCAGGGTGGTCTCCGGGCGTGTGGTCGGCAGCGCGTCCCAGTCGGTGAGGTCCTCGTCGGCCGGCGGGCCGGGATGCTCCTCGTAGAGGTCTTCCTCCGGCGGCGGCCAGTCCGGGTCGTGGACCGGCTCCGGCTCGGGGTGAGGGGCGGGCTCGTCGGCGCGGGCCGCCATGCGGGCCAGGTGGGCCAGGACGGCGTCCGCCGCCGCGCGGCGGCGGGCCAGCGAGGCGGGGTCGAGGGGCAGGGGCCAGGAGTGGTCGGTCTCCGGCTCGGCGAGGGCGGGGTTCTCCGCGCCCTCCTCGGGCTCCGCCGCCCAGACCTCGATCTCGCCGTGGCCCGCCTCGCAGTGCTCGCGCAGGGCCTGGAGGAAGTCGGAGGGGCCGCGCGGCTGCTTCTGGCTGGGGCCCCACCAGTGGCCGGAGCCGAGGAGCAGGGAGCGGGGGCGGGTGAAGGTGACGTAGCCGAGGCGGAGTTCCTCGGTGCGCTGGTGCTCCTTCATGGCGGCCTTGAAGGCGGCCAGGCCCTTGCTGTCCCACGCCCCGACGTCGGGCAGGGTGTCGGCGTCGCCGCGCAGGGCGTGCGGCAGGACCTTCGCCTGGGCGGTCCACGACTCGCGGGACTGCTCGCTGGGGAAGGTCTTGGTGACGAGCCCGGGGACGGCGACCACGTCCCACTCCAGGCCCTTGGACTTGTGGGCGGTGAGGACCTTGACGGTGTTCTCCCCGCCGGGCAGGGAGCTGTCGAGGCCCTTCTCGTACTGCGCGGCGGTGCGCAGGAAGCCGAGGAAGGCGAGCAGATGGGCCTCGCCGTCGACGGAGGCGAAGCCCGCGGCGATGTCCAGGAAGTGCGAGAGCGTCTCGCGCCTGCGGGCGGCCAGCGCGTGCGGGGAGGCGGACAGCTCGACCTCCAGGCCGGTGGTGGCGAGCACCCGGTGGAGGACGTCCATGAGCGGGTCCGCCAGCGAGCGGCGCAGGTCGCGCAGTTCGGCGGCGAGGCGGGCGAAGCGGACGCGGGCCTCGGACGAGAAGGGCAGGCCGGCGTCCTGGCCCGCCCCCGGCTCCTGCCGGGAGGGGCCACCGGCCGTCAGGAAGGAGTCGAGGGCGTCCGCGAGGGAGATGACCTCGGCCGGGTCGACGCCCTCGACGGCCTCGGCGAGCCTGCGCTCGGGGTCCTCTCCGGCGCCGCCGTAGGGCACGAGCGTGCGGGCGAGGCGGCCGAGCAGCGCGAGGTCGCGCGGGCCGATGCGCCAGCGCGGGCCGATCAGCAGCCGCACGAGCGAGGCGTTGGCGGTGGGGTCCTGGAGGACCTCGCAGACGGCCACGAGGTCGGCGATCTCGGGCAGGTGCAGCAGCCCGGACAGGCCGACGACCTCCACGGGGACGTCCCGTGCGACGAGCGCGCCCTGGATCTGCGCGAAGTCGGTGGCGGTGCGGCACAGGACGGCGATGTCGCCCGGCCGGGTGCCCGTGCGCACCAGATGGGCGAGGGAGTCGGCGAGCCACTCCAGCTCCTCCGCGTGGGTGGGCAGCAGGGCGCAGCGCACCACGCCCTCCCGCTCGGCGCCGGGCGCGGGCCGCAGAGCCTCCACGCCCGCGTGGCGGGCGCGCAGCGGGGCGGCCAGGCCGTTGGCGAGGTCGAGGAGGCGCCCGCCGCTGCGCCGGTTCTCGCTGAGCGCGAAGCGGCGGGCGGGGGTGCCGTCGGCGTGCGGGAAGTGGAGCGGGAAGTCGTCCAGGTTGGCCACGGAGGCGCCGCGCCAGCCGTAGATCGCCTGGCAGGGGTCGCCCACGGCGGTGACGGCGTGGCCGGTGCCGCCGCCGAAGAGGCCGGACAGCAGGAGGCGCTGGGCGACGGAGGTGTCCTGATATTCGTCGAGGAGGACGACCGCGAACTGCTCGCGCATGATCTGCCCCACCTCCGGCCTGCTGCGGGCCAGCTCGGCGGAGAGGGCGATCTGGTCGCCGAAGTCGAGGAGGTCGCGCTTGCGCTTCTCCTCGCGGTACGCCTCGACGAGGTGGAGGAGTTCGAGCCGGGCGCGGGCGGTGTCGGGCACCCGCCGCAGGTCGGCGTTGGAGAGCTTGGCGCCCTCCAGGGTGCTCAGCAGCTCCGTGTCGAACGCCCGGAGCTCCGCCGCCCGCACGAGGTGCTCGGCGAGCTCGCCGTCGAGGGCCAGCAGGTCGGAGACGAGGTCGCCGAAGGAGCGGGTGAGGGCGGGATACGGGCCCGGGGAGGTGCGCAGGACGCGGGCGGCGAGCTGGAAGCGGGTGGCGTCGGCGAGCAGCCGCGCGCTGGGCTCCAGGCCGATGCGCAGGCCGTGCTCCTTCAGGAGGCGGCCGGCGAAGGCGTGGTAGGTGGAAATCTGCGGCTCGCCCGGGGCCTGGTCGAGGTCGCCGGGCGTGGGGTCGGGGTCGGTGACGCCGGCCTCGACGAGAGCCTTGCGCACGCGCTCGGACAGCTCGCCCGCCGCCTTGTTGGTGAACGTGAGGCCGAGGACCTGCTCGGGGGCGACCTGCCCGGTGCCGACGAGCCAGACGACGCGGGCGGCCATGACGGTGGTCTTGCCGGACCCGGCACCGGCCACGATGACCTGCGGGGCGGGCGGCGCGGTGATGCAAGCCGTCTGCTCCGGGGTGAACGGAATGCCGAGCAGCTCCTTGAGCTGCTCGGGGTCGGTCAGGCGCGGGGTCACACGAAAACGCTAACCGGGGCCACTGACAATCCGGCACCGCCGCAGGTCAGGGCCGGTGGCCGCCGCTCGTTCACTCCACCACCTGCCGGCCCTCCGGCCGCGCCGTGCAGGACGCCCGGAACGAGCAGTGGGTGCAGTGCGCGCCCGGCCGTGGGGCGAAGCGCTCCTCCAGGACCCGGCCCGCCGCCTCGGCGAGCAGGTCACCGATCCACGCGCCGCCGTCCAGCGGGCCCTGCGCCTGCACCTTGGGGACGGCCTCCCCGCCGTTCTTCTTGGCCGCTCCCTGCCGCAGCTGTACGAGTTCGGCGCCGCCCGCGACGGGCCGCTCGCCGTCGAAGAGGCCGTCGACGGCGCCCTGTTCGACCGCGAGCTGGTAGACGGCGAGCTGCGGGTGGCGGGCGACGTCGTCCGCGGAGACCGTGCCCTTGCCGGTCTTGAAGTCGACGACGTAGGCGCGGCCGTGGGCGTCGGCCTCCACGCGGTCCATGGAGCCGCGGATGCGCACCAGGTGACCGGCGGCCTTGAGGGTGACGTCGAAGGGGTGCTCCGTGGCGACGGGGCCGCGCCCGCCGCGCTCCATCACGTGCCAGCGCAGGAAGCGTTCCAGGGCCGCGCGGGCGTTCTCCTTCTCCTGCACCGACTTCCAGGGCGCGTCGAAAGCCAGCGCGTCCCACACGGAGTCGAGGCGCTCCATGAGGACGGCGAGGTCGGCGGGGGTGCGCCCGGCGGCGACCTCGTCGGCGAGGACGTGCACGACGTTGCCGAAGCCCTGGGCGGCGGTGGCGGGGGCGTCCGCCTTGACCTCCCGGCCGAGGAACCACTGGAGCGAGCAGGTCGCCGCCGTACCCGCCAGCTGTCCGACGGCCGAGCCGGACAGCGCGACGGGCAGCGTGCGGTCGCGCAGCGGCACCTCGCTGTGCGTCGTGTCGTGCAGGCCCCACCAGCGGTACGGGTGGGCGGCGGGGACGAGCGGCTGGCCCTCGTCGTCGTGGAGGGCCGCGAGCCGGGCGAGGCGCTCCGCGGCGGCCGCCCGCAGCGCGTCCGACGCCCGCGGGTCGACGGTGGTGGCGCGCAGCTCGGCGACCAGCGCGGCGACGGCCAGCGGGCGGCGCGGGCGCTGGCTGACATCCACGGGCTCGACGCCCAGCTCGGCCAGGAAGCGGGAGGGCTGGTCGCCGTCCTCGGCCGCCGCCTTGACGGCGGTGACGACCAGACGCTCGCGCGCGCGCGTGGCGGCCACGTAGAACAGGCGGCGCTCCTCCGCCAGCAGGGCGCCGGGGCTGAGCGGTTCGGCCAGTCCGTCGCGTCCGATGCGGTCGGCCTCCAGGAGCGAGCCGCGGCGCCGCAGGTCGGGCCAGAGGCCCTCCTGGACGCCCGCGACGACCACGAGCCGCCACTCCAGGCCCTTGGAGCGGTGCGCGGTCATCAGGCGTACGGCGTCAGGGCGCACGGCCTTGCGGGTGAGGGTGTCCGCGGCGATGTCCTGGGCCTCAAGCTCGTCCAGGAAGTTCAGGGCGCCCCGGCCGCCGGTGCGTTCCTCCGCGCGTGCGGCGGTCTCGAAGAGCGCGCAGACGGCGTCCAGGTCGCGGTCGGCGTTCCGCCCGGCCGCGCCGCCGCGGCGGGCCGCGCGCTCCAGCCGCTGCGGCCAGGGGGTGCCGCTCCACAGCTCCCACAGGGCCTGTTCGGCGGTGCCGCCGGCCGCGAGGAGTTCGCGGGCGGTGCGCAGGAGCGCGCCCAGGCGCTGCGCGCCCCTGGCGTACGCCGTGTCGTGGGTGACGAGGCGTTCGGGCCGGTCGAGGGCCTCGGCGATCAGGTCGTCCGAGGGCCTGGGCACGGTGCGGCCCGCGGCCCGCTCCTCGTCCCTGAGCGCGCGGCCCAGGCGGCGGAGGTCGGCGGCGTCCATGCCGCCGAGCGGGGACGTGAGGAGGGTGAGGGCGGTCTCGGCGTCGAGCCGGGGCTGTTCGTCGCCGTTCTCGTCCCGTGCCGCCGGTTCGGCCACCGCCCGCAGCGCGGTCAGCAGCGGAGCCACCGCCGGTTCGTGGCGCAGCGGGACGTCGTCACCGTCTATCTCCACCGGAACGCCCGCGGAGGTGAGGGCGCGCCGCAGGCTCGGCAGGGAGCGGGAGCCCGCGCGCACCAGGACGGCCATCTCGCGCCAGGGGACGCCGTCCTCCAGGTGCGCCCGGCGCAGGATGTCGGCGATGTTGTCGGTCTCGGCGCCCGCGGTCGGGTAGGTGTACGCCTCGACCCGGCCGCCGTCGCGCACGGCGGCGAGCTCCCGGTGCGCGCGTACGGCCTGTGCCGGAAGGCGGGTCAGCGGCATCCGGCGGGTGAGCAGCCGGGTGGCCGCGAGGAGGCCGGCGGCGGAGCGGCGCGAGGTGGTGAGCACCTCGACGGGTGCCGGTGTGCCGTCCCGTCGGGGGAAGGCGTCCGGGAAGTCGAGGATGCCGTTGATGTCGGCGCCCCGGAAGGCGTAGATCGACTGGTCGGGGTCGCCGAAGGCGACCAGCGTCCGGCCGCCGCCCGCGAGGGCGCGCAGCAGCCGCACCTGGGCCACGTCGGTGTCCTGGTACTCGTCCACGAAGACGGCGTCGTAGCGCTGCGCGAGCCCGGCGCCGGTCCCGGGCCGCTCGGCGAGCAGCACGGCGCGGTGGACGAGCTCGGCGTAGTCGAGCACGCCCCGCATGTCGAGCAGGTCGAGGTATTCGGCGAGGAAGGAGGCGGCCGCGCTCCAGTCGGGGCGCCCGGTGCGGGCGGCGAAGGCGCCGAGCGCGTCCGGGCCGAGCCCGAGTTCGCGGCTGCGGGCGAGCACCGCGCGCACCTCGTCGGCGAAGCCGCGCGTGGTCAGGCAGGCGCGCAGTTCGTCGGGCCAGCGCACCGCGCCGCGCCCCTCGCGCTCCAGCTCGGCCTGTCCGGCGAGCAGTTCACGCACGACGGCGTCCTGCTCGGGGCCGGACAGCAGGCGCAGCGGGTCGACGAACAGGTCGGCGTCCTGGTGGGCGCGGACCAGGGCGTAGCAGTACGAGTGGAAGGTCGTGGCCTGCGGCCCGCGGGCGGTGCCGCCGAGCCGGGCGGCCATCCGGTCGCGGAGCTCGACGGCGGCCTTGCGGCTGAACGTCAGGACGAGGACGCGCTCCGGGTCGGTGCCCCGCCGCACCCGGTCCGCGACGGCCTCGACCAGGGTGGTCGTCTTGCCCGTGCCCGGGCCCGCGAGGACCAGCAGCGGCCCTTCCCGGTGGTCAACCACGGCGCGCTGACGTGCGTCCAGCTCAGGAGGGGCCGTGGGGCCCGGCCGGGTCCGCACGAGGCGGTAGGCGCCCTGGGCGGGCCGCTGTGCCGGTCGCGGGCGGACGGCACCGGCCGTGCCTGGCGAAGACGGGGAGGAGCTCACGTGGGTTGCCGGTCCTGGTGGGGGTGCGGGGTCGTGCGGCGGGGTGCGCCGGGCGGCCGGGAAGGGGGCCCGGCGTGACGGCGGTTGTCGACGCTACGCCAGACGGCACCCGAGGCGCAGGGCGTACCGCGGGCCGGCGCACGGCCGCACGCCCCTCACCCGTTCGGGTCAGCCCTTGGGCGCACTGGCCACGGTGTGGTCCGGGGGCACCCGGGCGGCCGATGCTGTCAGGTGTGAGGAGTCACATCGGCGGGGCCGTCGCCCTCGGGGAGGCCGTCCCAGCGCGCCCGTGCCATGGCGAGCCGGGGCACGTGTCCCTGCGCGGAGCGGCCGGCCTCCCGCAGCGGGGTGCCCTCCTCGCGGTAGTGGGCGAGCGCGCGCAGCTCGTGGCCGGGCAGCAGGGCGCCGTCCGAGCGGACGACGCGCCACCAGGGCACCGCGCCGCCGTAGAGCGCCATGACGCGCCCCACCTGACGGGGCCCGCCCTCCCCCAGCCACTCGGCGACGTCGCCGTAGGTCATCACCCGGCCGGGCGGAATCCGCTCCGCGACGGCCAGCACCCGTTCCGCGTACTCGGGAAGCTCGGCGGTCTCTCCCCGGCCCGTGTGTACGTCCTCGCTCACCCGGCCCATCCTGCCGCACCCCGCCGGTGGCCGGTCCGCCACCCGCCCTCTGGCAGTCCCGCCCGCGCATACGGCAAGATCACCCAGAGTGCGTATCCGTACTACGGGGCGTACGATCCGGAGTCCGCGCCCCCGAAATACACCCTGATGCCCCCTCGCCCGGCGGGGCCATGCCACCATCTTCCGGGCGGTGACTGGTGATACGAGACCAAGACGAGAAGACGGAGCGACAGCAGGGCGCGGAGCCTCGAGGAGGCGACCGCGCCCCCGAAGCGCTGTCCGGCTCCGGTGACCCCGCGGCCGAGCCTCCCGTCGAACAGGCGGCACCGGCGTCCCCCGAGGGGGCTCGCGGCGGTTACGACTGCGATGACGGCGAGGCGCACATCGACCAGGTGTCGGGTGACGAGCCGCTGCTGCCCGCCCGCGTCCACCGCCCGGCGGACCTGGTGCGGCTGTTCCTCGGCATCGTCGGCATCGCCCTGGTCCTCGCCCTCGCGGCCTTCGCCCACGGCACCACGCAGGGCCTGGAGAAGGACATCGGCGACAGCACCGGCCGGGCGCCGCAGCTGCTGGCGAACTTCGCCGGGCTCGCCGCCAACATCGCCATCTTCATCGTCCCGGTGGCGTTCGCCATCGAGCGGCTCATCAAACGCGACGGGCTGCGCATCGCCGACGGCGTCCTCGCCGCCGTCCTGGCGCACGGCGTGTCCCTCGCCACCGATCTCTGGGTGGCCGACACGGCACCGGCGTCGATCCGTGACGCGCTGACCCAGCAGGCGCCCACCGGCGGCCTCACCGATCCGGTGCACGGCTATCTGGCCCCCGTCATCGCCTATATGACGGCCGTCGGAATGTCGCGACGGCCGCGCTGGCGGGTCGCGATGTGGGCCGTGCTGCTGCTGGACGCCTTCGCGGTGCTGGTGAACGGCTACACCACACCGTTCTCGATCGTCACCACCGTGCTGATCGGATGGACCGTCGCCTACGGCACGCTCTACGCCGTCGGCTCGCCGAACGTCCGGCCCACCGGCCGCCACCTCCTCGCCGGGCTGCGCCGCGTCGGCTTCAAGCCGGTCACCGCGCTGCGCGCGGAGGAGAGCGCCGACGCCGTCGGCACCGAGCACTCGTACCCGCACGACCGGGGCCGCCGCTACATCGTCACCCTGGAGGACGGCCCGCCGCTCGACGTCACGGTCGTCGACCGCGAACAGCAGGCGCAGGGCTTCTTCTACCGCCTCTGGCAGCGGCTGGCGCTGCGCGGCATCACCCAGCCGCGCAGCCTCCAGTCCCTCCGGCAGGCCCTCGAACAGGAGGCGCTGCTCGCCTACGCGGCCATCGCCGCGGGCGCCAACGCCCCGAAGCTGATCGCCACCTCCGAGCTCGGCCCGGATGCCGTGATGCTCGTCTACGAGCACATCGGCGGCCGCACCCTCGGCGCGGTCCCCACCGAGGAGATCACCGACGAGCTGATGGCCGGTGCCTGGCGTCAGGTGCACGCCCTCCAGTCGCGGCGGATCGCCCACCGCAGGCTCGACGGCGACGCCCTTCTGGTGGATCGTTCCGGCAACGTCGTCCTGACCGACCTGCGCGGCGGGGAGATCGCGGCGGGCGACCTGGTGCTGCGCATGGACGTCGCCCAGTTGCTGGTGACCCTCGGGCTGCGGGTCGGCGCCGAGCGCGCCGTGGCCACGGGCGTGGACGTGCTCGGCCCGGACGCCATCGCCGACAGCCTGCCGCTGCTCCAGCCGCTGGCGCTCACCCGCATCAGCCGCGCGACCCTGCGCCAGCTCGCCCGGGAACGCGCGCAGCGGGAGCGTGACACCGTCCTGGAGGCGGCGCGCGCCGCCAAGGAGGCCAAGGAGGCGCGGGCCGCCGAGCCGGGCTCGCAGGAGCTGCCCGCCGAGGACCGCAAGGCGCTCAAGGCCGAGCGGCAGGCCGAGAAGAAGGCCATGGAAGAGGCCCTGGAGGAAGCGCGCGAGGAGGACCTGCTCGCGCAGATCCGCCGCCAGGTGCTGCTGATCCGGCCGCAGGCCCCGATAGAGCCGGTGCGGCTGGAGCGCATCAAGCTGCGCACGCTGCTCAGCTTCGTGGCCGGTGCCTTCGCCGCGTACTTCCTGCTGTCGCAGTTCACCCACGTCCAGTTCGGCGACCTCGTCGACCGGGCGAACTGGGCCTGGGTCGCGGTCGCCGTGGCCTTCCAGGTGCTGACGTACGTCGCCGCCACGATGAGCCTGCTGGGCTTCGTGCCGGAGAAGGTCGCGTTCGGACGCGCGGTGCTCGCGCAGGTCGCGGGCTCCTTCGTGAAGGTCGTCGCCCCGGCGGCGGTCGGCGGCGTGGCGCTGAACACGCGCTTCCTCCAGCGCGCGGGCATCCGGCCCGGCCTGGCCGTGGCGAGCGTGGGCGCGTCCCAGCTCTTCGGCCTGGCCTGCCACATCCTGCTGCTGCTGTCCTTCGGCTATGTGACCGGTACGGAGCGCAGCTCGTCGCTCGGCCCCTCGCGGACGATCATCGGCGGGCTGCTGACGGCGGCCGTGCTCGTGCTCGTCGTGGCGGCGGTACCGGTGCTGCGGAAGTTCGTCTCCACGCGCGTGCGGTCGCTGTTCGCGGGCGTCATCCCGCGCATGCTGGACGTGCTCCAGCGGCCGCAGAAGCTCTTCGCGGGCATCGGCGGCATGCTGCTGCTGACGGCGGCGAACGTGATGTGCCTCGACGCCTCGATCCGCGCGTTCGGCGGCGACCTGAGCTACGCCAGCATCGCGGTGGTCTTCCTGACGGCCAACGCGCTGGGGTCGGCCGCGCCGACACCCGGCGGTGTGGGCGCCGTCGAGATCGCGCTGACCGGTGTGCTGACGATCGCCGGACTGCCGGCGGAGCAGGCCACTCCGGCGGTGATCCTCTTCCGCCTGATGACGCTGTGGCTGCCGGTGCTGCCGGGCTGGGTCTCGTTCAGCTATCTGACCCGCAAGGGAGCGATCTAGCCGACCGGGGTGGGGTGCCCGCCGTTGCCGGGGCTCCGCCCCGGATCCCGGTCGCGGGCCGGACCGGCCGACGGGCGCCGCAAGCGAGAGCAGGCCTGTACCGGTCGGGCCCCCGGACGAGTGCCGTCGCGCCCTGCCGATGCGCACTGCCCACCCCAAAATCCCGACGCCCCCATCGCATCTGCCAGGCGATCCCCCACATCGGCCTTGCACATGCGACCCACCGGCCCATACCGTGCGCTCATGCAGACCTACACCATCGGCCGGGCCGCCAGGCTCCTCGGAGTCAGTCCCGACACCGTGCGGCGGTGGGCCGATGCCGGGCGGGTGCCCACCTCGCGGGACGACGCCGGGAAGCGGCACATCCGCGGGTCCGACCTCGCGGCCTTCTCGGTGACGCTCGCGGCCGAGGCGGGCGAGGACGAGGAAGCGGCCTACACCACCGCCCGCAACGCCTTCCCGGGCATCATCACCGCCGTCAAGCTCGGCGACGTCGCCGCCCAGGTCGAGATCCAGGCCGGCCCGCACCGCCTCGTCTCGCTGCTGACGCGGGAGGCCGTGGAGGAGCTGGGCCTGGCCGTCGGGATGGAGGCCGTGGCCCGGGTGAAGGCCACCAACGTGCACATCGACCGCGCTTGACCCGGCACCTGGAGAACCCGATGCACCGCACTCCCCTGCGCGCCGCCCTGGCCGCCGCGCTCCTCCTCCCGCTCGTGGCCGCCTGCGGCAGCGACGGGGACAAGAAGGACGCCAAGTCCTCCACGACCCTCACCGTGCTCGCCGCGGCGTCCCTGACGGACGTCTTCAAGCAGGCCGGGGCGGCGTACGAGAAGGACCACCCGGGCACCAAGGTGAACTTCTCCTTCGCCGGCTCGCAGGAGCTCGCCGCGCAGGTGCGCCAGGGCGTGCCCGCCGACGCGCTGGTCACCGCCGACACCACGACCATGGACGGCCTCAAGGCCGACACCGGCAAGCCGGCCGTCATCGCGAAGAACCGGCTCACCATCGCCACCGCCCAGGGCGACCCGAAGGGCGTCAAGGGGCTCTCCGACCTCTCCCGGAGCGACCTCAAGGTCGTGCTGGCCGCCCCCCAGGTGCCGGTGGGCCGCTACAGCCGGAAGGTGCTCGACCAGCAGCACGTCAAGGTCAAGCCGGTGTCCCAGGAACCGAACGTCCGGGCCGTCCTCAGCAAGGTCTCGCTCGGCGAGGCCGACGCGGGCATCGTCTATCTCACGGACGTGGCGGCGGCCAAGGGCAAGGTCTCCACGGTCACCGTCCCGGACGCGCAGAACGCCGTCGCCTCCTACCCCGCCGCGACCCTCAAGAGCTCGAAGCACACCGAGGAGGCCGCCGACTTCGTGAAGTGGCTCGGCTCCGACGAGGCGCAGAAGCTGCTGCGCGCGGCGGGCTTCCAGCAGCCGTGACCGGCAGGACGCGCCGGGGGCGCACGCCCTGGGCTCTCGGGCTGCCCGCCGCGCTGGCGGTGGGCTTCCTGCTCCTGCCGCTGGCGGGCATCCTGGCCCGTACGCCCTGGGCCACCCTTCCCTCGCGCCTCGGCTCGCACGAGGTCACCGAGGCGCTGGGGCTGTCCCTCCTGGTCTCCGGCTGGGCCCTGTCGCTGTCCCTCCTGCTCGGCGTCCCGCTCGCGTGGCTGCTCGCCCGCGTGGACTTCCCCGGCAAGGCGCTGGTGCGCTGCCTGGTGATGCTGCCGATGGTGCTGCCCCCGACGGTCGCGGGTGTGGCCCTGCTCCAGGGTTACGGCCGCAGAGGTTTGCTGGGCCCCTGGCTGGAGTCCTGGTTCGGCGTCACGCTGCCGTTCTCGACAGCGGGCGCGGTGCTGGCCTCCGCCTTCGTGGCGATGCCGTTCCTGGTGATCAGCCTGGAGGGCGCGCTGGCGGGCCTCCACCCCCGTTACGAGGAGACGGCGACGTCCCTGGGGGCGACCCCGCTGCGGGTCTTTTGCACCGTCACCCTCCCCATGGTCATGCCGGGCCTCGTCGCGGGCGCGGCGCTGAGCTGGGCGCGGGCGCTGGGCGAGTTCGGCGCGACGATCACCTTCGCGGGCAACCTCCCGGGCACCACGCAGACGCTCCCCCTCCAGGTCTATCTGCTGCTCCAGGACGACCCGGAGAGCGCGACGGCGGTGTCCCTCCTGCTGCTGGTCATCGCCACAGCGGTGCTTCTCTCCTTGCGCGGACGCTGGCTGACGGCCAGGAAACCGTCCGCGCGGCAGCAGCCGGCGGACGCGCCGCAGCCTCCCGGGCAGGCGATACGGACGACCGAGGCCGTACAGCAGGCGGCCCCGGCGGACCCGGACCGCGCCACGCACCCCCTGCGCGCCACGGTGACGGGCGCGACGACGGCGGAGCTCAGCGCGGAGCCCGGCACCACCATCGCTCTCGTCGGCCCGAACGGCGCCGGCAAGACCACCCTCCTCCGCGCCCTCCTGTCGCTCACGGCCAGAGCCGAGGCCGCCCCTCTGACCATTGGCGGCACGGACGTCTCCAAACTTCCCCCGCACAAGCGGCGCATCGCCTGGGTCCCCCAGGACAACGCACTCTTCCCCCACCTCACCGCCCTCGCCAACACGGCGTACGGCCTGCGCGCCCAGGGCGTACCGAAGGCGGAGGCGCACCACGCGGCCCGGCACTGGCTGGACCGCCTCGGTGTGGGCGGCCTGGCCCACCGCCGCCCCGGTGAACTCAGCGGCGGCCAGGCCCAGCGCGTGGCCCTGGCCAGGGCTCTCGCCGCGCGCCCCCGCCTCCTGCTGCTGGACGAACCGCTGGCCGCGCTGGACCAGGCGACGCGCACCCAGGTGCGGCACACGCTGCGCACCCACCTGGCGGACTTCCCGGGTGTCTGCCTGATCGTCACCCACGACCCCGTGGAGGCCGTGTCACTGGCCGACCGGGTCCTCGTCCTGGAGGGCGGCCGTACGGTGCAGTACGCGTCGCCGGTGGAGCTGACCCGGCACCCCCGTTCGCCCTGGGTGGCGCGGATGCTGGGGCGCAACGCCTGGCAGGGCACGTCCACGGCGGAGCGCACGCTGCTCCTCGACGGCGGTGCGAGCCTCGTCGCCGCGGATCCGCTGCCGGGGGAGGCCACGAGCGGGCTCGCCGTCGTGGGCCCGGAGGCGGTGTCCCTGCACGTCGAGCAGCCGGGCGGCAGCCCCAGGAACGTCTGGCCGGGCACGGTCCGCGAGATCACGGCGCAGGGCGGGCGGTTGCGCGTCCTGGTGACGGGTGAACCGGACGTGGTCGCCGAGATCACGCCGTCCGCCGCGGCGGAGCTCGCGCTGAAGGAGGGCCTGCCGGTGTGGGTGAGCGTCAAGGCCACCGAGGTCACGTTCGTGGCCCTGTGAGCCTGACGGCGCCACGCGGGGCGGTCGCCCCGGTGGCCCACTACTAACCCGTACGCCCGCACCGCGCGCGCCCCTCACCGGCCGCCCGGACGATGGCAGTCCAACGCCTGCCGTCGACCCCCGGGAGTGCCGCTGTGTCCAGACCGTTCAGGGCCGGGGGCCTGCTCACCACCGTGTTGCTGACCATGGCGGCGGTCACCACGGCCGCCGGTTGCGGCGGGAGCGACGACAAGCCGGTGGCGAACGTCTCGGACGGCCAGAAGCCGGCGTGGAAGGCGTGCCCCGCACCGAGCGGCAGCCAGGGCGGCACGACGAACAAGGCGCCCGGCGGCGAATGGGAGTGCGCGACCCTGAAGGCACCGCTCGACTACGCGGCCCCCAAGGGCGAGACGATCGACATCGCGATGATCCGCGCGAAGGCCACGGACCCGGCCCACCGGATCGGCTCGCTGGTCTTCAACTTCGGTGGCCCCGGCGGCTCCGGGGTGACCACACTCCCGGCGTTCGCCGACGACTACAAGAAGCTGCGCACGCGCTACGACCTCGTGAGCTTCGACCCGCGCGGGGTGGGCCGCAGCAGCGGGGTCACCTGTCTGAGCGACAAGGAACTCGACGCCTACTACGCGGCCGACGTCACCCCGGACACCAAGCAGAAGGAGAAGGCCCTCGTGGACCGGGTGGCGGGTTACGCCGCCGCGTGCGCGAAGCACTCGGGGAAGGTCCTGCCCTACGTGGGGACGACGAACGCCGCCCGCGACATGGACCTGATGCGCCAGGCGCTGGGCGAGGAGAAGCTGCACTACTTCGGAGTGTCGTACGGCACCGAACTCGGCGGCGTCTACGCGCACTTGTTTCCGGCCAGGGTGGGCCGCGCCCTCTTCGACGGCGTCGTGGACCCGACGAGCGACCCCGTGCAGGGCGCCCTCGGCCAGGCGAAGGGCTTCCAGCTCGCGCTGGGCAACTACATGGAAGCCTGCGTGAAGACATCCGACAACTGCCCCACCGAGCAGCAGATCAGCGACCTGCTGAACCAGCTGGACAGGAAGCCGATCCCCGGCGCGGGCGGCCGCATGCTGACGCGTTCCCTCGCCACCGGCGGGATCGCCCAGGCGCTCTACTCCAAGGACTTCTGGGACTACCTCACCGAGGGCCTGGAGGACGCCGGGAACGGCGACGGCAGACTGCTGCTCTCGCTGTCGGACTCCATGAACGGGCGCGGCCAGGACGGGCGTTACAGCTCGCTCCAGTCCTCCCTCAACGCCATCACGTGTGCCGACTCCGCGCAGCGCTACACCGCGACTGAGATCGAGGGCAAGGTGCCGGAGTTCCGCAAGGCGTCCGCCGTCTTCGGCGACTTCATGGCCTGGAGCCTCACACAGTGCACCGGCTGGCCCGTCAAGGGCGAGTGGCAGACGCCCGACGTGAGCGCGCCGGGCGCGGCACCCGTCCTCGTCGTCGGCAACACCGGTGACCCCGCGACTCCTTACGAGGGAGCGCACCGGATGGCGCAGCAGCTCGGGAAGGGCGTCGGGGTGGAGCTGACCTTCCGCGGCCAGGGGCACGGCGCCTACGACAGCGGCAACGCGTGCGTCAAGGGGGCTGTGGACGCCTACCTGTTGGAAGGTACGGTTCCCCAAGCCGGTAAGATCTGCTCATAGCACACATAGCACTATCACCCGTGGCCCGAACGACATGGATCGAATGTCAGTGGCCCGCACTACGATCGCCCGCACAGCAGTTCCGTGACGGACGGTCGGGGGACAAGGTGTCGTACAGCACGCTTCGCGACGGCGGCCGCAGCGGCCGCAAGGGCCGGGTCCTGACCGGTCTCCTGGCCATCGCCGCGCTGGTGGCCGCCCTCGTGGCGCTCTGGCAGACCCAGTCCACCCCGCTCGCCCGGCGCTCGTACTGCTGGGGCGCCTGGTCCGAGGACGGCGGCCTCTTCCACCGCGGCGACCACGACCGCGTCGCCTCGGAGAGCGCGCCCGCGCCCGGCCGCCCCACCGGCGTGTGCACGCTGCGCTGGCGCGGCGGCCAGGGCGCCGGGGCGTACGAGCAGCGGGTCGAGCTCCGCCTGGGCACCGGGCCCGACGAGGCCGTGGCGCGCCGCGCCTGGCTCGACGGCCTCTTCGAAGGAGGCGACACCGCGCTCCCCGGCCGGCTGCCCGGCTTCACGGCGGCGGGCTCCGGCGCCCTGGTGCTGCCCGCGAGCTGCGACGTGCGCGGCAGACCGTCCGTCGTGACCTTCACCAGCTCCTACACGGGCACGGCCGGGCGTGCCACCCGCCCCGGATTCCCCGACGGCGCGTCCCCGGCGAACACGGGGGCGTTATTGGTGAGCGCCGCCAACCGGGCAGCCAAGGCGTCGGGTTGCTCGTCGGCGCCACCCATGCGGCTGCACGCGCGGGCGACGACGACCAGGCCCGTACGGGTGAAACCCAGCGCGTCGCCGGGGCGTTGTGCCATCCCCGGTCTCGGGGACGCGAGCACCCCGGACGACCGGCTGACCGACACCGTGGGCAGTGTCCACGACGACTTCCAGACCTGCGGGGTCTTGGGCGACGGCCAGTGGGCCGCCCGCTTCACCATGGTCGGCAGGCCCAGGATCGTCGCCCTCTTCGACGGCCTCACCGGCGACAGCCCGCCCGGCCCCGGCTGGCGGGCGCACGGCCGGATCGACGCGACCGGCGCGCTGATACGTGCCGACTGCGACGGCCGCGCCACGGTCTTCACCATGCGCACGGGCCCCGGCCGCACCCACACCGGCCTGGACGACCCCCGCCGGTCGTTCCCGGCCTTCGTCGACGCGGTGGGCGAGCGCATAGGGTGTGCGCGCCTGCGCGCCCGCTGAGCGCTCCCCCCGCCACGAGGACGGCGGGCCCCTCGCCTCGTAGAGTCGGTGGAATGACTCCCCTGCGGCCACGGGCCGGCGCCCTCCTTCCCACCGCGCTCGCGGTCCTCCTCGCCACCGCCGGGTGCGGTGGCGGTGGCGGCGGCGGGTCGGACACCACGGACGCCAAGGGCACCGGCGCACCCTCGGGCACCCAGGCGGCCCCGCGCTGGTCGGCGTGTGCCGCGCCCACCGACGCCCAGGGCGGTGACGGCAAGGCGCCCGGCAAGGAGTGGGAGTGCGGCAAGCTCGCCGTCCCCCTGGACTACGCCAAGCCGGACGGCGAGAAGATCGACCTGGCACTCATCCGGGTGAAGGCACGCGACCAAAATCACCGGATCGGCTCCCTGGTGTTCAACTTCGGCGGACCGGGCGGCTCCGGGGTGACGACCCTGCCGGGCCTGGCAGCCAGCTACGAGAAGCTGCGGGAGCGCTACGACCTCGTGAGCTTCGACCCGCGCGGCGTGGGCGACAGCGCGGGCGTCAAGTGCCAGAGCGACCAGGAGCTCGACGCCGCCGCCCAGATCGACGCCACCCCGGACGACGACGCGGAGCTCCGCACGACCCTGGCGGCCAACAAGGCCTACGTGGACGCGTGCGCGAAGAACTCCGCCAAGCTGCTCCCCCACGTGGGCACCGTGAACGCCGCCCGCGACATGGACCGGCTACGTGCCGCCCTGGGCGACGACAAGCTGCACTACTTCGGCATCTCGTACGGCACCGAACTGGGCGGCGTCTACGCCCACTTGTTCCCCAAGAACGTGGGCCGGGCGGTCCTCGACGCCGTCGTCGACCCGACGCAGGACCCCGTGCAGGGCAGCCTCGGGCAGACCAAGGGCTTCCAGCTCGCCCTCGACGACTACCTCAAGGACTGCGCCACCCGCACCCCGCAGGCCGGCTGCGTCCCGCAGGAGCGCATCACCGCCCTGCTGAAGGACCTCGACGCGAACCCGCTGCCCACCACGCAGGGGCGCAAGCTCACCCAGGACGAGGCCGTCAACGGCATCGCGTCCGCGCTCTACTCCAAGGACACCTGGCGCTATCTGACCTCCGGCCTCCGGGAGGCCACCACCAAGGGCACCGGCAACACCCTGCTGGTGCTCTTCGACGCCCTCAACGGCCGCAACCCCGACGGCCACTACAGCAACCTCCAGGCGGCCAACCGGGCCATCTCCTGCGTCGACGCCGAACAGCGCTACACGGTCGACGACGTGAAGAAGTACCTCCCGCAGTTCCGGGCCGCCTCACCGGTCTTCGGGGAGAGCGCCGCCTGGTCCCTGCTCGGCTGCACCGGCTGGCCGGTCAAGGGCAGCTGGAAGACGCCGGACGTGAGCGCCCGGGGCGCGGCGCCGATCGTCGTCGTCGGCAACACCGGTGACCCGGCGACGCCTTACGCCGGTGCGCAGCAGATGGCCCGTCAGCTCGGCAAGGGCGTGGGTGTCGAGGTGACGTACAAGGGCGAGGGGCACGGGGCGTACAACAGCGGCAACCCGTGCATGGTCGACGCGGTCAACGGCTATCTCCTGGACGGCAAGGTCCCGTCCGAGGGGACCACCTGTTCGTGACAGGAAACCGCGAAACGCCGGACAGGCGACCAACAAGCCCGTCCGGCGTTCGAGGACTCCGCCGCGAAGCGGTGGTGCGGGAACGACGGCCCGCGGAGGACCACCCGCACCAGCCGAAAACCCCGGACTAATACACCGGCTTCTCCGGCTCGATCTGGTTCACCCAGCCGATGACGCCGCCGCCCACGTGCACCGCGTCCGAGAAGCCCGCGGACTTCAGGACGGCCAGCACCTCCGCGGAGCGGACACCCGTCTTGCAGTGCAGGACGATCTTCTTGTCCTGCGGCAGGTCCTGGAGGGCGTTGCCCATCAGGAACTCGTTCTTCGGGATCAGCCGGGCGCCCGGGATGGAGACGATCTCGTACTCGTTGGGCTCGCGGACGTCGATGATGTCGATGGTCTCGCCGCCGTCGATCCACTCCTTGAGCTGCTTGGGAGTGATCGTCGAGCCCATGGCCGCTTCCTGGGCCTCCTCGGAGACGACGCCGCAGAACGCCTCGTAGTCGATGAGCTCGGTGACCGTCGGGTTCTCCCCGCAGACCGCGCAGCCGGGGTCCTTGCGGACCTTGACCTGGCGGTAGGTCATCTCCAGGGCGTCGTAGATCATCAGTCGGCCCACCAGCGGCTCGCCTATCCCGGCCAGCAGCTTGATCGCCTCGTTGACCTGGATCGAGCCGATCGAGGCGCACAGCACGCCCAGGACGCCGCCCTCGGCGCAGGAGGGCACCATGCCCGGCGGCGGGGGCTCGGGGTAGAGGCAGCGGTAGCAGGGGCCGTGCTCGGACCAGAAGACCGACGCCTGGCCGTCGAAGCGGTAGATCGAACCCCAGACGTACGGCTTGTTCAGCAGGACGCAGGCGTCATTGACGAGATAGCGGGTGGCGAAGTTGTCGGTGCCGTCCACGATCAGGTCGTACTGGGAGAAGATCTCCTTGACGTTCTCCGCCTCCAGGCGCTCCTGGTGGAGGACGACGTTCACATAGGGGTTGATCCCCTTCACCGAGTCGCGGGCGGACTCCGCCTTGGAGCGCCCGATGTCGGCCTGGCTGTGGATGATCTGCCGCTGGAGGTTGGACTCGTCGACCTCGTCGAACTCCACGATGCCGAGCGTGCCCACGCCCGCCGCCGCCAGATACATCAGCGCCGGCGACCCCAGACCGCCCGCACCCACACAGAGCACCTTGGCGTTCTTCAGCCGCTTCTGCCCGTCCATCCCCACGTCCGGGATGATCAGGTGGCGGGAGTACCTGCGAACCTCGTCAACGGTGAGCTCGGCAGCCGGTTCGACTAGGGGTGGCAGCGACACGGGGTCTCCGTAGGTCGGACGGAAGGGTCGTCCCCGCAGGTGCGGGGTGCTCTTCGGCGTAACACTGCCACGCCCCGCCTCATTCCGAGACACCAGGTCCGATGCGCGAGACGAGATCGTCCCAGTAGCCGGGCATCACCTCCCAGGGGTCCGATTCGTCCTGATCCGAGCGGTCGGTGAGGTAGACCGTGCCCGCGCCCTGCCCGCGGGCGGTGCGCAGGGCCTCGTCCAGGTGCTGCCGGGGCACGCCGTGCACGAGGTGGCAGAAGCGCTCCGGCGGGTGGGCGGCCGTCCAGTCGGGCACCCGCGAGCGGCGGTACGCGGACCACGGCCCCCGGAAGGTCACCAACTGGTCGGCGAGACCGGCGTAGGCGGGGCAGGGGTGGGTGCCGTGCTGGAGCACGACATAGGCGCGCTCCAGCAGCGTGCGCAGGCCCGCGACGGTGCGCCGGGTACCGGGGAGCGCGGCCGGGTCCGTGGGCGCGGCGTCCACCGAGAAGCCGTCCACCTTGTACCAGTTGAGGTAGCGCTGGGCCTCCGACAGCAGCTCCGCGAAGGGCCGCTCCCCGAAGGCCGCGTCCAGGTGTCCCAGAATGCGGACGCCCGCCTCGCGCAGCCGGCCGGCGGCGGCGAGGCAGTGCGGGTCCGGGCGGGTGCCGGGGCCGCCCGACGCCTTGCCGCACTCCCCCAGCGCCCCGGTCCCGAACACCACCCAGTCCACGGGCACATCGGGGCGCACGAGCTCGCCCCACTCGGCGGGCGCGAGCAGCGGGTGGGCAAAGCCGGGTACGCCGAAGCGCAGCGGCCGGGCGGCTGCGTGCGCGGCACGCCGGTGGCCCGAGGGGCTCAGATGCGACACGCCGCCTCCATCCAGATGTCGGCCAGTGATTCCTCCAGCCCGATTCTGGGGCGCCAGCCGAGCCGGTCGCGGGCGGTACGGACGTCGGCCTGCTGCCAGCTGCCGCAGCCGTCCGGATAGGGGTACGCGGGCGGGGAGCCCAGGTGCGGGTCGTCCAGCTCGTGCAGGGCGCCGCCGAAGCCCGCGACCCTGGCCAGCAGGGACGCCGCGTCCCGCAGGCGCACCGCGCGGCCGGTGCCGATGTTGACGGCGCCCTGGGCGGCGGACAGGGAGGCGGCGTGCACGGCGCGGGCGACGTCCCGCACGTCGACGAAGTCCCGCTGCACGCCGAGGCCGCTGAGCTTCAGCTCGCTGTCGCCGCTCTGCATGGCGCGCCGCATGGCGTCGGCGAGCCGGCCGAGCGGCGACCCGGCGGGCGTGCCGGGTCCGACGGGCGAGAAGACCCGCAGGACGATGGCGTCGAGCCCGGAGCCCAGCACGAGTTCGGTGGCGGCGAGCTTGCTGACGCCGTACGGGCCGCCGGGGCGCGGCACGGCGTCCTCGGCGGTGGAGGAGCCGGGCTGCGAGGGGCCGTACTCGGAGGAGCAGCCCACCTGGACCAGGCGGGCGCCGCAGCCGCTGCGGCGCAGCGACTCGCAGACGGTGGCGACCGCGACGGTGTTGTGCCGGGTGAGGTCGCGGGCGCCGCCGCGGGTGGCGCCCGCGCAGTTGATCACGACGCCGGGGTGGACGGCGTTGAGGAAGCGGGTGAGTGCTCCGGGGCTGCCGCTGGCGAGGTCGAAGCGGACGTCCGCGTCGTCGCCGCGGCCGAGGGCGGTGAGCTGGACGGCGGGGTCGGCGAGCAGCCGGTCGGCCACGTAGCGGCCGAGGTAGCCGTTGGCGCCGAGCAACAGGACCCTCATCGGTCGCGCCCTCGCTCTCGCCCGGCGGTGCGGGTGGGGTGAACGGTCATCTTGCTTGCTCCTCTGACGGGGTGTGCGGCTCGGGGTGCGGTGGCCGGGCCGGGGCCCCCGGTGCCTGCGGCAGGGGGGAGGTGCCCGGGTCGGCGGGGTCGGTGAGGCCGGTGGCCGCGGTCGCGGCCCGCCGGTGGGCGGAGGCCCGGGACAGCGCGGGGAGGGCGTGGCCCAGCAGGACGAGCGCGGGCGCGGCGCAGGCCACGAGGGGTATGACGGCGGGGCCGTGGGCGCAGGCGGCTCTGGCGAGCGCCCCCGCGGGCCCGCCGCCGCCCGGCAGCCAGGCCCCGAGCAGGGGCACGGCTTCGGCGGCGCAGGCGGTGAGGACGGCGAGGGCGGCCGCTCTGGCGCAGCCGCGCACGGCCGCCAGCCGGGCGAGGAAGAGCAGCCCGCCGAGTGCCGTGGTGGCGGCGGGCGTGGCCGCGGGATACGGGAGGGCGTGCCGGTCCAGTGCGGCGTGCAGGGCCCACAGGAGCGCGAGCAGCGCGCCGAGGAACAGCCCGGTCGCGGTCACGAGGACGGGCCAGGCGCGCGTACGGAACGCCCCGAGGGTGCGGCTGACCGTCAGGGCGTGGCACACGCGCACGGCGTACCAGCGCGCGCACCAGGCGGCCAGCGCGACGGCGCAGGCCAGTGCGACGGCGGTGGGGGCGGCGGCCGCCAGCGCGCGCGGCAGGTCGAGCCGGACGGCCGGGTGGCCGTCGAGCAGCACGGTGAGCAGGGGGTCGCCGAGGAGTGCGTAGGCCACCAGCCAGAGGGCCGCGCACCGCCCGGCGGTCCACCAGCCGTCCGGGCCCGGAGGGGGCGCGGGGGCGGCTCGCCCGGGTGCCGCGGGTCCGCCGGAGCTCCATGCGGCCGGTGCCGGGTCGCGGCGCACGCGCGCGTAGAGCTCTTCGGCGAGG
Organism: Streptomyces sp. NPDC001407; assembly: GCF_042895325.1. Taxonomy (NCBI): domain Bacteria; kingdom Bacillati; phylum Actinomycetota; class Actinomycetes; order Kitasatosporales; family Streptomycetaceae; genus Streptomyces; species Streptomyces sp. NPDC001407. The sequence goes on from NZ_JBIAWF010000001.1 coordinate 471,306, forward strand.
GAGAAGACGTCACGGTGCCGGCAGTCCGCGGCCACGCGTTCGGCGATGCCCCGGGCCTCCAGGACCGCCGCGATCTCCAGCGGGTCGACCGCCCGGACGCACAGTTCGCGGTGGCGGTGCAGGAGCGCCTTCACCGGGTCGGCGGGTGCCGCGGTGGTGGTGCCGGCGGAGGGTATGCCGGCGGCCGTCGGTGCGCTGCTGTCGCGCAGGGGTGTGCTCATCGGCGGCCCGCCCAGGTGGGTGCCTGGCGCGGGGACCAAGAGAGCGGGGGGTGCGCTCCGGCGGCGTGGGCGAAGGGGACCGCCGGGTCGGCGGGGGCGTCCTGCCGCACCGGTGCGTGGGAGATGAGTTCGAGGTAGATGCCGCCGAAGGCCGTCACGTGCCGTTCGACGGTGAAGAGTTCGAGGGCCCGGGCGCGCGCGGCCGCGCCGAGGCGGGCGCGCCGCTCGGGGTCGCGCAGGAGGGCGAGGCAGGCGTCGGCGAGCTCGCGGGGGGCGCGCGGCGGGACGACCAGGCCGGTGCCGCCGATGACTTCGCGGACGGTGCCGGCGTCCGGTGAGACGGTGGCGCGCCCGCAGAACATCGCCTCCACCAGCGGCAGCGGGAAGCCGTCCGCGGCCCCGGCGAGTACGACGCTGCCCGCCGCGTACGTCTCCGGGCTCGCGGCCTCCTCGAAGCGGACGCCGTCGGGCGGCTGGTTGCCGGGCAGCGGGCTGCCGACGACCCGCAGCCGGACGCCGGGCTCGACCTCGCGCACTATGTCGAGGGCCTCCCACAGATACGGCTCGGTGCGCCCGCCCGCCCACACGAGCGTGCGCCCGTCGTCGACGACCGTGCCTTCGGCGCCCTCGCCGACCTCCTCGAAGGGCCGCTCGTCGACTCCGGGCGGCACGGTGCGCAGCCGTTCGCGGTCGGCTCCGCAGCGCTCCTGCCAGCGCCGCACCTGGGCGTCGCCGGGGGTGACGAGGTCGGCCTGGCGGTAGACCTCGGCGGTCAGCAGCCGGTGGAAGGCGGCGAGCAGGGTGCGTACGGGCAGGGAGAGGCCCGCGGCGCTGGCGGCGCTGTTGAGGTAGTAGGCGCGGAGCCGGACCTCGTACTCGGTGACGAGGAGCGGGGTACCGAAGAAGCGCTTGGCCAGCAGGCCCGGGAGTGCGGCGGGCCCGGCGGAGGTGGCGTGGCAGAGGTCGACGGCGGCGAGCCCCCGGTCGCCTTCGGTGGCGCCGTACCAGTCGAGGGAGAGCGGCCGCAGCGCGCGCTCCAGCAGCGCGGAGGCGGCGAGCAGATCGGCGACGCGGGTGCCGTAGACCGCGGGGTGTGCGCCGGGCGCGCGGCAGGCCGACTCCAGTGCGCGCAGGGCCTGTTCGGAGCGGAGGGCCGGGCCGAGTCCTCCGGCGTCGTACGCCAGGTCGGCGAGGCCGTGGAGAGCGTCGGCGAAACGGTACGCCTGATCGCTGGAGCAGCCGGTGGGACCCGAGTCGTCGGCCGGGTCGGAGAGGGGCGCACCGACCGAACCGACGGCCGCCGCGAGCTCCGCGAAGTGCTCGCCGAACCGGCGCCGTTCGCGCTTGCCGTACGCCCCTCCCGGCGCCCCCTCCAGGGCCTCCGGCGGGTCGCCCCACAGGGGGGCCGTGCGCACCCGCCGGACCTGCTCCGGCAGGCCGTACCACCCGCAGCGCTCCTGGCGGGCGCCCCGGCTCAGCGCATAGATCTCGAACTCGTGCCCGGCCAGCCCGCGCACCAGTTGGTCGCACCACTGACCGCCCTCACCCGCGGCATACGGATACCCACCCTCCGTGAGGAGTCCCACACGCACGCACGCACCCCCGTCTGTCCACTGTGGCCACGCCGGCCGCTGCCGTACGGCAGCGGGAGCACGCTATGCGCGCCGCCACGGGGCGCGACGGACGGTTGTCCGTCGCGCCACCGGAAGGGGTGAACAGAGGTGACTTTCCCGGAGATGGGACGTTGCTTCGCGCTATGCGGCGGCTTCCTCCTGTTCGAGCCGCGGCACGGCCGCCAGGAGGCCCTGAGTATAGGGGTGCCGGGGGTTCTCGTAGACGGTGTCCGCCGGTCCCTCCTCCACGATCCGCCCGCCGCGCATCACGATCAGCCGGTCGCTGACCTGGCGCACGACGGCGAGGTCGTGGGCGATGAAGACGAGGGCAAGCCCGAGGTCGCGCTGGAGCTCCCCGAGCAGCTTCACGACCTGCGCCTGGGTGGTGACGTCGAGGGCGGACACCGGCTCGTCGCAGACGATGAGCTTGGGCTCGGGCGCGAGCGCCCGCGCGATGCCGACCCGCTGCCGCTGGCCGCCGCTGAACTCGTGCGGATAGCGGTCGTAGGCGCCGGGGTCGAGCCCGACCCGCTCCAGCAGTTCGCGCACCCGGGCGACGATCTCGGCGTCCGTGAGCTTCCCGGCCACGCGCAGCGGGTCGGCGATGGACTCGCCGATGCTGCGGCGCGGGTTGAGCGAGGAGACGGGGTCCTGGAAGACCATCTGAAGCTCGGAGCGGAAGGGCCGCAGCCGGCCCGTACCGAGCCCGCCGATGTCCCGCCCCTGGTAGCGCAGTTCACCGCCGGTGGGCTCCAGCAGCCGTACGAGCATCCGTCCCAGTGTCGTCTTGCCGCTGCCGGACTCCCCCACGACGCCGACGGTCTCCCCGGCACGCACGGTCAGCGAGACCTGGTCGACGGCGGTGACGGCCCGCTTGCCGCGCCCGAACTCCCGGGTCAGGCCGGTGGCTTCGAGCAGGACCGCGTCGTCGGTCTCCGTCGGGCGTACACCTGGACGGCGGACGTTTATCCGCGGGACGGCCGTCAACAGGTCACGTGTGTAGTCCTCGCCGGGCGCGTCGAGGATCTCGCGGACCGCGCCGCGCTCGACGGCCCGGCCGTCCTTCATCACCAGCAGTTCGTCGACACTGTCGGCGGCCACGCCCAGATCGTGGGTGACGAGGATCAGACCCATGCCTGTCTCGGCGCGCAGTTCGCGCAGCAGGCCGAGGATCTGCGCCTGCACGGTCACGTCGAGAGCGGTGGTGGGTTCGTCGGCCACCAGGAGGCGGGGCTCGCAGGCGAGCGCCATCGCGATGAGGGCGCGCTGGCGCATGCCGCCGCTGAACTCGTGCGGGCGCGAGCGCGAGCGCCGGTGCGCGTCCGGGATGCCCACCCGGTCGAGCACCTCGACGGCGCGGGCGCGGGCGGCGCGCCGGCTCGTGCCGCGCCGGTGGACGCGGTGGACCTCGGCGATCTGGTCGCCGATGGCCTGATAGGGGTCGAGCGAGGAGAGCGGGTCCTGGAAGACCATGGCCGCCACCCCGCCGCGCACCTCCCGCAGTTCGGCCTCGCCGGCGGTGAGCAGGTCGTGGCCCGCCACCCGTACGTCACCGGTGACGCGGGCGCCGGTGGAGCGGTGGAGCCCGAGCAGCCCGTACGCCACGGTGCTCTTGCCGGAGCCGGACTCGCCGACGAGGGCGAGCGCCCCGCCCTGGGCGAGCTCGAAGGAGAGCCCGTCCACGGCGCGTACGAAGCCGTCGCCCGTGGGGAAGGAGACGGCGAGGTCGGTGACCTTCACCAGGGGTTCGGTCATCGCAGGGCCACCCTTCGGTCGGCGACGGCGTAGAGCAGGTCGCCGACGATGTTGGCGATCACCACGGCGGCGCCGATGAGCATGACGAGGGCGACGACGACCGGCAGGTCGACGGTCTGCACCGCGCGCACGAGGAGTTGTCCGATGCCGGGCAGGCCGAACATCGTCTCGGTGAGCATCGCGCCGCCCAGCATCGACCCGAAGTCGACGGCCGACATCGCGATGACGGGCGCGATCGCACCACGCAGCGCGTGCTTGCCGATGATCGCGCGCTCGGTGACGCCGTAGGCGCGGAAGGTGCGCACGTGGTCCTCGGCGAGGGTCTCCAGCATGGCGCTCCGCGTCATCCGGGCGTACTTCGCGGATTCGAGCAGGGCGAGCGCGACCCAGGGCAGCAGCATGTTCCAGGCCCACTGCTCGGGGTCGTCGGTCAGCGCCACGTAGGACGGGAAGGGCAGCCACTCCAGATACGCGCAGAAGACCATCAGCAGCGCGAGGCCGCTGATGAAGACCGGGGTCGCGATGCCGGCGAGGGTGAACCAGGTGAGCAGGCGCTCGACGATTCCGCCGCGCCGGGCGACGGACAGCAGGCCGGTGCCGACGCCCAGCAGCAGCCACAGCACCATCGCGCCGGACGCGAGGGAGAGGGTGGCGGGCAGGCGCTGCGCGATCAGATCGGTGACCTGCTGGTCGTTCTGGTACGACAGGCCGAGGCAGGGCGCCTCGCAGTGGGTCACGCCGGTGCCGGTGGAGTAGTCGTGCCCAACGAAGATGCTCTGGAGAAAGTGCCAGTACTGCACGTACACCGGGTCGTCGAGGCTGAGTTGGTCCCTCACCTGGCGCAGCTGTTCGGGGCTGCAGCGCGGTCCGCACGCGAGCTTCGCGGGGTCGCCGGGGGCGACGTAGAAGGTCGCGTAGATGACCACGGAGATCACCAGGAGCACGAGGACGGCGCCGAGCGCGCGGCGCAGGAAGTAGAGGGTCATGCCGTCCCTCCCGCCGCGGGGCCGGCGGCCTCGCGCTTCCTGGCACGGCCGACCCGCAGCCGGGAGGCCTCGCGCGGGTCGAGCGCGACGCGCACGGCGTCACCGAGGACGGTGAAGGCGAGCGTGGTGACGAACAGCAGCAGCGCCGGGAGCACCACGTACATGGGGTCCGCGCGGAACCACGTCGTGGCCGACGAGAGCATCTGCCCCCAGGAGGGGGTCGGAGGCTTGACGCCGACGCCGAGGAACGACATGGACGCCTCCAGGACGATGTTGGACGGGAGCAGGTAGACCGCGTAGGTGATCACGGGTGCGGCCAGTCCGGGCAGCAGTTCGCGCCGGGCGATGCGCCAGGTCGAGCCGCCGGCGAGCCACGCGGCCGACACGTAGTCGAGCTTCTTCAGGCTGAGCGCCTGGGCGCGGACGACCCGCGCGAGGCCGCCCCAGGCGATCAGGCCGATCACGAGGATGAGCAGGACGGGCCGGGGGAAGTCGGTGGGGACCACGGCCGTCAGCGCGATCGCGAAGACCAGCAGCGGCAGCGCGATCATCACCTCGGTGATCCGGCTGAGCAGGCTGTCCACGAAGCGGTTGCCGAGCGCGGCGGCGATCCCCACAGTGACGGCGACGAGCACCTGCACCAGGGTCGCGCCGACGGCGACCATGAGCGAGACCCGGGCGCCGTACAGGAGCCGGACGAACAGGTCGCGTCCGGTGCCCGGTTCGACGCCGAGCCAGTGGTCGGCGCTGACGCCGCCGAAGGAGCCCAGCGGGACGCCGCCGCGCGCGGAGTCGACCAGGGTGTCGTGGTAGGCGTTGACGTCCTGGCCCTCCAGCGCGGCCAGCAGGGGCGCGCCGAGGGCGAGGAGGACGAGCAGGCCCAGCAGGGCGGCGGCGACCAGCGCGGACTTACGTGCGCGCAGCCGCCGCCACACCTGCCGGGCGCCGGAGGCGGCAGCCCCTGCGGGGGTCACCGCGGGAGTCACCGCCCCCGGCTCCGTGGTGCCGACGATGTCCGTCACTTGACCGCGACCTGCGAGATGTCGAGGACGCCGGTCCAGTCGCTGATGACGACGTTCTTGACGTCCTTACCGAAGAGGCGCTTGTAGACGGGGTGGAAGAGCGGCACGGTCAGGGCCTGCTCACCGATCGCCTTGTCGAGCGCGCCCCAGCGCTTCGCGGCGGCGCCGAGGTCGGTGATCTTGTTGATGCCGTCGATCTCGTCGTTGACCTTGGAGTCGTCGAGCTGGGCCGAGTTGTAGTTCGAGCCGTCCTTGACGATCTGCCGGCCGTCGAAGATGGGGGCGAGGAAGGGACCGCCGGACGGCCAGTCGGCGCCCCAGTGGCCGAGGAAGAGGTCCGGCTGCGTCGCGACCTTGTGGACCTTCTCGTCGTAGTCGTTGAACTCCAGGCCCTGGAGCTTGACCGTGATGCCGGCCTGCTTGAGCGCCGCCTGGACCGCCGTGGCGATCTCGGGGCTGGTCTCGAAGTCCTGTGCGGTGGAGTGCGTGAGCGTGATCTCCAGGCCGTTGTCGTAACCGGCCTCCTTCAGCAGCTCCTTGGCCTTCTCCGGGTTGCCCGTGGCGCCCGCCGGGAAGGGGTCGTAGGGCGTGTAGCCGAAGGACTTCTGGTTGGGCAGGAAGGTCGTCGCCGGCTCGGCGAGCGAGGAGCCGCCCGCCGCGTTCACCACGCTGGTGCGGTTGATCGCGTAGGCGATCGCCTGGCGGACCTTGGGGTTGTCGAACGGCTTCGCCTTGGGGTTGAAGGCGAGGTAGTTGGTGTAGCCGAAGTGGCCGGTGCCGACCCGGTCGGCGAGCTTCTTGTCGCCGGTGACCTGCGCGAGTTCGGCCGGACCGAGGTTGTTGTCCGTGGTGATGGCGGCGGCGTCCGCGCCCTGGCCGCTGGCGAGCCGCTGGTTGATGACCGCGGAGTTCAGGCCCGCCTGCACGTCGATCGTGTCGGGGTAGGCGTGGCGCTCCTTGTCGGTGTCCTCCGACCAGTTGGTGTTGCGCTCCAGCACCAGGTGCTCGCCGTCGCCCGTGTTCTTGACGACCTTGTACGGGCCGGAGGAGACCGGGTGTTCGGCGTACTTCGCACCGGCGTCCTTGGCCTTGGGCACGGGGGCGAACTGGGTCTGGGTGGCGACGAAGGGGAAGTCGCCCTCGGACTTGCGCAGGTGGAAGACGATGGTCCGGGCGTCCGGGGTCTCGATGGAGTCGAGGCCCTTGGGGTTCTTGTAGACGCCCTGGTAGTCCTCGCCGCCGACCAGCCAGTCGCGCAGGTAGGGGGCGCCGCCGGAGAGTTCGGGGGCGAAGGAGCGCTCGATGCCGTACTTGATGTCGGCGGTGGTGATGGGCGAGCCGTCCTCGTACTTCAAGCCGTCCTTGAGCCGGAACGTCCAGACCTTGGCGTCGTCGCTGGGCGTGCCGGTGTCGGTGGCGAGGTCGGGCACGACCTTGGTGCCCTCGGCGCCGTTCGCGCGGTGGCGGGTGGTGAGCGTGCGGAAGACGAGCGAGGGGACGTTGCCGCCGCCGGAGGTGTAGAGCCGGGCGGGGTCGAACTGCTTCTGCGGCTGTCTGTTGAGGACGGTCAGGGTGCCGCCCTTCTGCGGCGTGCCGCCGGCGCCGCCCTTGGCGTCGCCGCTCTTCTCCGGACCGCACGCCGCCGCGCCTCCGAGCAGGGCCACACTGACGGCTGCCGCGGCGACGCGGCGGGATATGGCGGGAAGTTGACGCATGACGAGGAGAGCCTTTCGCGGGACACGAGGGGACGAATGCGAGCGGAATGCACCCACGGAAGGCGGTTGAGGAGCGCGCGGACGAACGCGGGACCGCCCCCGGCGGACGCGACGCTAATGCGCGAGGGCGCAACGCGGAAGTACGCGGGGGAAAAGAGCGGTCTCAGCGACAGAGAATGTCGGCGACTGCGTGCGCGGCCACGCCGATCAGCGCCAGCTCGAAGCCGGCGTTCTCGGAGGCGTGGTGGTGCGACATGCGTAGAAGATTGAACGAATTTTCGCCCGGCAGCAAAGGTGTCTCAGCAACAGAGATGAAACGTCTCGGGCAACGAGACATTGGATCATGACATGCCGGACATGGCAGGAGCCGGGACGGATGCGGGCCGGTTCATGGAACCGGCCCGTCCGCCGCTCATGCCGTGGGGAAGGGCCAGGGGTTCGGCCGGCAGGTCAGCCCGTTCTCCGACTTCAGGAACTTCGTCTGCTGCATCATCACCGGCGCGAGGGCGCCCTCCTTGGTGCAGCCCTCGTGGTCGTGCCCGAGCCGGTGCCCGACCTCGTGGTTGATCAGCATCTGCCGGTACATGAGCATCTTGTCGCCGTACGTCTGGGCGCCCTGCGCCCACCGATAGGCGTTGATCATGACCCGGTCGGTGGCCGCGGAGTCGCAGGAGACGTTGTCCTCCGTGGTGTCCAGGCCCGACTTGGCGCACCATGCCGCCGTCGTGCCGGGGCTGGCGAGGGTGATGACGAAGTCGGCGTGCCCGGAGGAGACGCGTTCGAAGGTGCGGGTGCCGCCGTGGCCCCAGCTGCGGTCGTCGTTCAGCGTCCGCTGGACGGCCTCCGCGAAGAGCGCGCCGTCGAGCGGAAGGCCCTTTTCCACGTCAACGCGATACCGCAGCACTTCACCCTTACCAGGGGCCTTGTCGTGGCCGCCCACGGTCTCGAAATCACCCGATCCGTGGGCCTTCTCGTCGAGCGGGTACTTCCGGGCCATCTGCTCGTCGTAGCCGGCCCGCGCCACGGCGCCGCCGTCGGGCGTCGGCCTGCTGTCGGAGCGGGAGGCCGCGTCCGGGCTGCTCCGCTCGACGTCCGCGGACCGCGCCTGCGCCTTGCTGTCCGTGCTGTCGTCCACCTGACCTGCGACGATCACCGCCAGCACGGCCGTCACCAGGGCGGCGGCGACGCCGGTGGCGGTCCGCGCCACGCCCTGGCCCGACTTCTCGGGGGTGGCCCGGCGCCGTGAGGCCACGCCGCTCGCCTCGGGCCGCGGCGCGGGCACGCGCGCGGGGACCACGGTGGCGGCGGGTGCGGCGGGATCCGGGGCCGGGGCGGCGGGCGCCGCGGGCGGGCCGCCCTGCCAGTAGGCCGCGGAGGCATACCCCGAGGGCTGCTGGGCAGACTCCGTCAGGGGCTCGTACTCAGTGGCGTATCCCGGGGTCCAGGAGGCTCCGTAGCCTGCCGGCCGGCCCGCGCCCTGGCCGCGCTGCACGCCGATGACGCCCCAGCCGACACCCTGCGCCCGCGTCTCGGGATGACCCCCGGCCGCGGACGGCTCTCCGGACGGGGTGCGCGCCCCGTCCGTACTGACGCCCTCCGGGGAGGGCTCCTCGGCGGCGTCGGCCCCCTCGGCAGGCGGGGCCGATCGGCGTCCCGTCCCCCCCTCGGCCCCGGCGGCCGGGAGCCGGCGGGTGGGATGGGAGGCGCGTGCGCTGTGCTTACCCACGAGGCGTAGCGCTCCGTTCAGCAGTGGCGGCGGTGTCCGTGAGGAGGTCGCGGAAGGCACGAGCCACCGCGTCCGGGTCCTCCATCATGGCGACATGTCCTGATTCCAGGAGCGTCAGCAACCGCGAGTCGCGGAAAGTCTTGCTCGCGCGGTGTGCCATGCGGAAGGAGACGAGGTGGTCGCGCTTTCCGTAGACGAGCAGCGTAGGGGCAAGCACCCGCTCAGCCTGACGCCACAGCGAATGCTGGCCACCGAGTGTGTACGAATCGACTATGCCGCGCGCGGCCCGCGCCATGACGTCCCAGAAGTAGGGCAGCTCCAGCCGCCGCTCGAATTCCGCGACGGCACGTTCGAACTCCTCCGGTGTCACTCGTCCGGGGTCCCCGTAACAGAGCGCGAGCACCTCGCGGGTGCGCCTCTCGGGTGTCCAGTCCTTGGTCGCGCGGGCGAAGAGGGAGACGATCCCCGGCACGGCGAGCAGTCCGGTGGGCACCGCCGTGCGCTGCGGGCGCAGCTCGGGGAGGGCGGGCGAGATCAGGGTGAGCGTGCGGACCAGGTCGGGGCGTACGGCGGCGACGCGCGTGGCCACCGCGCCGCCCATCGAATTGCCGAAGAGGTGCACGGGTCCGCGCCCGGCGGCGTCCAGATACCGGATGACCACGCGGGCGCAGCCGGTGATGGACAGGTCCCGGTCGTCCGGTGGCGGTGAGTCACCGAAGCCCGGCAGGTCGAGGGCCTCGCCGTCGACGTGGCCGGAGAGCCGGTCCATGAGCCCGGACCAGTTCTGCGAGGAGCCGCCGAGCCCGTGCACGTAGAGCGCGGGCGGCAGCCCCTCCTGCGCGGGCTTCCGGGAGCGCACCGCCAGGGTGACGCCCGGCAGCGTCACCGTGCGGACCTCCTCGCCCCGGCTGACCCACGAGGGCCGCCCGGGCGGCACCACGGGAACGGCGCGGGCATCCGGCGACTCGGTCGAAGACATGCCGGCAATGTTACGAGACGATCACGCCGGGACTCCTGTGGCGGGCGTCACAGATCACCTGGCGTCGCGGGGCCGCCTCTCCTAGGCTCGTACCACGCAGTAAGAGGGCTTCCTCCCTGAACCTCCCTGAGAAGGGGTACCGCATGACCGTTGATCCGTCCGATCCGGACACGTTCGAGGAAGAGACCGACACCTCGGAGTTCGATGTCGAGGCTCCGGAGGCGGACGCCGCCGAGCAGCACGCCGACATCACCCCGCACCGGGACGACCCGCTGTCCCACATCGACCCGGGGGCCGCGAACGAGGCCGACCGCGCCGAGCAGGCCCGGGTGGTGGAGCTGGACGAGGACGACTACCGCTGAGGCGCAGCCCGGAGCGTCCCCTTCCGGGCGATACCGGGGGACGCGGGAGTGACGTGCGCGTCAATTGTCGGGATTTTGTTGACTTCCCACAGCGTCCGGTACATGAAATTCTCCGCTCCGACCACGCACGGCCCGGTTACCCAAAAGTACGATGGCGGGCGCGGTGCACACCGTGCAGGGAAAAATCATGGGAGGCGGCGTGACAGCCATCGAGCAGACCGAGGCGCGGCCGCGTGGCACGCGTCTGCCGCGCCGAGCCCGACGCAACCAGCTGCTGGGCGCGGCCCAGGAAGTCTTTGTCGCACAGGGTTACCACGCCGCGGCGATGGACGACATCGCCGAGCGCGCCGGTGTCAGCAAGCCGGTCCTCTACCAGCACTTCCCCGGCAAGCTGGACCTCTATCTGGCCCTGCTGGACCAGCACTGCGAGGCCCTGCTGACCGCGGTCCGCACCGCGCTCGCCTCGACCACCGACAACAAGCTGCGCGTGGCGGCCACCATGGACGCCTATTTCGCGTACGTGGAGGACGAGGGCGGCGCCTTCCGGCTGGTCTTCGAGTCGGACCTCACCAACGAGCCGGCCGTGCGCGAGCGCGTCGACAAGGTGTCGCTGGAGTGCGCGCAGGAGATCAGCGACGTCATCGCCGAGGACACCGGCCTCTCGAAGGACGAGGCGATGCTGCTGGCCGTCGGGCTGGGCGGCGTCTCCCAGGTCGTGGCCCGCTACTGGCTCTCCAGCGAGAGCTGCGTGCCGCGCGACACCGCGGTGCAGCTGCTGACGTCGCTGGCGTGGCGCGGCATCGCGGGCTTCCCGAAGAACCCCGCCGAGCACTGAGCGGCCCTCCCCGCCGGGCGGTGTTCGCTGCCAGCGTGGACGCACCCGCTCGGCTCGCGTCCGTACCGGGCTAGTGTGTGGAACGTACGGGACCCCAAACCTTCGGAGGGACATAAGCCGTGGAGGTCAAGATCGGCGTGCAGCACGCGCCCCGCGAGATCGTTCTCGAGAGCGGGCAGTCTGCCGAAGAGGTCGAGCGCGCGGTTGCCGACGCGCTCGGCGGCAAGGCGCAGCTGCTGAGCCTGGTGGACGACCACGGCCGCAAGGTCCTGGTTCCGGCCGACCGCCTGGCCTATGTGGAGATCGGCGAGCCGACCGCCCGTAAGGTCGGTTTCAGCGCGCTCTGAGCGAGCGCGCACGCGCGTGCGAACGGCGGGGCCCCGGTGGGGAATTCACCGGGGCCCCGCCGTTGTCATAGCCGATGTCACAGCCGACAGGAGCGGCCCCGCGGAGGGTTGCCGGGCCCGTCCGGGGGGTAGTACGGCTTCGACCGATTTGCACCTGCTCCTCGATCTCGCACGATCTCGGCACGGGAGGAAGTGACCATGATCCTCTGGGAAGCGCTCGGCTCGGTCCTCATCGGCCTCGCCGTCTCCTACGGAGCCCTGCGCTGGCTGCCCGCGCGGTACGGGCAGTTCCGCCCGCGGAGCCTGGCGCTGGCCACGGGTCCGGTCGCGGCGCTCTTCGGCGCCCTGATCGCCCACTCCGTGCTGGGCCCCGGTCACACCCCGGCCGTCCTCGCCGTCTCGCTCGGCGTGTCCGTCGCGCTGCTGTCCCTGCTGGTGCGGCAGGGCGAGCAGCCCCGCCGGTCAGCCACCGCCTGACCCGGGCCCGCCCGGCTCCGGGGGCGCGTCGTGCGCCGCGTGCGGCCGGACGGGCGAGGCGGATCAGGCGGCCAGGCCCAGCGCGGCCATCCGCTTGGTGTGCGCCTCGGTGATCCGGGAGAACATCTTGCCGACCTCGGCGAGGTCGAAGCCGTCGGCCACGCCGCCCACCAGCATCGTCGACAGCGCGTCACGGTCGGCCACCACGCGCTGCGCCTGCGAGAGCGCCTCGCCCATCAGCCGCCGCGCCCACAGCGCGAGCCTGCCGCCCACGCGGGGCTCCGCCTCGATCGCAGCGCGGACCTTCTCGACCGCGAAGCTCGCGTGGCCGGTGTCGTCCAGCACGGTCAGCACCAGGGCGCGGGTGTCGGAGTCCAGGCGGGCGGCGACCTCACGGTAGAAGTCACTGGCGATCGAGTCGCCGACATACGCCTTGACCAGGCCCTCCAGCCAGTCCGAGGGCGCCGTCTGGCGGTGGAACTCGTCCAGCGCCGCCGCGAAGGGCTGCATCGCGCCGGTCGGGTCCACGTCGATGGCCGTCAGGCGGTCGCGCAGCCGCTGGAAGTGCTGGAACTCCGCCGCGGCCATCTTCGCCAGCTCAGCCTTGTCGTCCAGCGTCGGCGCCAGCTTGGCGTCCTCCGCGAGCCGTTCGAAGGCGGCCAGCTCGCCGTAGGCGAGGGCGCCCAGCAGATCCACCACCGCCGCCCGGTACTGCGGGTCGGCGGCGGCCCGGGACCAGTCCTGGGCGGCGATTCCGGTGTGGGCGGCTGCGGGCTCGGTGGCGTTCTCAGCGTTGTCGGGCGTCTCCATGGAGCGCACAATAGCTCGCCCGACAGCAGGGGGAAGGCCCTGGTCAGCCAGTTCCTCCTCATCTGTCCGAAGGATTGTCCGGACACACATGCGTGTTTCCGGGGTACAGTGGTAATGCGCCTGCCGAGTATTCGGCGGGCTGTCCCATGCTGTGTCTTCCGGTGGCGTCACTCGCCCGGCCCCCGGATCTCCAGCGGATGCCCGGTCGGTGGCCCGATCGGCTTCCAAAACCGACCGCCCTCCGTGCGGCACATGCGAGACGCATGCGCCTGGAGGGATCCGCTCGCGGCACGTGTGCAAGAGCGAAGGCAGTGGTCCCGCGCGTCACCCGGCTTCCCCAGGCCGGACAGTAACCCGGCGCGGTACGTACGACCCCCTTCGCCGCCTCGCGCCGCGTCTCACAGAAGAGGCAAGATCCTGTCTACTCTCTCCACCTTCCGAGAAATCGGGATTCTTCCCGAGACCGCCGAAGCCCTTGAAGCCGTCGGCATCGTCCATCCCTTCCCCATCCAGGAGATGACGCTCCCCGTGGCCCTGTCGGGCTCGGACGTCATCGGCCAGGCCAAGACCGGCACCGGAAAGACGCTGGGCTTCGGCCTCCCCCTGCTGGAGCGCGTCGTCGTCCCCGCGGACGTCGAGGCCGGCCGGGCGAAGCCCGAGCAGCTCACCGACGCCCCGCAGGCGCTCGTGGTCGTCCCCACCCGCGAGCTGTGCCAGCAGGTCACCAACGACCTCCTCACCGCCGGCAAGGTCCGCAACGTCCGCGTGCTCGCGATCTACGGCGGCCGTGCCTACGAGCCGCAGGTCGAGGCGCTCAAGAAGGGCGTCGACGTCATCGTCGGCACCCCCGGCCGCCTGCTCGACCTCGCCGGCCAGAAGAAGCTGGACCTCTCGCACGTCAAGGCCCTCGTCCTGGACGAGGCCGACGAGATGCTCGACCTGGGCTTCCTGCCCGACGTCGAGCGGATCATGATGATGCTGCCGGCCAAGCGTCAGACGATGCTCTTCTCGGCCACCATGCCGGGCGCCGTCATCAACCTCGCGCGGCGCTACATGTCGCAGCCCACGCACATCCGCGCCACCGCGCCGGACGACGAGGGCCAGACCGTCGCCAACATCACGCAGCACGTCTTCCGCGCGCACAACATGGACAAGCCGGAGCTGGTCGCCCGCATCCTCCAGGCCGAGGAGCGCGCCCTCGCGATGGTCTTCTGCCGTACGAAGCGCACGGCCGCCGACATCGCCGACCAGCTGGCCCGCCGCGGCTTCGCCTCCGGCGCGGTCCACGGCGACCTCGGCCAGGGCGCCCGCGAGCAGGCGCTGCGCGCCTTCCGCAACGGCAAGGTCGACGTGCTGGTCTGCACCGACGTCGCCGCCCGCGGCATCGACGTCGACAACGTCACGCACGTCATCAACTACCAGTCCCCCGAGGACGAGAAGACCTACCTGCACCGCATCGGCCGTACGGGCCGCGCGGGCAAGTCGGGTACGGCCGTCACCCTCGTCGACTGGGACGACATCCCGCGCTGGAAGCTGATCAACAAGGCGCTGGACCTGCCGTTCGACGAGCCGGAGGAGACGTACTCCACCTCCCCGCACCTCTACGAACTGCTGAACATCCCCGCGGGGACCAAGGGCATACTGCCGCGCTCCGAGCGGACCCGTGCCGGGCTCGCGGCGGAGGAGATCGAGGACCTCGGCGAGACGGGCGGCCGCGGTGCCCGTGGCCGCGGCCCGAAGCAGGCCGCCGCCGCGGTGGAGGAGGAGCGCCCCGCGCGCACCCGCACCCCGCGCCAGCGCCGCCGCACGCGTGGCGGTGCGACGGCGGGCGCGGAGGCGCCGGCCGCCGCCGTCGCCGCGACGCCCGTGGCCGAGCGCCCCGCCGCACAGCCGGTGGCCGAGGGTGCTCCCGAGACGCCCTCGAAGCCGCGCCGCCGTCGCCGTACGCGCCACAGCGCGTCGTCGGCCGCCGCCCCCACGACGACGACCGCGGCCGCTCCGGCTCCGGCTCCCGTCGCGGCTGCCGCTGCCGAGCCCGAGCAGCCGCGCCGCCGTCGCCCGCGCATGGTGAAGCCGCTGTCCACGGACGCGTCCGAGCCCGGTTTCCAGACCGTCGAGACGGCGGCCAGGGCCCTGGCCGCCGCTTCCACCACGGCCACGGCCACGATCCCGTCCCAGGCGACGGAGCCGGCTCCGGCCGAGCGGAAGCGCGTCCGCAAGACGGCTGCGCCGAAGGCCGAGGCTGTCGAGGTCGCCGAGGTCGAGGAGAAGCCGAAGCGGACCCGCAAGGCAGCCGCACCCAAGGCCGAGGCCGTTGAGGTCGAGGAGAAGCCGAAGCGCACGCGTAAGGCGGCTGCGCCGAAGGCCGACGCCGTCGAGGCCGAGGACAAGCCGAAGCGGACCCGCAAGGCGGCTGCGCCGAAGGCCGACGCCGTCGAGTCGGAAGAGAAGCCCAAGCGCACCCGCAAGGCGGCTGCGCCGAAGGCCGACGCCGTCGAGGCAGAGGAGAAGCCCAAGCGGACCCGCAAGGCAGCCGCACCCAAGGCCGAGGCCGTTGAGGCTGAGGAGAAGCCGAAGCGGACCCGCAAGGCAGCTGCACCCAAGGCTGACGCCGTCGAGGCCGAAGAGAAGCCGAAGCGCACGCGCAAGGCGGCTGCGCCGAAGGTGGATGGGGCGGAGGCTCCTGTGAAGCGGACGCGTAAGGCGGCGGCGCCGAAGGTTGCCGCGAGCTGACGCTCTGCTTCTGACGACGGCCGGTCCCCTGTGGGGACCGGCCGTCGCGTTTTCCGGGTGCGGGTCCGCTGCGCTTGCGGCGGGCTTTGTTCCCCCACCCCGCCCCTTCCCGAAACTGGGGCGCTGCCCCAGACCCCGAACTGGGGGTCCGTTGCCTCCCCCAGCTACCTCCCCCAGACTCCGTCCGGGGGAGGTAGCTGGGGGAGTTTGAGGACACCGCGCGGAGCGCGGTCAGGGGTCTGGGGCGAAGCCCCAGTTTCGGGAAGGGGCGGGGTAGGGGAAGAACGCGCAGGCGAAGCCCCCCACGCGGCGGAGCCGCACATCAGATGCAGCCGGGAAGGGGCGGGGTAGGGGCACAAAGCGCCGCAGGCACCAGCCGGGGCACGCGCCCCCACGCGGCGGACCCGTACATCAGACGCAGCCGGGAAGAGGCACCGGCTGAGGAACAAGCCCGCCCCAAGCGCAGCGGACCCGCACCGAGAACCACCCCACCCCCCAACCCCACCGCCCCCACCCCACCGCTAGCCTCACCCCATGAGTCGCCCACCCTTCCTCACCCTGCCCCCGCAAGCGGAAGCGCGCGCCCTCTCCACCCCCCGTGGCGAGTTCGCGACGCACGACGCCGGGCGCGCGAGCCGCGGCACCGTCCTGCTCGTACCCGGGTTCACCGGGAGCAAGGAGGACTTCATCGCGCTGCTGGAGCCGATCGCGGCGGCCGGTTACCGGGCGGTGGCCGTGGACGGGCGCGGGCAGCACGAGAGCGCGGGGCCGAGGGAGGCCGCGGCGTACGTGCAGGAGGAGCTGGCCCGGGACGTGCTCGCCCAGGCGGAGGCCCTCGGTGGCGGGGTGCACCTGCTGGGGCACTCGTTCGGCGGGCTGGTCTCACGCGCCGCGGTGCTGCTGGACGCGTCCCCCTTCCGCTCGCTCACGATGATGAGCTGCGGCCCGGGAGCGATCGCGGCGGAGCAGCAGGCGCGCACCCGGCTGCTGATCGAGGCCCTGGGGCAGCTGGACAAGGAAGCGGTCTGGCAGGAGATGCGCAAGCAGGAGCCCCAGGAGCCGAGGACGGCGGAGGAACCCTCGGATCTGGACGAGTTCCTGCACCGCCGCTGGACGGGCACGGCCAAGGAGCAACTCCTCACCGCCGGGCGGCAGTTGACCGTGGAGCCGGACCGTACGGCGGAGCTGGCGGCGGTCCCGCTGCCCAAACACGTCCTCTCCGGCCGGCTGGACTACGCCTGGCCGGTGCCGTCGATCGACGCGATGGCGAAGGAGCTGTCGGCGGTCCGTACGGTCATCGAGGGCGCGGGCCACTCCCCCAACGCGGAACGCCCGGCGGAGACGGCCGAGGCGCTCGTCCGCTTCTGGGGCCGGGCGGGAGAGGCTGCCGTCTGAGCAGGCTCGGCGAATCCGGTACGGAACCGCGTCCCGTAAGCGGAGCGCTCAGCCGCCCGCCTCGCTCGCCGTCACGGTGAAGAGCCCGCCCTGGGGGTCGCGGAGCGTCGCCTCGCGGCCCACCGGGGAACGGCCCGGTTCGGCGGCGACCGTACCGCCTGCGGCGAGGGCGGTCTCGACGGCCTTCTCGACGTCGTCGACGCAGAAGTAGACGTGCCAGCGGGGCCTGATCCGCGGGTCGGGCGCCGCTTCGACCGCGCCGCCGCGCAGGCAGGCGACGGTGTGCCCGGCGGAGCGGACCATCACGGCGTCGTCCTCGTAGCGCACCTCGCAGCGGTCGGGGCGGCCGGTGGCCCACTCGAAGACCTCGCCGTAGAAGATGGCGGCGGCGAAGGCGTCGCGGGTGCGCAGCTCCAGCCAGGCGGGCGCGCCCTCCCGGCCGACGCGCCACTCGCGGAGCGTGCGGCCCTCCCAGAAGCCGAAGACGGCCCCCGCGGAGTCGGCGGCGAGGGCGGCGCGGCCGTGTCCGACGGCGAGCGGCCCGACGGCGACGGTGCCGCCGCGCTCGCGGATGCGGGAGGCCACCGTGTCGGCGTCCTCGACGGCGAAGTAGGAGGTCCAGGAGACGGCGACGCCCATGGTGCGGGCGACGTTGCCGATGCCCGCGACGGGCTTGCCGTCGGCGAGCGCCACGACGAAGTTCTCGCCCAGCCTCCCGGACCGGAAGGTCCAGCCCATCACCGGTCCGTAGAAGTCCTCCGCGGCGGCCAGGTCATGGGTCAGCAGGGACACCCAGCACGGCGCGCCCGGCACGGCAAGGTCAAGGGACGACGACGCCATGACGGACCGCCTCGATTCTGTTCGGGGTCTCTTCCGGGGCTTGTGGACTGCCGGACGACGGCAGCACTCCGCAGTGGCCGCGCCCTGGGGCACGACCACCCGAAGCCAGGGTTCCACTCACGGTGCCCGCGCGCATTCCGGCACGCGCACCCGTCACGCTGCTTCCGTACGTTCAGTACTGGGTGCCCAGGTGGTCCCAGAATCCGTCGCGCAGCGCGCGGCGCAGGTCGGCGTGGCCGCGGAGGGAGAGGCCGAGCAGCGCCTCGGCCTCCACCAGGAGTTCCTGGTCGACGGCGCCGGGGAGATAGGGGTGGCCGGGCAGCAGTTCGGCGAGGGTGTCGCGGCCGCGGGAGCCCAGCCACTGGGCGGCGACCTGGGCGCCGACGAAGCGCACGTCGTCGCGGCTGGGGGCGGGCGTCTGATGGGCGGCGGCCTCGCCGTAGGGCTCGGGGAGGGTGCGGCGGCTGACGTAGGGCTTGCAGAAGTCGAGGTCGAAGGTGCGCTGGCTGTCGACCTCCCAGAGCAGGGGTTCGGCCTGGTTGCGGCCGGTGACGGCCTCGATGCCCCAGAGGTGGACGCGGGCGCCGTAGCCCTGCGCGGCCTCGACCGCCGAGACGAGGTCCTCGTCGCCGCCGATGAGCGCGGCGTCGCTGATGGCGCGGTGCCGGGCGAGGGATTCGAGGTCGCTGCGGATGAGGGAGTCGACGCCCTTCTGCTGGTTGTTGGCGTTGAGGTTGCCCAGGCGCACCTTGACGTCGGGCAGTTCGGCGATGCTCTGCTGCTCGGCGGTGTGGATGCGGCGCCGGGCGCCGTCGTACCAGTAGACCCGCAGCAGTCTGCTGTCGGGGAAGATCATGCGGGCCTTGTCGATGAACGCCTCGATCAGCCCTTCGGCGTCGAGGTCGAAGGTCCGGCGGTCCTCGGTCCCGGCGACGAGCCGGCCCGCGGCGGCGTAGACGTAGCCGGCGTCCACGAAGATCGCGTGGGTGGAGGGGGTGGTGGCGACCTCCGCGAGGACGCGGGTGAGCAGCTCATTGGTGCGCTCGATGCCCGCGGCGACCGCGGCGAGGTCCGGGGGCCGGGGCGGGAGCGTGGGGTGCGCGGCGGGGTGGTGGGTCATGTGCGAGCTCTCGGTAATTAGTCACGTTAAAAATTTCCTTAGCGTAGGGAATGTTTGAAGTGATCACCTCGTTGGACACTTATGTAACGGGTCGCACCGTCGCGACACCGTCACCCACTCATGGAGTTCTCCTCAGGAGGATCAGACGAAGGGAGAAGCCTTGCGCTTCGAAATCATGCGCCTGGACGACATCGACGGCTCGGCCGTCGACAGCACCGTCGTGGACGCCGCCTCCGTCAACAGGATCGTGCAGCAGGCCGCATCCACAGGCCAGCGCATCTACATCCGCCCGGCCCACACAGCGGCCCGGTAGTGCGTAAGCGCTCCCACGTGCCGACGCCCCCGTACGGACCGTACGGGGGCGTCGTGCGTTCTCGGGTGTGCCGCGCCGGGCGCGGGGCCCGCGCGGTCAGCGGTTGGCGATGACCTGCGTGATGCCGTTGATGATCTGCTGGACGGCCAGCGCCGAGAGCATCATGCCCGCGAGCCGCGTCACCAGCACCACGCCGCCGTCCTTGATGACCCGGATGATCAGCAGCGAATAGCGCATCACCAGCCACAGCACGACGTGCATCGCGGCGATGGCCACCCACACCGAGATCTGGGCGCTGACGGAGTCCGCGTGCTGGACGGCGAGGATCACCGAGACGATCGCACCGGGCCCGGCCAGCAGCGGCATGCCGAGCGGGACGAGCGCGACATTGACGTCCTTGGTCTGGGTGGGCTCCTCGGACTTGCCGGTCAGCAGGTCCAGCGCGATCAGCAGCAGGAGCAGACCACCCGCGATCATCAGCGCGGGCGTGGTGATGTGCAGATAGTCCAGGATCTGCTGGCCGCAGATGCCGAAGACGGCGATGACGCCGAAGGCGACCGCGGCGGCCTGCCAGGCCATCCGCCGCTGGACCTTGGCCGGACGGCCTGAGGTGAGCGCGAGGAAGATCGGGGTGATCCCCGGCGGGTCCATGATCACAAAAAGCGTGAGAAAGAGGGATCCGAAGACAGCGAAGTCGAACACAGTGTGGCCTTGCGAGAGTGGTGCGAGCAGGAGCTGGGTGAGGAGGCGGGCGCGGGGCAGCGCACGGAGGTGGGAGGAGGAGTGCGTACGGCAGTACGCGCCGGTCGTACGGCCGGATGCTCGGGGCGTACGGAAGCCAGGTCACGCGCGGACGTGGGGCACGCGCGCGACCCGGAGGAACCGGGTTCGAGGGAGGGGTCAGCCGCCCGCGCCCGGGACGGGGAAGGCGCCCGTCGCCCGGCGGGTGATCTCGCCGTAGATCTCCGGGTCGGTGGTGAACTCACCGAGTCGGCAGGTCTTGCGGCTGCCGTGGTAGTCGCTGGAGCCGGTGGTCAGCAGGGAGAGGTCGGCGGCCAGGCCGCGCAGGCGGGCGCGCGTGGACGCGTCGTGGTCCATGTGGTCCACCTCGACGCCGTCGAGCCCGGCCGAGGCCAGCTCGGCTATGCCGCTCTCGGATACGCAGTTGCCCCGCTTGAGCGCGAAGGGGTGCGCGAGGACGGTGACTCCGCCCGCCGCCTTGACCAGGCGGATCGCGTCGAAGGGGTCGAGCTCGTGCTTCTCGACGTAGGCGCGGCCGTCACCGGCCAGCCACTCGGAAGTGAAGGCGTCGGAGACGCTGTCGATCACGCCGAGCTCGACCATGGCGCTGGCCACGTGCGGCCGGCCCACGGCACCGCCCGCGGCGATCTCCGTGACCCGCTCCCAGGTGACGGGCACGCCCAGCTCGTTGAGCTTGGCGACCATGCCGCGCGCGCGGGGCACCCGGTCGTCGCGCACGAGCTCCCGCTCGCGGGCGAGCTCCGGCTCCAGCGGGTCGAAGAGGTAGGCCAGCATGTGCACGCTGAAGCCGTCCGGGCCCGCGAAGCGGCAGGAGAGCTCGGCGCCGGTCACCAGGGTGAGCCCGGCGGGCAGCGCGGCGATGGCCTCGGCATGGCCGCCGACCCCGTCGTGGTCGGTCAGCGCGACGACGTCCAGCCCGGCGGCGGCCGCGTTGCGGACCAGCTCGGCGGGGGTGTCCGTGCCGTCCGAGGCCGTGGAGTGGGTGTGCAAGTCGATGCGCACGACACGGCTCCTGGCGGTGGGACGGTAGGGGACCGGTTCAGGATAACCGGCGCCGCCGCCGGCACCGCCACCAACCGGCGCCCCGGAGACCGTCCTACGGGGAGAGCAGGCGCGGGGACAGCGCGCCGCACGGCAGGAGTTCCACCTCGGCGCCCGCTTCGCGCAGATCCGTGAGCACCAGCTCGTCGTACATCAGCAGCCCCGAGCGCTCCGGCCAGACGACCGCCCACAGCCACAGCCCGCGCGCCTCGCCGGCGAAGACCGCGCGGTCGTCGGGCGCGCCGTCGACGTGCCAGAGGGGGGTGGGGCGGCCCGCGGCGTGCACCTTGGCGTGGGGCGAGCGGTCGACGCACATGTGGGGGCCGGGGTCGGGGCCGTCGATCCCGGCGTAGCGGGCGCCGAGGCCGACGCCGAGCTCCTCGGCGACGAGCAGCAGCTCACCGGGGCCGCCGAGCGGGCTCGGGCCGGAGCAGGCGACGGCGGTGGCCCGGCCGCCGCTGCGGTCGTCGCCCGCGCACACCACGCCCGTGAAGAGCCAGCCGACGGGCAGCGGCCAGGGCATCCACACCGGCACCCGGGCGCGGTTGACGACGACGGCCAGCGCCTCGACGCTCGGCGGGACGACCGGCTGCAAGGGGTGCACCGGACCGTGCGCGGAGCACTGCCAGGAGTCGGCGAAGAGACCGGGCGCGCGCACCCGGCCTCCGCACTTCGGGCAACTGGGTTCGCCCCTCATAAGGCCCAACGGTCCTCCGCGCCCGCCGCCGCGTCAAGGACGATCACCCGTCCGGACGCCGACATCCCGGAGCGTCACCCCAGGGGCACCCCGGGCCTCAGTGGGTCACGCAGATCGGTGCCGTGCGCGAGCCACCGCTCCTCCAGCGCGGCCGCTCCCTGGACCCGCTTCCACGCCGCCTCGTTCGGCGTCATCGGCAGCAGCGGCAGGAAGCGGACGGGCTCCATGGGCTCGTCCAGTTCGAGGTCCTCGACCAGCCCGCCGGACTCCGCGACGAGCACGGAGGTGAAGGGCGCCCCCGGCCACAGCGGCTCGCCCGTGTCCAGCGAGGCACCGGGCGCCACGACGAGCCCCTCCACCTGCGGGGAGGCGGCGAGCACGGCCAGCGGCCGGAGCACCTTGTCGGTGTCGGCGCGGCCCGCGCGCACGGAGAGGACCAGCTCGGCGCGCGGCCCGCGGAGCGGATCGGCGACGACGGCGGTGGGATCGGACATCGGCCGGGCGGACATGCCGAGGGTGGCGTAGCGGACGACGCCTCCGTCGAGAAAGCGGAGAACTTCGATCCGGTCGGTGCCGAGGAAGGTCACCGCGGCGCGCGCGTCCGGTTCGCCCAGGGCTGTCCGCAGCCGGGCCTCGACCAGTGCGAGAACGTCTGACATGCAGTGAGCATAGAACGCGTATCGAACGGGCAAAGGAGGGTATTGACGGGTTCAGTGGCTGCTAGCCTTGACCTCTGGTCAGGGAGTTACGTTCGTCCCTCAGCGGGGACCGGCCGGAGGAGGTGGGGCTGCGGTGGATCCTAGTCGACCGTGCAGTACCGATAGTTCTCCCGTCCCTCCGCTCCGGGCGCGCTCCTTGTGATCTGAAAGTCTTCCCGTACCGGCCGTTCTCGCCGGATACCACCGGGATTCCTCCTGGAAGTCCTTTCGCGCCCGCAGCACTTGACGGAAGAGCGCCTTCGTCTCGCTTTGTTCCGTGTTCTCCGCGAAGTTCTTGCGCACTGCCGTCAGTCCACCGCACCGCGCGAAGCGCCGCCCGATTTGCGGACGTATTTCTCCCGACCGGGGTACGTCCACGTTCCGGGCAGCGTTGCGCCGCTCCCCCGAGACTGACGGCCGGCCCGTGAAGGAGCCTGCCATGTCGATGATCCGCGACCTGCGTGCCGCCGTCCGCCCCGCTCTCCGCCGGGGCACCACTCCTTATGAGTACGACTCCACGCGGGACCCGTCCGTCAGCAGCGCGGTGGTCGACTGTGCGGTCTACCGCGACGGCAAGCGCTCCAGCGACCACGTCAGCCCGGCCGAGGCCATGCGGCGCGTGCGGGCCGACGGCGGCTTCGCGTGGATAGGGCTGCACGAGCCGACGGAGCGTGAGTTCTCCGGCATCGCCAAGGAGTTCGGGCTGCACCCGCTCGCCGTGGAGGACGCTGTCCACGCCCACCAGCGGCCCAAGCTGGAGCGCTACGACGACACACTCTTCACCGTCTTCAAGACCATCCACTACGTCGAGCACACCGAACTCACCGCCACCAGCGAGGTCGTGGAGACCGGCGAGGTGATGTGCTTCACCGGTCCGGACTTCATCATCACCGTCCGGCACGGCGGGCAGGGCTCGTTGCGCGCGCTGCGCCACCGCCTCCAGGACGACCCGGAGCTGCTGGCCAAGGGCCCCTCGGCCGTCCTGCACGCCATCGCCGACCAGGTCGTCGACGGCTACATCGCGGTCGCCGACGCGGTGCAGGACGACATCGACGAGGTCGAGATCGACGTCTTCTCCGCGCCCAGCAAGGGCTCTTCGCGCGGTGGTGACGCGGGCCGGATCTACCAGCTCAAGCGCGAGGTGCTGGAGTTCAAGCGAGCGGTCTCGCCGCTGATGCGGCCGATGCAGCAGCTCAGCGAGCGGCCGATGCGACTGGTCGACCCGGACATCCAGAAGTATTTCCGCGATGTCGCCGACCACCTCGCGCGCGTGCACGAGCAGGTCGTCTCCTTCGACGACCTGCTCAACTCCATCCTCCAGGCCAACCTCGCGCAGGCGTCGGTCGCCCAGAACGAGGACATGCGGAAGATCACCTCCTGGGCGGCGATCTGCGCGGTGCCGACGATGATCGCCGGGGTCTACGGCATGAACTTCAAGTACATGCCGGAGCTCCAGTGGAAGTACGGCTACCCCACGGTGATGGTCGTGACGGTGGCGATCTGTGTCGCCATCCACCGGGGCTTCAAGCGCAACGGCTGGCTGTAACGGGGTCAGCCCGCCGCCCGGTCGCCCCTGATCACCAGGGCCAGGCCCGCCAGGATCACCAGGAGCGCGGGATACGCCGCGGCCGGGGGGAGCTGGTGCAGCCACAGGGCCGCGATCAGCGCGGCTCCCGGCGTCTCCAGCAGGATCGCCGTCGAGGTGACCGACGGCCCGAGGCCCTTGACCACGCGGTTGATCAGCGAGTGCCCGAGCAGCTGCGCGGTGACCGTGAGCAGGGCCAGCTTCAGCCACGTCGCCCCGCTGTAGCCGCCGAGCGGGGCGCCGGACACCAGACAGGTGCCGAGCAGCAGCACCGTGGTCGTGGCGTACAGGACGTAGGTGTACGCCACGGTGCCCACCGTCCGCCGCACCTCCGCCCCCAGCAGGACGTATCCGGCGGCCGCGATGCCGCCTGCGAGCGCGAGCGCGTCCCCAGCGAGAGCGCGGGGCGATACCGCGAAGTCGACGCCCGTCAGAATCACGACACCGAGGAAGGCGAGAGCCGTGCCCGCCCAGACGAGCGCCGGGCGGCGGTGTCCGCCCAGGCGCAGCAGGAGCGTCGTCCAGATCGGGGTCGTGGTGACGAGCGCGGTCGAGGACGCGACCGAGGTCATCCGCAGGCTCGGCAGCCACACCGCGAAGTGCACGGCCAGCAGCACGCCCGCGGCCACGGACAGCAGCAGGGCCCGGCGCCCGATGCCGCGCAGCTCGGCGCGGTGCCGGACGAGCGCGAGCGGGGTGAGGGCGCCGACGGCCATGGCGTTGCGCCAGAAGGCGATGGCCAGGGCGGGTGCCGCGATGGTCGCGGTGAGCGGCGCGGAGAGCGAGATCCCGGCGATGGCCACGGCGAGCAGGACGATGTCCGTACGGACCGGTGCCGCGGGGGCCGTCGGCGGGGTGGTGGGGCCCGTACGGGCGGCTCGGGCGGTCCTGGTGGTCCGGGCAGTCATCACCCGTCCAGCGTATGCGGCATAAAGTGAGCGCATGACGCAGACGCTGGCGCTGATCGAAGAGGCCACCAAGAAGTCCGGCCTGATCTGGGTGCAGGGGCCGACGGGCCCGAGCCGTGCGCTGTGGCACGTGTGGCACGAGGGCGCCGCCCACCTCGTCGGCGGGCCCGGCGAGCAGCCGCTGGCGGACCTCGGGCTCGCGGACGGCGCGCGGGCGGCCGTGACGGTGCGCAGCAAGGACAAGGGCGGCCGCCTGGTGACCTGGCACGCGCGCGTGAGCGAGCTCGCGGCGCGCGGCGAGGAGTGGAGCGCGGCCGTCGCCGAGCTCAAGGGCAAGCGGCTCAACGCGCCGGACGCGGAGCGGATCGAGGAGCGGTGGGCCACGGAGTGCCGGGTGCTCCGCCTGGAGCCGGAGGGTTCGACGGTGGAGCTCCCGTCGGGGGCGCTGACGGCTCAGCCCCTGCCGACGCCGGCCGTCACGCGGATGCCCATGCCGGCGGCCCTGCCCCGCCTGCTCCGGGGCCGCCGCCGGGGCCGGCAGGGCTGACCCGCGGGGCTCAGGACGTACCCGGGGAGAGGTCCTTGCCCGTGGCGGAATCCTTGCCCGAGGACCCTGAGGACCCTGAGGACCCTGAGGACCCCGAGGACCCCGTGGACCCAGTCTTGCCCGCGGACGGGTCGGCGCCCGTCGGGATGTTCTTGCCGTAGTCGACCGTGGCGCTCTTGTCCGGGACGGAGAGGGCGAAGTCCTTGCCCCAGTCGGCCAGTTCCAGCTGGCCCGCCCCGCCCGCCCGCTGCACCCGCACCGGATACGGCGTGCCCGTCAGGGAGACGTCGAGCGTGCCGCCGCTGCCCTTGTCGCCGCCGGTGACGCGGATCGTGCGGACACCGGCGACCGTCCCGTGGTCACCGCGCGCGAGCTTGCCGTGCAGCACGAGGAGGCCGTCCAGCAGGACGTTCTTGTCGGTGAAGCCCTTGAACTGCTGGTAGGACGGGTCGTTGGAGGGGACCTTCACATACTTCTTCTCCAGCTTGCCGCCCGCCGCGCCGCCGCCGTCCCCGTGCGACCAGAACGCCGCCGGCGCCTTGAGGTAGAGCTCGTCGCCGACCCGCAGCAGCTCGAACGCGCCGGCGCCGGTCGCGACCTGGCCGGTGCCGCCGTCCTTCTTCAGCCGCATGTCGAGCTTGTACGTGTGCCCCTGGCTGACGACGCTGCCGGACAGGTGGACCGCGTCCGCGCCGCGGGCGGCCTCGGTGGCCTTGTCCTGGATCTTCGCGGCGTCGAGCTTGCCCACGCCGTTGGTGCCCGCGTCGGGGTCCTCGCCACCGCCGCCGCAGCCCGTGAGCACGGCGGACAGGCCGACGCACAGCGCTCCGACGAGTGCCGCCTTCGGGGTTCGCACGTCTGCTCATGCCTCCTGACACCGATGGCCGTCACCGCTGGAGTACGGCAGCGTACCCGGGCCGAACGGGGGCGGAAGCGGGGAGTCCGTACGGCCGTCTCTCCCGCGCCGGGAAGAAGCCGGGCACGTAGCCTGAAACCTGGACATCACCCCTTCGGGAACCCGGAGAAGGAGGACGCGGCCATGGCGGGAGGCGTCCACCGGGTGTTCGTCTCGCACCTCTCCGGGGTGGCCGTCTTCGACCCCAACGGCGACCAGGTGGGCCGGGTGCAGGACCTCGTCGCGATGCTGCGCGTCGGCGGGCGGCCGCCGCGCGTGCTGGGCCTGGTCGTGGAGGTCGTCAGCCGCCGCCGGATCTTCCTGCCGATGACCCGGGTGACGGGCGTGGAGTCCGGGCAGGTCATCACCACCGGCGTGATCAACCTGCGGCGCTTCGAGCAGCGGCCCACGGAGACGCTGGTCGTCGGCGAGCTGCTGGACCGCCGGGTGCGCCTGGTCGACGGGGGCGAGGAGGTCACCGTCCTCGACGTGGCGGTCACCCAGCTGCCGGCCCGCCGCGACTGGGAGATCGACAAGGTCTTCGTCCGCAAGGGCAAGGGCGGGGCCCTGCGCCGCAAGGGCGAGACGCTGACGGTGGAGTGGTCGGCGGTGACCGGCTTCTCGCTGGAGGAGCACGGGCAGGGCGCCGCGAACCTCCTGGCCACCTTCGAGCGGCTGCGCCCGGCCGACCTCGCCAGCGTGCTGCACCACCTGTCGCCGAAGCGGCGCGCGGAGGTGGCGGCCGCCCTCGACGACGACCGGCTCGCCGACGTCCTGGAGGAGCTGCCGGAGGACGACCAGATCGAGATCCTCGGCAAGCTCCAGGAGGAGCGGGCGGCCGACGTCCTGGAGGCCATGGACCCGGACGACGCCGCCGACCTGCTGTCGGAGCTGCCCGAGGACGACATGGAGCGGCTGCTGACGCTGATGCAGCCGGACGACGCGGCGGACGTGCGGCGCCTGATGGCCTACGAGGACCGGACGGCGGGCGGCCTGATGACCACGGAGCCGATCGTGCTCCGCCCGGACGCCACGGTCGCCGACGCCCTCGCGCGGGTGCGCAACCCCGACCTCTCCCCCGCGCTGGCCGCGCAGGTCTACGTGTGCCGGCCGCCGGACGAGACCCCGACGGGCAAGTACCTGGGCACGGTGCACTTCCAGCGGCTGCTGCGGGACCCGCCGTTCACGCTCGTCGGGTCGATCGCCGACACCGACCTGCGGCCGCTGCCGCCGGACACCCCCCTGCCCGCCGTCACCAGCTATCTGGCGACCTACAACATGGTCTCCGCGCCCGTGGTGGACGACAGCGGCTCGCTGCTGGGCGCGGTGACCGTCGACGACGTCCTGGACCACCTGCTCCCGGACGACTGGCGGGAGACCGAGCTGCACTCGGGTGCACTGGGCATGAGCGATCTGCCGGAGGCCGCCGATGGGCACTGAACGCAACCGCGAGGAACGGGCCAAGGAGCGGGTCGCGCACCAGCCGCGGGTGCGGCTGGACCTGCCGAGGGTGCGGCGCCGCAGCTGGCTGCGCAGCTACGACCCGGAGGCGTTCGGGCGCACCTCGGAGCGGATCGCGCGGTTCCTGGGGACGGGCCGGTTCATCGTCTGGATGACGGTCGTCATCGTGCTGTGGGTGCTGTGGAACACCTCGGTGCCGGGGCATCTGCGGTTCGACAACTACCCGTTCATCTTCCTGACCCTGGTGCTCTCGCTCCAGGCGTCCTACGCGGCGCCGCTGATCCTCCTCGCGCAGAACCGGCAGGACGACCGCGACCGGGTCAATCTGGAGCAGGACCGCAAGCAGAACGAGCGGTCCATCGCGGACACGGAGTATCTGACGCGGGAGATCGCGGCGCTGCGGATGGGCCTGGGCGAGGTCGCGACGCGGGACTGGATCCGCTCTGAGTTCCAGGATCTGGTGAAGGAGCTGGAAGTGCGGCGGGTATTCCCGTACGAGAGTGAGGAACGCGACCGCTGAAGGGCCTTTCCGGAGGCCCCCTCACGCGCCGTACCATCGTGCTTATGGCTACCGACACGAACGGCACGTCTGTGAGCGAGGACGCGATCCGCGCCGCGCTCGCGACGGTGAACGACCCCGAGATCCACCGTCCGATCACCGATCTGGGCATGGTCAAATCGGTGGAGATCGGCGCGGACGGCTCGGTCGCGGTAGCGGTCTATCTGACGGTCCAGGGCTGCCCGATGCGCGAGACCATCACGAGCAACGTGCGCAACGCCGTGGCGGCCGTCGAGGGCGTCACGGACGTCACCGTCGAGCTCGACGTGATGAGCGACGAGCAGCGCAAGGAGCTGGCGTCCTCGCTGCGCGGGGGCACGGCCGAGCGCGAGGTGCCCTTCGCCAAGCCGGGCTCGCTGACCCGGGTCTACGCGGTGGCGTCCGGCAAGGGCGGCGTCGGCAAGTCCTCGGTGACGGTCAACCTCGCGGCGGCGATGGCGGCCGACGGCCTGAAGGTCGGCGTCGTGGACGCGGACATCTACGGCCACTCGGTGCCCCGCATGCTGGGCGCGGGCGACAGCAGGCCCACCCAGGTCGAGAACATGATCATGCCGCCGTCGGCGAACGGCGTGAAGGTCATCTCGATCGGGATGTTCACGCCGGGCAACGCCCCGGTGGTCTGGCGCGGCCCGATGCTGCACCGCGCGCTCCAGCAGTTCCTGGCGGATGTCTACTGGGGCGACCTCGACGTCCTCCTGCTCGACCTCCCGCCGGGCACCGGTGACATCGCGATCTCCGTCGCGCAGCTCGTCCCGAACGCCGAGATCCTGGTGGTGACGACCCCTCAGCAGGCCGCCGCCGAGGTCGCCGAGCGCGCCGGGTCGATCGCCGTGCAGACGCACCAGAAGATCGTCGGGGTCGTGGAGAACATGTCCGGGCTGCCCTGCCCGCACTGCGACGAGATGGTCGACGTCTTCGGCACGGGCGGCGGCCAGACGGTCGCCGACGGCCTGACGCGGACGACCGGCGCGAACGTGCCCGTGCTGGGCGCGATCCCGATCGACGTCCGGCTGCGCGAGGGCGGCGACGACGGCAGGCCCGTGGTCCTGACGGACCCGGAGTCCCCGGCGGGCGCCGCGCTGCGGGCGATCGCGGGCAAGCTCGGCGGCCGCCAGCGCGGCCTGTCCGGGATGTCCCTGGGGATCACCCCGCGCAACAAGTTCTGACACCGCCGCCCGCGCGGCAGGCGCGGCGAACGGTAAGGGGCGGTCTCCATGGAGGCCGCCCCTTACCGTCTTTGCCGGCTACTGCTTCCCGGTCTCCAGGTCCTTGACCGGTGCGTCGGGGGCGTTGTTCTTCACGGACGCGATGCCCTTCTCGGCCGCGGCCTTGCTGTTGTACGCCTCGCCGACGGCGATGATCTCGCCGTTCCCGGCCTTGAGGCGGAACCGGTGCTGGCCGGCCTTGTCCTTGTAGAGCTCGAACGAACCACCCATGTGCCTCACCTCTCCGAGTGCGTCCCCTGCCAGGCATTCAAGCCCGGCACCGGGACCCCCGCAGCCCGGGTGGCCCGTTCGGTGACCGCCTCAGCCCCCGTAGGCGGCGAGGTCCTTGATCACCGAGAAGCCCATGCCGTACGCGCTCATGCCCCGCCCGTACGCGCCCAGGTGGACGCCCTCGGCCGAACCCGCGAGCACCCAGCCGTACTCGGACTCGCGGTAGCGGAAGTCGGTGGGCACCCCGTCGACCGGGAGCGACAGCGTCGACCAGGCGGGCTCCTCCAGATGGTCGGCGAGCTCCCAGGCGAGGGCGGTCTGCTGGTCCAGCCAGTCCTGCCGCAGGGCGCGCTCCATCTGTGCGGGCCAGGTGGACGACAGCAGCCCCGAGCCGGCCAGCCAGGCGGCGGAGGAGACCGAGGTGGCCTCCAGCACGCCCGTGCCGTCGGCGCTGCGCCGGACGGGGCGGCTCGCGACGGTGACCACGACGGCGAAGCGCTGCTTGCCCTCGGCGGGGGCGGTCTTCTCGCCCCGCAGCGAGGGCTCCTCGCCATGGCCCGTGGAACCGTGCTCCACGGTCCCGTCGGCGGCGGAGCCGACCTGCATCAGCCAGCGCGGCCCGCTGTACGCCTCGTCCAGGCCGTACCACGGGAACGAGGCCAGCAGATAGCCGTCGACGGACCGCCGGGTACCGGGGCCGCTCTGTGCCGCATCCTGTGCGGCGGACGCACCGGCCTCACCGGCCGGTCCCTGCGCCCCTACCCGACTCGTCGTCTCCATCTGCGCGGCGCCTCCTCGTTGCCCGACGGTCCTGGGTGAGCCCGTCCCCGAGGACGGCTTCACCCCAAACACAGGGAGGATAGCCACCCCCGTCAATGGCGCCGGGGACGCGCGGGCTCAGGTGGCGTCGGAATCGAAGGGCGGACGCTCGCCCGGATGCAGCCCCTCGCGCTTTTTGAGCAGGTCAGGGCCACCGGAGGGGGACGCCGAGCCGGGGGCGGCCGGGTCGGAGGAAGGAGCCGGGGCACTGCTGCGCCCGTGGACCGCGTCGGCCACGTCGCCCATCTCCGACTTGAAGTCGAAGCCGTTGCGGATCTCCTTCAGGCCCAGCTCGTCCTTGTCGAGCACGTGCTTGCGGACGAAGGTCTTGGGGTTCAGGTCCTCGAACTCGAAGTCCTTGAACTCCGGGCCCAGCTCGGAGCGGATGTCCTGCTTGGCGTTCTCCGAGAACTGACGGATCTTGCGCAACGTCCGCGACACATCCTGGATCATCTTCGGCAGCTTGTCCGGGCCGAAGATGAGCACCGCGATCACCACGAGCGCGACCAGCTCGAGGGGTCCTATGTCGAGCACGTTGCAGCTCCTTGATGCGTCAGTGGCCGGGGGTCGCGGCCACCTATCACGGTACCTGGCCCGGGGACCCCCCAGGGCGTCGCCCGGGCCAACATCAGGCCAAAGGTCACCGCGCTGCCGCCGAGCCCAGGGTCAGCTCCACGGTCCGCTCGCTTCCGGCGTGCTCCACGGTCAGGGAGAGCCGGTCACCCGGACGGTGGCTGCGGACCTTGACGATCAGTTCCTGGCCACTGTGCACCGGGGCCCCGTCGACCTTCTTGATCACGTCCTGGTCCCGGATGCCGGCCTTGTCGCCGGGCCCGCCGGGGGTGACGGCCGGGCCGTCGGCGCCCTTGGAGTTCACCCGGGCGCCGTCGCCCGCGTACGTCATGTCCAGGGTCACGCCGATGACGGGGTGGGTGGCCCGGCCGGTATTGATGAGCTCCTCGGCGACGCGCTTGGCCTGGTTGACCGGTATGGCGAAGCCGAGGCCGATGCTGCCGCCCTGGCCGCCGCCGAGCTCGGAGCCGTCACCCGCGGACCGGATCGCGCTGTTGATGCCGATCACACGGGCCTGCGCGTCCATCAGCGGCCCGCCCGAGTTGCCCGGGTTGATCGGGGCGTCGGTCTGGAGCGCGTCCACGTAGCTGACGTCGCTGCCGTCCTGCTTCTGGCCGCCCGCGGTGATCGGGCGCTCCTTGGCGCTGATGATCCCGGTGGTGACGGTGCCCGCGAGGTCGAAGGGCGCGCCGATGGCGACCACGGAGTCGCCGACGCGGACGGAGTCGGAGTTGCCGAGGGCGAGCGGGGTCAGCCCGGTCACGCCGGAGACCTTGATCACGGCCAGGTCGTAGCCGCTGTCCCGGCCGACGACGGTGGCCTTCGCCGTCTGGCCGCTGTTGAAGGTCACCGATATGTCGCCGCCGGAGGCCGCGGGCTCCACGACGTGGTTGTTGGTGAGGATGCGGCCTTCCTTGTCCAGCACGAAGCCGGTGCCGGTGCCCTGGTCGCTGCCGCCGCGCACATGGATCGTCACCACGCCGGGCAGGGCCCGCGCCGCGATCCCGGCGACGCTGTCCGGGGCACGCCCGGACCGGTCCACGGGCGCCTGCGGCAGCCGTACGTGGTGCCCCACGACGCCGTCCCGCTCCAGGAACGCCCCGACGCCCCCGCCGATGCCTCCGGAGACGAGCGCCACGATCACCGCTCCGACGACGATCCGCCCGCGCCGCCGCGTGGCCTTCCCCGCGGGCGGGGTCCCGGGGTGACCCGCGGGCGAGACGGCCCAGGGGTCGTACTGCCAGGGCGGCCCGTACGGGGAGGGCGGCGGGAAGGGCGGGGCGGGCGGCATGCCCGGCGGGAGCTGGGTGCCATGGGCGGGGGTGACCGGGCGCTGGACGGGCGGCGCGGGCGCCCACGGGCCGGGGCGGCCGTAGGGCGGTGTGGTGTACGGATCGGGCGCGTGCCGGGGCGCCGGGGCGTCGTACGGGGAAGCGGGGACCGTGCCCTCGTCGCCCCGGTCCTCCGGGGCGGGCGACGCCGCGTCAGGCGGTGTCGTACGCCGGGGACGGCCCCACCAGTGCGGCTTGGGGCCCATGGGCCGCGCCTTCCCCTCGTCCATCTTCTCCCCACCGTTCGCCGGAGGGCGCGCGGCATCGCCCGAGGGATCCGCGGCCCACCAGGAATTCAACCAGGTCCGCGCGGACCCGCGCAGAGGGCCGGGAGCCGCCGCCGGGATCCGGCGGGCGCGGCCACGGCGGCCACGACGGGAACGATCAGTGCCGGATCGGCGCGCTGTCCGCCGCCGAGAGGCCCGGGGCGGGAAGCGCGGCACGGATCAGCGGCGGGAGGGGCGCGGCGGAGGGCCGCAGCAGCGACACCCCCGTGGCCGGAGGCGCGGGTGCGGCCGGGGCGCCGGGCACCGTGGGAGCGTCCCGCCCGGCGAGCGTGAGGGCCAGGGAGCGACGGCTGTCGTCCGTGGTGGCACCCGGGCCCATGGACAGCGGCGTGGTGGCCACGTATGGATCCTCCGCGCGCGCGCCCGCGGTCTCGCCGACCGAGGCGAGCGGCTGGGCGCTGCCGAGCGCGAAGGCCGCGAGCGAGACCGCGCCGGCCGCCGCGAAGGCGAAGCGGCGCCCCCGGGAGGCGCCGCGGGAGGGGTCGGGCAGGTCGTGGATGCGGAAGCCGCGGTCGCGCTGCCAGGGCGCGACGGCGGGGAAGAGGGCAAAGGTTTCAGCCCGGGTGCCGGAGCCGCCTTTTCCCTGGACTCCGGTCCGCCCGCGGCCGTCCGGAGCGGGCCGCGCGGTCTCGCCGCGCGGCTTCTCGGCACCGTCACCTCCGGGGCCGGCACCCGGCAGGTTCTGCAGGCGGGCGAGCAGCGCGTCGGAGAGCGGCGGGGCGGCCGCCTCGGCGAACACGCTCTTGAGCCGACGCTGGGCGTCGGCTTCGGCTTTGCATTTCCAACAGGTCGCCAGGTGCGCGAGCACCCGCTCCCGAGAGTCGTGTCCCAACTCCCCGTCGACCAGGGCCGCGAGGCGGTCGCCGAGATGGTGCTCGGCGGGGGACTGACCGCCTGAACCGGTCACGCGATCCCTACCTCCCCACCCAGCGGAAAGCCGGTGCCCGCACCCGTGACGGCGACGGCGCGCTGCTCGGCCCGGGCGGCGGGCGAGCGGTGCTGAAGTGCCTTGCGCAGGTGGGAGCGGCCACGGTGGATGCGGCTGCGCACGGTGCCGAGCTTGACTCCGAGCGTCGCGGCGATCTCCTCGTAGGAGAGGCCCTCGATGTCGCACAGGACGACGGCGGCGCGGAACTCCGGGGCGAGGGTGTCCAGCGCCTGCTGGACGTCCGCGTCGAAGTGGGTGTCGTTGAAGTGCTGCTGGGGGGACGGCTCGCGGCTGGGCAGCCGCTCCGCGGCGTCCTCGCCGAGGGCGTCGAAGCGGATGCGCTGGCGGCGCCGGACCATGTCCAGGAAGAGGTTGGTGGTGATGCGGTGCAGCCACCCCTCGAACGTGCCCGGGGTGTACGTCGACAGCGAGCGGAAGACGCGGACGAACACCTCCTGCGTGAGGTCCTCGGCGTCGTGCTGATTGCCGGTGAGGCGGTAGGCGAGGCGGTAGACCCGTGCACTGTGCGTGCTGACGATCTCCTCCCAGGAGGGAGGGGCCCACGCCTGCGAATCCGCATCGGTGGCGAAGGTCGCGGTGGGTGCGGAGTCGGTAGTGCGCGAACGGTCAGCGGTCTTGGTCACGGATTTCGGCTCGCCGATGGACCTGCGAAAGCGCTTCAGCACTCCCCGACGGTCTCCGGCCGCAGCCGCACCTCCCCTGTCGGCTCTGGTGGTGTCCAGTGGAGCCCCTACCATATCCATCCCGCCCGTTAGCTCAGGATAAGGAATTTTGACCTTCATTTGGTCTTGGTCCCCCGTCCCCGACGTCTCCCCCCGGCTTCTCCCGCCGTAGCCTTCCGATTCTTCCCAACGCGCGGTCCCATCTGCGGGTTCCCGTGGTCAGCGGATACAGTCACGGTTGCGTCGACTACGGGGACAGGAGAGGGCCATTACCGGCAACCAGCAGACGAGCTGGGCGTTCGCCGATGCGTTCGTCGCCGAGGGAGAGGCGCTGCGGTGGGCCCGGGACCGGGCCCATGAGGCAGGTCTCCGCTCGGTGTCGTCCGGCACCGGCGCCGCGCTGCGCCTGCTCGCCGCGGCGGTGGACGCCAAGGCGGTGGCCGAGATCGGCACCGGCACCGGCGTCTCCGGCCTCCATCTCCTGCACGGCATGCGGCCCGACGGTGTGCTGACGACGGTGGACAGCGATCCCGAGTGCCAGCAGTTCGCCCGGCAGGCGTTCCGCGCCGCGGGCTTCGCGGGCAACCGCGCGCGCTTCATCCCGGGCCGCGCGCTGGAGGTGCTGCCGCGCCTCGCCGACGGCGGATACGACCTGGTGTTCTGCGACGGCGACCGGCTGGAGTGCCTCGACTATCTAGCCGAATCGTTGCGCCTGTTGCGGCCGGGCGGACTCGTCTGCTTCGAGGGCGTCTTCGCGGACGGCCGCACGGTCGACTCCGCGGCCCAGCCCGCCGAGGTGCAGCGGCTGCGCGAGTTGCTGCGCGCCGTCCGCGAGTCCACGGTGCTGCTGCCCTCGCTGCTGCCGGTCGGCGACGGACTGCTGTGCGCGGCCCGGCGCGGCTGACCCGGCGCGCGTGGCGTACGCCCGCCGGGGCGCGCGTGACGGGCGGTGGATACACCACTGCCCCGGAGCCAGGACGGGCCGGCTCCGGGGCAGCGTGAGATCCGCAGGCCGCGCGTCAGACGGTGACCTTCTCCAGGGCCTCGCCGAGAGCCTTGGCCTCGTCCGGGGTCAGCTCGACGACGAGACGACCGCCGCCCTCGAGCGGAACCCGCATGACGATGCCCCGCCCCTCCTTGGTCACCTCGAGCGGGCCATCGCCCGTCCGCGGCTTCATGGCCGCCATGCTCGTTCCCCTTCCTGAAACCAGCTCGCCGCAGCCGACAACCCAGGTGTCACCGGCATCGAACACATTGCTTCCAGGCCATTATCCCGCATCGCGTGACCCGATGACCAACATCAGTCCGCATCCGGTCGGCAACGCGCTCTCGCAAAACCACCCAATTCGGCGATCGGACTGCGATACTGCGCCGCCACTGTGCCGCCTCGATGGCCGGTTTCTTTGACGCAGGTCACATATCGGCGGCCGATGATCTCCGGCATGCTGAGCCCTGACGGCTGCCGACGCAGCCGCGACGAGGGAGGGAGCGGCTCCATGGCCGACACCGTGCTGTACGACGTGACGGACGGGCTCGCGACGGTCACACTCAACCGTCCCGACGCCATGAACGCGCTCGACATCGCGACGAAGATCGCGCTGCGCGACGTCCTGCTGGAGGCCGGCGCGGATTCCGCCGTGCGCGCCGTCCTGCTGACCGCCACGGGGCGCGCCTTCTGCGTCGGGCAGGACCTCAAGGAGCACGTCGAGCTGCTGGCGCGGGCCGAGTCGGTGATGACCACCGTCAAGGAGCACTACAACCCGATCGTCACCGCGATCACCGGGATGCGGAAGCCGGTCGTGGCCGGGGTCAACGGCGTCGCGGCGGGCGCGGGCGCGGGCTTCGCCTTCGCCGCGGACTACCGCGTGGTCGCGGACACCGCCTCATTCAACACGTCCTTCGCCGGGGTCGCGCTCACCGCGGACTCGGGCGTCTCCTGGACCCTCCCCCGCCTCGTCGGCCACAGCCGCGCATCCGATCTGCTGCTGTTCCCCCGCAATGTGCCCGCCCAGGAGGCGTACGAGCTGGGCATCGCGAACAAGGTCGTGCCCGCGGCCGAGCTCGCCGCCGAGGCGGCGGCGGTGGCCCGCCGCCTCGCGGAGGGGCCGACCGCCGCCTACGCCGCGCTCAAGGAGTCGCTGGCCTACGGCGCGGACCACTCGCTGGCCCAGTCGCTGGCCAAGGAGGACGAGCTCCAGGGCCGCGCCGGGGCCTCCGAGGACCACCGCATCGCGGTCGACGCGTTCCTCAAGAAGGAGAAGCCGCGCTTCGTGGGGCGCTGACCGGCCGGGGCGCTACGCGGCCCCGCGCGTATGGCAGTTGGCCAGGTGGTCGTTGACCAGGCCGCACGCCTGCATCAGGGCGTACGCCGTCGTGGGGCCGACGAAGCGGAAGCCCCGCTTCTTGAGCTCCTTCGCCAGCGCCGTGGACTCGGGGGTCGTCGCGGGCACGTCCGCCGCCGAGCGCGGCGCCCGGCGGGGCCCGTCCGGGGCGTAGGACCAGATGAAGGCGTCCAGCTCGCCGGGCGCCCACTCCGCCGCCACCCGGGCGTTGCCGATCGCCGCGGTGATCTTCGCGCGGTTGCGGATGATGCCCGGGTCGGCGAGCAGCCGCTCGGCGTCGGCCTCGGTGAAGGCGGCCACCTTGGCGATGGAGAAGTCCGCGAAGGCGGCGCGGAACCCCTCGCGGCGGCGCAGGATCGTCAGCCACGACAGGCCGGACTGGAACGCCTCCAGGCACATCCGCTCGTAGAGGGCGTCGTCGCCGTGCACCGGGCGGCCCCACTCGGTGTCGTGATAGCGGCGGTAGTCCTCCATGGACTCCGCTTCCAGGCCCCATGGACAGCGCGCCAGCCCGTCCGGGCCGATGACCGCTCCGGTGCTCATGCTTCCCCGCCCCCGCTCCGCTCGCCCGGCGCGGCGTCGTGCGGCGCCTGTCCGGGATGCTCCTCATGTCCCTCGGCCGGGCCCCGCGCCGCCGCCTGCGCCCGCGCGTCGGCGAGGGACCGCTCCAGATCGGCGATCCGCGCGTCGCGCTCGGCCAGTTCGGCGCCGAGCCGGTCCAGGACGTCATCGGTCTCCGTCATGCGATAGCCGCGCAGGGCGAGCGGCAGCCGCACCGCGTCGACGTCGGCCCGGCTCGTGGGCCGGTCCGCGGGCAGCGGCCAGGCGATCCGGTCCGGCTCGGCCTCGGGCAGCGAGACACCGCTCCCGCCGCCCACGACGAAGAGCGTGACCGCGGCCACCACCACGACCAGCGCGATGAGCAAGAACCAGAACACGACCATCTCCCAGGTGCGCCCGCCACACGAAACCGTCCTCCACGATCGTGCCATGCCCCACTGACAGTTAAGGTCGCTGGCGGACCACGCGAAGAGGAGTACGGAAATGCTGCGGCTGGGACGGCGCGAGTTCGACGCCCACGAACCGGTGATCATGGCGATCGTCAACCGGACGCCTGACTCCTTCTACGACCAGGGGGCCACCTTCCAGGACGCGGCCGCCCTGGCCCGGGTGGAGCAGGCGGTGGCGGAGGGCGCCGCCATCGTCGACATCGGCGGTGTGAAGGCGGGCCCCGGCGAGGAGGTCACCGCCGAGGAGGAGGCGCGGCGCACCGTCGGCTTCGTCGCCGAGGTCCGCCGGCGTCACCCGGACGTGGTGATCAGCGTGGACACCTGGCGGCACGACGTCGGCGAGGCGGTGTGCGAGGCGGGCGCCGACGTGCTCAACGACGCGTGGGGCGGCTTCGACCCCAAGCTGGCCGAGGTCGCGGCGCGTTACGGCGTGGGCCTGGTGTGCACGCACGCGGGCGAGGTGGAGCCCCGCACGCGGCCGCACCGCATCGCGTACGACGACGTGATGGCGGACATCCTGCGTGTGACGCTGGGGCTGGCCGAGCGGGCCGTCGCGCTCGGCGTCCGGCGCGACGCGATCATGATCGACCCGGGCCACGACTTCGGGAAGAACACCCGCCACTCGCTGGAGGCGACCCGGCGGCTGGGCGAGATGGCGGAGACGGGCTGGCCCGTGCTCGTCTCGCTGTCCAACAAGGACTTCGTCGGGGAGACGCTCGACAAGCCGGTGAAGGAACGGGTGCTGGGCACGCTCGCCACGACGGCCGTCTCCGCGTGGCTGGGGGCGCAGGTCTACCGTGTGCACGAGGTCGCGGAGACCAAGCAGGTGCTCGACATGGTGACGTCGATCGCGGGTCACCGGGCCCCGGCCGTGGCGCGCCGCGGGCTCGCGTAGCCGGCCCGGCGGGCGCCCCGCCGGGCCCGCGGACGGGCCGGCGGACCGGCCCGTCCGACGCCGGAGGGCGCCGTGCCGGTTACGCCCCGGCCTCCTTGGTGACCAGGCCGACCGCCTCGTCGACGTCGTCCGTGACATGGAACAGGTGCAGGTCGTGCAGGCCCGCCTTGCCCTCCGCGATCAGCGTGTCGCGGAACCAGTCGACCAGCCCGCGCCAGTAACCCGTGCCGAAGAGGACGATCGGGAAACGCGTGACCTTCTTGGTCTGCACCAGCGTCAGCGCCTCGAACAGCTCGTCCAGCGTGCCGAGTCCGCCCGGCAGCACGACGAACCCGCTCGCGTACTTCACGAACATCGTCTTGCGGACGAAGAAGTACCGGAAGTCCACACCGAGGTTGACGTAGGGATTGAGGCCCTGCTCGAAGGGCAGCTCGATGCCGAGGCCGACGGAGATGCCGCCCGCCTCCGTCGCGCCCTTGTTGGCGGCCTCCATCGCGCCGGGCCCGCCGCCGGTGATGACCGCGAAGCCGGCCTCGACCAGGCCGCGGCCGAGCGCCACCCCCGCCTCGTACTCCGGCGACCCCACCGGCGTGCGGGCCGAGCCGAAGACGCTGATGGCGGGCGGCAGTTCGGCGAGCGCGCCGAAGCCCTCGACGAACTCGGACTGGATGCGCATCACCCGGAAGGGATCCTCGTGCACCCAGTCCGCGGTGCCTCTGGTGTCCAGCAGATGCTGGTCGGTGGTGCCCTGCTGCATCTGGCCGTGCCTGCGCACGACCGGCCCGCGGCGCTGCTCCCGCTGTGCGCGGGTTCCTTCGGGATGTGCCATTCCGCTCTCCCTCCGCTGATCGTTGCTGTTCAGCGTAGGCCCCGGACGCCGCCGGGGGCGGTCCCGTCAGGAGGTGAGCCAGGCGCGCAGCCGCTCCTCGCACTCCGGGATCAGCGCCGCGCGCACCCGCTCGTCCCGCTTGTGCGCGACCATCGGGTCGCCGGGGCCGTAGTTGACGGCGGGCACGCCGAGCGCCGAGAAGCGCGAGACGTCCGTCCAGCCGAACTTGGGCTTCGGCGTCCCGCCGACGGCCTCGATGAAGGCCGCGGCCGCCGGGTGGGAGAGGCCGGGCAGCGCGCCGGGCGAGTGGTCGTCGACGACGAACTCGGCGACGCCGCAGTCCGCGAAGACCTCGAGGACGTGCGCCATCGCCTCCTCCTCGGTGCGGTCCGGCGCGTAGCGGAAGTTCACCGCCACGGTGCAGGCGTCGGGGATGACGTTGCCCGCGACGCCGCCCTCGATCCGTACGGCGTTGAGGCCCTCGTGGTACTCCAGGCCGTCGATGACCGGGCGGCGCGGCTCGTACGCGGCCAGCCGCGCGAGGATCGGGGCCGCCGCGTGAACGGCGTTGCTGCCCATCCAGCTGCGCGCGGAGTGGGCGCGCTCGCCCGTGGTGCGCAGCAGGACCCGCAGGGTGCCCTGGCAGCCGCCCTCGACCTGACCGTCGGTCGGTTCGAGGAGGACGGCGAAGTCGGCGGCGAGCCAGTCGGGGTGGGCGGCGGCGACGTGGCCGAGGCCGTTGAGGTGGGCGGCGACCTCTTCGTTGTCGTAGAAGACGAACGTCAGGTCGCGGTTGGGCTCGGGGACGGTCGCGGCGATGCGCAGCTGCACCGCGACGCCGGACTTCATGTCGCTGGTGCCGCAGCCCCACAGGAAGCCGTCGTCGTCCATGCGCGAGGGGACGTTGTCGGCGATGGGCACGGTGTCGATGTGCCCGGCGAGCACTACACGCTCGGCGCGGCCGAGGTTCGTGCGGGCGACGACGTTGTTGCCGTACCGGTCGACGCTCAGGTGCGGCAGTGCGCGCAGCGCGCTCTCCACGGCGTCGGCGAGCGGCTTCTCGTTCCCGCTCTCCGAGGGGATGTCGACGAGCCGGGCGGTGAGGGCGGCTGCGTCGAGGGACAGGTCGAGTACGGCGTCATCCATGCCCGCGACTCTAACCCGGCCCGGCGGGACCCGGACCCGGGCAGGAAGGCCTGGTGGACACCGCGCGCGAGGGCCCGGAGTCCGGCCGGGGACGCGGCCCTCATGATTCTCATATCTCTCCAGTAACGTTTGCCGCATGTCCCGGATCTTCGTCACCCGCCGTGGTCGCCTGCTGCGCATCGTGGCCGCCTGCGCCGTGCTGTTGGCGCTGATCGGTTACGGCGTGGCCCAGCTGGTGACGGGTGGCCCCGGTGCTCCCCGCTGCACCGTGCGGGCCAACGGCGCGTCGTACGCGATGGCGCCCGAGCAGGCGGTGAACGCCGCGACCATCTCGGCCGTGGGCGCCGCCCGCGGGCTGCCGGAGCGCGCGGTGACGATCGCGCTCGCGACGGCCATGCAGGAGTCCGGGCTGCGCAACATCCACCACGGCGACCGCGATTCGCTGGGCCTCTTCCAGCAGCGCCCGACGCAGGGCTGGGGCACGGCGGAGCAGATCACCGACCCGGTGTACGCGGCGGGCAAGTTCTACGACCACCTCGTGCAGGTGCCCGGCTATTCGCGGCTGCCGCTGACGGTCGCGGCGCAGAAGGTGCAGCGCAGCGGCTTCCCGCAGGCGTACGCCAAACACGAGCCGGACGCCTCGCTGCTGGCGTCGGGTCTGACGGGCCGGGCGGAGGCCGCCTTCAGCTGCACGACGAGCCCGGCGGACGGCCGGCACGGGGACCCGTCGGCGGTACGGACGAAGCTGCGGCGCGAGTTCGGCGCGACGGTGCTGCCGGCCACGGACGGCACCGGGGGTGCGGGCACCAACGGCGCGGCCGGGGCGGCCGCCCGCACGGTGACGGTGCCCGCGACGTCGACGACGGACGCGCCGGACGACGCGCCCACGCGGCGGGGCTGGCAGCTGGCGTCGTGGGCCATGGCCCACGCTTCCGAACTGCGGATCGAGCGCATCGCCTTCGGCGGCCGGGAGTGGACGGCCGAGGACTCCCGCGACGGCTGGCGCGCGACGAAGGACGCCGCCGCCTCCTCGTCCGAGGTCCGGATCACCACCGTTCAGTAGTACGACCCTCCCCTCCTGCGGGGTATCCACCCGAGGTGCGGAACGGAATTCCCGCATGCCCGGCGGAGCCTGTCCGGCTTCTCTCAAGTTCCTTGCGACTAAAGGCTTGTACGCCTTTAGGACAACGCCACGCCCTGTGCGTTTTGCCCGGGATTTCCCGAAACCGATAATGCGACGCATTGCCAAGGCTTTACCTTCGGGCACCGCAACCTTCGAGGCTCTCACGCGGTAGTCACTGCGTCCGCTCGCCGGACAGCTAACGTCCTCAACTCCGCCAAAAGGAGCATCATGTCCCTCCCCCTTTCGCGTCGGATCGCCCGGGTAGCCCTGCTGGTCGCCGCCGGTGCAGCACCCGTCATCGGCGCGGCAGGAGCAGCCAACGCCGCGGACTTCAAGGCCCCCGAGCTCGGCGGCCTGAGCACGGTGGACGGCGCGAGCCTGGGCAACAACATCGCGGCCACCTCCCACAAGGCCGGCGTCGCGACGGCCGAGGTCGGCCACAAGGCCGTCGACACCGCGGCCCCGGGCACCACGGACACGCTCGGCAAGACCGCCCAGAGCACCACCCCGGCCGCGCAGAAGGTGGCGGGCGACCTCGGTGGCTCGGCGGCGGGTGTCGTGGGCACCACGGCGGAGACCGCGACGAAGGGCGGCCTGCCGACGAAGGGGCTGCCGACCGGTGGCCTGCCGATCGGCGGCTGATCCATCGATCAACGGAGAGGGCCCGGGAGTGGTTCCCGGGCCCTCTCGTTTTGCCTTTGGGTGCGGTCTCGCTGCGCCTTCGGCGGGGACGCCCTTCGGGCGTTGTCCTCAACCGCCGGACGG
Source organism: Streptomyces sp. NPDC001407 (assembly GCF_042895325.1). NCBI lineage: Bacteria > Bacillati > Actinomycetota > Actinomycetes > Kitasatosporales > Streptomycetaceae > Streptomyces > Streptomyces sp. NPDC001407. The sequence continues at coordinate 513,875 of NZ_JBIAWF010000001.1, forward strand.
GCTGGATTGGCCCGGTCGTATCGGTCCCCTCGCAGCCCGTTGCCGCCTGCGGCGGAACGCCCTTCGGGCGTGTCCTCAAGCGCCGGACAGGCTGGATGGGCGGACCGTGGCTCGTAGCCTGCGGCCCGCCGCTCCCTCGGTCAGGACGACAAGCGGCGGACCGCCTCCGCCACGCGTTCGTCCGTGGCTGTGAAGGCGACGCGGACGAAGCGTTCGCCCGCCGCTCCGTAGAAGTCGCCCGGCGCGACCAGGATGCCCCGCTTGGAGAGGTCCGACACCGTGTCCCAGCACGGCTCGTCCCGCGTGGCCCACAGGTACAGCGACGCCTCACTGTGCTCGATCCGGAAGCCCGCGCGCTCGAGCGCGGCGCGCAGGGCTTCGCGCCGGCGCGCGTAGCGCTCGCGCTGTTCGGCGACGTGCGCGGTGTCCCCCAGGGCGGCGACGGTGGCCGCCTGGACGGGAGCGGCGACCATCATGCCGCCGTGCTTGCGGATCTGGAGCAGCTCGCCCAGGACCGTCGCGTCACCGGCGAGGAACGCGGCGCGGTAGCCGGCCAGGTTGGAGCGCTTGGAGAGCGAGTGGACGGCGACGATCCCCTCGTACGAGCCGCCGCACACGTCCGGGTGCAGCACCGAGACCGGGTCCGCCTCCCAGCCCAGCTCCAGATAGCACTCGTCGCTGAAGAGCAGCACACCGTGCTCGCGCGCCCAGGCGACCGCCCGGCGCAGCTCGTCGGGGTCGAGGACCCGGCCGGTGGGGTTCGACGGGGAATTGAGCCACAGCAGCTTCACGCCGGCCGGGTCGAGGTCCCACGGGTCGTCGTAGACGACGGGCTCGGCGCCCGCGAGCCGCGCGCCGACCTCGTAGGTGGGGTAGGCGAGCCGCGGATAGGCGACCTTGTCGCCCGCGGTGAGCCCGAGCTGGGTCGGCAGCCAGGCCACCAGCTCCTTGGAGCCGACGACGGGCAGGACGTTGGCGTGCGTCACGTCCCGGGCGCCCAGGCGGCGCTCCACCCAGCCGGTGAGCGCGTCGCGCAGCGCGGCCGTGCCCCACACCGTCGGATAGCCGGGGCTGTCGGCGGCGTCGGTCAGGGCCCGCTGGATCAGCTCGGGCACGGGGTCCACGGGGGTGCCGACCGACAGGTCGACGATGCCGTCGGGGTGGGCGGCGGCCGTCGCCTTGTACGGGTCGAGCCGGTCCCACGGAAAGGCGGGAAGACGGGAAGAGACTGCGCCCACGGGTGCTCGCTCGCTCTCTTGCGGTTAGGTGCTCGGTGTCAAATGCCGCGGCCCCGCACGGCGCGAGGGCCGTACGGGGCCGTGGTGGCTGCCGCGAGAATCAGTGCTCGGGGTTGATGTCCGCCGGCAGCGCGGCGATGAAGGGGTGGTCACGCTCGATCAGACCGAGCTTGGAGGCACCACCGGGCGAGCCGAGCTCGTCGAAGAACTCGACGTTCGCCTTGTAGTAGTCCTTCCACTCCTCAGGAGTGTCGTCCTCGTAGAAAATCGCTTCGACCGGGCAGACCGGTTCACAGGCACCACAGTCGACGCATTCGTCCGGGTGGATGTACAAGGACCGGGAGCCCTCGTAGATGCAGTCGACGGGGCACTCCTCGATGCACGCCTTGTCCTTCACGTCGACACAAGGCTGCGCGATGACGTAGGTCACGCTGTCGTTCCTCCTCGGTAGGGCTCATCTCGCGCGGGAGCGCGGCGTCGTCGATGCCCACACCTAGTATCTCCGTTCCCGGGCACTTGACGAACAAGAGGGGCGAGGAGAGCTGTGGAATTCACCACGGGCGGACGGCTGGAAGTCCGGATCAGTACCGCTGATGTGGGAAAAAGGGTATCTGTCCGACGACTGAACGATCCGGGACGGTCTCCCGAGCGGTTCACGGACACCGTCGGGGTACTCGACTCCTGGGACGGAGGTGTGCTGCGGATCACACGGCGGACCGGTGAGACGGTGGAGATCGAGGAGTCCTCGCTCGTCGCGGGCAAGGTGATCCCGGCCGCTCCGGCGCGCAGGCGCGGACCGGCCACGACGGTGCGGGAGCTCCAGGAGATCGCGACGCGCGGCTGGCCCGCGCGGGAGACGGCGGCGCTGGGCGGCTGGACGCTGCGGGCCGCGGGCGGTTTCACCGCCCGTGCCAACTCTGTGCTGCCCCTCGGCGATTGCGGGATACCGCTGCCGCGCGCCCTGGAGCACGTCGTCGCCTGGTACGGCGAGCGCGGCCTGCCCGCCGTCGTGCAGGTCACCACCGGCGACGCGGCCGAGGACGAGCGGCTGGACGCCGAGCTGGCGCGGCGCGGCTGGACGGCCGAGCGGCACGCCGTGGTGCGCACGGCCGCGCTGGCACCCCTCGCCGACACCACCGCCGACACCGGCCGGGTGCTGCTCTCGCGGGAGCCGGACGAGGCGTGGCTGCGGGCGTACGGGCGCGAGTCCGCGTCCGACGCCGACGCCCTGGCGGTGCTGACGGGCGGGCCCTCCGTGTGGTTCGCGACCGTGCCGGGCGAGGAGCGGCCCGCGGCCATCGGGCGCTGTGTCGTCGACGGCCGGTGGGCGGGGTTCTCCGGGCTGGACGTGGACCCGGCCCGGCGCCGGGAGGGCCTGGGCACGCTGGTCATGGCCGCGCTGGCCGAGCGGGCGCTGAGCGAGGGGGCCTCGGCGGCGTACCTCCAGGTGATGACGGACAACGGCGGGGCGGACGCGCTCTACGACGGGCTCGGCTTCACCACGCACCACGCGTACCACTACCGTCGCGCGCCACAGGGGTAGGCGGACACAGGCGCACCATGGATACCGGCGGCGGGTCTTTCCCCACCGCCCCGAGCGGGGTACGAGGACGTATGGATGACACCGACGACACCACTGGCCGGCGGCGGCGGTTCGCCGAGGCGGCGCGGGAGGAGCGCCCCGACCTCGCGTTGCTCTGCCTCCTGATCGCGGCCGAGGCGAACCCGGAGGAGGGCGAGGCCGGCATCGACGCGGCGCAGATCGAACTGGACCGGCTGGCCGGCTCGCTCCCCGCCCTGGGGCGCGCCGCCGCGCCCCGGCAGTGGGCCGCGGCCCTCGCGGAACTGCTCGGGGAGCGCTGCGGCTTCCGCGGCTCCCCCGCCGACTACCGGCGGCTGGAGTCCTCGCTGCTCGGTGAGGTGCTGCGGCGGCGGCGCGGGCTGCCGATCCTGCTGTCCGTGGTGTGGATGGAGGTCGCCCGGCGGGCCGGAGCCCCCGTCTACGGGGTGGCGCTGCCCGGCCACTTCGTCGTGGGCTTCGGCGACCCGGACGGGGCGCACGTGCTGGCCGACCCCTTCGACGGCGGGCGCCCGCTGTCGGAGGACGAGGCCGGGCTGCTGGTGGCGGGCGCGACCGGTGCGCCGCTGACGCCGTCGATGTTCTCCCCGGCCGAACCCCTGGAGATCGTGCTGCGCGTCCTCAACAACATCCGCGCCTGGGCCGCGGCCCGCCCCGAGCGGAGCGAGGTGCAGCTGTGGGCGGTCGACCTCTCGCTCCTGCTGCCGAGCCATCCGGCGCGGCTGCGGTACGAGCGGGCGGAGCTGCTGGTGGAGCGCGGGGACTTCGTGGGCGGGGCGCGGGAGATGGAGGAGTACGCGGCGGTCATCGACGCGCTGGAGCCGACGGTGGCCCGGACGGTGCGGCGGGAGGCTCGGGCGGCGCGGGCGATGCTCAACTGAGTGCCGGGGGCTGTGGCGGGGGTTTGTTGTTCGGGTGCGGGTTGTGTGCGCCTGCGGCGGGCGGCCTCAAGCGCCGGCCGGGCTCTGGTGTGTGGTGGGTGCGGGGGCGGCGCCTCCGGGCTGGGGACCTGGAACGCGGTGCGGGCACCCTCGGGCGTATTGATTGCCGTGACGACGCACCGCGTTCCAGAACCCCACCCTCCGACCCCACCCCCTCCCACCGGTGGGCAACATCAGGTTTCGGGATGCGCTTTGCTTTTCGCCGGGTGCGCCACGCCTTTGTCTTTCAGCCCGTCCGGCGTTTGAGGACAACGCGCGAAGCGTGTTGCGGGGTCTGGGGCGCAGCCCCAGCTTCCGGGTGCGAAATCCAGCCCGTTGGGGGCACCTCCCAGCGGTAGCTGGGGGAGTTTGAGGACACCGCCGCACAGCGGTGGTGCGGGAACAGGACGGCCCGCAGAAGACGTCAAGGTCCGCCGCAGGCAGACGCGTCGCGGACGATCAGGACCGCCGCGTCGTCCTTGAGCTCGCCCTCCGTGAAGGTCTCCAGGTCCGCGCGGAGGGCACGGGCGAGGTCCGGTGGCGGGAGCTGGGCCCAGTGGGACAGGCGTTCGCGCAGGGGGTAGAAGCGGCCCTGCGGGTCGCGTGCCTCGGTGACGCCGTCCGTGCACAGCACCAGCCACTCCGACGAGGACGCCGAGTCGACGGCCCGGCGTGGTGCGCCGGTGAGCGGGCCGAGGCCCAGCGGCAGTCCGAAGTGCTCGGGGAGCCGCTCCTCGACCCGGTCGCCGCTGATGACGTAGTACGGGATGTGGCCGCAGGACAGCACCCGGATCGTGGTGCCCGGCGGACCGACCTCCAGCAGCAGCGCGGTGACGAAGCGTTCGTCCGTGCCGGTCAGCGACAGCGCGCTGTTGTGCCGCAGCAGCGCGCCCTCCATGTGGTCGGCGACGGCCTCCAGCGTGGCCTCGTGATAGGCCGCCTCCCGGAACGACGTGAGCACCGCGTGCCCCGCCCCGATCGCCGGCATGCCCTTGCCCTGGACGTCACCTATGAGGATGCGCTGCTGCCCGGCCGGGCTCTCCACCACCTCATAGATGTCGCCGCCGACCCGGGCGCCCTCCTGCGCGGAGATGTAGAACCCGGCGATCCGCAGCGGTCCGGCGGTGAGGGGCAACTCCCGCAGTATCGTGCGCTGCACGGCGTCGGCGACCATCCTCGTCCGGTCGTACGCCGCCTCACGCTCCAGCAGCGCCGCGCACAGGGCCACGGAGAAGCCCGCGACGAGGAGTGCGCCGAGGACCGCCACGAGCACGCCCGCCGTGTCCCAGCGCGGCATGATCACGCAGTGGGTCACCGCCTGGGCCACCGCGAAGACCGCGGCCACCACGACCGTGCGGCCCAGGGAGCAGAGCCGGGCGGCGATCAGGGGCATGACGCTCGCGACCAGGGCGAGCCGCAGCCGGGTGCCGGTCAGGCAGTCGAGGACGGCCAGCGCGGCGATCCCTGTGATGAGCAGGGCGGTGAGGACGCGGCCGCCGTCCGGAACGCGCTTGATGTGCACGGCGGCGTTCCCCTCCCCCTCGCGTCCTCATGTTCCGTAGGGACCCTACGACGGCCATATGACAGCCTTGCGACAGAGTGCCCGATTCTTGACGCGCCGCTACAGCCAGCCCTTGTCCCGGGCGATGCGGACGGCCTCGGCGCGGTTGCGGGCCCCGGTCTTCTGGATGGCCGTGGAGAGGTAGTTGCGGACCGTGCCGTGGGAGAGGTGCAGGGCCGCCGCCAGCTCCGCGTTGGTCGAGCCGTCGGCCGAGGCGCGGAGCACGGCGCGTTCGCGGTCGGTCAGCGGGTTCGCGCCCTCCGCGAGCGCGGCTGCGGCGAGGGTCGGGTCGATGACCCGCTCCCCGCGCAGCACCCTGCGCAGGGCGTCCGCGAGCTGGGCGGCGGGCGCGTCCTTGACGAGGAACGCCTCCGCGCCGGACTCCATCGCGCGGCGCAGATAGCCGGGGCGGCCGAAGGTCGTGAGGATGACCACCTTGAGCGCGGGCAGTTCGCGGCGGAGCAGCGCGGCGGCGTCGAGGCCGGTCATCCCGGGCATCTCGATGTCGAGCAGCGCGACGTCCGGGGCGTGCTCACGCGCGGCGGCGAGCACTTCGTCACCGCGGGCGACCTGGGAGACGACGTCGATGTCCCCCTCCAGCCCGAGCAGCGCGGCGAGGGCTTCTCGGACCATTGACTGGTCCTCGGCGAGGAGCACCTTGATGGTGCGGTCGGGTACGGCGGGGCGGGGCTGCTCGGTCACAGCGTCAGGGTAGGCGCTCGGAGAGACCGCCCGGACCGCTGTCCTGCCGCACGCGATGGATCCGTGGGGGCGCCCCCACCCCCGTCGGGGGCGCCCCCACGCGTTCTTTGCCGGCGGCGGGCCGTCCGCCGCGTGAAGGCGGGACCGGCCCGGCTCGCACAGCGCGCGTCAGCCACAGCCGGCCTGCCCGGCGCTTGAGGGCGAGTCCCGGCCCGAGCTCTGCGAGCCCGCATCAGCCCCATCCAGCCCGTCCGGCGCTTGAGGACGCCGCCGCGCAGCGGTGGTGCGGAGGAAACCACCCGCACCCGACCACTGACGCCAGCCACACACACCGCTACAAACTCACCGGCACGCTCCGCGAGAGCGGCACGCAAGCCCGCAGTCGGAAGCCGCCCTTGGGGCCCGGGCCCGTTTCGAGGCGGCCGTCCGCGAGGGCGAGCCGTTCCGTCAGGCCCGTCAGGCCGTTGCCGTGCGCGCCCTTCGGGCCCCGGCCGTCGTCCGTGACGGTCAGGCACAGCTCGTCCTCCACCTCCACCAGGGAGATCTCGCAGCGGCGTGCCCCGCTGTGCCGCACGACGTTGGTCACGGCCTCCCGGAGCGCCCAGGCCAGCGCGCCCTCCTCGTCCGGCGGCAGATCGGGATGCTCCGTGCCGGCCCGGTCGAGGTCGGCGCTGATGCCCGCGGCGGCGAGGGCCGTACGGGCTCCGGCGATCTCGGCGTCCAGAGTGGGGCGGCGAAAGCCGCTCACCGCCTCCCGTACGTCCACGAGTGCCTGGCGGCTGACCCTCTCGATGTCCGCGACCTGCTGCGCGGCCTGCTCGGGCTTGTCCGGCAGCATCCGTCCCGCCAGCTCGCTCTTGAGCGTGATGAGCGACAGCGAGTGGCCGAGGAGGTCGTGCAGATCGCGGGCGAGCCGCAGCCGCTCCTCGTTGGCGGCGAGGTGGGCGACGGTGGCCCGCGCCTCGCGCAGCGCCCTGGTCGTACGGGCCATCTGCCGCACCCCGACCATCGCGAAGCCGCCGAGCAGCGCCGGGAGGACGAGCACCGGCATGAACTCCTCGGCGCCCGGCGTGCAGAGCCCGACGGCGATCAGCGCGCCCAGGACCAGCAGGATCGCGACGCGCGAGATCTTCACCGGCAGGCCCGCGCCGCAGCCGACGCACACATAGACGAAGAGGACGAGCCAGGGCGTGCCGAGTGTCAGCGACAGCACGAGGGCCATCACGAGCAGCAGGCCGAGCATGTGGAGCACCCGGTCCTCCATCGGCCGCGAGGTCTGCCGGAGGACGAGGGAGACGTAGCAGAGGACGAACGCCAGCAGCCCCAGCCCGCCGAGGAGGTCGGCGATCATCGTGTGGTGGTCGCCGAGGATGTCCTCGGCCGGTGCCGCCAGATAGGCGAACCAGATCCCGACCCAGGCCAGCTTGACCAGCGCCTGGCGGCGGCTGTCGGGCCGGGATCCCATGCCGTTGTACTCCACCGGCTCGTCGTCGGCCGCGAGGGCGGCTCGCCACAGTTCCCCGCAGCGTACGAGCACGCTCATCGCTCTTCCTTTCTCGCGGCCAGCGGCATCGGTGCGTCAGGCCTTGTGGGTGTCCTTGCGGTACAGCCAGGCGGCCGCACCAGCGAAGATCACAAGGTAGGCGAACAGGATGGAGACGTCCTTCAGGTGCGGGGCGTCGCCCTGCTCGATGGCCTGGCCGAGCGCGGCGTAGGCGTGGGTGGGCACCCACTCCGTGATGTTCTGCAGCCACTTCGGGAAGGTCGCGGTCGGCATCCACAGGCCGCCCAGCACGGACAGGCCGAAGTAGATGATCATCGTGATGGGGCGCACGGCGTCACCGGTGGCGAGGTAGCCGACGGCCACGCCGAGCGCGGCGAAGACGATGCTGCCCGCCCAGATCGCGCCGGTCAGCGCGAACCACTGCCAGGCCGCGTCCATCCGCACGCCCTTGACGGCCGCGGCGATGGCGAAGACGACCACGATCGACGGGAGGGACACCACGGCGGCGGAGGCGACCTTCGCCGTCACATAGCCGCGGCCGGGCAGCGCGGTGAGCCGCAGCTGGCGCACCCAGCCCTTCTCGCGCTCCTTGGCTATGCGCTCGCTGTTGCCCACGAGCACGGCGGTGATCGCACCGAAGGAGGCCATGGAGACCATCATCAGCAGCGGCAGCGTCAGGTGCGTGCCCTGGACGATCTCGGTGGAGCTCGCGCCGCCCGCGATCAGCAGATAGAGGCCCGCGGGGTAGACCACGGAGAAGAACATGAACTTCTTGTTGCGCAGGGTGCGCGCGATTTCCAGCTTGATCAGGGTGTTCATCGGGCCGACTCCTCGGCGGTCGCGGCGTCGGTGATGGCGATGAAGGCCTGCTCCAGGCCGAGGCCCGCGACCTCCAGATTGCGCGGGTAGAGACCCAGGCCGTAGAGGGCGTGGACCGTGGCGTCGGCGTCGTGCGACTGGATGCGCACGGTGCGGCCGGACACCTCCAGGGAGGACAGGAACGGCAGCTCGCGCAGCGCGGCCTCGCCGATGTGCCCGTCCAGGTCGAAGACGATGCGCCGGGCGCCCGCCTTGGCCTTGATCTCGGCGGCCGAGCCGTCGGCGAGCACGCGCCCGCGGTGGAGCACGATCACCCGGTCGGCGATCGCGTCGGCCTCCTCCAGATAGTGCGTGGCGAAGAGGATCGCGCGGCCCTCGCGGGCCTGCTTGCGCATCACGCTCCAGAAGGCCTGACGGGCGGAGACGTCCATGCCGGTCGTCGGCTCGTCCAGCACGACGAGCTCATTGGCGCCGGCCGTCGCGAGGGCGAAGCGCACCCGCTGCTCCTGGCCGCCGGAGAGCTTGTTGACCATGCGGTCGGCGATGTCGGTGAGGTCGGCGTTCGCCATGACCTCCTGCACCGGATACGCGCGCGGGTGCAGGTCGCAGGCGAGCTTCACCAGCTCGCGGACCTTCACCTCCTCCATCAGCCCGCCGCTCTGGAGCATCGCGCCGACCTTGCCCTGGGCGATGGCCTGCTGCGGAGAGGTCCCGAACAGCTCCACCCGGCCGGCGTCGGGGGTCCGCAGGCCGAGGAGGAGGTCGAGGGTCGAGGACTTGCCCGCGCCGTTGGGGCCGAGGAGGGCGACGGTCTCGCCCGGGTGCAGCTGAAGGTCCAGATCGGCGACGGCCCGCACTTCGCCATAGCTCTTGCTTACATTCTCAAAGCTGACCACGGGGGCGCCGGTGCGGCGCCCTTCCCCCGTGAACGTGCTCGCTGTAGTGGTCATACCCACGATGGTTCCAGGCCGTGGCCCCCCTCGGCAGTGTCAGCCGTCGTGTACTGCCGATGACAGATGTCATGGTTCGGATAACCAGCAGGTCACGGGCCCCGAACGCACGCGAGCCCCCGTGCCGGGTGAGGCACGGGGGCTCGCGTGGGCCGACGGGCGTCCGTCAGCTCGGGTTGAGCGGGATGACGCCGACGCGCTCGGCGGGCGTCTTGCCCATCAGGGCCTTGCGCAGGGCGCCCACGACGTCCTGCGGGGTGACATCCGTCTTGCTGCCGTCACCGCGCTGGATCTTGACCCCGGCGAAGGTGGTCCCGTACAGCTCCTTGATCGCTTCGAGGTCGTAGGAGTCGACGAGCTTGCCGTCGACCTCCTTGACCGAGAGGATCTTCGGCAGCGAGCGCTCCGGACCGAACTGGATCTTGTGTGCCGCGTCGGTCTGCACGGTGACCAGGCCGGACATCGCGGGGATCGCGAAGCTCTGCATCTCCCGGTCGACCTCGGCCTTACTGACCTTCGGCTGCTGGCCCGCGCTGGGCAGTTCCACGGTCTTGTCCTGGCCGGTGGCGGCCCGGTCGCGGTACGCCTGGGCGACGGCGGCGACGGCCTTGTCGGTGTCCAGGCCCTGGTAGGCCTGACCGTAGACCGGCACCGCCTTGCCCGCCTCGAACTTGATCGTGCCTTCCTTTGCGGTGCCCGTCTCGCCGGAGGCCCGCTTCAGGGCGTCCGCGATCTTCTCCTCGTCGGCGCCGATCGAGGGCTCGGCCGTACGGGTGCCGCCGACGAGGGAGCCGATGACGGTGATCGGGTTGTAGTCCCGCCCGGCCGCCGCCCGCACCGTGGCCTGCGTGTCGATGGTCAGCCCGGCCACCGCCGGCTTGAGCGTCGCCTGCTTGCCGCCGATCGACACCTTCAGCGGCGCGGTCGCGCGGTCGCCGAGGGCGGAGTCGAGCTTCTGCACGGCCTGCTCCTTGGAGCTGCCGCCGATGGAGACGCCCAGCACGGTCGTGCCGTTCGGCACGTCGGCGTGGTCGAGCAGCAGCCCGGCACCGTACGCGACACCGACGATCCCGACGAGCGCGCCACCGGCCAGGACGAGCTTGGAGCGGCCCTTCTTCTTCGGGGCGCTCTTCGCGGGCGCGCTCTTGGCCGGCGCGCTCTTGGTCCCGGTGGACGCCGCGCCGGGCGCGGGCACCTTGGGCTTCGGCACGGGCACGCGGGGCGCGCCGCTGTCCACGGGCGCCTTGGCGCCGGGGCCCGCCGGCGGGGGCACGACGGGGACGCCGCTGACGAGCGTCTCGCCGGCCGCCTTCTGCCCGCCGGGCGGGGGCACCTTGGCGCCGCCCTTCTTGCCGCCGCCCTTGGCACCGCCCTTGGCCTGCTTCGGCGCCTGGGTGGCCGCGGGGGCCTGCGGGGCCGCCTGCGCGCCGGTGGCCGGGGCCGGGACGCGCGGGAAGCCCTCGCGCGGCGTGTCCGTACGTCCCTCGGCGAAGGCGCCGCCGCCGGGCGGGGCGGGGGCGAACGGGTCCGCGAGCGCGTTCTGGCCCATGGTGGGCGCGGGGAACTGCTGCGTGGACTCCACGGCCTCGTTCCACGGCGCGGCACCGGCCGCCGGGTTCGCGCCCGGGGTGCCCGTGGCCATGGGGTCGGCGGGCCAGGGCGTGGCACCGGTCGTGGAGGGGTCGGCGGGCCACGGCGTGCTGCTCGTCGTGGACGCGCCCTCGCCGGGCGCGGGCGGCTGCGGTACGGCACCGGTCGTCGAGGACCCGCCGGGCCAGTCGTCGACCTGCGAACCGGAACGGCGCGCGGCGCGCGTGCCCGAGCCGTTGCCCTGCCAGGACGCGGTGCCCGCGCCGGACGCGTCGAGCGGCCAGTCGTCGGCGGGGGCCGGCGCGCCCGCGGCCTGGGCGTCGCCCGGCCAGGGGGTCGCGGCGGTGGTCGAGGGGCCGCCCGGCCAGTCGTCGGCCGGGGCGGCGAGAGCGGTCGGGCCGCCGTTCTGCCAGGGCGTGGCGCTCGTCGTGGAGGTGTCGGCCGGCCAGTCGTCCAGGGGCGCGGCGACGGGCGGGGGCGCCTGCATCACGGGGTTGGCGCCGGTGGCCAGCGGGTCGGCGGGCCACGGGGTGGCGGCGGTGGTCGAGGGGTCCGGGGCGCCGGTCATGGGTGCCTGCCGGGGGACGCCGCCGCTCGGAGTGCCACCGGAAGCGGAACCTCCGCCGAAGCCACCGGCCGCGCCGGAGCCGCCGCCTGACGCACCGCCGACAGCACCGCCCTGCGCGCCCGTACGCCGCGCCGCACCGGTCGAGGGGCCGGGGGCCGACGGGCCGGACTTGCGCGGGGCGAACCAGTCGCTCGTCTTCTCCTTCTCGCCCGTGCCGCCCTGACGCTCCGCCTCCGCGCGCGCCGGGGCCGCGGACGGCTCGGGGCGGCGGGGCAGCGCGGGCTTGCGCTCGCCCGTGGCGGGTGCGGCGGCCGCTCCGGGCGCGGCGGCCGGAGAGCCCGGCGCCGCCGGGGCGTTGCCGCCCTCGGCCTTCTCGTCGGCGACGGGCGTGCGCATGATGACCGGCGGAATGGGGCGCGAGCCCGGGATGTTGATGCGGATCCGCGTCGTCAGCGTGGTCTCGGTCCTGGGCTCTTCCGGCTTCGGCGGCACGGCCGGCTCCTCGCTGCCACCACCGTCCGAGGACGGGTGACGGGTTCCGTACGGCGGGGTCCCCGACGGGTAAGCGGCGCCACCGCGCCCCTGGGGCCCGGAGGACGAACTGTCAGATTCACGGCTCAAAGCAGGTTCTCCCGGTTAGCTCCGCCGCCCGTCATGACCTCGTTCGGGCGGCTCGGCGGCGCGCACCACCATACTGGGCACCGCGGACACGCACTTGACGGCTGCCGGATCCCCCCGGCGGCAGGGAGCACGGGGCGCGCCATCGCGCCTCGCGCTCCTCAGGCAGAAATCGTCACGTCACTTGCCAAGTCGGACTGAAGGCCCGTCCGGTTGCGGCACTTTCGGGAGCGTGGCGCACATCACAGCCACGGCCATCCCGCCCAGCAGAAAGGCGTACGAGCCCAGTCCGGCGCTGAAGAGGAAGTCGCCCTCCGGTCTGCTCGCGGTCAGCAGCAGCACCGCGACGATCCAGCCGATTCCGGGCGCCATGCCGCCGCCGCGGGTGCGGGTCGCGAGGAGCCCGCCGTAGCTCAGCCCGGCGATGGCCAGCAGAGCCAGCGTCAACCCGCCGGGGAACCAGCCGCCTTGCACCAGCGACCCGGCGGCCCCGGCCAGCGCCCCGAGGACGGTGAGGCCGAGGTAGGAGCCGATGCGCGCGGCGCCGATCGGGGAGGCCATGCCGCTCACGCGTCCACCCCCGCGAAGAGGTCGTCCTCGCGCGCGGCACCCGCGGTGCCCCTCACGAGTCTGTAGTGCTCGGTGGCGAAAAGCGGCTGCCCCAGATCGTTGGAGAGCGCGAAGAAGGGGCCGTCCACGGCGATCTGTGTGACGTGGGCGCGCATCGCGGCCGCCTTGGCCTCGGCGTAGGCGGAGCCGTCGACCGCCGCGGTCACCTCGGCGTCGTCGACGACACCCGGCACGTCCGTCTCGGCGGCGATGCCCGGGAAGGGCTTGCCGACGCCCATCTCGCGCAGCCGTGCGAAGCCTTCCGCCAGGACGGAGCGCGGCACGCAGTTCCAGTAGACCTTCGCGACCTCGTGCGGGTCGCCGAGGTCGCGGCGGAACGCGCTCTCCCCCGCGAGCTCCACGGCCCGCATCGCGACACGGTGCGCCTGGATGTGGTCGGGGTGGCCGTAGCCGCCCTCGGGGTCGTAGGTGACCAGCACCTGGGGCCGCGTCTCGCGGATCACCTCCACGAGGAAGGTGGCCGCCTCGTCCACGTCGGCCTGCCAGAAGGACTGGGGGCGCTCGTTCTGCGGGGCGCCCGTCATGCCGGAGTCGCGGTAGTGCCCGGGGCCGCCGAGGAAGCGGTGGTCGGTGACACCCAGCTCCCGCATGGCGTCGGCGAGCTCGCCGGCGCGGTACGGCCCGAGGGCGTCGTCCCGGTCGGCGGCGAGGTGCGCCAGTCCGTCCGGGATGACCTCGCCCTCTTCACCGAGGGTGCAGGTCACGAGGGTGACATGGGCCCCTTCGGCGGCGTACTTGGCCATGGTCGCGCCGTTGTTGATCGATTCGTCGTCCGGGTGCGCGTGCACCAGGAGCAGCCGGCGGCCCGTCGGGGGGAAGCTGTCGGTCATGGGAACAGCCTACGAGTCCGACCGGCCCCGCGGGGCGCCCGCCCGCACTGTCGCCGGCGCCCGTGAGCCGATCAGAACTTGATGTTGCTGATGACGTCGGTTGCGCTCTTGCTCAGCTGGTTGAGCGTCGGGGCGATCGACGAGCTCGCGAGGTAGAACCCCAGCAGCACGCAGACCGCGGCGTGGCCCGCCTTCAGCCCGGACTTCCGGACCAGCAGGAAGACGATGATCGCCAGCAGCACCACCGCCGAAATCGAGAGTGCCACAGCGGTTCACCTCCATGTACGCGCGGTCGGACGGACAAGGGGCGGATGACATACGGATGCCACCCGCGACATACCAACTATGCGTCAGTGATCATAACTTTCCGGTGCCCCGACCTCACTCGGTGCACAGGAGCAAATCCGGGGCGCACGGCGAGATCGCGCCGCCCTCGCCGTAGGCTCGCCGGCATGACCGGACAGCTCACATTCCCACGTCAGTACGCCAGAACCCAGCGCTTCTCCCTCGGCGCGCCGCGCGCATTCACCGTGTCGCCGGATGGTTCACGTGTCGTCTTCCTGCGCTCCCGCACCGGGTTCGATCGGGCAAACGTTCTATGGGTGGTCGACCCCGGAACCGGACGGGAGTATCCGGCCGCCGATCCCGCCGTGTTGCTGGGCGGCGCGGACGAGGAGCTCTCGGCGGAGGAGCGGGCCCGGCGCGAGCGCAGCCGCGAGGGCGCTGCGGGAGTGGTCGGCTATGCCGTGGACAGCGCCGTGGAGTTGGCGGCGTTCGCCCTCTCCGGGCGGTTGTTCATCGCGGAGTTGCGTGGCGGCACCGCCCGTGAGCTGGTCGTTCCCGGTCCGGTGGCCGATCCGCGCCCGTCTCCGGACGGCCGCCGGATCGCCTATGCGGCGGGTGGCGCGCTGCGGGTGGTCGAGGCGGACGGCAGCGGCGACCGCGCCCTGGCCGAGCCGGAGAGCGCCACGGTGACCTGGGGGCTGGCGGAGTTCATCGCGGCCGAGGAGATGCACCGGACGCGTGGCTTCTGGTGGGCGCCCGACGGGGAGTCCCTGCTGGTCGCACGTGTGGACGACGCGCCCGTACGCCGCTGGTGGATCGCGGACCCGGCCAATCCGGACCGCGAGCCCGCCGAGGTCGCCTATCCGGCCGCCGGCACCCCCAACGCCGAGGTGACGCTGTCGCTGCTGGGCCTCGACGGCTCGCGCACGGACGTTGCGTGGGACCGTGAGCGCTACCCCTATCTGGCACAGGCGCACTGGTCACAGGGCCATCCGCCACTGCTGCTCGCACAGGCGCGCGACCAGCGGAGCCAGGTGTTCCTGGCGGTGGACACGGCGACCGGCGCGACCCGCGTCCTGCACACGGAGGAGGACGCAAACTGGCTGGATCTTTTCCCTGGCGTGCCCGCGTGGACCCCGGACGGCCAACTCGTACGGATCTCCGACGAGAGCGGCGTACGGACCCTGACGGTGGGCGACCGGGCCCTGACCGGACCGGCGTTGCACGTCCGCGCCGTACTCGACGTCGGCCCCGGCGACCTGCTCGTCTCCGCCTCCGCAGGGCCGGAGGCCAAGGAGCCGGAGACCGGCGAGACGCATGTCTACCGCGTCGGCGAGCACGGCGTGGAGCGCGTCTCCCAGGGCCGGGGGTGGCACTCGGCGACGCGGTCGGGTGCGGTGACCGTCCTGGTGTCGACGTCGCTGGAGCACAGCGGGGCGACGGTTCAGGTCCTGCGCGACGGCGTACGGACCGCCACGGTCACCTCCCACGCGGAAGCGCCGGTGCTGACCTCCCGCGCACGGCTCACGGAGGCGGGCGCGCGGCGCATCCCGTGCGCCGTCCTGCTGCCGACCGGCTACGCGGAGGGTGACGGGCCGCTGCCGGTGCTCATGGACCCCTACGGCGGACCGCACGGGCCGCGCGTGGTGGCCGCGCACAACTCCCACCTGACCTCGCAGTGGTTCGCCGACCAGGGCTTCGCGGTGGTGGTCGCCGACGGCCGCGGCACCCCGCACCGCTCCCCCGCGTGGGAGAAGGCGGTCCGGGACGACTTCGCGGGCGTGACCCTGGACGACCAGGTCGAGGCGGTCCGGGCGCTCGCCGAGGAGTACCCCCTGGACCTGGGCCGGGTCGCCATCCGCGGCTGGTCGTACGGCGGCTACCTCGCGGCGCTGGCCGTGCTGCGCCGCCCCGACGTCTTCCACGCGGGCATCGCGGGCGCCCCGGTCACGGACTGGCGGCTCTACGACACCCACTACACCGAGCGCTATCTGGGCGACCCGGCGGAACAGCCCGGGGTCTACACCCGCAATTCGCTCGTCACCGACGAGGGCCTGGGCGAGGCGGCCGGGCAGGCACGGCCACTGATGATCATCCACGGCCTGGCCGACGACAACGTGGTCGCGGCCCACACCCTCCGGCTGTCCTCAGCCCTCCTCGCCGCGGGTCGCCCGCACGAGGTACTGCCGCTCTCCGGGGTGACGCACATGACGCCGCAGGAACAGGTCGCGGAGAACCTCCTGCTCCTCCAAGTCGACTTCCTCAAGCGGTCGCTGGGCATGTAGCCGGGGCCACTCTCGCCGGACGGGCTCGCGTGGTGAGCGGCGGGCGGGCCGCCCCGCCGGCATGCCATGCCATGCCATCCACACCAGCCGCATCAAGCCCGTCCGGCGTTTGAGGACAACGCGCGAGGCGTGTTGCGGGAACAAGACGGCCCGCAGATCCGCGACCAGCACAGCCCGAAGGGCTGTCAAGCACGGCCCGCGCTCGATCCGCTCAACCTTCACCCAAGAAGCGCCGCCTCCGCACGCAGACCCCTTGACTGCGCTGTGAATCCATTGCCAAAGTCCGCTCAACCCACCGTGCGCTCCAGGTCCGCGATGGGCCAACTGGTCTACAGTGCGGGGGATTTAGGCGATGACGAGTCCTTCCCGGAGCACCCTGGCGCAACCGGAGCTCGCGGGCCGCTCACCCGGCCGGCTGATGTGGCGCCGCTTCAAGCGCGACCGCGCCGGGGTCGTCTCCGCGTACGTCGTGCTGTTCTTCTTCCTCGTCGCCCTGGCCGCCCCGCTGATCTCCAAGCTCTACGGGAAGGACGCGACGACGACCTATGGGCTCGACGAGCGGGGGCTGCTCAACGAGTTCGGCTATCCCGTGAAGCCCAACGGCGGTATATCCGGCCGCTTCTGGTTCGGCATCGAGCCGACGCTGGGCCGGGACGTGCTGTCCCAGCTGGTCTACGGGATCCGTACGTCCCTGCTCATCGCGACCGCCGCCACCGTCCTGTGCGTGATCACGGGCGTCCTGGTGGGGGTGACGGCCGGATATCTGGGCGGACGGACGGACTATCTGCTGGGGCGGTTCATCGACCTGCTGCTGGCCTTCCCCTCCCAGCTGTCCTTCATCGCCTTCACGCCGGTCGTCTACTCCCTCTTCGTCAGCCCGGAGAAGGAGACGCCCACCTATCTGCGGGTGGTGACCCTGATCCTGGTCCTGTGGGTGCTGGGCTGGATGGGGCTGGCGCGACTGCTGCGCGGGCAGGTGCTGAGCCTGCGGGAGCGGGAGTTCGTCGAGGCGGCCAAGGTCACCGGCGCCTCCCCCTGGCGGATCATCAGCAAGGAGCTGCTGCCCAACCTCTGGACCCCGATCCTGGTGCAGTCCACGCTGATGCTGCCCTCGATCGTGACCATCGAGGCGGGCCTGTCCTTCATCGGCGTCGGCATCGTGGAACCGACCCCCGACTGGGGCCGGATGTTCGCGAACGGCGCCCACTATTACGAGAGCGACATCACCTACATCTTCTTCCCCGGCCTCGCGATGATCATTTTCGTGGTCGCCTTCAACCTGCTCGGGGACTCGGTCCGGGACGCCTTCGACCCCAGGACCGGTCGCTGACGCGAGTGCCCTACCAGTTATCGACGGACAGGCAGGTGCATCGACCCATGAACCCGCTGACGAGACATCGCAGGTCAAGATCCCGGCTGTGTGCCGCCGCGGCCCTGGCGGCCGGGGCCCTGGCGCTCTCCGCGTGCAGCAGCGGAGGCGGCGGCGGGGACGGGGGGAAGGACCAGGGGCCCGGCGCGGACAAGAACAAGTCCTCGAACTACTCGATCGGCACCAAGGAGGACTCGGCCGGCCCCGCCCCCGGTGTCCCCGGCGCCAAGAAGGGCGGCACCGTCGGAGTCCTCCAGCGCGACGCCTTCGTCCACCTGGACCCGGCGCAGATCTACTACAGCGACATGCTCACCGACCAGATGCTCTACAACCGCTCGCTGACCTCGTACAAGGTGGACGACAAGGGCCAGGTCAAGGTCGTCGGCGATCTGGCGACCGACCCGGGCACGCCCTCCGACGGCGGGAAGACCTGGAAGTTCACCCTCAAGGACGGGCTGAAGTTCGAGGACGGCTCGGCCATCACCTCCCAGGACGTCCGGTGGGGCATCGAGCGGCTCTACGCCGCCTTCGAGACGGACGGCCCGCAGTACATCCCGCAGTGGCTCTCCGGCGACGGCACCGCCTTCCGCAAGGCGCTGCCCGACGGCCCGTACAAGGGCAAGCACCTGCCCTCGTCCGTGCTGGACACCCCGGACGACAAGACGATCGTCTTCCACTTCCTGGCGCCGCACGCCGACACGCCCTTCGCGACCGCGATGCCCAACATCGGCGCGGTCAAGGCGGCGAAGGACACCCAGCGGAAGTACGACAACGCGCCCTTCTCCTCGGGCCCGTACAAGGTCGGGGACTACAAGGTGGGCAAGTCGCTGACGCTCGTGCGCAACGACCAGTGGGACCCGAAGACGGACCCGGTGCGCCACCAGTACGCCGACCGGTTCGAGATCAGCTTCGGCCATCAGTACGCCGACTCCACCCGCCGCTTCCTCGCGGACCAGGGCGGCGACAAGAACACCATGTCCTTCACCAACGCCGTCGCCCCGGAGATGACGGAGAAGGTGCTGAACCAGGCGGACACCAAGGACCGCCGCTTCGTGGAGATCCAGCCGTACGTCGACTACATCAGCTTCAACATGGACCGGCTGAGGGATGTCAGGGTCCGCAAGGCGCTCGCGTACGCCATCCCCAACGGGCAGATCCTCCAGCAGATGGGCGGCACGACCGCCGGGGTGCTGGCCACCAACTACCTCTCCCCCGCCATGGACGGCTACCAGCCGACCGACCCGTACGGGAAGAAGGCCAAGCCCGCCGGTGACCCGGACAAGGCCAGGGAGCTGCTGAAGGAGGCCGGCAAGGAGGGGCAGGAGATCGTCTACGCCTACCCCAACACGGACCTCCAGCAGAAGGTCTCCGTGGTCGTCACCCAGGCGCTGGAGCGCGCCGGCTTCAAGGTGCAGAAGAAGGAGATCGACTCCAACACCTGGGCGACCGCGATCGCCGAGGTGAAGAACAAATTCGACATCTACCGCACCTCGTGGGGCGCGGACTGGCCCGTCTCCTCGACCGTGGTGCCGCCGCTCTTCGACGGCCGGGGGATCGCCGACGGCGCCCAGAACTACGGCCACATCAACGATCCGGCCGTCAACAAGGAGATCGACCGGATCAACGCCATCCCCGATGTGAAGAAGGCCGCGCCCCAGTGGCAGAAGCTGGCCGACAAGATCTTCACGGACGACGTCCCGGGCGTGCCGACCTTCTACAACCGGCAGTTCGCGCTGTGGGGTTCGAACCTCGGCGGGGTCCGCTACCACCCGGTCTACGGCACCGCCGACCCGACCGGCGTCTACGTCAAATAGCGCCGGTCCCCGTGCGGCCGGACCAGCACCGGCCCGGCCGCACCCCCGCGCCGGACCCGTACCGCCGCCCGGCCCGCGCCCCGCCGTCCGGACAGCCCGCCGACCGGAAGACCGCGAACCATGCTTCGATTCCTCGCCCGCCGCTCGCTCGGCGCGATCGTGATCATCCTGCTGATCAGCGCGATCACCTTCCTGCTCTTCTTCGCGCTGCCCTCCGAGCCGGCCCTGATGTCCTGCGGCAAGAACTGCACACCGGACGCCATCGCCGTCATCAACAAGAACCTGGGACTCGACCAGCCGGTGCCCGTGCAGTACTGGCACTACATGACCGGCATCTTCGTCGGCCGCGACTTCTCCGTCGGCCACTGCCCGGCCCCCTGCTTCGGCTACTCCTTCTCCAACCAGCAGCCGGTCTGGGGCACCATCGTCGACCGCTTCCCGACCACCTTGTCCATCACCCTCGGCGGGGCGGCCGTCTTCCTCTTCGTGGGCGTCGGCATCGGGATGCTCGCCGCCGCCTTCCGCGGCACCTGGATCGACAAGTTCTTCAGCTCCCTGTCGCTGGTCGGCAACGCCCTCCAGATCTACTTCGTCGGCGTGATCGCGCTCGCCGTCCTCGTCAGCGGGCTGCACTGGATGGACAACCCCGCCTACTACCCCATCACCCGGAACCCCGGGAAGTGGTTCATGGGGATGCTCATCCCCTGGCTCGTGCTCTCCATCATCTTCATCGCCAACTACAGCCGCATGACCCGCTCCCAGATGATCGAGCAGCTGGGCGAGGACCATGTGCGCACCGCCCGCGCCAAGGGCCTCAGCCGTCGCACCGTCTTCTTCCGCTACGCCTGGCGGGGCGCGCTGGCCCCCATCGTCACCATCTTCGGCATCGACCTCGGGTCGCTCTTCGGCGGCGCGATCATCACCGAGTTCACCTTCAGCCTGCACGGGTTGGGGCGGCTGGCCGTCTCCTCGGTCAGCGAGACCGACCTGCCCACCCTGATGGCGGTGATGCTCGTCGGCTGCACGGCGATCGTCGTCGCCAACATCGTGGTGGACGCCGCCTACGCCCTCATCGACCCGCGCGTGCGCCTCGCCTAGGAGCAACCACACCGTGACCACATCCGAGGGCGCGTTCCTGGCCGTACGGGACCTGTTCGTCCGCTTCGACACCGAGGACGGCGTCGTCAAGGCCGTCGACGGGCTCTCCTTCGAGCTGGAACGCGGCCGTACGCTCGGCATCGTCGGCGAGTCCGGCTCCGGGAAGTCCGTCACCAATCTCGCGGTCCTCGGGCTGCACGACCCGCGGCACACCGAGATCAAGGGCGAGATCCTGCTCGACGGACAGGAGTTGACCGGCGCGCCCGAGTCCACGCTGGAGAGGCTCCGCGGCGACAAGATGGCCATGATCTTCCAGGACTCGCTCACCGCCCTCTCGCCGTACTACACCGTCGGCCGCCAGATCGCCGAGCCCTACCGCAAGCACACCGGCGCCTCCCGGCGCGAGGCCCGGCTGCGCGCCGTGGAGATGCTCGACAAGGTCGGCATCCCCAACGCCACGCTGCGCGTGGACGATTACCCGCACCAGTTCTCCGGCGGGATGCGGCAGCGGGCGATGATCGCGATGGCCCTCGTCTGCGACCCCGAGCTGCTGATCGCCGACGAGCCGACGACGGCCCTCGACGTCACCGTGCAGGCCCAGATCCTCGACCTGCTCAAGGAGCTCCAGCAGCAGACCGGTTCGGCGATCATCCTCATCACCCACGACCTCGGGGTGGTCGCGCACACCGTGGACGAGCTGCTGGTGATGTACGCGGGCCGGGCCGTGGAGCGCGGCACGGTCCGCGAGGTGCTGAGCGAGCCCCGCCACCCGTACACCTGGGGGCTGCTGGGCTCCATGCCGCTGCTGGACTCCGACGTCGAGGAGCCGCTCGTGCCCATCCCCGGCTCCCCGCCGAGCCTGCTCACGCCGCCGCCGGGCTGCCCCTTCCACCCGCGCTGCGGCTACGTCACCGAGGTCGGCGGCGACCTGTGCCGCACCGAACGCCCCGAACTGCCGCCCGGCCGCGGCGCGGCCTGCCACCTCCCGCCCGCCCGGCAGCGGACGGCCTTCGGCCGGCCCGCCTGACAACGTAACGGAGTCCTGATGAGCGACCAGGTGTCCCCGGGCGAGCCGCTGCTCGTCGCCGAGGGGCTGACGAAGCACTTCCCGATCATGGGCGGCTTCCCCTTCCGGCGGAAGGTCGGGGCGGTGCAGGCGGTGGACGGCATCGACCTGACCGTACGGGCCGGCGAGAGCTTCGGCCTGGTCGGTGAGTCGGGCTGCGGCAAGTCCACCACCGGGCGGCTGCTCACCCGCCTGCTGGAGCCCACGGCCGGCCGGATCACCTATGAGGGCCGCGACATCACCCACGCGCGGCGCCAGGAGCTCGCGCCGGTCCGCGCCCAGATCCAGATGATCTTCCAGGACCCGTACGCCTCCCTGAACCCCCGGCAGACCGTCGGCCGGATCATCTCCGGGCCGATGGAGATCAACGGCATCCGGCCGCCCGGGGGCCGCGAGGCGCGCGTACGGGAACTCCTGGAGACCGTGGGGCTCAGTCCCGAGCACTACAACCGCTTCCCGCACGAGTTCTCCGGCGGCCAGCGGCAGCGCATCGGGGTGGCCCGCGCGCTGGCCCTGGAGCCGCGGCTGGTGGTGGCGGACGAGCCGGTGTCCGCCCTCGACGTGTCCATCCAGGCGCAGGTGGTCAACCTGCTCCGCTCCCTCCAGCGGGAGCTGGGCATCGCCTTCCTCTTCATCGCCCACGACCTCGCCGTCGTGCGGCACTTCTCGCAGCGCGTCGCCGTGATGTACCTCGGGCGCATCGTCGAGGTGGGCGACCGCGACGACATCTACCGCCGCCCGCGCCACCCTTACACCCACGCCCTGCTCTCCGCCGTCCCGGAGGGCTTCACCA
This sequence comes from Streptomyces sp. NPDC001407, assembly GCF_042895325.1. NCBI lineage: Bacteria > Bacillati > Actinomycetota > Actinomycetes > Kitasatosporales > Streptomycetaceae > Streptomyces > Streptomyces sp. NPDC001407. The sequence continues at coordinate 536,094 of NZ_JBIAWF010000001.1, forward strand.
CCGGCGCGCCGCCCCGCGAACGGATCCGCCTCGCGGGCGACGTCCCGTCCCCCATCAGCCCGCCTTCGGGGTGCCGCTTCCGGACGCGGTGCTGGAAGGCGCGGCCTCGGTGTGCTTCCGAGGAGCCTTTGCTTGTGCGGCTGGAGGGGAGTGGTTCCTCTCACTTGACGGCGTGTCACTTTCCGGAGCCGCCGACGGTGGAGCGCGACCGTGAGGTGATCCTGGATCCGGCCCTGTCGGGGTGACTTTTTCCTTCCCCAGCCCCGCCCCTTCCCGGCTGCATCCGATTTGCGGCTCCGCCGCGCGGGGGGGGCTTCGCCCCAGACCCCGGACTGCGCTGACGCGCGGTGTCCTCAAACTCCCCCAGCTACCTCCCCCAGACTCCGTCCGGGGGAGGTAGCTGGGGGAGGCAACGGACCCGCAGTCGGGGGTCTGGGGCACGCGCCCCAGTTTCGGGAAGGGGCGGGGCTGGGGAAAAAGAAACCCGCACCCGGAAGCGCACCTCAGCCAGAGCCCGGCAAAACCTCCCGCTCCTCCGCGAAATGGCACGCAGAATCATGCGTCGCTCCCCCACTCCCCTCCCGGAACCAATCCGGCACGGACAGCGGCGGCACCACCTCCGCGCACTTCGCCTGCGCCTTCCAGCACCGCGTCCGGAAGCGGCATCCGGAAGGCGGATGCGCGGGTGACGGCACGTCGCCGGCCAGGAGGATGCGTTCGCGGCGGCCCCGGGCCCGTGGGTCCGGCACGGGGACGGCGGAGAGCAGCGCCTGCGTGTAGGGGTGCGTCGGATGCTCGTAGATCTGCGCGTCCGTGCCCACCTCCGCGAGCCGCCCGAGGTACATCACCGCGACCCGGTCGCTGATGTGCCGGACCACGGACAGGTCGTGGGCGATGAAGACGTACGACAGGTCGAACTCGGCCTGGAGCCGCTCCAGGAGGTTGACGACCTGGGCCTGCACCGAGACGTCCAGCGCCGAGACCGGCTCGTCGCAGACGATCACCTCCGGGCGCAGCGCGAGGCCCCGGGCGATGCCGATGCGCTGGCGCTGGCCGCCGGAGAACTGGTGCGGGTAGCGGTTGATGTGTTCGGGGTTGAGGCCGACGACGTCCAGCAGGTCGCGGACCTTCTGCCGCCGGCTGCCCTTGGGCGCCACCTCGGGGTGGATCTCGAAGGGTTCGCCGATGATGTCGCCCACGGTCATGCGGGGGTTGAGCGAGGTGTAGGGGTCCTGGAAGACCATCTGGATGTTGCGGCGCACGGCCTTCAGGGCGCGCCCGGACAGCTTGGTGATGTCCTGGCCCTTGTAGCTGATCCGCCCGCTCGTCGGCCGTTCCAGGTTGACCAGCAGCTTGGCGACCGTGGACTTGCCGCAGCCGGACTCGCCGACGATGCCGAGCGTCTCGCCGCGCCGCAGGTCGAAGGAGACGCCGGAGACCGCCTGGACGGCGCCGACCTGCCGCTTGAGGACGATGCCCTGGGTGAGCGGGTAGTGCTTGACGAGGTCGCGTACCTCCAGGATCACCTCGCCGTCAGCTCTCATCGAGGGTTTCCTTCCAGAAGTGGCAGGCGCTGGTCCGGCCGGGGGCGACGGTGAAGAGCGGTGGCCGGTCGGTGCGGCAGATGTTCTGGGCGCGGGGGCAGCGGGGGTTGAAGGGGCAGCCGGGCGGGATGGCGGTCAGGTTGGGCGGCAGCCCCTTGATCGCGTAGAGCTGCTCGCCCTTGCGGTCCAGGCGCGGGATGGAGTCGAGCAGGCCGCGGGTGTAGGGGTGGGCGGGTGCCGCGTAGAGGTCGCGTACGGGTGCGGTCTCGACGATGCGGCCCGCGTACATCACGGCGATCTTGTCGGCGACGTCCGCCACCACACCCAGGTCGTGGGTGATGAGCACGAGGCCCATGTTGTACTCGCGCTGGAGCTCGGCCAGCAGGTCCATCACCTGTGCCTGGACGGTCACGTCCAGCGCCGTGGTGGGCTCGTCCGCGATGATCAGGTCGGGCTCCAGGGCGATCGCCATCGCGATCATGATGCGCTGGCGCATGCCGCCGGAGAACTGGTGCGGGTAGTCGCCCACCCGGTCCTTGGCCCCGGGGATGCGGACGCGGTCCATCAGCTGGACCGCCGCTGCCCGGGAGTCCTTGCGGGTCATCCCCTCGTGCACCTCGAACATCTCGCTGAGCTGGGCGCCCACGCTGAGCACGGGGTTGAGCGAGGAGAGGGCGTCCTGGAAGATCATGGCGAGCTTGGCGCCGCGCACGCGGCGGCGCGTCTCGGCGGGCATGGTCAGCAGGTCCTGGCCGTGGAAGAAGACCTGGCCGCCGGTGACATGGCCCGGTGGCGAGTCGAGGATGCCCATGATCGCCTGGGCGGTCACCGACTTGCCCGAGCCGGACTCCCCCAGCACGGCGAGCGTCTCGCCCTCCCTGACGCTGTAGTCGACGCCGTTGACCGCCTTGGCCACGCCCTCGCGGGTGCGGAACTCGACCTTGAGGTCGCGTACGTCCAGCAGGACCGGCTGTGCTTCCTGGTGCTCCATCCGCCCGCTCCTCAGCGCAGTTTGGGGTCGAGGGCGTCGCGCACCGCGTCGCCGAGCATGATGAACGCCAGCACCGTGATGCTCAGCGCTCCCGCGGGCCACAGCAGCATGTGCGGGGCGTTGCGGATCTGGACGGAGGCGTTGGAGATGTCGATGCCCCAGGAGACGGTGGGCGGTTTGAGGCCGACGCCGATGAAGGACAGCGTCGCCTCCAGGGCGATGTAGGTGCCGAGCGCGATGGTCGCCACGACGATGACCGGCGCCACGGCGTTGGGCGCGATGTGCCGCAGCAGCAGCCGCCGGTCGTCGGCGCCGAGCGCCCGCGCGGCCTGGACGTAGTCGTTCTGTTTCGCGGTGACCACGGCGCCGCGGGCGATGCGGGAGATCTGCGGCCAGCCCAGCAGCACGATGAACCCGACGACGGGCCACACCGATCCGCTGGTGACGACCGAGAGGAAGACCAGTCCGCCCAGGATGATCGGGATGCCGAAGAAGACGTCGGCGAGCCGGGAGAGCAGCGCGTCCCACCAGCCGCCGTAGTATCCCGCGAGCCCACCGAGCACGCTGCCGAGCAGGGTGGCCCCGGCCGTGGCGCAGATGCCGACGGTGATGGAGGCGCGCGCCCCGTGGACCGTACGGGTGTAGACGTCGCAGCCCTGGGCGTCGTAGCCGAAGGGGTGGCCCGGCGCGGGACCGTCCTGGGCCCTGGCGAGGTCGCACTGGAGCGGGTTACCGCTCGCGATCATCTCCGGCCAGACGGCGATCAGCACCAGAAAGACGATGATCAGCGCCGAGACCACGAAGACGGGGTTGCGGCGCAGGTCCTGCCAGGCGTCGGACCACAGGCTGCGGGGCCTGCCCGTGGGCACGCCTCCGGTCGGCGGCGGCCCCTGCTCCAGGGTCTCCGCCTCGCTGGTGGCCAGGCTCATCGCGCCGCCCCCGGCGGGGGTGATGGCGTCCTGCGGGTCGGGGGACTCAGGCATAGCGGATCCTCGGGTCGAGCACGGCGTAGAGGAGGTCGACCAGCAGATTGGCCAGCAGGAAGACGATGACGAGGATCGTCACGAAGCCGACCACGGTCGGCGAGTTCTGCCGCAGGATGCCCTGGAACAGCTGGTAGCCGACGCCGTGGATGTTGAAGATCCGCTCGGTGACGATGGCGCCGCCCATCAGCGCGCCGATGTCGGTGCCGATGAAGGTGACGACGGGGATCAGGGAGTTGCGCAGCAGGTGCCGGGTGATGATCCGGCGCCGCGGCAGGCCCTTGGCGACGGCCGTGCGGATGTAGTCCGCGCGGGAGTTCTCGGCGATGGACGTACGCGTCAGCCGGGTGACGTACGCCAGCGAGGTCAGGCCCAGCACGACCCCCGGCAGGATCAGCTCGTCGAGCGGGGCGTCGGGCGAGACGGAGGGCGAGGCGATCCCCCATTTCACGCCGAAGAGGAATTGCAGCACATAGCCGCTGACGAAGGTCGGGATGGAGACCACGACGAGGGTGAGCAGCAATACCGAGGTGTCCGCCGGGCGGCCGCGGCGCAGCCCGCCGAGGACGCCGAGCACGATGCCCACGACGATCTCGAAGACGATGGCGGTGAGCGTGAGCCGCAGGGTCACCGGAAAGGCGTTGGACATCAGCTCGGTGACCTTCTGGCCGTTGAAGGCCGTGCCGAAGTCACCGGTGAGGATCTGGCCCATGTAGTGCAGGTACTGCTTCCACAGCGGCTCGTCGAGATAGAGCTCCTGGCGGATCCGCGCGGCGGTCGCGGGGTCGGGCGCCTTGTCGCCGAAGAGCGCGGCGACGGGGTCGCCGAGGGTGTAGACCATGAAGAAGATCAGGAACGTGCTGCCGATGAACACCGGGATCATCTGGAGCAGCCGCCGGATCACATACCGTCCCATGAGGGCTCCGGGGGTCGTGGCGGGAGGCTCTGGCGGGCCGGGTCTCCCGGTCCGTACGAAGGCTCGTCAGCTGACCTTGATCTGCTCGTAGACGGGCACGCTGAAGGGATTGAGCGTGACCTCGGAGAGCTTCTCGGAATAGCCGGCGCTGCCGTTCTGGTACCACAGCGGAATGGCCGGCATCTGCTCGGCGAGGATCTTCTCGGCGTCCTGGAACGTGGCGTTCGCCTTGTCCGCCGAGCTTTCCGCGTTGGCCTCGTCGACGAGCTTGTCGAACCGCGGGTCCGAGAATTTCCCGTAATTCGACGAGGCGTCGGTGTAGTAGAGCGGTTGCAGGAAGTTCTGGATGAGCGGGTAGTCCATCTGCCAGCCCGAGCGGAAGGGCCCGGTCATCCGCTGCTCGGCGGTCTGGTTCCGGAAGTCCGCGAAGGTGCCGACGGGGTTGACCGTGCACGCCCGGTCGTCGCCCAGGGCGTTGTTGATGCTGTTGCAGACGGCGTCCATCCACACGCGGTGCGAGCCGGTGTCGACGTTGGAGGTGAGGGTGACCCGGCCGCCGGGCAGCCCGCCGCCGTCCTGGATCAGCTTCTTCGCCATGACGGCGTCGTACGTGCAGGCGTCACCGCACAGGCCCGACCTGTAGCCGCCCTTGTCGCCGAGGGCCGGGGAGGTCCAGTCGGTCGCGGGGGTGCGGGTCTTCCGGTAGATCTGATCGGTGATCTGGGCGCGGTTGATGGCCATGGACAGGCCCCTGCGGACCTTTTCCATTCCGCTCCTCGACCAGGCCGGGTCGTACATCGGGAAGTCCAGGGTCTGGATGATGCCGGCCGGCTGGTTGATGTAGCGGTCACCGAGGTCCTTCTTGACGTTCTTCAGCTGGGCGCTCGGAATGTCGTCGACCAGGTCGAGGTTCCCGGCCTGGAGGTCGGTGTACGCGGTGTTGTTGTCGGTGTAGACGCGCAGTTCCACCCCTTTGTTCTGCGCCTTGTCGGGGCCGGGGTAGGCGTCCCACTTGAGGAGCTTCATCGACGAGCCCTTGTTGTAGGAGTCGATGACGTACGGGCCGTTGCCGATGGGCTTCTTCAGCCAGGCCGCGTGGTTCTCGAAGAAGGCCGCGGGCAGCGGGGCGTAGGCGGCGTAGCCGAGGGTGTCGGGCCAGGTGGAGAACTTCGTCCGCAGCTTGACCGTGAAGGTCCGATCGTCCTTCACGGACAGGCCGGGGAGAGTCTTCGCCGCCGCCGTCCCGCTGGCCGGGTGGACCTTGTCGTAGCCGTCGATGTAGGCGAAGAAGGAGGAGTTCTTCTGTTTGTTGTCGATGAGGGCGGCGTAGTTCCAGGCATCCACGAAGGATTTCGAGGTGACCTTCTCGCCGTTGCTGAAGGTCCAGCCGTCCTTGACGGTGATGGTGAAATTCTGCTGGTCGGAGGTCTCGATCCGGTCGGCGAGCATGTTCTCGGCCGCGCCGCTCCTGGGGTCGTACCGCTTGAGCCCCCGGAAGATCATGTCCAGCACCTTGCCGCCCTGGACCTCATTGGTGTCGGCGGGCTCCAGCTGATTCTGCGGATCCCCCCAGGAGGCTCGCACGACCCCCTTGACCGCGCCGCCTCCCCCACAACCCGAAGCCAGCAGCACCACCGACAGCACACAGACACCCCACCGGACACGCGCGACTCCCCGCATGGGGCCCTCCTCGTCCTCAGCCTCACTAGGACGAGATCACACCCCATGAGGTGACGCGACGGGGCTCATTGGGTGCCGGACGGCGCAGAAACCGCCCGTATGCGTGAGTGAGGGTCCTCGAACGCGGGACGCGTAGCGGTGCCCGAGGGCAACAGGGGTTACGCCGACCATGAGGTCGGCAGGAAGTTCGACCCGCGGGCTGGGTAACGCCCCCCCAATAGCTCAGCGTGACAGAACAGGCCAACTGGCATGAAAAGTTACAGTACGCACCACCCGCCCCCTTCAGGTTCCTGCAACGCCACATGATGGCCCATTGCCTTCATTGTCGCGCCAGCACCCTCTGGGCAATTCTTGCCTTAGCGAACAAGCAAGCCCCGAGGTAACCGGAGGAATCCCTTCAGGTGTCTCTGAGCTTGCTCTTGCTGAAATATACGGCAGGGGAGTCACCTCCTCCTAAGAAGGGAATCGCAATGGAGTCTCAGGACAAGAGCATTGAGATCGCCGAGAACAACGAGCAGTCCGTCTTCGAGGACATCGAGATGCTCTCTTGGCCGCGCTGCCTGGCTGCCGTCCCGGCGGATGTCCTCGACCTGGTCTAAGCAGGAGTGAGGGGCGGGCCGGCGCTACAGCGAGGCTGGCCCGCCACGCATCACAGAAAGACATTCCTCTCTCATGAAGATCACCATTCAGACTCCCCATCTCACAGTGATCGACGACTTTCTCAGTGACATTGAATTCGCATCGCTGGCGACTTCGTTGCAGTTCCTGTCATACCGTTCCATGCACTCCAAGGGATGGGTCAAAGCGTACGGACTGCCCTCGGCGGCAGTTCTTCAAAGTGAGCTGGCTACCCGAGGGATAGTGGACTCCACCCCTCCGGGTATGAGCCTGGTGGGAAATCTCGTCGAACGAATCGCTCAGCCTGATGAAGCGCTGCAGAGTCACTATCCGCAAGGAATCACCGGCAAGAGGGCGACGGTCACCGGGCGTATTGTGCTTTCAGGAGTCGGGGCCGGGCTGAACTGGCACAACGACGCAGAGAGCCTGTTGGGCGCCTATGTTTTCTACGGACACCCGCGATGGGGTTCCTCATGGGGCGGAGAACTGCTCGTTCTCGCCGACGGCGAAGCGGGCGACCAGGGCAGACCTGAAAGCCCCGGAAGGCAGCCCCGGCAGGTCATTGGCGATGTGGGGCCCGACTTCATGCTCGACGTGAGTGCCGAGCAGTACAGGAATAGCATCGGGCACGGCACCTTCGTCTCCGCACGGCCCAACCGGCTGGTCCTGCTCACTTCTCGCGTCCATCACAGAGTCACGCCGGTGACGCCCAGTGCGGGAGACCAGCCGAGGGCAGCTGTTGTCGGATTCTTTGTATCTGATGCAAATCCCTCCTGAGGAGTTCCACCGCGTCGTTCTCAACTTCCAGCTCGGATTAGTGATCCAGTGACACCGCAGATAAAGATTCAAGGCGCACTAGACCAAGCAATCGTAGAGGCGGGCGCCGGCGGAAATTGCGTGGTGCTTCTCGTGGACAGGGGAAATGAATTTCTGGTGGAGCGAGGGATCCACAACGCCGCCGCGACGCCGATGGAGCAGTACTACCAGCTCGGGTCCCTGTCAAAATTCATCACTGCGGCAGCGTGCCTCTCCCTCGGGGAGCAAGGCGTGCTGGGCTTGGATGATCCCCTGCAATTCGCCGAGCATCTGATCCCTCGATATCTAAGCCAACGGGTCGCTATCACGCCGCGTCAGATCCTCCATCACATTACGGGCCTAAACGTGCGCAGCGTTCCCGGATACCCACGCGACGAGGATATCCCCACTCTGGCAGAGGTCATTGCCGGGCAGGGCAGGTCGCCAGCTCTCGCTTTTACCGGAATCCCGATGGGCCGCGTAGTCTACAGCAGCGGAGCCTTTACTCTTCTTCAGGCGGAGCTTGAAGAAAGTCATGACCTTCCTGGGCTCCTCCTCGATGCCATCCGGAATATTTCTCCTAGCGCGACAATACTTGCCGAATCGCCTACGGGACCGGAATCCACCCTCACAGCAAAAGGCTTCATCCACTCGGCGATACCTGTTCCGCACGGCTCGCTCCATTACCCCGAGATCTGTGCCGGCGGCCTGTGGGCGCGCCCCCAGGACCTCATGTCATTGCTTATCGACATCGCACCTCACCTGCGAGGTGCAGGCAGCAACAACACTGTGAGCAGCCGGATCCGTAACGAACTGCTCTCTCTCCACCTCCATCCGAAGATGGCAATGTCCGTCCTCGTCGACGAGGACCGAGATGGACGGACGTACTACCACCATCAGGGAGCCAGCGCCGGATTCACGACCGAATTCGTGAGCTACCCCCATGAGGACGTACACATCGTCGCCATGGCATCAGCTGCTGTCACCCCTCCGGAGTTGCGCACAGTGGTCAAACAGGCGCTCGCCGCCTCCTCGGTAAGCCCCTCGACAGCGCCCATGCCGGGTGTGCTTCCGGAGAGCACCCCGTCGACGGAGAGCCATACCGAGGCTGTCGGGACTTACGCCGGCGACTCACTCGAAGCCGAGGTAGCCGCAGAGATCGTGACGGTACGGACTCGGAGCGGGTTCGAGCTAGAGCTGCGAAGGACGGCCCCCTATCTCTACTCGGTACCAGGAGAGCCATATCCCCGGTGCGTTATCGAGGGCGAGAGGTTGCGGTTCAGCGATGGCTCCCGCTTGTACAGGCTCAACCGCTCCCCGAGTTCCAAACAGAAAGATCGGTGGCTTCGGTGCCCGACCCCCTCGTGCTGACCAGGATCCAGGGTGGCTGGGACCTCTTCATGACCAACTACGTCGAAGCAGCTCGGACGTTGCGTCGAAACCCCGATCAGCTGGCACGGCTTCTTGCCGAACGTCGTCGCGCCGTGGAGCGCCACCCTCTCACCGATGCGGTACGGGAGATCTATGACGGCCAGATCGGCCGGAGCCGGACCGCCATGGCAGAGCTGGCACCGCCACAGCTTCAGCGGTACGCCGACAGTGCGGTGCCACTGATCGAACAGACGTGGTTGCGGAGTGATTCCACGCGGAGCAGTGCGGTCGAGGCAGCTCGAGTTGTGTTGAGAGGTCTGTCCCTCCCGGACCAGCACGCACTCGATGTGGTCACCAGCCCACCCGGAGGCGGCCCGGCTGCCCGAGTCGCCAAGACAGACACCGGATTCATCATTCTGGCTACCGACGACGGGACGACGTCGTCCCTCGCGGTCCTCCTCCATGAGCTGGGGCACTTTCTCTACGAAACCGCCCCAGGGGCAGGGCTGACCGAAAGCTTTCCACACTACGTCGAATCCGAAGCTGCAGCACTAGCGCTCGGACGAGTTGGCTTCGACATGTATCTCGCCGCACTCCCGGAGCCCAGCGAGAAGCAGAAGCTCTGGGCTTCGTACTGCGACACCGAAGCATGGCTGAACCACTTCTACTTCTTGACGGAGGCATCCGAACTGGGCCTCTGCGAGCCACCTCCGAAAACGTTGGACATGCTCTACCTTCGGGACACGTACAGCACCTCGGTTGGATACCAGGTTGTGTACGCCATGGCATCAAGCCTAATTGCCGATGATCCGGGGCAGTTTGTTACCCAACTTGCCTCAAGGCACAGATCCACTGAGGCGAGCAGTCGGTACTTTCAGCCCGCACCTCCAGAGTTCAAACTGCCACACCACCGCGTAGGAGAGGAGAGGACCTCCAGATGGCGACCGACTGCGTAGAGCTCGACCCCCAAGATGAAGTCGCAGCACGCTTCTACAGCAAGATTGACCGGAGCAAGGCCGTCCAGCGCACTGGTGAAGGGCTCTGGTTGGTGCTCGGACATCCGGAGGCGGTGCAGCTGCTGCGGAACCGCACCGTGAGCAGCGTGACCAGAAAGCCAGCACTCGGGATCTGGGACCAGGTTTCATCCCGTTTCTTCATGTTCAAGGACACCCAGCAGCACCTGAAACTACGACGCATGGTGAGTGACTGCTTTACGCCCGCCCGATTGAACGAGCTGAAGGCCATCGTTCACCAGACGACCTCGGATCACCTGGATCAGCTGAGCGAGCTTACTTCGGTAGAGGGACGTCAGGTCGACATCATGAAGACGGTTGCCTACCCGGTCACAGCGGACGCCATATGCCGTCTGCTGGGCGTATCCCCGGTCGAGGGGACCTTCCTCGGTCAGTGGGCTGTCTCCCTGTCTAAGCACACCAGCGACGAGCAGTTCAATCGCAGCGCCGAACAGATCCTCGCCTTCTTCCAGGACCAGCTGTCTGCCTACCGGAACATCTCCAATGGTTCGGGGTTGTTGCCGATCATGGCCGAGCGGGCCCTTGCTGCAGGCATCGACGATGACGAACTCCTCGCCACATGCATCCTGCTGGTGGTCGCGGGCTTCGAGACGAGTGCCAACTTCTTCGGGAACATGCTCTTGTCGCTGTTGTGGCGGCGCGAACGGTTCGAGCACCTGGTCGCAGACGAGGCACTCATTGGTCCGGCGGTCGAAGAACTGCTGCGACTGCACACCCCTGCGCATGTTGTGATGCGCAGAACGACCGAACCTACCGTCGTGGGAGATACGGTCATACCGGCCGATGTCCAGGTAGCCGTGCTTCTTGGGTTGTGCAATAGGGACCCGCGGATTTTCGACGATCCGGACGCGTACCGTCCTGACCGCTCCTCCAATCCCCATCTCAGCTTTTCCCAGGGGTCGCATTACTGCGTGGGCGCGTCACTGGCCCGAGTTGAGCTCGAAGCGATGCTGCGCGCCGTCCTCACTCATCTCCCCATGCTGTCCCTCCACACGGAGCAGCCGCTGCGCTGGTCCGGTCGCTTCCTGGGCAGAGGCCTCGACCAGCTACAGGTCCTTGCATCATGAGTCCACAGAGCCATGCCGTCGTCGGTAATCCGTCCACACTGAAGCCGGCGCTGGAGTGGGGCCCCTTGCGCCTGGGGCTAGGCGGCAACCGCCTGGCGGGGTCCGACTCCTTCGGCCCGCCCAGGGACACGGCCGAGAGCCGCAGAGTCGTCCAGCTCGCCTGTGACAGCGGAATAGCAGTCATCGATACTGCCGACTGCTACGGCCCCTACTGGTCCGAACGCATCATCGGCGAGGTACTCAGCCGGCGGAACGCCCGTCCGCTCATTGCCACCAAGGCCGGTGTGGTGCGCGATACTTCTGGTGGTTGGGCAGTCGACGCGCGGCCGAAGAGCCTGGCCCGGGCCGCTGAAGCCAGTGTCCGCAGACTGAGGCTCGATACGGTCGACGTGCTGCAACTGCATCACCCCTCCACTCGCATTCCACTGGAGGATCAAGTCGGTGCCTTGCAGGACATAAGGCGCCGAGGCCTGGCCCGTCACGTGGGCCTGTGCAATGTAACTCTCGAGCAGTTGCAACGGGCCGAGCACGAAGGTCCGATCGCCAGTGTGCAGAACCACTTGCATGCCCAGCGCATCACCCCGGACGTGCTGCGCCTGATGGCGTACTGCAAAAGCCGCGGGATCACCGTCATGGCTTACCAGCCCTTCGCCGAAGGAGCCCTGCTGAAGGACCCGAGGATGATGCGAGCGGCTGAACGGAAGGGCATTTCGGTGGTCCAGGTGGCACTCGGCGTGCTGCTCGATCTCGGTGACCATGTAGTGCCGATTCCAGGGGCCGGGTCGACCCGCCACGCTCAGGCGAATGTCAACGCCGTCGTGGACCACCTCGGCCTCGCCGAGCGCGTGCTTCGACCGACACTGTCCGATGCGGAGCACCTGTGATGCGACTGCCCGAACGCTTGGGGCCCCGGCCTTCCACCAGCCCCACCGTGCCACACCAACAGCTGACCCAGAACTCCCCGTACCACGTGCAGCAACGACTCCTACGCAGGTGCGAGGGGCTCGCTGGCGTAAAAGTGTCTGCCACCAGGATCTCCGTCCCAGGTGCCGTGGGCCTTCACCTCACCGCAGAGGGGCAACACAGCCGGACAATCGAGTTCGCACATGCCCATCCTTCGTACGACGGCTCGTGGCACGTCTGTCTGCCAGTAGCCGGGGCAGCCGCAGTCATCAAAGCGGGCTGGGGCGAGTACCACCCGCTCGCTGGTGATCGGCTTCCCCAAGGCACCGTCCTGCTGTTCGCGCCGAGAAACTGCGAAGAGTCCGACATCTGCTTCGACGTCCTGGAGAGCGCTCATGCTTTCGCGGTCCGTGCCATCGGAGGAGACCATGAGTGACGACGGCCACCCTTCGGTATGCGTGCTGGGCGCGGGGCGTTTGGGAACAGCTCTTGCCCTGCGGCTCATGGACTACGGGGTCAGGACTCGAGTCGCGACACGCCGGTCCGACTCCGAGGCACTCGGACGCTTGCATCCCCTGCTGGAACGTCGGGCTGTGCGGCCGACGCCTGAAGCACTTGACGGGGCGGACGTAGTGGTGCTCGCGCTTCCGTTTCTTACCGCAGTGAACCTGGCGGAGAAATTCCCAGGGTTCGCTGAGGGGCGGATCGTCGTGGATGCGACGAACCCGCTGACCGACGAGCTTGATGGGCTTGTTCTGCCTCCTGACACCAACGGAGCCGTCGAAATCGCGCGGCGTATCCCGTACGCGCGCCTGGTCAAGGCCTTCAGCACCTGCACCTCCGGAGATCTGATGTCGGAGGAGACGGGGGCGGTCAACCTGGTCGCGGGAGATGACCAGCAGGCGAAGCAGACCGTGCTGCGACTGTCCCGTCACATCGGTCTCGCAGCTCTCGACGCCGGCGTGCTCGCACACTGCGGCGTGCTGGAAGGCATGGTGCTCTTGCGCGAGGAGATCAGCCGTCGCAACCCGGACGTGCCGGATCCCCGCCTTTCGACGGGAGCTTTGCTTTCCCTCGCCCCAGGGGCAGGACGCTCATGGTGAACTGGGGATTCATCGGCGCCGGCCATGCGGCCCGGGTCGCCCTGGCACCGGCGGTCCACCAATCCCAACTGAGTGCACTGCGGGTCGTGGCATCACGGGATCTACGGCGAGCCGAGGCTCTTTCCCCCCAGTGGCACACCGCCGACTACGAGGACGTGCTGGCGGACGACGAAGTCGAGGTCGTTTACATCAGTTTGAGTAACGAGAGTCATCTTCCCTGGTGTCTAAAGGCACTTGAGGCAGGCAAGCACGTGTTGTGCGAAAAGCCGCTCGCGCTGTCCGCCGTGCAGGTGGATCGGATCACGGAAGCGGCGGACCGTGCGGGACGTACCGTCTCGGAGGCCATGTGGTATCGGTGGCACCCTCGGATGCGTTCGGCAGAGCGGATCGCTGAGTCCTTCAGCGATGGAGCACACATCGAAGCGACCTTCGCTTTGCATCGAGCAGACCATGACAACTATCGGTGGGACCCATCGCGCGGTGGTGGCGCACTGTACGACCTGGGGGGCTACGTCCTGAGCGCGGTGCTGGCAATGAACGGCTGGCGATCGCCCCGGATCAGGTCGAGCACAATGACCATCGACTCGACTGGGATTGACACGAGCACCACGGCATCACTGGCATGGGACAGCGGTACAACGGCCGCGCTCCACGTGTCCTTCACCGCCGAACGGCCGCGCGAGGTATTCACCCTGCGTGGAGCCGGCGAGCTGTTGTCGCTGCCCGATTGGCCGTTCTCCGCGATGGCGCGGGACACCGTGCACCTGATTCACCGGAACGCGGCGGGCTCGGAAAGGACGTCGGAGTATTCCGGCATCGACCCCTACCGCCTGATGGTGGACGACTTCAGCCGTGTGGTGAGCGGCGGGACCGGCTGGACGATGCCGCTCCACCAGTCCCGCGTCATAGCCTCGCTGTCCGATTCCCTCGCCTGGCAAGCCGCTGCCAAGGAGAACTGACATGGACCCCACTCCCAGCAGACGAGTCTTCCGGAAATTGTGGGCGGCGACGGCCACATCGAATCTTTCGGACGGCATAAGCCTGGCCGCAGCACCCCTGCTCGCGGCCGCTGTGACCCACGACCCCGCGCTGATCGCAGGAATCACCGTGGCACAGCGCGCCCCCTGGCTCGTGCTGGCTTTCATATCCGGCGCCCTCGCAGACCGCCTGGATCGCAGACGCGTCGCACAGGCAGCTAACTGGATCCGCGTAGCTGGATTCGTGGCTCTCGCGCTGGCCGCCCTCTGGGACGCCGTCTCCATGCCGCTGCTGTACGTAGTCTTCTTCGCTATCGGTACGGCCGAGACGCTCTACGACAGTTCGTCGTCCGCGTGGCTGCCGACCTTGGTCGCCCCTGACGACCTGGGCCGGGCCAACGGACGGCTGCAGACTACGTTCGTCATCTGCAATGAGTTCGTCGGACCGCCAGTGGGTGGATTACTCTTCGCCTCCGCAACTGTGGCTCCGTTCGCACTCGGAGCCGCCGGCTATCTGGCTGCTGTCGGCCTGCTGGCACTGATCCCGGCAGCAACTCGGCACTGGCAGAAGGCCTCTGTTGAGCCGCTGACGGCTAAGAGCATCGCTACGGATATCGCCATCGGCGCGCGCTGGTACTGGTTGTCACCGACGCTGCGGTCGCTGAGCCTTGTCGCGGCAGTTGGCAATGCCGCCAACGCTGCCACGTACGGAATCCTTGTGCTGCTTGCCACGGATGTGCTGGGTGTGTCGTCGGGTGGGTACGGCGTGCTGCTCGCGGCTGGCGCCATCGGCGCGGTACTCGGTGGTCTTGTCGCCGGCAAGGTCGGGGAGCGGATGCCGACCGGCACACTGATCCTGGTCACTAGCCTGGTGTCAGCCGGATCCACCATCGGAATGGGCCTGGCCATCAGCACGGCAGCCACGGTCTGTTTCATGGCGTTGGATGGCTTCGCCGTCTTGATCCAGTCCATCCAAGTCGTCACCCTCCGACAGCAGATCGTGCCCAATGAGCTGATGGGCCGCGTCACCTCGGTCTACCGATCCGTTGCAGTGGGTGCTTTCACTGTCGGTGGAGTCGTGGGCGGCCTGGTCGCCAAGTTCTTCGGAATCCCCGCGGCCTTCTATGCCGGTGGTGCTGCCATGACGGTTACCGCCTTCGCGGTACTGCCCGTGCTGAACAACACGCGGATCGCTCAAGTAAGAACAGCGGCGGCCGCATCGGGCAAGGCGGCCGAACAACAGCACGCAGACACCCTGGTGTAATTCCTTGCCGTAAAAGTTTCGCTGTAAAACCAATCACTATCAAGGGGAAGATCATGGCAGTTGTACGCCTGGTAGGGGCGGGAATATTCCCGCAGCGGGATCTCAGCATCGGCGGCCGCAACGCGCTACTCAACGCATCAAAGGTGATTTACGTCAGTTTTCCCGGAGCCGTGGAATGGCTGCGCGAGCTGGGGGTGAGCAACACACAGGACATCGCCAGCTATTACAAGGACGGAGCAGAGGACCGTGACAACTACTCGAGCATGCTTGACGCCGTCGTCGCGGCTGCGCGTGAGTTCGGAGATGTCACCTACCTCGTCCAGGGGCATCCCAACCTCGGAGTCACCCTGACACAGGAGCTGTTCCGTCTCTCGGACAAGGAAGCTGACCTCGACGTCGAGGTGATCCCGGGAATCAGCAGCCTTGACACGATGATGCTCGACCTTCGCCTGGACCTGCTCGAGCGTGGATGCATGGTGGTCTGCGCCAATCGCCTACTGCTCTTCCGGTACAACCTCGACCCGCGGCTCGGCATGCTCATCTACCACGGTTCGTCAGTGGGAACGAGTCAGACGAACTTCGTCGAGCCCTGGCGGAGCAACCAGATTCAGCTGCTGCAGGAGTACCTCTGCGAGAGCCTGGGGGAGAACCGATCTTTCGTCGCCGTCTGCTCGAAGTCACATAAGGACGAAGAGTCGAAGCTCGTCCGAGGAAAGCTGTCAGGGCTCGCACAGGCAGTTGAGGCGATCGACTACGGCACTTCGATCTATGTGCCGGCGAGTGAGAGCGTGGGCGAGGTCGACCGAGAATTTCTGAGCCTGCTCGTGGGCAACAAGGCTACGGCTGCCAGCTGACCGGATCACCCTTGGGGGTTCCCTGTCGAAAAGAAAGGCGAAAGTGAAAGAATTTACTCTTGAGGATCTGCTCTACATTCTTCGAGAATTTGCCGATCCGGACACCTGGACCGAAATCGAGTTGGGTGGAGACATGGCGGACGAAACCTTCGACGCCCTCGGATACGACTCACTCTCCCTGTTCAACACGCTGGCGCGCATAGAAAGCGACCGCGGAGTTGAGTTTTCGTCTGACGTCGTCTACAAGGCCGGGACTCCGGAGGGCCTGGTGAAGCTGGTGAACGAAGCTCTTCTGGAAACCGCGTAAGAGAGGAGGCAGGGGCAATGTGTGGAATCACAGGGTGGGTGAACTTCGGGCACGATGTGTCGGAGCAATACGAAGAGATCCGGAAGATGACCGACACGCTGGCCTGCCGCGGCCCGGATGCGGAAGGAATGTGGACAGCCCGCCACGTAGCCCTGGGGCACCGCAGGCTTGCCGTCATCGACCTTGACGGCGGTCGGCAGCCGATGACGAACGAGGGGCCGGGCCATGAGTGCGTAACGCTCACGTTCTGTGGGGAGGTCTACAACTTCTCCGAGCTCCGTACCGAACTCACCAGCCACGGGCACGTGTTCCGCACACGCAGCGACACCGAAGTGGTACTCCGTGCCTACATACAGTGGGGACGCTCGTTCGCCGAGCGCCTGAACGGGATGTTCGCACTGGCGATCTGGGACAGTAGGAACGAGGAGCTGACTCTCGTACGCGATCGTATGGGCGTCAAGCCTCTGTACTACTTCCCCACCCCGGACGGTGTGCTCTTCGGGTCCGAACCGAAAGCCATACTGGCCCACCCAAGGATATCTGCGCGTGTCGACTCCGACGGCCTGCGCGAAGTCCTCGACATGGTGAAGACGCCGGAGGCGGCGATCTATTCGGGCATGTACGAGGTCCGTCCCGGGCACCTCGTCCGCGTGAGCCGGAAGGGCCTGACCAAGCATTGCTACTGGGCCCTCGAGGCTCGTGAGCACACCGACGACCTCAGGACTACGATCCGGACAGTCCGAGAGCTGCTGGAAGACACTGTTCAGCGCCAGATGGTGGCGGAGGTCCCCCTGTCCACCCTGCTCTCCGGCGGCCTGGACTCATCCGCCATCACGGCTCTGGGCGCCCAAACGCGAGGTTCGGGCCCGCTACGGTCGTTCTCCGTCGACTTCTCCGAAGCCGCCACCCGGTTCCAGGCGGACGCAGTCCGTGGTGCAGTCGACGCCCCGTATGCACGTGAGCTGGCTCGACACGTCGGCGCCGAGCACACCGAGATCATCCTGGACAGCGCCGAGTTGCTCAGCCCCGCCGTGCGCGCAGCCGTCCTGCGGGCCACGGACCTACCACCGGCCTACTGGGGCGACATGTGGCCATCCCTCTACCTGCTGTTCGCAGCTGTAAAGCAGCACACGACAGTGGCACTGTCAGGGGAGTCGGCAGACGAACTCTTCGGTGGATACCGGTGGTTCCATAATCCGGGAGCCGTGCAGGCGGACACCTTCCCATGGCTCACCTCGGGTTCGGCCCGCTACTTCGGCGGGGTTCAGCTGCTCGACCGAGGGCTGGTGGAGAAGCTCGATATTCCCGGCCACCGACAGGCCCGCTATCACGAGGCACTCGGTGAGGTCCCTGTCCTGCCGGGCGAGGAGGGGACTGAGCGCCGGATGAGGGAGATGGGCTACCTCAACCTCACCCGCTTCGTGCAGACGTTGCTGGATCGCAAGGACAGAATGAGCATGGCGGTCGGGCTCGAGGTTCGGGTCCCCTTCTGCGACCACAGGCTGGTCGAGTACGTGTTCAACACCCCCTGGGCGATGAAGGCATTCGATGGCCGGGAGAAGAGTCTGCTCCGTGCTGCCACGGCTGACCTGCTGCCGACGTCCATACTGGAACGAGTCAAGACTCCGTACCCGACCACTCAGGATCCGGCATACGAGAGTGGGCTACGGGCCGAGATGGCCGAGATCGTCCGAGACAGCAACGCCCCTGTCCGGCCTTTGCTGGACCTGAAGAAGGCGCAGGCAGTCTTGAGCCGACCGCAAAGCACGACCAGTCGGTCCTACGACCGAGGCGGCCTTGAAATGGCGATCTGGTTGAACCGGTGGCTCGGCTCCTACGACGTCACTCTGGATCTGTGATTGCGGGTTCGCCGAGAAGGCCTGAAGTAGCCAGCAGATAACCCAGCTGTGCCCGATTCGTGCTCCCGAGCTGCTCGGCGATCTTCGCGATATGTGAGCGACACGTCCGGACGCTCATACCCAGACGGCGGGCGATCGCTTCATCGACATACCCGGAGACCAGGAGCTGACAGATGGTGCGCCGGATGCCGGGAATGACACTGGGCTCTTCCCTGCTTCGACTGCCGGAAGTGAGGGGGGCTGCACGTTGCCAGGCCCGTTCGTAGACGTCCACGAGAAAAGTGATGAGAGCCGGATTGCGGACTTCGAGAGCACTCTGACGGTCGCTGCGGGCAGGAATGAACGCCACCTCACGGTCGAAGATGATCAGGCGTTCGAAAAGCTCGTCCAGGGTGCGCACTTGAGCTGAATCACCAGCCTCGGTGATCTGATGGATGTAGTCCATGGTTGCAGGGTTGTAGCGAACGGTGTGCTGATACAGAGTCCGCAGTCGGACACCACGGGCGATCAGGTCCCGGCTCCGTTGCAGAGCTTCGGAGAGGACGGCTGAGGAGCGGCCGCCGCCAGGCTGGGAGGTGAGCAGTTCGGTGGTGCACCTTTTGGTGGCAAGGTCGATGGCGGCGTTGATGGCCGGCAGGCCTTCGAGCATCGCCAGATCCGAGACCGGGCGCTGCTGGGCGTTGTAAAGAGCCTCGATCGGGTCCAGAGCCCGCTGCAGTTCCTGCGCGACCTCCTGGCGCTGCTGGATCTCCTGTTCAATGGGGCGTACGAGCATGGCCAGAGCGGCGGAGGGGCGGATGGGGGTCAGGAACTGCTCAGGGCCGGGAACCGGCTGGAGAAGCTGCAGCCGCAGGAGACAGGCAGGCGTGGAAGGCTGATCGGCGTGGCCGGTGCGGACTGCGTCCAGGTAGTACCTGACACCTCGCTTGCAGAGCGCACCGTCGATACGGCAACCGTTGCCCGATTCGCACGATTCGTTCATGTTCAGCCTCCTGCAATGTCACTTCATGAGCACTTTCAACTCTTGTACGGCTGAAGACGTCGGGAGAAGCTCTCCTTCATCACGGGTCAAACACCCGTGAGTGAGAGGGGAAGATGAAGCTTCTTCGCAAGGTTACCGGGTTGACAATTGCACTGGTTGCGATTGTCACGGTACTCACAGTTGCCGACTCTGCTGATGCGAATCCGTCGAGCACGGAAACCCACACTGCTGCCGCTAACCCCATGGCACTCGATCCCGGGTGGGACTAGTCACTCCGCCGGGGGCTCTGCACTGAACGCGGCGCCATTGAACCGGAAGAGCATGAACTACCTGCCAGCGCCATACGAACCGCCACACGGTCCCGGAGACCTCACCCGACGGCTGGAAGCCCTCCTCGTGGCGAACGTGCCAGCTGTCTGCCCCGTGCATGTAGGGCTGGCGTCCCCCGTGTCATGTTCCCCGAAGCACGCGCGTGCAACCTATGCCATTGCTCAGCGTTTGGCGCGCCGTGATGTCGAGGCCCTTCCGGTCTTCGGTGAGATTCCGCCTCGTCAGTTGCGCCTTCTCACCGCGGCCAGCTGGGGCCGGGCGGATGCGGTAGGGAGGGAGTTCAGTCATCTTCCTTCGGATCTGACGACGGAACTCTGGCGGCAGGTCCACGAGCTTTCCGCCCGCCCTGAGGATCTGACGCCCATTGAACGCGATGTCGCCGGCATGTTGATGCTGAGGCTCGATTACCCCCAGCGGGCCGCTCGGCTGCTCGGGATCACAGATGCCCAGATGGGCATATCGTCGTTCCCGCAGGACGTACGGCCAGAGCATGTGCTCACCAGGCTGGCCGTCCTTACGCAGCTGCACCCCAAGCCCGCTCAAGTCGTGTCGCAGGCGCTCCGAGCAGTATCTGATCCTCGGCTGTCAGTACTGACCCGCCTGGCACTGGCGAGCTTCGCGATACCTCTCCAAGCAAGTCACGGGTCCGGATCCACGGCCCTGCACCAGGCAATTGCCCTGGCAGAACAGGCGCTGACACACCCGCTGGACATGGATCCCGAACATCGGTGGGTCGAGCGCAAACTGCTTCGATCACTCTCCGATGCCGCCATCTTCAGAGGGGAGGCTGCGGCCACAACTGACTACTTGGACCGGGCCGCCCTGAGTCTCATCGAAGTCCAGCCAGAGAGTGCTCTGCTTCAACTCGCCTGGGACGAAGAAGTGTTCTCCGCGTTTCAGGCACAAGGGCGCGCATGTCGCAGCATCAACGATACCGAGGGTGCCGTGACGGCCACGTCCCGCCTCCCGGGCATCAGTCCCTATGACGCGGACGCTTGGCGCATCTATGGCTACACCCTCCTGGCGGCAGGACGCCTGGACGAGTCGCTGCACGCTTACGAGCAGATGCTTCCTCTGGGAGGGCATTCGGTGGCCGCGGCAGCCTTCCACCTTGGGTGGATCCACGAGAAGCGCGGTGACAGGAAGCGCGCGCAAGACTCATACGCGTTCTCCGATGCAATCGACCCAACTGTTCCTGCAGTCAACGAGAGGCTGTCATCCCTTCAGTGATGGCCGAGTCAGGTCTATTGATGCCGCTGAACACACAGGGCAAGGCAGGGCGTCGATGTCTTCTCGGGAGAACATCACGTCACCACCACTGCCGGTAGTTCATTAGATCCGGCGGGAGAGGTCAATGCTTTGTCCTGCGGCGACGGCATTTGCCGGCCCGAGAGCGTCTCCGGCGTCGGCAGGGTAGTGGCGGGGATGAACCAGGAGCCGACTGCTCGCAAGGCCCTGGCTCGGCAGATTGGCGGCCTGGTCGGCAGAGGCGCCAGGTCGGTGGTGGCGACCAGGCGGTACGGACCATAGACGGCCGACCGCCGAGCGTGGTGTCGGTGGCCCACAACCTCGGGATGTCCGCCGCAGATGTACCACCGCACAGGTGTCCAGTCGCCGGGTGGTCGGCATCCTGCCAGGGCGTGGGTGGTTCCGATGGGGTGTGCGGCTGGGCTGCAGGGCCCCAAGTTCCACGGTGCAGCTTAAGGGCCACCACGTAGGCCAGTTGGGCCTTGCGTAGCACAAAGTGACAGCCATCGCTGGTGCTGTAACCACAGTCGGCCGCCACCACCGCCCAAGCGAACCCGACCGCTGCACGGCGAGGGCAGCGGCTTGATACGGAAGGCCAGGCCGGACCGGCTGCGAAGTTGTGGGTGGGGCGGTACCGGAGTTCGTCGACGACGTCCCCGCCGTCGTGCGGAGCAGCGGCGGTCTGCTCGCAGAGTACCTTCAGCCACCAGGTGCTGACCTGTCCGACGTCCCATGTGGACTCGGAGACGAAGAACTGCAGCCGCTGCACGGGGCCGCCCCTGCGCGGGGCCAAGCTGGTGAAGAGAGCGTTGAACCGGTCCTCGAATTCCGAACGGGCCAGACTGTGCGGGTCACCCGCGCTTCCAGCCTGTCCGGAATTCGAGGGCCGGGGCCGGAGCCCCGGCAAACCGGCCCTCGGACGGACTACGCCGCCGGAACCACCTGCTTCTCCTCCGCGAAGTGGCACGCCGACTCATGTGCCGCCGGGGTGTCCTTGCCCTGGTAGAGCTCGGGGATCGCCAGCAGCGGGATCTCCTCCGCGCACTTGTCCTGCGCCTTCCAGCAGCGCGTGCGGAAGCGGCAGCCGGAGGGCGGGTTCGCCGGGGAGGGCACGTCGCCGGTCAGGATGATCCGCTCCCGGCCCTCGCGCGCCTCCGGGTCGGGCACGGGCACGGCCGACAGCAGCGCCTGGGTGTAGGGGTGCGTCGGGTGCTCGTAGATCTGCGCGTCCGTGCCGATCTCGGCCATCTTGCCGAGGTACATCACGCCGACGCGGTCGGAGATGTGCCGGACGATGGACAGGTCGTGTGCGATGAAGATGTAGGAGAGGTTGAACTCGTCCTGGAGCTTCTCCATCAGGTTGATGACCTGGGCCTGCACGGAGACGTCCAGCGCCGAGACCGGCTCGTCGCAGACGATGATCTCCGGGTTGAGCGCGAGGCCGCGGGCGATACCGATGCGCTGGCGCTGGCCGCCGGAGAACTGGTGCGGGTAGCGGTTGATGTATTCGGGGTTGAGGCCGACGACGTCCAGCAGCTCCTGCACCCGCTTGCGCCGGTCACCCTTCGGGGCCACCTCGGGGTGGATCTCGAAGGGCTCGCCGATGATGTCACCGACGGTCATCCGGGGGTTGAGCGAGGTGTAGGGGTCCTGGAAGACCATCTGGATGTTGCGGCGTACGGCCTTCAGCGCGCGCCCGGACAGCTTGGTGATGTCCTGGCCCTTGTAGAAGACCTCGCCCGAGGTGGCCGTCTCCAGGGTCATCAGCAGCCTGGCGACCGTGGACTTGCCGCAGCCGGACTCACCGACGATGCCGAGCGTCTCACCCTGGTAGAGGTCGAAGGAGACGCCGTCGACGGCCTTGACGGCGCCGACCTGCCGCTTGAAGAGGATGCCCTGGTGCAGCGGGAAGTGCTTGACCAGATTGCGGACCTGGAGGATGGGCTCACCGCGGTCCACGGGGGCATCGAGAACCGCCTCGACCTCCGCGGTCGTGCTCGCGTCGGCGGGGACGACCTCGGAGACATTGGGCGTCGTCTCCGCCACGGCCTCGTCCTTCTTGCCGGTCTCAGCCATGGATCGTCTCCTTCCAGAAGTGGCATGCGCTGCCGCGGCCGGCCAGCGACGCGCCGTCCTGCTCGGTCACCTGGTGCAGGGCGGGCACGTCCGTACGGCAGATGTCCTGCGCCTTGGGGCAGCGGGGGTTGAAGGCGCAACCGCTCGGGATGGCGAGCAGGTTGGGCGGCAGCCCCTTGATCGCGTAGAGCTCCTGCCCCTTCTGGTCCAGGCGCGGGATGGAGTCCAGCAGTCCGCGCGAGTAGGGGTGGGCAGGACGCTTGTAGAGCTCGTGGACGGGTGCGGTCTCGACGATGCGGCCCGCGTACATCACGGCGATCTTGTCGGCGACGTCCGCCACCACACCCAGGTCGTGGGTGATGAGGATGAGGCCCATGTTGTACTCGCGCTGGAGCTCGGCCAGCAGGTCCATCACCTGCGCCTGGACCGTCACGTCCAGCGCCGTGGTCGGCTCGTCCGCGATGATCAGATCGGGCTCCAGGGCCAGCGCCATCGCGATCATGATGCGCTGGCGCATACCGCCGGAGAACTGGTGCGGATAGTCGCCCACCCGCTCCTTGGCCGCGGGGATACGCACCCGGTCCATCAGCTCGATGGCTTTGGCCTTGGCTTCCTTCTTGGACAGCCCCTTGTGCACCCGGAACATCTCGCCGAGCTGATAACCGACGCTGAGCACGGGGTTCAGGGAGGACAGGGCGTCCTGGAAGATCATGGCGATCTTGGCGCCACGGATCTTCCGCCGCTCCTCGGCGGACATCTTCAGCATGTCCTGGCCGCGGAAGAGGATCTCGCCCTGCGGAATCTTCCCGGGAGGCATGTCGAGGATGCCCATGATGGCCTGCGCCGTCACGGACTTGCCGGAGCCGGACTCACCGAGCACGGCGAGCGTCTCTCCGGAGTCCACGGAGTAGTTGACACCGTTGACCGCCTTGGCGACGCCGTCACGGGTGTGGAACTCCACGTGCAGATCACGGACTTCGAGCAGCGGAGCGTTCTTCTTGCCGTCGGCCGGGCGCTGTTCCTCGGCGCCTGCCGTCTTCGGGGTAGTGGTCACGTACGCCTCCCTCAGCGCAGCTTGGGGTCGAGGGCGTTGCGGACCGCATCGCCGAGCATGATGAAGGCCAGCACCGTGATCGAGACCATCAGCGCCGGGAAGAGCAGGACATGCGGCGCGTTGCGCAGCTGGTCCTTGCCGGCGGAGACGTCGATGCCCCAGGACACCACCGGGTCGGCGAGGCCGATGCCCAGGTAGGACAGGGTGGCTTCGGCGGAGATGTAGCCACCGAGCGAGATGGTCGCGACCACGATCACCGGGGCGATGGCGTTCGGCAGGATGTGCCGCAGCAGGATCCGGCCGGTGCCGGCGCCGAGCGCCTTGGCGGCCATCACGTAGTCCGCCTGCTTGCAGGAGATCACCGAGCCTCGCATGACGCGGGCGATCTGCGTCCACCCGAGGATGATCAGAGCTCCGGAGACCACCCAGACGGAACGCACGTCGAAGGAGGTGAGCACGACCATGGCGCCGAGGAGGAACGGGATTCCGGCGAAGATATCGGTGAGGCGGGAGAGCAGGCTGTCGAGCCAGCCGCCGAAGTAGCCCGCCAGCATGCCCACGACGCCGCCGAAGAGGGTGACGGCGGCGGTGACCACGACACCGACGATGACCGAGGCACGGGCGCCGTAGACGAGCCGGGCCCAGATGCTGCGGCCCTGGCCGTCGTAGCCGAGCCACTCGCCCGAGAAGACCTTCCCGTACTGCGGGTCCTTGAGGAAGGCGCCCTGCAGATTACCGTCACGCGGCGAGGTGTCGGTGAACAGGCTCGGGAAGCACGTCATGACCAGGAGCAGCAGGATCAGCACGGCCGACGCCACGAACAGCGGATTGCGACGCAGATCGCGCCACGCGTCGGACCACAGGCTGCGCGGCTTGCCTGCCGTGGCCTTGGCCGGGCTCTTGGACACGGCCTGCTCCTCGGCGGCCGGAAGCGTGGCGGTGCCTTCGGTTGCCTCAGGCATAACGGATCCTCGGGTCCAGGACCGCGTAAAGCAGGTCGACGAGCAGGCTGGCCAGGAGATAGACGATGACGAGCAGCGTCACGACGCCGGTGACGGTGGAGCCTTCGTGGCGGTTGAGGGCCTCGTAGATGACACGCCCGACACCGTTGATGTTGAAGATGCCCTCGGTGACGACCGCACCTCCCAGCAGAGCGCCGAGGTCGGTGCCGAGGAAAGTCACCACGGGGATCAGGGAGTTGCGCAGCAGGTGGACGCCGACGACGCGGCGACGCGGCAGGCCCTTGGCGACGGCGGTACGGATGTAGTCCGCGCGCAGGTTCTCCGCGATGGAGGTCCGGGTCAGCCGGGTGACGTACGCGAGCGACAGCGAGCCCAGCACGATGGCCGGCATGAACAACTGCCCGAAGTCCTCGGAGTTCTGGACGGTGGGCGTCAGCCAGCCCAGCTTCATGGCGAACAGGAACTGGAACGCGTAGCCCAGGACGAAGGACGGCACGGACACCAGCAGCAGGGTGAAGAAGAGCACCCCCTTGTCCAGCAGGCGATCGGCGCGCAGACCGGCCAGCACTCCGAGGCTGATGCCGACGACCACGGTGAAGACGAACGCGAAGAGCGCCAGTCTGATGGTCACCGGGAACGCGTCGGCGATCACATCGGCCACAGGTCTCTGGCTGGCGATCTGAGTGCCGAAGTCGCCCTGGAACAGCCCGCTCAGATAGTTCCAATACTGGTGCCAGAGCGGCAGGTCGAGCCCGAGGTCGTGCTTGACACGGGCGATCTGCGACGGATCGATGGCCTGCTCTCCCCACATCGCCCGCACGGGATCACCGGGCAGGGCGTGCATCATGAGGAAGATCAGCAAGGTTGACCCGAGGAAGACCGGGATCATCTGGAGCAGTCGCCGCGCGACGTAGCGCCCCATGGTGCCTCCATATGGATAACGACGGCACCGGGGGCCGCTCCTCGGCAGCGAGGCTGCGGGGAAGCGGCCCCCGGCACCTTCCCGCCCGTACCGGATTACGGGGGTGGCGGGGTACCGGTTGCGGATGGGTCCGCGGGAGCGGGGACTACTTGGGGGTGATCTCGGTGACGACCGGGTCGCCGCGGAAGTCGAACTTCACGTTCTCGACCTTCTTCGAGAAGCCCGCGTTGGCCTTGTAGTTCCACAGCGGGATGGCCGGCATCTTCTGCGCCATGGCCTTCTCGGCGTCCTGGTAGAGCTTGACCGACTCGTCCAGCGTCTTGGCGTTGTCACCCTTGTCGAAGAGCTCGTCGATGCCCTTGTCCGAGAAGCGGCCGCTGTTGGCCTCGGCACCGGTGCGGTAGAGCTCGCGCATGAAGTTGACGTTCAGCGGGTAGTCGGCGACCCAGCCACCGCGGTACATCGCCTTGACCTTGTTCTGGTCACGGGTGTCGAGATCCGCCTGGAAGTCCGGCTTGGCGTCGCCGAGGCACTCGATGCCGGTGTTCTGGCGGATGTTCTGGCACACGGCGGTGATCCACTCCTTGTGGCCACCGTCGCCGTTGTACTGGATCCAGATCTTGTTGCCCGGAACGCCGCCGCCTTCCTTGATGAGCTCCTTGGCCTTCACCGGGTCGAACTTGAAGACGTCGACGCCGAGATCGGTCTGGTTGCCCATGACACCCGGCGCCGTGAAGCTGGTGGCGGGGACGCGGGTGTTGTTCAGGACCGTCTTGGTGATGGTCGGGCGGTCGATGGCCATCGACAGGCCCTGGATCACCTTGGGGTCGACGTTCTTGAACGGCTCGCTGTAGAAGGCCGGGACGATGCTCTGGACGGCCGCGTAGGGCTGCTCGATGGCACGGTCGCCGAGGTCCGACTTGTACTTCGGCAGGTCCTTCGGACCGACCTGGCGGATCACGTCCAGGTTGTCGGAGAGCAGGTCCTGGTAAGCGGCCTCGACCGTGGAATAGGCCTTGAACTGGACGCCCTTGTTCTTGGGCTTGTCGTCACCCTTGTAGCCGTCGAAGGCGCCGACCTGGATGAGCTTCTTGTGCTCCCACTTCTCGAACTTGTAGGGGCCGTTGCCGATCGGCTTCTGGCCGGCCGCCTTGGGGTCCTTGAAGAACTCCTTCGACTGCGGCATGAAGGGCACGTAGCCCAGCTTGTACTCGAAGTACGGGACGGCGTGGCTGAGTTCGACGGTGAACGTCGTGTCGTCCACGGCCTTGAGCCCCGACATCTTGTCGGTCTTCGGGTCGCCCTTCTCCGGGTGGACGTCCTCGTAGCCCTTGATGTCGTTGAACCAGAGGCTGTCCTTCTGGTTGTTCTTGACGTTGGCGCCCCAGTTCCAGGCGTCGATGTATGACTGGGCGGTGACCTTCTCACCGTTGTGGAACGTCCAGCCGGACTTGATCTTGATCGTCCAGGTCTTGGAGTCCTCCGTCGAGATCTTCTCGGCGGCGTCATTCACGATCTTGCCCTGGTCGCCGAACTGCACCAGCGGCGAATAGAGCGCGGTGACGACCTGGTGGCCGAAGGTCTCGTTGACGTCCGACGGGATGAGCGGGTTCTGCGGCTCACCGTTGTCGATGGAGACATACCCCTGGGGTTTGCCCGAGTCTGACGAGCTGTCGGATCCACCGCCACAAGCCGTCGCGGCCATGGCCACGACTATCGCACTCGTGACCCACTTCGCACTCTTGGCACCGCGCATGGGTATGCCTCCTCAGGAGTCCACTGTCACTACATAGAGAGGCACCGGTCCCACGCTGACACCCCTGACAGCGGAGACGGAACCGGCACCTCGAGTGTGCTCGTGAGTCGGCGCTCCCCACAGCGCGTGACCCATTGACCCGAGCTCAATGAACCCAACTATTGAGTACGTCCGGCTTGTAAACCACACTTAAAGGGTCTCGCTTTGGTCACATCGATCACATTCGCCTGTCCGAAATCCGGACAAAGCGAGGAGAGACAGACACCCGCGAAACGGACTGTTAACACAACAACTGCTGTTGTCCGTCCGCTATTCGGACACCCGTGGTTTAAACCTGGCACTTAATCACTTGCCCGAAAGGGCAGTGTGCGCATCCCGAGCATGCCAGAGGCCCGGCACCACCACCGGTGAAAGTGGTGAAGCCGGGCCTCTGGTGAAACCGGCAGCGCGTCAGCGCTTCGCGCGGGAGGCGGTGCGGCCGCGCTCCTTCTGGTCCAGGACGACCTTGCGGATGCGGACGGCCTCCGGGGTCACCTCGACGCACTCGTCGTCGCGGCAGAACTCCAGGGACTGCTCCAGCGACAGCTTGCGCGGCGGGACGATCGCCTCGAAGGAGTCGGCGGAGGAGGAGCGCATGTTGGTGAGCTTCTTCTCCTTGGTGATGTTGACGTCCATGTCGTCGGCGCGGGAGTTCTCGCCGACGATCATGCCCTCGTAGACCTCGGTGCCCGGGTCGGTGAAGAGGACGCCGCGCTCCTGGAGGTTCGTCATCGCGAAGGCGGTGACGGCGCCGGAGCGGTCGGCGACCAGGGAGCCGTTGTTACGGGTCTTCAGCTCGCCGAACCACGGCTCGTGGCCCTCGTGGATGGAGTGGGCGATGCCGGTGCCGCGGGTGTTCGTCAGGAACTCCGTGCGGAAGCCGATCAGGCCGCGGGACGGGACGACGAACTCCATGCGGACCCAGCCGGAGCCGTGGTTGGACATGTTGTCCATGCGGCCCTTGCGGGTGCCCATGAGCTGCGTGACCGCGCCCATGTGCTCCTCGGGCACGTCGACCGTCAGGCGCTCGACCGGCTCGTAGGTCTTGCCGTCGACCTGCTTGGTGACGACCTGCGGCTTGCCGATCGTCATCTCGAAGCCCTCGCGGCGCATCTGCTCGACCAGGATGGCCAGCGCCAGCTCACCGCGGCCCTGCACCTCCCAGGCGTCGGGGCGCTCGGTGTCCAGGACGCGCAGCGAGACGTTACCGACCAGCTCGCGGTCCAGACGGTCCTTGACCTGGCGGGCGGTGACCTTGCGGTCCTTGACGGCGGACTTGGCGTCCGCGCCCTTGCCCGTGCCGCCGCGGCCGACCAGCGGCGAGGTGTTGGTGCCGATGGTCATGGAGATCGCCGGCTCGTCGACCGTGATCAGCGGCAGCGCGATCGGGTTCTCCGGGTCGGCCAGGGTCTCGCCGATCATGATGTCGGGGATACCGGCGACGGCGCAGATGTCACCCGGGCCGGCCATCTCGGCGGGCTTGCGGGTGAGGGCCTCGGTCATCATCAGCTCGGTGATGCGGACGTTGGAGATGGTGCCGTCACGCTTGATCCACGCGACCGTCTGGCCCTTGCGCAGCTCGCCCTGCTCGACGCGGAGCAGCGCGATGCGGCCGAGGAAGTTGTCGGCGTCGAGGTTGGTGACGTGCGCCTGGAGCGGGGCCGCCTCCTCGTACGTCGGGGCCGGGACGTGCTCCAGGATGGTGGAGAAGAACGGCTCCAGGTTGGTGCTGTCCGCGGGGACGGTGCCGTCCTCCGGCTTGGTCAGCGAGGCGACGCCGTCACGGCCGCAGGCGTAGACGATCGGGAACTCGATCTGGTCCTCGTCGGCGTCCAGGTCGAGGAAGAGGTCGTACGTCTCGTTGACGACCTCGTCGATGCGGGAGTCCGGGCGGTCCGTCTTGTTGATGCACAGGATGACCGGCATCCGCTTGGCGAGCGCCTTGCGCAGCACGAAGCGGGTCTGCGGCAGCGGACCCTCGGAGGCGTCGACGAGCAGCACGACCGCGTCCACCATCGACAGACCGCGCTCGACCTCGCCACCGAAGTCGGCGTGGCCGGGGGTGTCGATGATGTTGATCGTGATCGGGTCCCCGCCGTCCTTGGGGTGATACTTCACCGCCGTGTTCTTGGCGAGGATCGTGATGCCCTTCTCACGCTCCAGGTCGTTCGAGTCCATGACGCGGTCGTCGACGGACTCCAGCTGGTGCGCGGCGAAGGCGCCGGCCTGCTTGAGCATGGCGTCGACGATGGTCGTCTTGCCGTGGTCGACGTGGGCGACGATGGCTACGTTTCGAATGTCGTGGCGCGTGGGCACTTGCGGCGCTTCTCCCGGAATCGTGGATGGCGACGCGTACGGTCCGGTACGCGCGCCTGCCGGGCAGGACACGCCACGGCCTATCAACTCCATGGTACGGGCCCGCGCCGACTTCGGCGGCCCGGGGATGCGTACAGGCGTTCTGACCTGCGGTAATTCCATCGGCCCGGCCGCGGAAGGAGCCCTTCCGGCGGCCGGGCCGACGCTGTGGACCCCCGGTCAGGCCCGGAAGCCCAGATCCTGGTAACGCGGGGTGGCGAAGCCGAACGCCCCGGCGTTGGCCACCGCGCCGCGGGCGGCGACGAGCTCGGGGCGCTGGTAGAGGGGGATGGAGCCGGCCGCCGCCCAGATCCGGGCGTCCGCGCGGTCGACCAGGTCGTGGGAGACGTCCGTGTCCAGCTCCGTGGACGCCTGCTCGAAGAGCTGGTCGATCTGGTCCGTGCCGACCCGGGTGTAGTTCTGCTCCACCAGCAGCGAGCCGTCGGCCGCGGGCTGCGGCTTGGCGAAGACGGGCCGGGCGTCGGTGGCGGGGAAGGGCGTGGCGGGCCAGGAGTAGAGGGCGAGGTCGTAGCTGCCGGCGGCGATGTGGTCCTTGAAGTAGCCCGCGTCGGCGACCTTGGTGATGTCGGTGTGGATGCCGACCGCCTCCAGGCGCCGGGCGATGCGGTCGCCGACGGCCCGCAGCGGCTCGGCGGCGGCGCCCTCCGGGAGGATGAAGCGGAGGCTGAGCTTCTTGCCGTCCTTCATCCGGACCGGGGCGGCGACGGCCTTGCCGCCGGCGTCGCGCGGGGCCTTCTCGTCGACGTCTCCGGGCTGGCCGGTGCGCTCCTCGCGCTCCTGCCGCTCCGCGGCCGACTCCTCGCCGGGGTCGGCGGCCGGTTCGTCGGCGGTCCGGGTGTCCTCCTCGTCCTCCGTGGGCCCGGTGCCGCGGCCGGGGCGGCCCGCCTTGTCCGCCTCGGCCTGCTTCTTCGACAGGGCCGAGCCGTGGGCGCCCTTCTCCCGCCAGCCGGCGTCCGCGAGCAGGGCCTCGGCGGCCTTGGGGTCGGGCCCGCCGACGGCGTCGCTGTTGTCCTCGTAGCCCTGCTGTCCCGCCATGTAGAAGTGGCTGCCGAGCGGGGTGGCGGGCAGGCCCAGCGGCCGCAGCACCGTTTCGGCCAGATCCTTGCGGTCGATGGCGCGGGCCACCGCGCGGCGCACCCGCTCGTCGGCCAGCGGGCCGGAGGCGCCGTTGAGGGCGAGCTGGGTGTAGGCGGGCTCCAGGGACTTGCGCACGGTCAGCCCGCGCAGCGCCTCCGCCTCGGGGGGCCTGCCCACGGCGGCCCGGTTCCCCTTCTCCCCCTCCCCCTTCTTCAGCGGCTTGTTCGCGGCGGTGATCCGGTGTGCGACGGAGGGGCTCACGTCGGCGAGGTCGAGCTTGCCGTCCGCCAGCTCGTCGGCCCGCTCGCCGGGCGGCACGGCGCGCAGGACGAGACGGTCGAGCTTGGCCCGGTCGCCCCACCACTTCGGGTCGCGGACGAGCGTGAGCGTGCCCTCGTCCTTGTCGCGGGAGTCGACCCGGAAGGGGCCCGCGGAGACCTTCAGCTCGTTGCGGGCGCCGTCGTTGAAGCCGCCCGGGCTGCCCATCACGGACTTCGGGTAGAGCGGGCTGAAGAGGGAGGCCCAGTCGACGTAGGGCTTGGCGAAGGTGACCTTGACCTCGTGGGCGTCCGCGCCCTGCTCGACGCGGTCGATGCGGTCGTAGCCGGCGTTGCGCGCCGTCCAGTAGGCGCTGTCCTTGCCGCGCAGCGCCTTCCACTGGGCCTCGAAGTCGGCGGCCGACAGGGCCTTGCCGTCGCTCCAGGCCGCCTTGGGGTTGAGCTTGTAGACGACGACCTGCCGGGGCTCGCGCTCGGCGACGGTGACGGCCGTGAGGTAGTCGGCGTTGCGCTGCGGCCGTCCGCCGCGGTCCATGGTGAACAGCGCGGGCAGCACCGCGCCGGCGACGCGCTGGGTGGTGGCGTCGGCGTCGGCCTGGAAGGTGTTGAAGGTCGCGGGCAGCGCGTCCACCGCCCAGCGCAGGGTGCCGCGGTCGGCGACCTCGGCGCGCGGGGCGGCGGCGATGTCCGGCGGGGTGACGGAGCCCTCGGCGCCGTCGTGGCTCCCGCCGCAGCCGGCCAGGACGGGCAGCGGGAGCAGGACGCCCGCGACGAGCAGCACGGCGGAGCGGCCCGTTCGGGACCGGGTCAGGGTCGTCAGGGGTGCCGAGAGGACCAAGAGAGGGGCCATGGGATACCTCCGCCGGACTGGGCTGCCGCCGGATGGCTCGTCCGGCGCAATGCGCGGTTGATCGCATCTACCGACAACCACTCAAAGCGACGGGCATGGCGAAGGGGCGCCGACACGGCGCCGCCGGGCCGCACGCCACCCACGTGGGCGAACGGTGCCCCGGGCCCCGGACGCGGGGCGCCGCCTCCCCCGACGGCGCGATCGCGAACGCTATCTTCCCCCGGAGGGGTGTGACGCGCGACACTCACTGTCGCAACACCGTCGCCACCCGCAACCGCCGATCGCGGAAGTGAGGGCAAGGACCCATGTCCCTGAACGATGAAGTGACGGCAGTCCAGCGCTGCCTGGACGACCTCGGCCGCGCGCTCGCCCGGCTGGAACCCCTCCTGGGCGCCAGGGACCTGGAGCTGCGACGCGTGCGCACCGACGCCGCCCACCTGCGCGAGAGCGTCACGCTCCTGCGCTCCGCCCACGCACCGGACACACCCCGCGCCGAGCCGGTCCCGGTGCCCGACGCCCCGTACGACGCCTCGCTGTGGAAGGACGCCGACGAGGAGGGGCTCGGGGCCCGCGACCGGCACGCCCCCTGACACCCCCGGGCAGCGCGGCGAGACACCGACCACCCACTCCTCCCCGGAGTCCCACTTTGGCCACTGGTACCGATCCCCGGACAGGCACCGCCACCGCCCCCAGCCAGTCCCCCGGTGGCGTGCACCACGCGTCGCGCGCCTCGATCACCCCCCGCCACCTGCGCACCGACCGCTGGTGGCTCGCCCCCGCGGTCACGGCCGCCGGGCTGCTGGCGTTCGTCGTCTACTCCACCTGGCGCGCCTTCGCCAATGGCGACTACTACGCCGCGCCGTACGTCTCGCCGTTCTACTCCCCCTGCATCGCGCAGAACTGCGTCCCCATGAAGGACGGCGCGGACTGGGGCCTCTTCGGCTCCTGGTGGGGTCTCTCACCGGCCCTGCTGGTCCTGATCTTCCCGCTGGGCTTCCGGCTGACCTGCTACTACTACCGCAAGGCGTACTACCGCGGCTTCTGGGCCTCGCCCCCGGCCTGCGCGGTCGCGGAGCCGCACAAGAAGTACACCGGCGAGACCCGCTTCCCGCTGATCCTGCAGAACGTGCACCGCTACTTCTTCTACTTCGCGGTGATCGTCGCGGGCATCCTCACCTATGACACCGCCCTCGGCTTCCGCAACGCGCGGGGCGAGTGGGGTCACATGGGGCTCGGCACGCTCGTGCTGCTCGCCAACATCGCGCTGATCTGGGCGTACACCCTCTCGTGCCACTCCTGCCGGCACATCGTCGGCGGCCGGCTGCGCAACTTCTCCAAGCACCCGGTGCGCTACCGCATGTGGGGCTGGGTCAGCGCGCTGAACGCCCGCCACATGCTGCTCGCCTGGGCCTCCCTGGTCAGCGTGGCGGTCGCCGACTTCTACGTCTATCTCGTCGCCAGCGGCGCCTTCGACGATCCGCGCTTTTTCTAGAGAGGGGCATGTTGATGTCGCGTACGGCCCGGCAATCCTGGGACGTCGTCGTGGTCGGTGCGGGAGGCGCGGGGCTGCGGGCCGCCATCGAGGCCCGGGAGCAGGGCCTGCGCTGCGCGGTGATCTGCAAGTCGCTGTTCGGCAAGGCGCACACGGTCATGGCCGAGGGCGGCATCGCCGCCAGCATGGGCAACGTCAACCAGGGCGACAACTGGCAGGTGCATTTCCGCGACACCATGCGCGGCGGCAAATTCCTCAACCAGTGGCGGATGGCCGAGCTGCACGCCCAGGAGGCGCCCGAGCGGGTCTGGGAGCTGGAGACCTGGGGCGCGGTCTTCGACCGCACCGCGGACGGCCGGATCTCGCAGCGCAACTTCGGCGGCCACGAGTACCCGCGGCTCGCGCACGTCGGCGACCGTACGGGCCTGGAGCTGATCCGCACCCTCCAGCAGAAGATCGTCTCGCTCCAGCAGGAGGACCACCGGGAGACCGGTGACTACGAGTCCCGGCTGAAGGTCTTCCAGGAGTGCACCGTCACCCGCCTGCTCAAGAGCGGCGAGCGGATCTCCGGCGTCTTCGGCTACGAGCGCGAGTCCGGCCGCTTCTTCACCATCGAGGCCCCGGCCGTGGTGCTGGCCACCGGCGGCATCGGCAAGTCCTTCAAGGTGACGTCCAACTCCTGGGAGTACACCGGCGACGGGCACGCGCTCGCGCTGCTCGCCGGGGCGTCGCTGATCAACATGGAGTTCGTGCAGTTCCACCCGACCGGCATGGTCTGGCCGCCGTCCGTCAAGGGCATCCTGGTCACCGAGTCCGTGCGCGGCGACGGCGGGGTGCTGCGCAACAGCGACGGCAAGCGGTTCATGTTCGACTACGTCCCGGACGTCTTCAAGGAGAAGTACGCCGAGTCCGAGGCCGAGGGCGACCGCTGGTACAAAGACCCCGACCACAACCGCCGCCCGCCCGAGCTGCTCCCCCGCGACGAGGTGGCCCGCGCCATCAACTCCGAGGTGAAGGCGGGCCGCGGCAGCCCGCACGGCGGGGTCTTCCTGGACATCTCCAGCAGGCTGCCCGCCGAGGAGATCCGCCGCAAACTCCCCTCCATGCACCACCAGTTCAAGGAGCTGGCGGACGTGGACATCACCGCCGAGCCGATGGAGGTCGGGCCCACCTGTCACTACGTGATGGGCGGGGTGGACGTCGACCCGGACACGGCGGCGGCGGTCGGCGTGCCCGGCCTCTTCGCCGCGGGCGAGGTCGCGGGCGGCATGCACGGCTCCAACCGGCTGGGCGGCAACTCTCTCTCCGACCTGCTGGTCTTCGGCCGGCGGGCCGGGCTGTACGCCGCCCGGTACGCGGCGGGGCTCGCGGCGGCGGACCGGCCGGCCGTGGCGGAGACCGACATCGAGGCGGCGGAGGCCGAGGCGCTGCGCCCGTTCGGCGCCGAGGGCGGCGACCCGGCCGTCTCGCACGGTCCGGCGGAGAATCCGTACACCCTCCACCAGGAACTCCAGCAGTCGATGAACGACCTGGTGGGCATCATCCGCAAGAGCCCCGAGATGTCGGAGGCGCTGCGCCGGCTCGCGGCGCTGCGGGACCGTTCCCGGCGGGCGGGGGTGGAGGGTCACCGGCAGTTCAATCCCGGCTGGCACCTGGCCCTGGACCTGCGGAACATGCTGCTGGTCAGCGAGTGCGTGGCGCGCGCGGCCCTGGAGCGCACGGAGAGCCGGGGCGGGCACACGCGCGACGACCACCCGGCGATGGACCGGCAGTGGCGGCGGGTGAACCTCGTGTGCCGCCTGGCGGAGGAGAGCCCGGGGTCGGCGGCGGCCGATCCCCTGCTGGGGCTGGTGCGGGTGGCCCGGCGCGAGATGCCGCCGATCCGCGGCGACCTGCTGGCGCTCTTCGAGAAGGACGAGCTGGTGAAGTACTTGACCGACGAGGAGCTGACGACTTGAGTTACGACGCCCATTTCCGGGTCTGGCGGGGTGATGCGGACGGCGGGCACCTCGTCGACTACACCGTGGCCGTCAACGAGGGCGAGGTGGTCCTCGACGTCATCCACCGGCTCCAGGCCACCGAGGCCGCCGACCTGGCCGTCCGGTGGAACTGCAAGGCGGGCAAGTGCGGTTCGTGCAGCGCGGAGATCAACGGCAGGCCACGGCTGATGTGCATGACCCGGATGTCGTCCCTCGACCCGGACGCGACGGTGACGGTCACCCCGATGCGGGCCTTCCCGGTGCTGCGGGACCTGGTGACGGACGTGTCCTTCAACTACGCGAAGGCGCGCGAGGTGCCCGCCTTCGTGCCGCCGCCGGGGGTGGCGGCCGGGGACTACCGCATGAAGCAGGAGGACGTCGGCCGGTCCCAGGAGTTCCGCAAGTGCATCGAGTGCTTCCTGTGCCAGGACACCTGCCACGTGGTGCGCGACCACGAGGAGAACAAGGCGGCCTTCGCCGGGCCGCGCTTCCTGATGCGCGTCGCCGAGCTGGACATGCACCCCCTGGACGCGGCCGGCGAGGCCGGCATCGACCGCAAGCGCGCCGCGCAGGACGAGCACGGCCTGGGCTACTGCAACATCACCAAGTGCTGCACGGAGGTCTGCCCCGAGCACATCAAGATCACCGACAACGCCCTGATCCCGCTCAAGGAGCGCGCCGCCGACCGTAAGTACGACCCACTGGTGTGGCTGGGCAACAAGATCCGGCGCCGCGGGGAGTGAGCCCGGCGCGAGCCGGGCGCGAATACGCTCCGTGGAGGGCTCCGAGCTCCCGGTAGCGAGTCGGGCACTACCGCCATACGCTCCCAAATGTGACACGGCTTTCCAGGCGGTACGGGCCGGGGGCGCCGGGCCGGGCCCGGGTCAGGGCTCCCCTCGCCCTCCTCACGCTGTGCGCGCTCACGCTCCCGGTGCCGGCCGCCCATGCCGACACCCCCCTCGACCTGGACACCGGCGGCCGGATCACCGACACCGTCGGCGCGCTGGGCCAGCGCCGCTCGCAGGTCAACAGCGCCCTCAACCGGCTGCACACCGTCCACCACATCCAGCTGTACGTCACCTACGTGCGCGACTTCTCCGGCCGCTCCGGGCATGACTGGGCGAACGCCACCGCCGACCGCAACGGCCTGGGCCCGCACGACGTGCTGCTCGCGATCGCCACCCACGAGCGGCAGTACGCGGTCTCCGCCGCCCCGGACTCCGGCTTCCGCCAGGAGCAGCTGAAGACCGTCTCCTCCACCGCCATCGCGCCCGCCCTGGCCCAGCACGACTGGGCGGGCGCGGCCATCGGCGCCGCCGAGGGCTACGGCGCCGTGCTCCAGGGCAGGCCGGTGCGGCTCCCCGCGATCTCGCCGGGCAGCAGCGACCCCGGCGGCGACGGGCTCGTGCCGGGCAACCGCCGGGTGTGGCTGCCGGTGACGGTGGCCGTCCTGGCCCTGCTCACCGGCCTCTACCTCTGCTTCTGCTCCCGCCGGGCCGCCCACCGCCGCGCCGCCCGGCGGGCCCGGCCCACCGTCGCCACCTCGACCCCGCCCGGCCTCGCCCGTTTGGCCCAGCCGCTCACCCCGCTTCCCGAACTGGAGGCCGAGGCCGCGCGCAATCTCGTCGAGACCGACGACGCGGTCCGCACGAGCGCCGAGGAACTCCTCTTCACCACCGCGCAGTTGGGCAAGTCGGCCACCCGTCCCTTCGCCGAGGCCGTCGCCTACGCGAAGAGCGAGCTCGCCTACGCCTTCCGGCTGCGGCAGGGGCTGGACGACGCGCCGTACGAGGACGACGAGATCCGCCGCCGCACCCTGGACGAGATCTGCTCCCACTGCACCAGCGCCAACCGCCGGCTGGACGCCGAGTCCGGGGCCTTCGACCGGCTGCGGGCCCTGAAGGTCAACGCCACCGGCATCCTGGAGCACGCCGAGGAGATCGCGCGGGCGCTCGGGCCGCGGGTCGACACCGCGGAGGCCGCGCTGGCCGCGCTCGCCGAGTGCTGCGTCAAGTCCGCGCTCTCCCCCGTGGCCCGGCACCCCGCCGAGGCCCGTGACCGCCTCGCCTTCGCCACCGCGGGCCTGGCGGAGGCGCGCCGCTCCCTGGCGGAGGGCGACGCGGACGGCGCGGCGATCTCCCTGCGCGCCGCCGAGGCGGCCCTCGCGCAGGCCCGCACCCTCACCACCTCGGCGCTGCGCCGGGCCCGCGAGCTCACGGGCACCGCCGCCCGGCTGCCGTCCGCGCTGGCCGATGTGGAGGCGAGCCTGGCCGAGGCCCGGGCGGCCGGCACGGTGGACGACGGACGGGTGGCGGAGGCCGAGCGGGCGCTGGCGGAGGCGCACGGGGAGATCGCGGGCGGGCGGTACGACCCGCGGGCGGTGCTGCGGCGCCTCGCGGAGACCGCGGCCGTCCTCGACGCGGAGGCCGGGGCCCTCGCCGACGAGGGGCGCGCACGGCGGCGCGTGGAGCGGGCGCTCGGCGCCGCGCGGGGCGAGGTGGCGGCGGCGCGCGACTTCATCAGCACGCACCGGGGCGCGATCGGCTGCCGCGCCCGCACCCGGCTGGCCGAGGCGGAGCGCCACCTGGCCACGGCCCGCGCCCTGGCGCCCAGGGGCGGCCCGGCGGTCCTCCATGTGACCGGCGACGCGGACTCCCTGGCCCGCCAGGCCCGCGCGCTCGCCGAGCACGACGTCTCCGACTACGCCGCCCCGTACGACCCCCGCACCCCGCACCCGGCGCGCGCCCTGTGCGGCGCGCTCCTGGGCGGCATCATCCTGACGGGGCTCCTCCCGGCGACGTTCGGCGGCGGCGCCACGAGGGGACGGCTGGCGGCGGAGTGAAGGAGCCTGGCCGCGCGACGGCCGGTCAGTACAGGCTCATCAGGGCCTCCACCGCGTCCGGCGTGGGCGTGTCCCCGTCCGGCAGGGCCAGCTCGAACCACACCGTCTTGCCGTGCGGCGTGCGGCGGCTGCCCCACGCCGCGCTGAGCAGCCCCACGAGCTGGAGCCCGCGCCCCCCTTCGTCCGTGTCACGCGCCCGGCGCCGCCGGGGCTGGACGAGCCCGCCGTCCCAGACCTCGCACACCAGTGTCCGGTCGAGGAGCAGCCGCAGCCGGATCTCGCCCTCGCCGTACCGCAGCGCGTTCGTGGCCAGCTCGCTGACCAGCAGTTCCGTGGTGTCCACGAGGCTCTCCAGGCCCCAGGAGAGCAGCTGCTCGCGCGCCAGCTCCCGGGCCCGCGCCACGGAGCGGGCGTCGGGCGGGAGCGTCCAGTCGCCGACGCAGTCCGCGGGCAGGCCCCGCAGCCGCGCCATGAGCAGCGCGATGTCGTCCTCGCCGTGGTGGGTGTCCAGCGCGCCCAGGACGTGGTCGCAGACGTCCTCCAGCGGCCGGGAGGGGTCGGTGAGGGCGTCCCGGAAGGCCTCCAGGCCCTCGTCGAGCGGGTGGTCGCGGGACTCCACGAGGCCGTCGGTGTAGAGGACCAGCAGCGCGCGGTCGGGCAGGTCGATCTCCACCTGCTCGAAGGGCTCGCCGCCCACGCCGAGCGGCATGCCGGGCGGCACGTCCAGCAGGAGCGCGGGCTCGCCCGCCTCGACGAGGACGGGCGGCAGGTGCCCGGCGTTGGCGACCGTGCAGCGCCGGGTGACCGGGTCGTAGACCGCGTAGACGCACGTGGCCAGATAGACCTCGGAGAGGTCGGCCGCCCGTACGCCGCCGCGCACGCCCCGCGACGCGGACTGCTTGCCGCCCGGCCTGCCGAGGCCGTGGGCGATCTCGTCGAGCGCGGAGAGCACCTCGGCGGGCTCCAGGTCGAGCATGGCCAACGTCCGTACGGCCGTGCGGAGTTCGCCCATGGCGACGGCGGCCCGCAGTCCGCGGCCCATGACGTCGCCGACGACCAGTGCGGTGCGGTGGCCGGGCAGCTCGATGACGTCGAACCAGTCGCCGCCCACCTCGGTGGCCGCGTTGGCCGGGAGATAGCGGCAGGCGATGTCCAGCCCGGCGGCGTCGGGATCGCCCGGGGGCAGCAGGCTGCGCTGGAGGATCAGCGCGCGCTCGTGCTCGCGCCGGTAGAGCCAGGCGTTGTCGATGCAGACCGCGGCGCGCGCCGCGAGCTCCACGGCGAGCGCGGTGTCGCGCTCGCCGAACGGCTCGCTGCCCTTCGTACGGGAGAACCGCGCCAGCCCCACGACGGTGTCCCGGGCGACCATCGGCACCGCGAGCGTGGAGTGCACGACCGCGCCCAGCTCCGGGCCGTCCTCGCGCTCGCGGCCCGGCACCAGCTGCACCTGCGCGGTGCGCAGGGCACCGGCGTAGGGCGAGTGGAAGGCGTAGCGGTGCACCTC
Organism: Streptomyces sp. NPDC001407; assembly: GCF_042895325.1. Classification (NCBI taxonomy): domain Bacteria; kingdom Bacillati; phylum Actinomycetota; class Actinomycetes; order Kitasatosporales; family Streptomycetaceae; genus Streptomyces; species Streptomyces sp. NPDC001407. The sequence goes on from NZ_JBIAWF010000001.1 coordinate 576,127, forward strand.
GCCGACCTGCACGGGCTTGTCGGCGCCGTCGACGGGCGCGCCGGAGACCGCGCTGGCGTACGCGACGCGCCGCAGCTCGCCGCTGCCGTCGGCGAGGCCGGGCGGCGCCTCGTCACCGACGAGGAGGCCCTGGTAGAGGTCGACGGAGGCGAGGTCGCAGAACTGGGGGACGGCGACGTCCAGCAGCTCGCGCGCGGTGGTCTCCAGGTCGAGGGAGTTGCCGATGCGCGCGCCCGCCTCGTTGAGCAGCGCGAGGTTGCGGCGCACGCCCGCGGCCTCGCGCTCCGCGCGGCGGCGGCCGGTGACGTCGGTGGCGATCGCGGCCACCCCGATGGGCCGCCCGCTGCCGCTGTGCAGCCGGTAGAGCGAGACCGACCAGCGGCGGCGCTCGCTCTGCCCGGGGACCGGCCCCACGAGCTGGATGTCGGACACCGGCCGCCCGGTGTCGAGGACTTGGCGCAGCGCCGCGGTCAGCCGCTCGGCCTCGCCGCGCGGCAGGAAGTCGTGCGGGGTGCGGCCGCGGTGCCAGGCGGCGGGGCGGCCGAAGGTCTGGGCGAAGCTCTCGTTGACGCGGAGCAGGGTGAGGTCCGTGCCGAAGAAGAAGAATCCCAGGGGAGATTGGCCGAAAACGGCCTCGGAGGCCGCGATGTCGGTCTCTATCCCGCGCAGCGCCCGGGCGTCCACGGCCACGCAGAGCGCGCCGCGCTCGCCCTCCTCGTCCTCGGTGGGCATCACATAGATCTCGGCCAGTCCCGGCGAGCGTTCGCCGCGCGGATAGGGGACGAGGCCCGTCCACTCCCGGCCGTCGAGCCCGCCCTCGCCCAGGAAGGGGGCGGCGCCGGCGCCCGGGCCGCGACGCACCCCAGGGGCGTCGGGGGTGAAGATCTCCAGGGGGTCCTTGCCGACGGCGTGCCGGGCCGCTATTCCGAAGAGCTCCGCCGCGCGCTCGCTCCACTGCTGGATGCGCCCGTCGGCGCCCAGGGAGAACGAGGCCACGCGGATGTAGTCGTAGAGGGATCCCGGCGGGCTGTTCTGCCACATCGCCGCGGCCTGTGTTCCCTCCGGCGTACCGCTCGCCGTACCCGCTGGCTTTTCGCTCACGTGCCCGTCCCCTCCGGCTCATGTGCTCGCACCGGCATCAGAAGCCCGAGTATCCAGCACAGGGGCCTCTCGGAACACGGACTTCACGATCACAGCACGGTCTCGACCCGCTATGTCTCCCCCGGGGGTTTCCTAACCGGGCAGGCCCAGCTCGAACCACACGGTCTTACCGGTGTTTCCCCGGCGGGTTCCCCAGCGGCGCGATGTGCATGCCACCAATTGCAGGCCACGGCCGCCTTCGTCGTCCGGGTGGGCCGCGCGCTCCCGGGGCGGGTCGGGCAGCGGGTCGGAGACCTCGACGAGCAGGGTGGGGCCGGCGCGGGAGTACATCCGTACGCCGATGGGGCCGCTCGCGTACCGCAGGGAGTTGGTGACCAGCTCGCTGACCAGCAGCACCGTCACGTCCGTGACGGCCTCCAGGCCCCATTCGCGCAGGGTGTCGCGCACCAGCGTGCGGGCGGTCCGTACGGCGCCCGCCTCGGCGGGGAAGCTCCACTCGGCGAATCCGGGCGTGGACGCCAAGGTCCCTGCGCTGTCGCTCACGCCGATCACTTCCCAGCCCGCTGCGACCCCTCCGGGACTTGCCCGGTTCGGGGAGAATAATCAGCACATACCCGGTATGTCAGGCTGGCTATCTTCCCCACGGCGGTGGGGAGGGTCTGTGACACGGATGGAGGACGGCGCGGCGGTCATTTGACGGATGACGGCGGCGTACGGGCCCGCCGGGGGGACTCGGGGTCACGTACCCGCGGCAAGCAGGCGGACCGCCGCCTCGACCGCGGGCCTGTCCTCGTCCAGCCAGTCGACCTCGTCGACGCGGTCGGGCGACAGCCAGCGCAGCTCGTCGTGGTCCTGGAGGGGGCGCGCGGTGCCCGCGACGAGCTTCGCGGTCCACACCTGGAGCACGAACGGTGGGCGCAGGGGCCACTCCCCCGCGATCCGCTCCAGCGGCTCGACCTCGACGCCTAGCTCCTCGCGCAGCTCGCGGACCAGCGCCTGCTCGGCGCTCTCGCCGGGTTCGAGCTTGCCTCCGGGCAGCTCCCAGCGGCCGGCCAGCAGGGGCGGGGCACTGCGCCGCGCGGCGAGCAGCCGCCCCCGGTCGAACACCGCTCCGCCCACCACCACACGCGCCGTCGTCATGAGCCGCAGCCTATGCGGTCTCCGGCGGCGGACCACCGCCGGACCGCGGGCCGGCGTCAGGAGAGCGCGCGCCCCACCCGCACCACGACATAGAGCTGCCGGCGGCCGCCCGCGTCGAGCCGCTCGGCGACCTCCTCGGCCTCCGTCTTCGTGGCGTAACGCCCGACGCGGTAGCGGTTTCCGTTGTCCTCCTGGCGGATCACCAGCCAGGGCAGGACCGGTCCGCTGTCAGTCATCGCCCCCGCCTTCCCGCTGCCGTGCGCACCGGCGCATACCGTCTGGCGTTTCCCGGAGAAACCGCAGTCCGCATATGCCCGAGCCTACGCCCGACCTTTACTCAGCGGATACGCTTTTTCACGAAGAGGTACGCATTTGGCCACGCGGCCCCGGCCCCCGCTCCTGGCCGTTACCCGGACTTGCCAAAGGCATGCGCGCCCGGCCCGCCGGATGTCCCGGAGAACGCCGCAGGGGGCGGAAAGATTCCGGCGGTTACGCCTTGGCCTCCGAGAGCGCGGCCTCCTCGGCCGCCTGCTCGGCGAGCATCTCCTTCTCGGTCTCGACCAGGGTCGGGTTGCGCCAGGCGCTGCGCACGCCCCAGACGTAGAAGCCGAGCGCGAGCAGGACGACCACGACGATGTCCCAGCCCTGGGCGAGGTAGCCCTTGCCGCCGAACTCCGTGCCGCCGGCCCACGAGACGAAGGCCATGACCAGCAGATAGGCGACCATCCAGACGCCGGCCTTCAGGTGCGGCTTGAGCTCGGCCCACGGCTTGCGCAGCTCGTACCAGGCCCAGATCGGCAGGCCGACGGCCATGATCAGGATGACCTTGCCGGTGAGCGGCCAGCGGGCCCAGTAGAGCACCAGCGAGCCGAAGATCATCGCGATGGGCGCGATCACCGGCATGGCCTTCAGCATGACCGGGCGCTTGAGGTCCGGGGCGATGCGGCGCAGCGACATCACGGCGACGGGGCCGGTGATGTACGAGATGACCGTGGCCACCGAGACGATCTCGGCGAGCGAGCCCCAGCCGCGGAAGACGGCCAGGAACATGAACGCGACGACCAGGTTGAGCACCAGCGCCGGGCGCGGCACGCCGGTCTTCTTGTCGACCTTGCCGAAGACGCCGGGCAGGTGGCCGTTCTCCTGGACGCCCTGGATCATGCGCGAGGTGGTGGCGGCGTAGATCATGCCCGTGCCGGACGGGGAGATGAAGGCGTCCGCGTAGAGCAGCATCGCGAGCCAGTTCAGGCCCCAGGCGACGGCCAGGTCGGCGAGCGGCGAGTTGTAGATCTTGCCGAGGTCCGCCCAGCCGTGCGAGGAGAGGTCGGCCGACGGGACGGCCATCAGGAAGGCGACCTGGAGCGCGATGTAGATGACCAGCGCGATCAGGATCGAGCTGATGACGGCCTTCGGCAGCGACTTGCCGGGGTTGCGGGCCTCGCCCGCCATGTTCAGCGGGGACTGGAAGCCGTTGAACGCCCAGACGATGCCGGAGAGCGCGACCGCGGTGAAGACCGAGCTCCAGCCGTTGGGCGTGAAGCCGCCGGCCGACTCGATGTTCTTGGTGTCGAAGTGGGCCCACATCAGGGCGCCCGCGGTCAGGACCGGGATGACGACCTTGAAGACCGTGATCGCGTTGTTGGTCTTCGCGAACAGCGTGATCGCGAACCAGTTGAGGAAGAAGTAGAAGAGCAGCAGGACGCTGGCCAGGGCCACACCGCTGCCGGTCAGCTCCTTGCCGTCGTACAGCTGCTTCGCCCAGCTCCACTTCCAGGAGCTCATGTACTGCACGGAAGCGGTCGCCTCACCGGGGATGACGGAGACGATCGCGATCCAGTTGGCCCACGCGGCGAGATAGCCGGCGAGCGAGCCGTGCGAGTACTGGCCGTAGCGGACCATGCCGCCGGCCTTGGGGAACATCGCGCCGAGCTCGCTGTAGGTGAGCGCGATGGTCAGTGCGACGGCCGCGCCGATGACCCAGGCGAGGATCGCGGCGGGACCGGCGATGGCCGCGGCCCGCTGGGCGCCGAAGAGCCAGCCGGAGCCGATGATCGACCCGAGGCCGACGGCGGTCAACGCCACCGGACCGAGGGTCCGGCGGTAGTTGGAGTGGGAACCCTGCTCGGTACTCAACGCCCCGGATCTCCTTTGCTTTCTTCTCCCCCACGGGCAGGACACAAACCGCGCCATCGTACGAGCGATTTGGACGATTGCGTTCCGCGAAAAGGCTCTGACCTGGCCGTATGTGAGTTTTGCAACAGTAAAAAACGCCCTGCCCTATCGGGGCAAAGCGGGACAGATCACACGGTTCCTACCTGCTGGTACGGAGCGGGGAGTGGATCACCAGCGGCCGAAAATCGATCTTCAGGAGACGCATGGCGAGCGCTCCGGAACCGTTCACGCGGAGGCCATCGGCGCGTAACGGACAGGTGGTAGATGACGGGGCCCAGCGCGGCCTCCCGGCGGCCGGGCTATTTGACCGGGAGGTGGTACGCGACGCGATAGCGCTCGGCGAGCACCACCACATCCGCCGTCTCCACCGGGCAGCCGCCCGCGTAATAGGTGCGCGAGACGACCACCACGTAGTGCCCGGGGACGCCGCCGAGGGACAGCACCTCCTCCGCGAGGCCGGGCCGCGCGCTGACCTCCTCCGCGACGTTGTCCACGATCAGGTCGATGGCGGCCATCCGCTCGACGACCCCGCGCCCGGCCAGCGGGCCCTCCTCGGGGAGCATCACGGGCGTGCGCCCGGTGAGCGCGAGGGGCTCCCAGGAGGTGGAGAGCATCACCGGCTCGCCCGCGGCCCGGAAGAGATAGTCGGTGCGCATCGCGCGGTCGCCGGCGGCGACGCGGAGCCGGCGCGCCAGCGCGGAATCCACGGCCACCTGCTCGCTGCGTGACTCCCAGGTGCCCTTGACCCTGCTGTCGGCCTGCTCCTGGCGGAACGGCGTGGACTCGCCCGCCGTGCGATAGCCCGTACGCGCCAGGGCGCGCGGCACGGGCTGCTCGCGCACATAGGTGCCGGACCCGGATCTCCCCTCCACCAGACCCTCGGCCATCAGGACCTTGCGGGCCTCCAGGGCGACGGTGTCCGAGACGCCGTACTGCTCACGGATGCGGGCCTGGGACGGGAGGCGTGTGTGCGGCGGCAGCTCGCCTGCGACGATCTTCTGACGAAGATCACCGGCGACTCGGAGGTATGCGGGCTGGTCACCGAAGGCCACGGCCACTCCCAACAGGTTGACAGTCCGCAACAGCTTGGCAACTCTAGGTTGCCATCCGCAACTACAGGCCAAGGATTCACTAGATGCAGTGAATTGCAGTTCAGGGACGTGTAGTTGGCGATGTGAGCCGCATGTGCGACCGGCACTCCCCTGAGGCACTTCTGCAATTATGCGCTGCACGCTCACCTTCCGACAGCACGCGTCCACCACTCTCCGTGATGGTGCGTCGGGCCGCCAACTCGCTTCGCGGGCAGCACAGTTGCCCCCGAGGGACTCTGGCCGATCACCCGCGATGTTGTTATCTTCATCGAAAACCGAAGGGTTTGATTTTCAAACTCGCCGGAGGCTTCGAGGAACGGGGGAAGCGACATGTCGCCGAGCACGGACACGGCGCCGGGAGTGCTCACGGCCGAGGAGACCGACGACGCCCGGCTGGCGGCGGCGCTGGGCGGGGGCTTCAGCAGCCGGCACGCCGAGGTCAACGGGGTCAGGCTGCACTATGTGACGGGGGGTCAGGGCTCCCCGCTGGTCCTGCTGCCCGGCTGGCCCGAGACCTGGTGGGAGTACCGCAAGGTCATGCCCGCGCTGGCCGCGCGCCACCGGGTCATCGCCGTGGACATCCGGGGCATGGGCGGCTCGGGCAAGCCGCGGTCCGGTTTCGAGAAGAAGAACATGGCCCGGGACGTCCACGAACTGGCCCGCCACCTCGGCCACGAGCGGATCGACATCGCCGGGCACGGCATCGGCGCCATGGTCGCCTTCGCCCACGCCGCCAACCACCCGGACGCCACCGGGCGGGTGGCGATCCTGAACACCACCCATATCGACGACAGTTACTACGACTTCCCCCTCGTCCCCCGCCCGGGCGACCGGGGCCCCCACCGCTGGTGGCTCGCCTTCCAGCAGGTCCAGGACCTCCCGGAACAACTCCTCGCCGACGGCCGCTACCGCCACCTCGTCGACTACATGTTCAACCTGAGCCTGCTCAACCCGGACGCCATCACCCCGCGCGACCGCGACATCTACGCCCGCGCCTACTCCACCCCCGAAGCGATCCGCGCCAGCAAGGGCTGGTTCCAGGCCTACCAGCAGGACATCGCGGACTTCAACACGTATGCCAAGGTGACGGCGCCGATGCTGGGCCTGGCCTACGGGGCCTTCTACGACTACATGCGCGAAGCGCTCCCGGCCCAGGGCACGGACGTCCGCGTCGCGGAGATCAAGAACACCCGCAACTACCTGGTGGAGGAACAGCCGGAGGCGGTGGCGGGGGCGCTGCTGGAGTTCTTCGGGTGAGCGGAGACGACAACGAGTCGGCTCCGTTGACGATCTCGTGGCCCGGGTGCCGTCGGGTCGCTACGGTTGAGCCATGACCGCACTGCCCGACTGGATGCGCCCGCCGCGTGCGGAAGGCTGGTTCGCGGAGGATCTGGACCGCCTCCCCGAGGCGCCACGCCACACCGAGCTGATCGACGGAGCCCTTGTCTTCATGATGTCGCCACAGCGAGCCTGGCACGGCCGCCTCGTCACCGCTCTGACTTCCACGCTCATGGGCGGCGCACCCGCCGGTTTCGAGATCGAGCGGGAGATGACGATCCGCCTCGACGCGCGTAACCGACCGGAACCGGATCTTCTCGTGACGACCACCCCCTACGACCCGGATCGCACGTGGTACGCGCCGGAGGAGGTCCAGCTCGTCGTCGAGGTCGTCTCCCCCGAGTCCGCCCACCGCGACCGCACGGTCAAGCTGCGCAAGTACGCCGAGGCCGGCATCCCGCACTACTGGTGCGTCGAGGACGAGGAGGGCGCGCCCGTCGTCCACGTCTACGAACTCGACGAGCCGACGCGCGCCTACGCACCCGCCGGCATCTTCCGGGGCACCCTGAAGCGACCCGTGCCCTTCGACATCGAGCTCGACCTGAGCGCACTCGTCCCCAGCAAGTAAGGCAAGAAAAGGGCCGGACTCATGGAGTCCGGCCCTTCTCGACGTGCGGGATCAGACGTTGAAGCGGAACGTCCACGGGCAACGCTGCGACCTGCGGAAACGCGCCTTTTCACGATCGCATCCAGCACAGGTCCAGCACGGTGGCGGTTTACCCCGCACCTCCGAGCGACAGTGAGCCGTTGTGTACACATGAGACACTCGGTACGCTTGGGCGCATGACGCAGCCGCTGCCCATAGAGTCCATCCGCGATGTCCGGGCGCACCTGGCCGAGGTCGTGGAACGAGCCGACCGTGACGACGTACCCACGGTGATCACGCGCCGAGGCAAGGAGGTGGCTGCCGTGGTGTCCATCGATGTGCTCCGGAAATACCAGGAGTGGGAAGAGCGCGAGATCAACCGGATCATCGACGAGCGCATGGCCAACCCAGCACCTGGCATCCCGATCGAGGACATCATGAGGGAGACCCTGGCGCGCAGTGAGTGAGTACCGCACCGCCTTCCGGCCCGAGGCTCAGGCCGAACTCCGCAAGGTCCCGCGAGACATGGCTCTCCGCATTCTGGCCAAGTTGACCGAGCTGGAGAATGACCCTCTGGGGTTCAACACCACCGCCCTCGTCTCCCAACCCGACCGACGCCGCCTACGCGTGGGCGACTACCGCGTGATCTACACGATCGACAACGGCGAGCTGGTGGTGTGGGTCGTGCACGTCGGGCATCGCTCCACTGTGTACGACACCTGAGTACGCCTGACGTCGAGTCAGAAGATCCGGCACCGATCCAGCACGGGATGGACGAAGGGGTCGGCCTCTCGCGAGTCCGACCCCTTCTGACCTGCATGTTTGCCACGTTAAGCGACGTGGTGTTATTTCATCCGCTCAGACGTTGAAGCGGAACGTCTGACGCAGAGCTCCCACCTGCGGAAACGTTCCTCCTGAAGATCGCATCCAGCACAGATCCAGCACGGTCGGAACCTATCCAGCACATCCAGCACGTCAGGCTGCCGGGCCGTACTCGGAGGACTCCTCGGGCGCCTCGGTCGGGACCTCGACGGGCACGGGCCCGATGGCCTTCTGCATGACCTCGCGGCAGCGGTCCCACGCCTCCGGGACAAGGTGACCGTACAGGTCGACCGTGGTCTTGATCGACTTGTGGCCGAGCCAGCGCGAGACCTCGTGAATCGGAATGCCGGCCGCCAGGGCGGTCGACGCGAAGAAGTGCCTCAGCGCGTGCGGGGTGTACTTCGGTTTGCCGTCGGCGTCCACCACCCCGGCCGCTATCTGCGCCTTCTTGAAGTGATAGCCGAAGGTATTGGCGGTGGGCATAATGCCCTTCCCACGCTCCCGAGGCGCGAAGAACACCTCCACCTGCCGCGTCTTCCCCGTCTGGTCCTGGAAGGTCAGGGGTATCGGCGGCCACAGCTTCTCGTGCTCGGCGATCTCGTCGCACAGGAAGGGGGCGGCCGGCACATCGCGATACTCGCCCTCTTTGCGGTGCTTAAGGGGAACAAGGCGAGTCTTGCTGTCCCCTCGGTTGGCCTTCGAACTGATTTGCCAGCGGACGCGGATCACACCGTCTTCGCGGAGGCATCCGCAGTGAAAGGCGAGGGCTTCGCTGACCCGGAGGCCGACTCCGGCCTTGAGCCAGATGACGAGCTTGTACTGAGGCGAGATGTGCTCGTGGATCAGCCGCACCTCGGGGAGGGTGGGGATCTCGTCCTCGTCGACCGCAGTGTTGCCCGGTGCGGTCTTAACGCCCTTGGTCGGGTCCTCCTGGATGACCTTTTCTTCCTTGGCCGACCAGAAGATGTGCCTGACCATCTTCATGCGGTCGTGCACAGTGCTGGCGGCGAGCTCCTTACTAATGGCCGCCTTGAAGCGCTCGATGTCCGCCTTCGACACCCCGGCCATGGTCTTCCGGCCGAGTCGGGGGACGAGGTGGTTGTCGATGAACGCCTTGTAGTTCGAGTACGTCGCGTCCCCGATCACGCGACGGTTCAGCCAGTCCTCGGCGTAGACGCGAAGCGTGACCTTCCCCGCGTTGGGGTCGATGTACGTCCCTACGTTCTTGTCGTTCTCCATCTTGTTGGCGAAGTTGTCCGCCGCCGTCTTCTTGGTGAAGCTCTCTTCGCGCTGCCGGGCCGTGCGCCCGCCCGGCTCCCTGTACCTGACGGTCCAGTCATGGCCGCAGCGCACCTTCTCGCACGGGTAGAGCGGGCTTCTCTTGTCGGTCTTGCACCTCTGGAAAACGGTAGCCATGGGCCCCTCTCTCTTGCCGGGGCAGGGCTGTGCCGTTACCCGTAGTTGTCGTCGAGGTAGGCGACGATGTCGCGCTCGCGGAAGCGCAGGAGGCGGCCCACTTTTTGGGCCTTCAACCCCCACGTCCGGTACTTGTTCTTGACGGTGATCTCGCTGACCTTGAGCCAGTCGGCCACCTCTTCCGGCGTCAGGAGCCGGTTACTGCCGCCCCGGGTCAAGCGCGCCCCTCCAGGCCGCCGTCGAGGCGGGTGAAGTTGTGCACGGCGGCCCAGGCGGTCGCCGCGGAGGCGACGGCCTGCCTCTTGTCCTTCTGGAGCTGGCGGACGGCGGCCGGCACTCCCGCGATGTCCTCGACGCCGAGGAGCTCGGCGACCTGTTCGAGGATCTTGGCGGGGTCGGCCTTCGGCCTGGAGTACACCCGGCACTCCTGACCGCTCACTCCGAGCACCCACCCCCAGCCGTTGTCGAGGGCCTTCTGGCTGGGCTTCATGCGGCGGCTCCTAGGTACTCGCGTCGGCTCTGCTTGGTGAGGTGATAGAGGTCCCGGTCGCACCGGTAGATGCGGTGCTCGCGGGCGATGCCTCGGCGGACGCCCTGGCGCTCTGCGTGGCGATCTCGCTTCGCCTGCGCCCGGCCGAGGGCCTTCTCGGCGGAGCGTCGATCGGCGAAAGCGCGCTTCGAGCTGCACAGGCAGGTCTGCCACTCGACGGGCTTCATGCTGGCGGGGGGGCTTTCTGTTCTACGCGGACTTGAATTTCGTGCAGGGGCAAGTGGGGATGTGGCAGCCGCCTCGCGCGGCGCTGGCGATGGAGTGGGTGAAGGGGGCGTGACCGCACTCGCGGTCGAAGCAGTAGCCCTTCCACCCCTTCTTGCCGTCGTGGTTGGCGAGCATCACGCCGGGGCTGTAGAGCTTGACGAGGCGGCCAGACCCGCCGAACGCCATCTTGGTGCCGAAGGACTTCGCTTCCGCTTCGGAGGCGAACGGGCCGAAGTTGAGCCCGCGGCTTCCGTCCTTCCAGGTGTGGACGAGTACGAACGTGTCGCGCATCTGGATGAGCTCGGCGGCTTCCTTATAGACGGCCTTGGCGAGGTGGGTGGCGCTCTCAAAGGTGGGGTCCTCCAAGAGCGCCACGATCGCTGCGATCTCCTCCTTGCGGGGAGTGATCCTCATGCAGCCGCCGGTTCGAGGAGGCTCACCAGGCGGCGCCGGACCGACCCGAGCAGGTCGGCGTCCTCGACGAGCTGGTTGTAGGTGATCTCGTCGTACTCGGGGAGCTCTTCGGTGGGTACGTCGCCGTCCTCGCCCCACCGCTCGACGAGGGTGTTGCGCTGCTCCTCGTAGAGGTTCTCGATGTCGGCGACGATGCGCGCGAGTTCGGCGGTCACGTCCTGGTTCTGACTCACTGGTCTTCCCTTCCGTTCTTGCTACACGTTAACACGTCGGTCACAGGTTCACACCTGCGTTGTGGGTCACACGGGGCGGAGAAGGCATTCCGCGGACTTATGCAGGTCTTCGATCGTGCCCGTGTTGAGGACGATCACGTCGAAGTCCCAGTCCTTCAGGGCGTTCTCGCTGATGTGGTCCGCTCCGTTGATCAGGATCTGCTGGGGGCGGCGCACCTGGACGACCAGGCCGCCCCGGTCCTTGATGGCCCGCGCCTCGTTCGGGAAGCGCACGTCGGTGATGACGACCGGCGCGTCCCACTCCCCCTCGTCCTGGAAGAGGGCGTTCACCCACACATCGGAGCCAAGGATGTGGCGTCCGGCCTCGGTGCCACACCGCTGGAGGAGCTCCCGGACGCCGGGGTACTTCTTGACCTCGTCCCACCCGAAGGCGTCGACGTCGGCCGCCAGCGAGTACGCCCCGGCGTCTTCCTCGTCCGGGAGGAGCGGGTTCATCGCGTAGAGGAAGTCCTTCACCTTGTCGGCGAACGCCTTGCGCTTCCAGCCCTTTGCGGCGAGCGCGCGGCCCACTTCGTCCTTGCCTGCCCCGGCTGCACCCGCAAGACCGATGAGCCTCGGCTCGCCTGCGGGATGCCTCACGTTCTCGTTCAGGGCGGCGCTGGCTCGCGCCTCGAACTCGGTGTACTCGACGTTCAGGGCCTTGGCCCACCGGGGCCAGAACCGGTACGCCGGCATGCCGTGCCCGGCGAGGATGCGCTCGGCGGACGAGCGGGTCGTTCCCACGGCCGCGGCAACCTTGGCGGCGCCGCTGGCCCGGGGGACGTTCACCGGGTGGCCGGCATGGACGGCCTTGCGGTTGATCCAGTCGGCGAAGTCCTGGTGCTTGGCGGTCATGCTGGTCATTCCGTTACTCCTTGTCACAGGTTAATAGCTCAGCTGTAGCAGTGTTCGACGGGGATGCCCTCGGCCCTGGCGTGCTGGATGCAGGACTCCGCGCACTCGGCGAAGAACCCGAGGGCCAGCTCGGCAGCCTCGCCGACCGTCTCGGCGCGCTCGAAGCGCGGGTTCAGCATCCTCATGGCCTCGTCGCCGTTCATGAGGTAGAGGCGCGAGATCCGCCAGTAGATCCGGCCCCCGCCGTGCGGGTTCATGGCGTTCTTCTCGTGCAGCATCACGTCCCCCGCAGGGCCGCGTTCGACGCGGACGCTCAGGTGCGCCCCGTTGGACAGGGTGACGGTCTCGGTGTGGGTGTTCATGTCGTCCTCACGGTTCATGGCGGAGTAGTGGTTCATCCGGCATCTGGCGCCGGGCGCCCGTAGAGGCGGCCAGCCTCGTCGACGGCCCATGTATGGCCCGGGTCGAGCCACAGGTCGAGATCGGGATCAATGTGCGCGTCGCAGCGCGAGCAGGCGAACTCTCCGCTCGGGTTGGCGTACAGACGCCCTTGTCCGCAAGGCCCGCACCAGACGTAGTCGGAGGAAAAGGTGCTCACGCCGTCACCCGCTGCTTCCCGACATAGAAAGTGAGAGCGTGACGAGCGGCTGATACAGCCCAGTCGAAGCCGTAGTGCCCCCAGCAGGAGTCGACCTCTTCCCAGGTCGACATGGTGTCGTCGGCGTCGGCGCGGAGCCAGTCGACAGCCTCTTCGACGACGTAGCCGTATACGTCGCCGTCGGCCCATGCCTCGTACTCGGCGCGCTCGGCATCGAGGTACGCCTCGGGCAGCATGCCGAGGTCTTCGGCGTCCTCGCGCAGCAGGTACCACAGGGAGACCGGACCGCGTGCCGGCCGGGACTCGATGACGATGGCGTCGTGGAAGATGTTGGCCCAGCGGGTGAAGATCTCGATGCCCTTCCATCGGTTCCAGCTCACGCGCTCCCAGGCTTCGGCGAAGGGGCCGCCGTCCTTGTCGATGGGGGCGTACTGGCCGAGGTGGGTGTCGATGGTGACCACGTGCGCGAGGTGGTCGAAGTCCTCGCGGGGGCTGCGGGCGTCCTCGTCGGGGACCAGGCGCACGCGAAAGCGGCCGTCGGTCGTGGTCGCGATGATGTTGTCCATGTTGAGCTCTTTGCTGATCAGAGGGTCGGGGCAGGGAAGTGGACGAGGCAGGAGGTCCGGCGGCAGGGGTGACCGAGGGTGGCGATGAACTCCTTGTGGGCGTCGAGTGCTTCGGTCAGCCAGTCGTCGCCCTCGACGAACTCGGGGCGCTTCTCGGCCCACAGGCCGCGGGCCCATGCGATGTCGCGGACCTCGTGGAACTCACTGGCGCCGTGCTGGCGGATCAGCTCGATCCAGGAGGCGCGGGCGCGGTCGTACGCGGCGCGGGAGTGGTTGTATCCGGTGGCAGGGTCGATGTCCTCTATCGCGACGCCGGACGCCAGGCAGATGGCCGTTCGGGCGTCGGCCATGGAGGTCAGCCGGTCGGCTTCGCACGCGGGGCAGTCGAGGGGACTCCGGGCGAAGGACATGAGCAGCAGGTTCGGGTTGTGGCGGAAGCCGGGCATGGTCTCTCTTCGGTAATCAGGCGGCGAGTACGTGCTCAGGCCGCGCAGGTGAGGGGGTGTAGATCTCGGCGAGGTACTGCCGAAGCTGGTCCTCCCAGTGCTGGGACAGGAGGCTTCCGATCACGACGGCGCCCATCGGCGGGGCGACGACGTCGCCGATCTGCTGCGTGCAGGACGAGCGGGAGCCGGTCCAGGGGTGGCCAGGGCGGAAGCCGACCAGGAGTGCCGCCTCGTCGAGGCTGAACTTCCTGTCCTTGTCGTGCTCCCAATACCAACCGCGGATTTTGCTGGTGATGCCGTTCGCGGGTTTGTCCGCGCTCCAGCAGTTGCCTCCGGCCGTCCGCCTGACCCCCCGGGTGTTGACACGAATGCCGGCGGGCCAGCCGAGGGCCTCGGCAGCGGTCGTGGTCGGGAGCGGTTCCTTGGGGGTGAGCGCCTCCATGTCGACGTACGAGTGCCGGGCCGCCATGAGGAAAACGCGCTTGCGGCGCGAGGCGAGGCCGTAGTCCACGGCGTCCAGGACGCGGTACTCCGCGCTGCACCAGTCCGCCGACCACAGCTCCTCGCGAAGGCCGTCGAGGATGTTCTCCGGCAGGGCCGAGCTCTGCTCCATGGCCAGCCAGCGGAGGTTGTCCCACTGGGCGGTCAGTGTGAGCGACCAGATCAGCACCTCGGCGAGCAGGCCGATCCGTTCGTCGGTCATCTCGGCTATCGGGGCCCGCACCTCGTCGAGGGTGAGCAGGGGGCCGGTGAAGCCTGAGTATCCGTCCCACTCGGGGTCGCTACAGATCATGCAGATGTCGGCTACCTCGCAGGGGCCGCAGTCGGCGCTGTCGTGCCAGTGCCCGAACGTGGCCTCGAAGGCTGCGGTGAACACGTCGAGCAACAGGTCCTGATTCCGCGGGTCCTGCCCGGCCCTCTTGCCGGCCGGGGTCCAGCACTGGCACGGCGCCGAGACCATCAGTCCGCGCACCCAGCGCAGCGCGGGGTGTTTCGGGTCGAGGGAGCGCACGTCGGCGATGATCCGCCGGAACCCTGCCGCGCGGGCGGTGGCCGAGGCATCCTTGTGCATCTCGACGCCGACGGTGTCGAGGTCGTGTCGGAGTACGTCACGTACTCCGACGTCCCAGCCCCCAGGGCCCGCGAACAGGTTGATGACGCGGTCGGGGTCTCCCGGCTTCGGCGGGAAGAGCCAGTGGACCGGCCAGGGGGCAGCAATCGCCTCCAGCTCTTCGGGCGTTTTGTTACTGAGGTCGAGCTCTTCGGGGGTGCCCAGTGCACCGGCCGTGTCGAGGCGGGTGAGGGACACTAGTCCACGTCCACGGTCTCGGCGCTGGTCAGCCAGTCGCCAACGATCTCCCAGTGGTAGCCGGGGCGTATCAGCCCGTCGCGCATGTAGACATGTCGCTGGCAGTCGGCGCACTCGTAGGGCTTGCGGTCGATGTGGCGTATGGGGCCGTTGCAGGAGACGCACCGCACGACGTTGGCGGGCGGGTCGATGGTGATCACTATGTTCCTAAGCGGTGTAGGCGGCGATCCGGGCGGTCAGGACGGTCACGCGGGCTTCGGCCTTACGCAGTTCGTCGCGCACCGTGCCGACGGCGGCTTCAGCCGTCCCGAGCTCGCCCTCCAGCTCCAGGCGCTCGCTGATGAGCCGCCAGTCCGGGTGGTCGGCTTCGAACCGAGTGGCGGCGTCTTCGACCATCTGGCGCAGCCGTCCGCGGGCTGCGGTGGACTCGCCAATCTCCTGGTCGTTCTCGTTGGTGAACTCCCATCGGCGCAGCGGGCTCTCCCAGCTCCAGACGGAGCAGTCAGTGCTGCGCAGCCACTTCTCACGCCGGGCATGGGCCCTGGTGCGTCGGGAGGCGACCCTGTACCTCCGGCCCCGGATCTTCACGAAGCCGGGGGCGTCCTTTTCGTCGAGCGAGGAGCTGATGGCGAGTCGCGGCTCGGGGAGGAGCACCGACTCGCTTCCCCAGATCTCACTCTTCGTGCGTGCCGGGATGATGGTGACGTACAGCTCCCCTTCGGGGAACGCGTACTTGGCGTCGTAGCTCATGGTCGTGTCCTTTTCGGGGATTCAGGCGGGAAGGGGCAGGCCGGCACGCAGTGCGTCGAGGAGTTCGGCGGTCGCGCGCCGGTAGTGCCACAGCGCGTGCTGGGCCTTGTCCCAATCGCCCCGGGGGAAGTCGGCGATCTGCTCGATCCACTTCAGGCAGGCGGCCGGGGTGAGGTAGTGCTGAAGGGTGCCGGTCTCGTCCACGAGCACCACCTCGTCGGGGTCGAGATACATGGCGTC
This sequence comes from Streptomyces sp. NPDC001407, assembly GCF_042895325.1. Classification (NCBI taxonomy): domain Bacteria; kingdom Bacillati; phylum Actinomycetota; class Actinomycetes; order Kitasatosporales; family Streptomycetaceae; genus Streptomyces; species Streptomyces sp. NPDC001407. The sequence continues at coordinate 592,000 of NZ_JBIAWF010000001.1, forward strand.
GAGGTCGAGGCGGTGGCCGCATTCGGCGCAGTGGAAGAGGCCGTCCGGCATGGCCCCGTACGGGCCGAGGTCGCACTCACGGCAGGTCATGGCGCTCATGGGTATCCTTTCGAGCGCGCCCGCCCCTCCCTCCTCCAACGGGAAGGGCGGGCGCCTTCGTTGTGGGGTGGGGCTCAGAGGCCCAGGTGTTCGAGGAGCTCGTCCACGAGCCGTTCCTCGTACTTGCTGAGGGGTTGGTCTCCGGGCTGGGCCGAGGGCTTGGCCTGGAACCAGGTGTCGGGCCAGAGCAGGGTGGGGAGGGCGAGGATCAGAGCCTCGGCCGCGTCGGCGAGGTGACTGCCGACGTTCTCGTCATCCCACGACCAGGCGTGTCCACCCTCGGGCTCCTTGCGCCAGGTCTCTACGGCCTCGTCGAGCTTCGTGACGGCGGCCTTGATCTTCTCCGTGTTTCGGTCGGTGATCATCAGCGGTCAGGCCGCCGTTCCGTACACGTCGGTCACAGTGCGCTCTGCGACGTGCTGGGCCGTCGGGTCGATGTCGTCCACCCAGGCGTCGTCGTTGTCCTCCAGCCAGTGCAGGAGCTCGTCATCGTCGTCGATGACGTCGATGGGCACCTCGACCGTGGCCACGACTTCGCAGGTCACGACTTCCTCGATCTCGAAACGGACCTCAACAAGCTTGGTTTCCATGACAGTTGCTCCCAGGTGGATTCGGATGCGGCAGGGCGCGCAGGTGAGGTCTTCGTCGAGCAGCTCGGGCACGTCGCCGCACTCGACGCAGGGTTCGGCGTTCACTGCGGATCGAAGACGTAGATGCCGCCGGACACTTCTTCGGAGTGGAAGCCGCCGCTGAACAGCTCCTTTGCGGCGTAGTCCCAGTCGATGGCGTTGAAGGGCCAGACCTGCATGCGCTTCTGGTCCTCCGGCTCGGAGGTGTCCTCGGCCCACTCCGCCGCGAAGTCGCCCTCGCTCTTGTAGAAGCCGCGGTACTCGTCGTGGAAGCGCTCGACCCAGTGGTTCCGCTCGGCATGCACGCCCCACTCGCGGACCCACACGGCGAAGGGTGCGGCCTCGTCCGCCGATAGGTCGACCATGGCTTCGGCGATCTCGGCGGCCTCGTGCGGCGAGCACTCTCCTTCCAGGGCGCCGTAGAAGTCCTCGTGGTCGAAGACCCACAGCTCCTCGTGGGAGGTTTCGCGGCCGTGCAGGTCGGCCGGGGTGACGAGGCCGGCTATGTCGGCGTCGTACCACTCGCCGGTCAAGCGACCGCCGTTGTAGCAGGCGAGGCAGCCGATCCAGACGCGCGGCCGGATGGCGGTGGACAGGGTGGGCATGTTGCTCCTTGCTGAGAGTGGGGGCCGCCGGACCGGGCGCTCGACCCGGCGGCGGGTGATCACTTCTGGGCAGTGCGGCGGTCGACGTACTGACGCAGCGACCGGACCGCTTCCAGGACGAGGAATGCGCCGACGGTCGAAGCCGCGAACTGCACGGTGCTCGGGTCCTCGTCGACCAGGACCCAGAAGGCGCTGGTGAGGGCGACGACCATCAAGGCGTCGAGGATCACGGGGCCGATTCGCGTCATGGTGTTACTCCTTGTGCGCGATGCGGGCTGGCATCGTCAGGGGGGAGGGGCCGCCTCCCGCCGACCTCCTTTCGGAGGTTTCGCCTTTGCGTCGGTCAGGAGTGGGCGGCGAGGTGGTTGGCGAGGTCGCGGCGCACGCCCGCCCATGCCGCGATGGCGAACTCGGCGGTGGACACGTCCAGGAGCGCCACGCGGCGCCGGGTGGCGGTCCTGGCGGTGGCCCAGCGCTGCTTGGCCTCGGCAAGCGCATCTTCGAGGTCGGCAGTGATGGCTGCCTCGGGCTTGCCCTTGATGCGGGCCTCGGCGAAGCCGGACAGGATGATCGGCAGTCCGTCACGGACGAGCCGGTTCGCCTCCGAGCGGCGCATGCTGCCCTTGCGGACGTGGCGGTTCACGACCTCCCGGACGGCCTTGTCGGCTTCGGGCGTCATGGGCGTGATCATGTTGGTCTCCAGGTCTCTGCTGGGGGGCGGTCCTCCATGCCTCAGCACGGAGGACCGCCCGCTTGTTACAGGTTCACAGCTTGGTGAAAGGAGAAGCAGCCTGCGGGCTTCACAGAGGCTGCTTGGTGGGCCGTCCGGCCAGCACCGTGGCGAAGTTGGTCATGACGACCATGGCCATGTGCTCCAGGTCCGGTCCGCCGTCCGGCAGGGGTACGCCGAGGATGCGCATGGTGGTGAAGGACCGGGCGATCAGGCGTTCCATGTCGTCGGTGTCGACGAGGTCGGAGCACAGGTCGCATGCCCGCCAGCGGCCGTCGCTGGGGAGCGGGACCACCACGCCGTCATCGGTCATCAGCGCTGCGACGGCTCGATCCTGGGGGATGTACAGCCAGCGGGCGGTGGGCATGGTGCAGAAGTCACACGTGGACATTCTTGGCCTTCTTCCTCGTCAGGCGGCGATGGCGAGTTCGGTGGGCTCGGAGCGCTCCCCCACGTAGTGGAGGTCGTCTTCGTCGCCGTCTCCCTCGCTGTGGCACTCCAGCCAGAGGTCGGCGACGTGGGGGTGGTCGACGGCGCGGAAGAAGTCGGCGAGCTCCTCCGCCTCCGAGCAGGTGAGCTTGTCCGCGATGTGCGACGCCAGCATGCCGTCGTTGAAGAGGGTGGCGAGGTCGCACGTGGCGGAGCGGTACTGGCCGAGCTGCTCCTCGGAGACCTCCACAACCTGGGAGGCCAGGGTCATGTAGAGCACGGCGGCCTGTCGCTCCGCCCGGAGGGCACCCCAGGGATTCAGGGCGCGACGGAGCCGGGACGGCGCGGCCGGCATAGGTGCGGGCAGGGGCGTCCGCTTGGTGAAGATCGAGGTGAGCCGCTTGAAGGCGCGCATGGTCAGTCTCCAGTGGTGGGTGTCTACAGGCAGAGAAGGGGCGGGGTGATCAGGGAGAGCTCGGCTTCGACTTCCTGCACCGAGATGCCGTGGGGCTCCCAGAAGCCGCACTCGGGGTCGCCCTCGCACGGGCAGTCGCGGCGGGAGGTCTCGACGAGGGCCTCGGCTCCGAAGCGGGCGAACGACAGGGCCTCGCCCTCGCTGTCGAAGCGGGTCTCCTCACGGTGGTCATGGGTAACGACGTACTGGCCGGCATCCTGCTGGATCTCCCAGAGGCCGAGCAGGTCAGCGACCTCGTTCCAGACGCGCACCTCGTAGGGACGGGTGGCGGTGTTCATGGGTCCTCGCATTCGCGTGGGGAGCCACCCCTCCCCGAGAGGGGAGCAGGGGAGGGGTGGCGGTTCAGGGGAGGGTCAGGCCGGCATCAGGGCGAGCTGGCCAGGGATCTCGTTGCGCATGAACTCTCGGCCGAGGGCAAGGAAGTGCTCACCGCGGCCCGCGTCGTACGCGTCTCGTACGGAGTCCCAGTCCGCGTAGCCGTCCGGCTCGTTGTACTTCAGATCCCAGAGCTGGTCGGAGGCGTGCTCAACGATGCTCCGGTGATCGTCTTCGGTGTCGTAGGGGTAGTGGAGCTTCACGTCGTCCAGTGCCTCGTTGAGGTTCTTCTCGAACACCTCGCGACGCTGGTCGTCGTAGTCGTCTTCGTCGAGGAACGGGTACTGATGCTTGACGTACTCCGCGAGGGCGACGGCCTCACGGAAGGCTGCGGTGTACGTACGCCCGCGACAGTCGCCCTCGCATTCGGCGCCGTAGCACTCGTCCTCGTACGGATCGCAGTTCGGCTTGCAGTCCTCGGTGTGAGTGCCGAGACAGCCGAGGGGGCAGGTCTCCTCGTAGACCTGGACGAAGAGCTGGGCGGTGTCCCATGCGCCCGCCCCTCCCCCGCACTCATAAACGTGTTCGCCGGAGACCTCGGTGTCCTCGCGCCCTGCGTCAGCGGCGGTGCGGATTGCGTCGCGAGCCACCTCGAAGTTGCTCTTGTCCCCGATCCAGCCCGCTCTGTCGTCGTTCCACGTGAACATCTCCACGTGGGTGGGCAGGTCGTCTACGGAGTACCGGCCCGTATGCCAGGAGGGCCAAGCGTGGTAGTCGTCGCCGAGTCGGGCTGCGTACGCGGTCAGCGTCTGGTCGGACGGCGGATCGAGCCTGTAGTACATGATCCTCGCGATCACTCAGGACGACGCCCCCTCCCAGCCTCCAACACGAGAGGGGGCGTCAGTCACAGGTTAACAGCTTGGGCGTCAGTTGGCGCGGGCGAGCGCCTTGTAGTGCTCCAGCTCGCCACGAAGGACGCGCTCCCGCTCGTCACGGATGCGGCGGGTCTCGTCGAGCGACTCACGCAGGAGCGTGATGACCATGTCCGCCTCGTTCAGTTCGGCGGAGAGCTGGACACCGACCTCGTGGTAGAGGTCGAGCATGATCTCCGCGTCCGCCAGGGCCCGGCGGGTGGTGTCGAGCTCGCGGCCGAGCTGGAACACGCGCTCGCCGAGGTTGTGCGAGGACTCCATTGCGATCTCCAGCAGGGAGCGGCCGGAGTAAGCGAGCGGGTTGTTCTTGATCAGGGAGACGGCCATGTGACCTCACCTTTCAGTTACAGGTTAACACTTGCGGGCAACGAAAAGGGCCTCGCGGCCCGACTCGACTCCCGCCCGAAGGCGGGAGGAGTCCGTACCCCCCAGAGGTTTGACCCTGTGAGGGGCTTTGCGGCCACTCGCCGGAGGCGAGTGGCCCCGGCCGCATTCGCTGGCCGGTAGAACAGAGTGGGTGATTTCGCTTGTCGGGACGGACGCTCACTCAGGCGCCCGTCTCACCGTCCGTCATCGTGCCGTTCCCGTTCCTCCCGGTTGGTTTCCCTCCCGTTCGGTCCGTTTCCGGCCGTCCGATGGACGGTGAGCCCTGGATCGACCAATCAGGCCCCTACCTCACGCCCGTCCCCGACCCCATACCGCGCCTGCATCGGGTGCCCTCCGCAGGTCAGCATGGCTTCAGTCGGTTGGAGCGCTCCCGGTGCGCTGGGGTGGATAGCCCCAGCCGGTATGGCAGTGCGCGTTCACTCAGTCGTCTGTACCCGAACCTCGTACCCGAACAGTCCAGCACGCTTCCGGTCCGTACTGCGCAGGGTCACCCCGCTAGACCTTTCACGCCCCTTGGCCGGGCGATGATTCCTCAGACCCCGAAGGGCCCGCGAGCTTGAGCAACCCCGGAAGGGGGTGGCCTTCAGCCCTTGCGCTCGATCCACACCGGAGAGACCCGGTTGCGACGTCCAGCGTCCCACTTGGAGACAGGGGCCGGATCGAGCGTCCATGCAACGTTGGTGTGCTGAGCCTTGCGGCTCGGCGGTTCCGATCCTGTCACAGGTTAACACCTGCTTTCGAATCAGAGCCCCTTGCGGGGCGGGTTCGCCACTGACCTCCGGCGGCGGCTCTCATGAGCCCCGTTCTCAGCGACCTTGCGGCGAGTCCAACTCTAGGCGGTTGGTGTCTGCGCTGTCAACCTGTGACTTGCGCTTGCCTGTCGCCCCCTTGCCTGCCTTGCGGCTGGCGTCGTTGGCGACATGGAGAACATTAGTCACAGGTTCACAGCATGTCCAATCGTGCAGGTCAGAGGCGGTTTCCCTGCCCGTTCGATGCCCGATCCTGCCCAGCAATGGCGGAAGTGTGCGCGCGTTCCTCGGCACCGCGTGTCGCGCGCGTACGCGTACGCAGCGGCGGCCGAGCGGGGTGGGGGATGACCCCCGGTACGATCGCGCGCGGACCGCCCTGTCATAGCAGCTCACTTTCTGCCACGGTTCCAAGGTCGACGAGGGCAGCGAAAGGGGCCCTCACCTGCGCGAACGCCGAGCGGCTGCCGCGCAGGAATGGGCCCTACTCGACGAGGCTGACCGCGAGCGCGAGCGCCAGGACGACGATGGAGCCAGCGGCGATGTGAATGGCCACCCGGAGGGCCTCGAACTTCCGGCGGGCCAACTGTGAGCGGACGATGAGCTGCGCGGTGCGACGGTCCACAGCCAGGTCCGCGAGCACCTCGTCCGCAGTGCAGTCCGCCCAGTGCAGGAAGGAGCCCTCGGTCGCGTTGCCGATGTGAGGCCGCAGGACGAAGAGCGTGACCAGCACCGCGGCGACGAGTCCCGCCACCGCGACCCCGGCCAGGACGGTGCCGGTGGCCGGCAGGTTGTGCCCAGGCAGCACCGCCACCAAGACGGCCAGCGGAATGCCGAGCGCCGCGAGCAACGCTGACGCCTTGCCGTCGGTCCGGCTGATCTCGGCGGACACTTCAGCGTGGGCGCGAGCAAGCGGCTCGCTCACGTCCTCCACGGTCATCCCTGGACGCGGAGCGCTGCCCGCACCCTGTCCAGGCCGACCGTCCTGATGAGGTGAGCGGTGCCGACCCGGAAGTCCTTGCCGACGCTGATCACGGGTACGGGGTACGTGCCGGCCTGCGCCGCACGCAGACCTTCTGCGGGGTCCAAGTCGAGCACCTCGGACGCCTTGTCGAGCGTGACCGCTGGCGGCAGCTCGTAGTCGGGGGACGTGCTGTTCTCGTCGCCTCGGACGGCCAGGACCAGGTCGTCTAACGGGTCCATTCCGGCCTGCACGATGCGCTCTTCGTTTGCCATGAGGTCAGGCTAGCGGCGCCCCCTGGGCGCTGTACCCAGATCACGTATGTACGTCCCAATCACGTATGTACGTAAGGCGTCTTCGCCAAGGGGCGGCCTTTCGGCCGCCACCGTGTCCTAGCTGTCTTCGGGTGGCCCGCCCTCCGGGCGGCTCTGCTCTTCGCCGCCGCCTCACGTACGTGTGAGCACGATCACGTGCTTGCGCGTTTCCAAAAGCATGATCTTTTTGCGACTTATAAGTGTAAGTACGTAAGTCGCGAGGCTTGAGCCCCTGACGGGGCTCGCCAATTGAAGACGAAGTACGTACTTACGGCAATCCAGGCCGAGGCCCCAAAGGGGCCCGCTTGATGAAGACCGAGTACGTACTTACGTGCTTCTTGCAGGTCGAGGTTCGCCATTCCCCAATGGAAGGGCTCGGGCAGGCGTGATCGCCTTCCGTCCGACTGGCCCAAGATTCGTCTTCGCATTCTTCGACGTGACGGCTATCAGTGCACGGAGCGAAACCAGTACGGGGAGCGCTGTGCTGAGCCCGCTACAGACGTCGATCACATTCTTCCTGGTGACGACCATCGAGAAGCCAACCTTCGAGCACTCTGCGGGTGGCATCACCAGGTCAAGTCCTCCCGTGAAGGGGCAGCGGCCCGGCATCGGGCCCGGCGCCGGCATGCGCAGAGATTCCGCAGGACGGAGGCTCACCCCGGCCTGATCGAGTAGGTGGTGAGCCCATGTCCGGACCTGTACCGAATCGCGAGTCGGACCTAGCTCGCCCCCGCGAGCGCAAGGGCAGCGACGTGCAGTCTGTGACGCGCGGCGTTGCCCGGCCCACGAAGGTGCCGAACGCGGACCGGTCGTGGCATCCGATTGCGAAACGCCTCTGGGACTCGCTGAAAGATTCTGGGCAATCCGACTTCTACCAGCAGTCCGATTGGGCCCTCGCCTTCTCTCTTTGCGAAGACCTCTCTTACTACAAGAAGGCTGGGAAGAGGAGCGGCCAGATGCTCCAGACCATCTACAGCGCCTTTGAGCGGCTCCTCGTGGCCGAGGGTGACCGGCGCCGTGTGCGCATCGAGCTGCACGAACCTGAGCCGCAGGAGCAGTCCGCGGCCGTGCTCGCCATCGCCGACTACCGGAAAGAACTGGGGCTCGCCGAGTAAGGCGAGCCGTCCTCCGGGCGGCCCGACTGTCGAGAGGGGGTGAGTCCCATTCCAGCCCTTACGACAGACGAGATCGAGGCCCTTGAGCCCTCCTTCCTCGGCCCCACGTGGCAGAAGGCCACAGACGGGTCCTGGGAACTTCCTGAGCGCACGCTCGGGTGGCAGGTTGCCGGTTGGTGCGCTGAATACCTGCGCTCCGATGATGGCGGCCCATGGCGTTTCACTCGCGAGCAATTGCGCTGGACGCTTTGGTGGTACGCGGTCGACGCAAACGGTCGGTTCATATACCGCAAGGGTGTCTTGCAGCGCCTGAAGGGCTGGGGCTTACCGGCAAGGACCCGCTCCTCGCGGTAATTTCCCTCGTCGAGTTCGTCGGGCCGAGTCGCTTTTCGCACTGGGATAAGCACGGACAGCCGGTTGGAGTTCCACACCCGCAGGCGTGGGTGCAGGTGGCTGCCGTCTCGCGGGATCAGACCCGAAACACCATGACGCTTATGCCGTCCTTGATGTCGGACAAACTGATTGAAACGTACGGGATCAAAGCTGGGTCGGAGCTCATCCGCGCCAATGGTGGCCGCCAGAGACTTGAGGCGGTGACTAGTAGTTATCGCGCCCTGGAAGGGGCGCGTTCTTTAGTCCACGTTTGTCGTTCTGAACGAAACACATCATTGGGTTGCCTCCACAGCGGGCGACCGCATGTACTCCACAATTGATGGAAATGCAACCAAGCGAGACAGTCGCTACCTAGCGATTACTAACGCCTTCTTGCCCGGTGAGGATTCCGTCGCCGAGAATATGCGCGAGGCGTACGAGAAAATCCTCGAAGGCCGCGCCTCGGACGTCGGCTTCATGTACGACTCGATCGAGGCCCACCCTGCGACACCCTTGACGCCGGAGGCGATCCGGATCGTCCTGCCGAAGATCCGCGGTGACGCGGTGTGGCTGCGGGTCGAGACCATCCTTCAGTCGATCCTCGACACGACGATCGCCCCCAGCCGCTCGCGTCGGATGTGGCTGAACCAGATCGTGGCGAGCGAGGACGCACTGCTCAGCCCGGCCGACTGGGACGTCCTCCGGGACGAGTCGAAGCTGCTTCAGCCCGGCGACGAGGTCGTGCTCGGCTTCGACGGCGGCCTCCGCGACGACTCGACTTGCCTGCTGGCGCTCCGCGTCAGCGACATGCACGCCGTCATCCTGGGCCTCTGGGAGAAGCCTGACGGCCCGGCCGGCAAGGACTGGGAGGTCCCCCGCGACCAGGTCGACAGCGCGGTGCACGAAGCATTCGCCACCTTCGCCGTGCAGGGCTTCTTCGCCGACGTGGCTCTGTGGGAGAGCCGGATCTCCGAGTGGTCCGCGACCTACGGCGAGGGCCTGGCCGTCCGGGCTCCGGGCAAGGATGCGATCGGCTGGGACATGCGATCCAGCTTGAAGGCATCGACCATGGCCCACGAGAGGTTGCTGCGCTCGATCCTCGATCGAAAGATCAGCCACGACGGCGACCGGAAACTCCGCCGGCATGCACTCAACGCCGTCCGCCGCACGAACAACTTCGGCGTGTCCTTCGGCAAGCAGAGCCGAGAGTCGCCCCGGAAGGTGGACGCCTACGCCGCGCTCATGTTGGCGCACGAGGCACTCGTCGATCTGCGGGCCCGTGGCCGGACTGTGCGGAAGCGCAGCGGTCGCGGCTATTTCCTTTGACCAAGCTATTAACCTGTAACAAGGGCGGTGATCCATGGCCGACCCTTCCCCGCTGACGCTCGCACGTCAGCTCCTGGCCATCCTGCATCGGGACGGCGATCGGCTGGCCCATATCGACGCCTATCTGCACGGGCGCCACGCGGACCCGTACATGCCGCCCTCGGCTGACGATGAATACCGGCTCCTCGCCAAGCGCTCGATTTCCAACTGGTGCCCGCTGTTGGTCGGCACTCCCGCGCAGGCTCTCTATGTCGACGGCCACCGGTCGGGCTCAGGAACCGCGGCCTCGACGGAGCCGGACTCGGCCACCCCGGAGTGGGAGCACTGGCAGCGCTCGCGTCTCGATGCCCGGCAGGCAGCCGTGTACCGAGGCGCCCTGTCATACGGACACGCCTTCACCGTCACGGAGACGAACAGATCCGGCGCCATCGTCACCAAGGGGCTGTCGGCCCTCAAGACGAGCGCGCTGTTCGAGGACCCCGCGAACGATGACACTCCGGCGGCGGCGCTGACCGTCACGGCCTGGCCGCAGGACGACCAGCCGGGCTCCGCCCGGCTGTGGGACGCCAAGCGCGAGTACGCCGTCACCTTCCGGTCGCTGAGCGACGAGAAGTCGGTGCGTGTGCAGGGTGGCCGGCCGCACGGCAGCGGTGAGTGCCCTGTGACGCGCTTCGCCGCCTACGTGGACCTGGAGGGTCGGACGCTCGGCGTCATCGAGCCGATGATCGCCCTCCAGGACCGGATCAATCAGACCGTCTTCGATCTGTTGCTGGCACAAAGCTATGGCAGCACGAAGGTGAGGACGGTTACCGGCATGGCGCCGCCGATCCAGCGCGACCCGGAGACAGGCGAGCCGGTTCTCGACGAGCTGGGGAACCCGGTCCCGTTGCGGATCAATCACAACAGCAGGCGTTTTCTGTTCGCCGAGGACCCGGACGTTAAGTTCGGCTCGCTGGACGAAACCCCGCTCGGTGGGTTCATCGAGTCGATCGACATGAGTGTCCGACACCTCAGCGCGCTCGCGCAGGTGCCACCGCATCATTTGCTTGGGCAGATCGCGAATCTGTCAGCGGAGGCCCTCCAGGCGGCGGAGGTCGCGCTGAGCCGCAAGATCTCGGAGTTCAGGACCTCATTCGGCGAAAGCTGGGAGCGAGTGTTCCGGTTGGCCGCCGAGCTAGCCGGCAACGCGACCTCGTCCGAGGACTACCGCGGCGAGGTCATCTGGCGCGACATGGAGTCGCGCAGTCTCGGCCAGGCCGCAGACGCCCTCGGAAAGCTCCGTCAGCAGCTCGGCATTCCCGAGCGCGGCCTGTGGCGCCGCGTCCCCGGTGTCACCCAGACGGAACTTGAGGACTGGGAGCAGATGCGCGAGGACGACGACTCGGTGGCGCAGCTCGCGGGCGCGCTGACCCGGGCAACGCCCGAGGCCGGAACGCAGGCCGAGAAGGTGGCGGCGTGACGCGGCCCGCGCGGCAGGCCGAGACGGACGACGTCTCGGCCGCCTTCCACGTTGCCATGACTCAGATCGGCGTGCACACAACGGCCGAGGCGCTCGCCCTGTGGGCAGAAGTGCCGGCCGATCTGCGTGCAGCCACCGCTGGTGGCTGGCTCCGGCGGGCGATCTCGCTCGTTATGGGGCGCAGGCGGCAGGCCCGGGACCTTGCGCGTGCGTACTACAGGCTCGCCCGTGCGCTCCAGACCGGCACGACGGTGGCCGACCCGTACCACCCGGAGCCCGAGCGGGTGACCCTTGGGGACTTGAGGCGCGAGTTCGCGGCCCTGGCCGGCACGTACAACCCGCCTGGGTCCTCGCGGGAGGGTGAGGCTGCGACCGGTGAGTCCGGGGAGACCTCGGCCTCTCACGAGGTGCACCAACAGCCTGCGGAGGAGGGGAACCCGGCTTCGTCTCACGGCGACGGGGGCCATGAGCTCGACGACGGCGCCGACGACTGGGAGAACGTCCTCGTCGAGGAGCTGCGGGGACTCCGTGAGGAAGAGGAGCGCATCGAGCGGGCTGCGGAGGAGGAGCTCCGAACCGTCCTCGACGCCCTCGGCACACAGAACTTGAACCGGCGCCTGGCCAAGATGGACGACCAGCAGTCGGCGAAGGACGCCGACGCTGCCCGCGCTGAAGCACACCGGCAGGCCGGTGCCCGCCAGGCAGCCGCGGCTTCCCGCGTCGCGATGAACGGCGGCAGGTCCTCGACCTGGGCGCACATGCGTCGCGACAGGCGAGCGCTCGGCTATGTGCGCTTGTCCCGCACCGGCACCCCGTGTGGCTGGTGCGCGATGCTCATCAGCCGAGGGCCGGTCTACAAGAGCCGCGAGTCCGCCGTCTTCTACGACGGCGACAAGTACCACGACAACTGCAACTGCTACGCGGCCCCCATCTGGAACCGAGGCGAGTACCAGTCGAGCGAACTGACCGCACTTTCGCGGGAGTTCGAGTCCCTGTGGCCGGAGGTCACCAAGGGCCACACCGGTAAGGACGCCATATCGGTCTGGCGCCGATTCATCCGCCAGAAGCAAAGAGCCGCCGCCCGGGAGGCGCGGCAGTCCACGACCACGACCCCGGAGGCGTGAACCGTGCCCGAAGAGATCACCCAGGCCGAACAGGCGGCGCCCAGCGAGGAGCAGCCCCCGGCCGAGCAGCCGGCACCCGGCGCGACGGCCGAGTCGACCGTCGAAGACGTCCTGCCCGAGTGGGCACGCAAGGAGCTGGCCAAGATTCGCGGCGAAGCCGCGAGCTACCGCACCCGGCTGCGCGAGGCCGAGACGAAGCTCTCCGAGGCCAAGAGCCCGGAGGAGGTCGAGGCGGCAGTCGGCGAGCTCCGCCAGCAGAACGCCGAGCTGGAGCGGTCCATGCTGCGGGCGTCCGTCGCCCGCCGCTTCGAGCTGCCCGACGACCTGGCCGACGCCCTGCGCGGTGAGGACGAGGCCGCCCTTGAGACGCACGCGAAGGTGCTGGCCAAGTACATCCCGGCCCCGCTCCCCCAGTCCCTGGGCGGGGGCCTGACGCCGGATGACGGCGGCGACGGAGAAATGGACCCGCGCAAGCTGGCGCGACTGTCCCGACGCTTTTAGCCCGCATTTGCCGAAACGTTCCACTTAAACCCCCGGTGCTACCAGCCCCGGGGTTTTTTTATGCCCGGAGGTAGCACTACTTGCCCACCGTTCAGCACCAGGTCGTAAAGCCGCAGAAGCTGGTCAACACTGCGGTTGGAATGCTTGAGCAGGAGCTCATCATTCCGAACCTCTTCACCAAGCAGGGCGTCGATCAGTTCAAGGGCGCCGAGAATGACACCATTTCCATGAAGGTCGAAGGAATTCTTCCTTTCCACGACTATGCATGGCGTAACGACCGCTCCTCGCCGATCCAGTTCGACGAGTACAGCGAGCGGACCATCGCCGTTTCCTTCGGGGGCAACGTGTACTCCGCGGTCAAGCTGACCGACGAGCAGTACGACTTCGACATCGACGGCTGGGCCAAGCTGCTCCGTCCGCAGTCCAAGGCGATTGCCCGAGGTCTTCAGCGACGGGCGGTCAAGCTCCTGACCAGCCAGAATTACAGCGTGACGATCGGCAACGCGGGCAAGAACCTGCGGTCGGCGCTCATTGAAGCCCGCAGGGTTCTCAATGCCTTCCACGCTCCGCGAGAGGGTCGCTACCTGCTGGTCGGCACGGAATTTGAGTCGGCTCTCCTGACCGATCCGGCGCTGAACCTTGCTCAGAATGTGGGCGATAGCGAGGCGGAAACCGCCCTGCGCACTGCGAGCATCGGCGAGCGATTCGGATTCCGCATCGTCGTCGACCAGACGATTCCCGCCGACGCCGCCTACGCTTTCGCCAAGTCGGGCTTCATCTTCCTCTCCGGCGCCCCCAGCGTCCCGCAGTCCGTCCCGTACGGAGCGACGACTTCTTTCGAGTCCATCGCCCTTCGCTGGGTCCGCGACTACGACTCGCTCTACATGCAGGACCGAAGCGTGGTCAACACGTACGCGGGATTCCGCAGCGTGCCCGATATTCTCGTCGGCTGGGATGCGGCGAAGGAGAAGGAAGTTATCTCCTCGGAGCAGCATTTCGTGCGCGGTATCAAGCTGACCCTCGACGGCAAGTCGGACTACCCCGAGGTGGGCTCCGAGCTGGCGACCATCACCGGCGTTTCCGCCGCGAAGGTCTTCACTCCGACCGGCCCGGCGGCTGAGACCGACCCGGCCAACGCCTGATTCGCTCTGGCGGCCGTGTGAACCTGTAACGATGGTGCACGGCCGCCAGCCCTTTCCTGAAGGAGGGCTCCTTGGCGTACGCCACACTCGACGACCTCAAGGGCCGTCTGGACTGGGAGCTGGACGCCGACGAGCTGCGTATCGCGGCCGGGGCGCTGGAAGACGCTTCGGCACTCGCCGCGGCCTACGGCCGCGACTGGCCGCCGGACCGGGCTCCTCAGCTCGTGCGGACGCTGGTCCTCAAGGCGGCGGCCCGGTACATGAGCAATCCCAGCGGCTACACCCAGTCGCGCGCGGGCGACGAGACGCTCGCCTGGGCCGACCTCGGTCATGATGCGGGAACGGTGCACTTCACGGCGGAGGAGAAACGGCTCCTGGAAGGACTGGCCGGCACGCGGCCTGGCCTGACCAGCGTGATCGTCAGCTCCTGGAACTCGACCATCCGGCCCACGGCCGGGGGCCTGGTGCCCGTCGACTACCCCGGCGACAGGTTCCCGCTGTTCTCCGACAACCGGGGGCCCTGGTGAGCTTGCAGCGCAGGCGCGGCCAGCGCGCCCGGGTCTGGAAGACGGTCGAGGTCATCGACTCTCGCGGCAACGCGGTGACCATGGCCGATCCGGCGGGGCCGGTCGAGGTCCGGGCCGCCTTCATCCCGCAGCGATCGGCCCGCGCGGAAGTCCCTGGCCAGCAGCAGATCAACGTGACGAGGATGATCGTGGACGCCCACCTCGACGGCGTCTCCCTGTGGTCCCGCGTCGAGTACGCGGGCCGCCAGTGGGACATCGTCAGCCCACCCGCCTACCACCACGGGGACAGGCGCACCCGGCACTGGTCCATCGACATCCGGGAGCGGCCCTGATGGCGCATGTCGAATCAGAGATCGGCGGGCGGCGGCTCGAAAAGTGGCTCGCTGTCCACAAAGGCGTCCAGGCGGAGCTGACGGCCCGCGCCTTCGAAATCGCGGTACGTGCCGAGGAGATCCTCGTCCGGCACCGCGCAGACGGTCACGCGGAGATTGACATCGAGGCGGGCGACAACAACCGCTACGTCATCCTGTCCGATGATCGCGGGCAGAAGGCTGCCCTCAGCATCGAGTACGGCCGCGAGGAATCCGTCATCGTCCGCGAGGACAGGCGTGGAAAGAAGTACCTCGACACGCTCCCGGCGATGGACGGCCTCTACATTCTCGCCACCGCCTCGAATTTGCCCAAGAAGAGAAAGGGCAAGGTGAAGCTCGACTAAGTGGCCGGCATACCCGATCACATCAAGGCGCTTGCTGAACTCTCGCCCGTGGAAGACCTGTTGCTCGCGATCCTCCGCAAGGGTCTGCCGGGCATCCGCGTGAAGAGCCTCATCGACCGGCATGAGAGCTTCCCTCTCGTGCTGGTCCGCAGAGACCCCACGTTCGGGCAATGGGCGACCGACACACGCTTCACGGACGCGGCACGCGTCGTCGTGAACTGCTTCGCCGCAGACCCGAATGGGGACGAGGACGCCGCCGTCCTCTCCGAGGCCGTGCGCGTGGTCCTGCGGGACTCCTGGCTCAACCACGAAGTCGTCCCTGGCAGAGGCCATATCACGCGGGTGGACATGAACTCCTCCCCTCGCCGGGCAAGCGACTGGGCCACCGCGACGGGTCCGGTCCAGTACGCCGACCTGCCCACGGGTGTGTGGCGTTACGAGTCCGTCTACGACATTCAGATCCGCAAGCCGCGGACGCGCCCCTTCCCACTCCCATAGTCCATCCCGCACGCACCTCAATTAGCCCACGGCAGTTGGGGTTTCTGGCGTGCGCGCATTAGGAGAATCGTTCCTCTTTGGCGCTTAACGACAACGCTACCTTGGTCGTTGGCAACGGCAATTATCTGACCGCTCCGGTCGGCACCGCTATGCCCGACGACCTTCTCGTACCCGTCTCCCCCTGGCAGAACGTCGGCCACACCTCGCTTGAGGACGTCTTCGGCATTACGTCCGAAGGCGGTGAGGCGACCACGATCGGCACGCTTCAGAACAAGTCCCTGCGCACGAAGTATTCGGCTCGAACCGAGTCGATCACCTTCACGCTGAACCAGTTCGATACCGCCGCGCTGCGGCTGTACTTCGGCGCCAACGCGCCGCTCCTGCCAGATGGTTCGGTCGGTGTGCCAGCAGACCCGCAGCCGACCCAGTCCGCATTCATGGCCATCTTCATCGACGGCGAGTCGCACTTCGCCGTCTACGCGCCGAAGGCCGAGATCTACCGGGCCGACGACATGGCGATCGGTGATACGGAATCGCTCGCTGGTCTTCCGCTGGGCGTCAAGCCGATGGTTTACGGCAACAACGCGTGGACGTACGCCGTGACCCCGCTCGGCGGCACCGTCGCGACCGGCGCCAGCGCGGGAACGCCTGGCTCCTTCACTCCGTCCGGGGCTGTCGCTCCGGCCGACCTCGCCGCGCTCAGCTCCGTGATTGCCACGCCCACCGCGAAGTGGGCCACCGGCCAGTACGTGAGCCTCGCCGACTCCTCGAAGGCGCACTGGGACGGCTCCAAGTGGGCTGCCGGCACGGTCGCCTGACCTCCTCCTTCGTCCCGGCGTGAGCGCGCGGACCCGCTCACGCCGGGCTTCCCCCTCGGTCCGCTCCCCCTGCACTTCAACCCCGGAGGTCCGCACCCTCATGGCTTCTTTCTCCCTCGACGACATCCGCACCGCCGCTGAGGCGAAGTACGGCTCGACCGACATCGAGCTGGGCGGCGACACCGTTCGCCTGCTCAACCCCCTTCGCCTGCCGAAGGCCAGCCGCACCCAGCTCTCGCAGCTCCAGGACCGGATGGGCGGCGACGACGCCGACCAGGAGGAGCTGCTGTCGGAGGCCATTCGTCTGGTCGCCGAGAACCCGAAGGCGGCTGACAAGCTGCTGACGGCCATCGGCGGTGACCTCGCCGTCCTGGCCGAGATCTTCGACGCCTACGGCCGGGGCACCCAGGCGGGGGAAGCCTCGGCCTCGCGCGACTGATCGACGACTGGGGCGAGGGGCTCTATGCGGACCTGCGGCATTACTACGGCGTTGACCTCGCCGATGTGATCGCAGGTCGCGGGCCCTCCCCCGCCCTGTGTCTCCTCCTCGTCGCGAGGCTTCCCGACACGAGCTTGACCGTCGCCTTGGCGTCCGGCGGCCGGGGTCACTTCGGCTGGGGTCAGGACCGACACCTCCTCGCCGATCTCTTCGATGCCATCAACAGCAACACGAAAGCCACCGGCCAGTGGGGCCGCGGCAAGGCGCCCAAGATCCCACCCTTCCCCCGCCCGCAGGCAAAGGCCAAGGCGAAGAAGGCCGGCAAGAAGGCCGCCACGGTGGCACAGCTCTACCAGCACTTTCAGCAGCGGAGGTAGCCCTTGTCAGCGGGCCAGATCATCGGCCGTGTCTCCATCAAGGTCTCCCCCGACACCAAGGAATTCAAGCGGGACGCCGAGCGCCAACTCGACCGCATCGAGCAGCAGCTCGAAAAGCTCAAGGTGTCGACGAAGATCGACATGAGCGGCGCATCGACGGAGTTCATCGAGGAGCTCCGGAAGATCAACAAGCGGAACCGGCAGAGCGATGCCCGCAAGATCCGCTTCTACACGACGATCAGTACCGACGGCATGGCCACCGCCGTCCGGAACGCCGCCCAGGAGCTCCAGCAGCGCGCGAACCGGCAGAAGGTTGACTTCAAGGTCGACAACCTCAAGGCGACGGGCAAGGTCGAGCTGGAGCTCGACAATCAGTCCGCCGACCATGTGAAGCGCAAGCTCAAGGATTGGGCCGACGACCTCAGCCCGCTGAAGGTCAAGGTCGAGCCCGACGTCGCGAATGGCAGCGGCGCCAGGATCGCAGCCCGGCTCCAGGTGCTAACGCGCCCGCGTACGGTGCCGATCGTCCCCGAGCTAGACAACACGGCCGTCATGAAGGTCGGTACCGCCCTCGCCGCATTGTCCGGCGCGCGGGTGCTGAACAACATGTTCGAGCGGCTCGGCCGGACGCTCAAGAACTTGGACAAGAGCGTCCCGGTCATCGGCTCGCTCTCCCTCGCGATTGCCGGCCTGGCCGGGTGGGGCCTCTCGGCCGCGAGCAACCTCGCCGCGCTGTCGTCGAGCCTCGCCTCGATCGGCGCGGCGAGCCTTCTGCTGCCCGGCCTATTCGGCGGGATGGCAGTCGGCCTCGGCGTCACCGTCGCGGCTTTCAAAGATTTCAACAAGGTTCTACCCGAGGTTAAGGGCGCCCTGTCTGGCCTTCAAGACGCAATCTCGGCGAACTTCTGGGAGCAGGCCAAGAAGCCCATTCAGGAGCTTGTCGACGGACTCCTCCCGAAGTTCACGGCGGGAGTCCGGCAAACCGCTACCGAGCTCGGCCAATTCTTCGGCGCATTCGCCACGGGCCTCCAAGGCGCCCTTGACCCCGCGCTGAACCAGATGTTCACCGACCTGTCGCGGTCGATCGACATCGCGACAAATGGCACGGGCGCCTTCGCGAACATCATCGCCGTCCTCGGCAAGGTCGGCACGTCCTATCTGCCCTCCCTAGCGCAGTGGTTCGTCGACATCTCGACGCGCTTCTCGGACTTCCTCAGCGCCACCGAGTCGGACGGCCGCCTCAAAGGCTGGATCGACGAGGGCATTCAAAACCTCCAGGACCTCGGCCGGGTCCTGAGCAACCTCGGCGGCATCTTCGCGGGCATCTCCCGCGCCGCCGAAGCGGCTGGCGGCTCCTCGCTCGGCATGATGGCCGACACGCTGGAGCGCATCCACAACACTGTGGACAGTCCGGGCTTCCAGTCCGGGCTGACCGACGTCTTCCGCGCGGCCCACGAGGCGATGAACCAGATCGCCACTCAGTCGGGTCCGGCGGTCAAGTCCCTCTTCACCGAACTCGGCCAACTCCTGACCGAGGTCCTGCCGCAGGTCGGCACGATCATCGGCACGGCGCTCGACGCGATTGCCTCGGCGCTCGCGCAGCCTGCCGTCACCGAAGGCGTCAAGAGCCTCTTCGACGGCCTCCAGGCCGCGGTGACCGCACTCGCTCCGGCGATGGCGCCACTCGGCGAAGCGCTCGGCGCTCTAATGCAGGTCATCGGGGCTTTCGCGGCAATGCTCGGCCCCCTGGTCGCAGCCGCCCTCGTTCCGCTGGCACAGGCGTTCACCGCACTGGCCCCGGCGGTCATCCCGATCATTCAGCTCCTGGGCGGCGCACTCACCGGAGCGATCCAGTCCCTTGCGCCGATCGTCGCTCAACTCGTCCCCGTCGTCGGCGAGATGCTCGGAGCCGCCTTCGGCGCGCTCCAGACGATCCTGCCGCCGATCGCCGAGGTCTTCACGCAGATCATGACGGCGGTCGCCCCGCTCGTTCAGCAGCTCGTTGCCGGCCTGGCGCCCATCCTCCCGGTCATCGCGGGCTTCATCGCGCAAGTCCTGACGGCGATTGCGCCGTTGGTCGCGATCCTGATTCAGATCGTGTCGGCGGTGATCACACCGCTGATCCCGATGCTTCAGTCGATCGTCGAGGCGGTGCTGCCTCCGCTCGCGGAAGCCTTCACCCGCCTCGTCGAGGCGATCCAGCCGCTTCTTCAGGCGCTGCTCAAGGTCGTTGAGTTCCTGATGCCGGTCCTGGTACCGGTCCTTGAGTTCATTATCGGGATTCTCGCCGACTCCCTCGTAGGCGCGATCAACGGTGCCGCGCTGGTGCTGGAAGGTTTCGTCGAAATCTTCCGAGGCGTCTGGGACGCCGTCAAGGGGATCTTCGAGATCTTCTGGGGCGTCTTCGAAGGAATCTTCACAGGCAACTGGTCGACATTCAAGCAGGGATTCGTAGACCTGTGGAATGGCAT
The DNA here is from genome assembly GCF_042895325.1 of Streptomyces sp. NPDC001407. Taxonomy (NCBI): domain Bacteria; kingdom Bacillati; phylum Actinomycetota; class Actinomycetes; order Kitasatosporales; family Streptomycetaceae; genus Streptomyces; species Streptomyces sp. NPDC001407. The sequence goes on from NZ_JBIAWF010000001.1 coordinate 611,506, forward strand.
CTGGAGCTTCCTGAAGGGAATTTGGGACGTCATCGTCGGCGCCCTGGCGGTATTCCTCAACGTTGGAATTCTCGGCGCCGCGGGCAAGGCCCTGAAGGCGATCAGCGCTCTCTGGAAGGCGGCCTGGGGCGGCATCCGGATGGCTGGTGTTGTCATCTGGGATGCCATCAAGGGTTCGTGGAGCTCCTTCCTGAACTGGCTGAAGTCTCTGGGCAGTTCGGCCATGAATGGCCTGAAGTCCCTATGGGACGCAGCCTGGAATGGGATCAAGAATATCTGCTCCCGCGCCTGGGACGGCATCAAGAATGCTGCGAAGGACGGCGTGGTTAGCACCGTCAACGCCGTCAAGGAGCTACCCGGCAAGGCCCGTTCCGCACTGAGCAATATCGGCAGCACTCTCCTCGATGCGGGCAAGAAGCTCATCCAGGGCTTCGTGAACGGCATCAAGGGCATGTTCGGCTCGGTCAAGAGCACCCTGAGCGATCTGACGAGCAAGCTCACGGACTGGAAGGGCCCCGCCCCCAAGGATGCGGTCCTTCTTTACGACGCGGGCAAGCTGATCATCAAGGGCCTCATCAAGGGCCTTGAGTCCGAGTACGACAACGTCAAGAAGTCCCTCACCGACCTGACGGCGAAGATCCCGAAGAACGCCTCCCAGGGGTTGAAGGACCGGATCAACCGGGACCGCACTCAGCTCCTGAAGCTCGCGGCCCAGTGGGACGCGGGATCGAAGCGCCTCGAAGCGGCCCGCGACAAGCTCGACAAGCTGCGCGAGCAGGCCAAGGACTACGCGGGGCGGGTCGCTGACCGGATCATCGCCACGGGCGACGTGACGAAGGCGAAGGACAGCTCCTTCGGCGGCATCGTCACGGACCTCAAGCAGGCCGTCGATCAGGCGCGCCGCTTCGCCAAGGCGCTCGCGGTCCTCAAGGCCAAGGGGCTCTCTCAGACGGCGATCGACCAGATCGCGAGTGCTGGCCCCGACGCGGGCCTCGCCGCAGCCGAGTCGATCGCCGCGGCCGGCAAGAGCGGCATCGACGAGATCAACAAGTTGCAGGCCGAGCTCGCCAAGTACGCCAAGCAGGCCGGGAAGACGGCAAGCGACGCGATGTACGCCAACGGCATCGCGGTGGCCGACGGCATCGTCAAGGGCCTGGAGGCCCGCCAGAAGGCGATCGAGCGGCAGATGCTCACGATCGCCGACGCCATGGTGGCCGCGATCAAAACGAGCCTCGGCATCCACTCGCCGAGCCGCGTCTTCGCCCAGCTCGGCAGCTACGTCGGCCAGGGCTTCGCCCGGGGCATCGAGAGCGAATCCGGGCGGGTGGCCAAGGCGGTTGACGCCATCACCGCTCGCCCCAGCTCGACCGACTACGCCAGCGCGGCGCGGTCGGCGTCCGCCGCCGTCACAGGCGGCCTCGGCCCTGCCGGAGGTGGCGGGGTGACCAAGGTTCTCAACTACTACGCGGCAGCGGGAAGTTCGCTCAGCTCCCACGAGGAGCTGTTCGCGGCGTCCCACCGCGCACGAATGGTGGGGTGGTGACTGAGTGACTGCACTCCTGTTGGAGACCGAGCGGGACGCGCTCGACCTCAACGGGGTGGCAGCCGACGGATTCGGATACCAGGCCACGGCCGGGGCGACCGGCTTCGGCCTGCCGTCCGTGAATGCGCAGTGGCTGGAGGGGGCCGGAGACGGCTCCCGCTTCCGGGGGCAGCGCGTTCTGCCCCGTGACCTCGACATGCCCCTCGACATCGTCGGCCGGAACCGGCACCACTTGCGCTCGCTGATCTCGCGCCTGGCGCGAGCCGTCGCGCAGGAGTGCTCGCTCGTCCTGGTCGACGACGAGGGGGTGCGCTGGTCGACCCCCGTCTACCGGACGGGGGGCGGCGAGATCGAGCTCGCCTCGACGAACGACGTGCAGACCACGATCTCGTTCCGCGCCCCCGACCCGTACTTCACAGCGAGCACCGTCTCGACGCAGCGGGTCGGGGGCGACCCCGGCGCGAAGCCGTTCCTGTCGTCACTGGTGTCGATGCCACTCGCGGCGTCGCAGGCCATCGGCGAGATCCAGCTCGACAACCTCGGCGATGTGCCGGCCTACCCCGTGTGGGAGATCTACGGGCCCGGCCGGGACCTCACGGTGACATCCCCGACCGGCGAGACGCTGCGCTGGACCGGCTCCCTGTCGGCCACGGAGAAGCTCGTCGTGGACACCCGCAACGGCACCGTGAAGGACGGCAAGGGGGCGAATCGTTACGCCCTGCTCGACACCGCGCCCCGGTTCTGGACCGTGCCGCCCGGTGTCTCGACCGCGACGGTCCGCCTCCTCGACACCACCGCGGCCTCCCGAATCGTCTGCTCTTGGCGCCCGCGCCGCTGGATGGTGATCTGACTGAAGCTCGACCACCTCACCGTCGAAGTGCGGGACCGAACCCTGACCAGGGTAGGACTGATCAGGCCCGAGGACCTGTCGCTGGAGCTGGAGGACAAGTTCAACAACGTCGGCTCCTGGAAGGCAACGTTGCCCAGCGAGCACCCGCTCGCCGACACCCTCCGCCTGCCCGGCGCGGGCCTGGTCATCACAGGCCCCGGCGACGTGCTGATGTCCGGACCGGTGGCCTCGTCCGAGTACGCGGCCAGCCCCGAGGACCGCTTCGGCTCCATCGTCTTCGAGGGCGTCTCGGACTCAGTGATCCTCCTCGACATGCTCGCCTGGCCGGAGCCCGCGAACGCAGACGTGACCACTCAGAAGGTCGGGCACGACGAGCGCAGCGGTCCGGCCGAGACGCTGATGCACGCGTACGTCAACGCCAACTGCGGGCCTGGTGCCCCGGCGGCACGACGCCGCGCGGGGCTGATCATGGGCCCGAACGGCGCCCGGGGACCGGTCATCTCCAAGAGCGCCCGGTTCCCGACGCTGGGCGAGTTGCTGACCGGCATCGCGGCCGTGGCCGATCTCGGCTTCCGCATCGTGCAGCGCGGCTCGAACCTCCAGTTCGAGACCTTCCAGGTAGCCGACCGTTCCCGTGAGGTCCGGCTCGACGTGCTGGCCGGCACGCTCGCCGGGCAACGCGTCTCGGTCTCCACGCCGGGCGCAACCCGCGTCATCGTCGCAGGCCAGGGCGAGCAGGAGGCCCGCACGTTCGTCCCCGTCGACAACGCCGCCTCGGTGGAGGCAGAGGGCGACTGGGGACGGAGGATCGAGAAGTTCGTCGACCAGCGCAACACCAATGACGCCAAGGAGCTCAAGCAAGCGGGCGACGAGGTGCTGGCCGACGAGGGCTTCACCCGGACCGCCGTCCAAGCCGTACCGGTCGACGACAGCGACTTCATGGAGTTCGGCGTCGACTGGGGCCTCGGTGATCGCGTCTGCGTCGTCGCAGGCGGCCAAGAGCTGACGGCCCCCGTCACCGGCATGGTCCTCAAGGCGGGCGACGAGGGCTTCAAGGTCGGCGCGATCTTCGGCGATCCGACGGGGTTCAACCCCCGGGCCGCGTCCGCTCAGCGCTCGCAGAACACCGAGCGCCGCGTCTCCGCGCTGGAACGCACAGCTGAGGGCGGGACTGATCCCGCCGGTCAAGTCATGAACCTCATGGGAGCTCTGTAGTGGCGCACACGCCCAAAGCCTTCTTCCGGGGCAGCGTCCCCGCGTCCTGGCACGACGTCTACAAAGTGCCCGACCCTGGCCTCGCCGTCGTGACGAACATCGTCGCCAGCAACCCGGAGACGACCGCCGCCAGCGTCAGCGTGCACGTGGGCGACACTGCCCTGCTTTCCGGCGTGGGCATCGCGCCGTCCGGCGTTCTCACCCTCGACGTCCGCCAGGTACTCAACCCGGGCGAGCTCATCAACGTGCGGGGTTCAGGTGCCCGCGCACACCTGCACATCAGCGGCGTGGAGGTGGTCTGATGAGCCTCAGCGTGTGGCCCGCCCCCGAAGACAAGGGAGTCATCGGCCCCACCGGAGCGACCGGTGCCCAAGGCCCGAAGGGCGACACCGGAGCCGCCGGACCGCAGGGCCCCAAGGGGGATGCCGGGCCCACCGGTCCGGCCGGGCCGACAGGCCCACAGGGCGCGAAGGGCGACACCGGCCCAGCCGGACCCACAGGGACGCAAGGGCCCAAGGGTGATACAGGTTCGGCCGGTCCCCAGGGAGCGACGGGGCCGCAGGGACCGGCGGGGTCGGCGGGTGTAGTTCAGTCGGTGTGCGGCATCAGCGCCGCCTCCATCACGCTCACCGCGGCCAACGTGGGCGCCGTGGACTCGGCCGAGAAGGGCGCCGCCAACGGGGTGGCCCCTCTCAACGCCTTCGGCAACGTACCCACCGCGAACCTCCCCGACCTCGGCGCAACGTACGTCAAGGTCTCCACGCGCGGCGCCGCAAGCGGTGTCGCCTCCCTGGACGCCTCCGGCCGCGTGCCGGCCGCCCAGCTCCCCGACGCCGTCTCGAACACGTGGGGGCCGGAGGACCACGGACTCGTGGCATGGGCCTTCGACCCGGCGGTGGCCACCAGCATCGGCCTCTACCCCGGCTCGGGCCCAATCCGCGTCACGGCCGTACGCCTGCGGCAGTCCGCCCAGGTGAGCCGCATCGTCTGGCACGCCACCGGGTACGCAGGCGGCCTGGCCTCCGGCTCCTGGGCCGCGATCTACGACGCGAGCGGTAACCGCGCGGGAGCCACCGAGGACATGTCGACGGCGACGTACGAACCGGCGGAGGTCCACACCGGGGGTGGCGCGGCCATCAGCTCGCCCCTCACGTCCGCCGTCACGCTGGCGGCCGGGACCTACTACATCGCTTGGCGCATGCAGTACAACACCTCGACCGGCGACGGTCCGATGCTCCTGGCGGCCGAGTCCAGCGCGGGTGCACCGCCGAACTGGTTCGGCCTGAACACGCTGAAGCGGTTCGGCTATTACACCTCGGGCGGCGCGAGCGCCCCCGCCTCGATCACTGTCAGTTCCATGCTCAACGGGGCCAACCGCTTCTGGGCGGCCCTCGCGTGACGAAAGGCCCTGTGTGAAAGCCATCTCAGCCACCGTCCCCCTTCACCCGACAGGCGAGGTACAGAAGATCTTCGGCACGGTGGAGATCACCATCAGCGAGCCGTTCGCCTCGTATCCCGACCTGACGCCCGAGGAGCGCGAGGCGATCCTCCGCGCGGGCGTGACGGCAATCCGCGGCGCTCTGCCGACCGATCTGGAGTCCCTGTTCCCCTCGCTGCGCGTCGCTGAGGACCGCACCCTCTGAAAGGAGCTCGCCCTTGGCGATCACGTCCTATCCCTTCGACGGCCAGTCCGTCACTGAGTCGCAGTTCTCTCAGCTCTTCCGCGAGTTCGTGGACAGCGGCATCGCAGCGTCTGCCTGGGCCAACGCCTTCCAGGTGAGCGCAGATGGCGCCGCCATGTCGGTGAAGGTGCAGCCGGGCTTCGCGATCGTGCGTGGGCACGCCGTTCTGTCCACCGCCGTGGAGACGCTGCCGATCGCGGCGGCCGGCACGTCCACCCGGTACGACCGCGTGGCCCTCCGTCTCGACCCCGCCGCGAACAGCATCACCCTCACCGTCGTGCAGGGCGCTGCGGGAGGCAGCGCTCCCGCGATGACGCAGACCGACACCGGCATCTACGAGCTGCCCCTTGCGACCGTCACGGTCGGCGCGAACATCACCGCCGTCACGTCGGCCGCGGTGAGCGGCGACCGCCGGTTCGTCGGTCAGTCTGTCGGCGCGTGGGTCACCACGACCCGGCCGGTCACTCCGCGCCTGGGCAAGCTCGGCCTGAACTACGACACGAGCGTGTGGGAGTTCTGGAACGGGACGGCGTGGACACCTCTGGTCGCGTCCGTCTCCTGGTCGAGCCTGACCGGCAAGCCCGCCACCTTCTCGCCCTCCTCCCACTCGCACCAGTGGTCGGACATCACCGACCCTCCGGTGTCGCTGCCCCCGTCCGCACACAAGCATCCCTGGGGCGACATCACCGGCACACCGAGCACATATCCGCCCGCGACGCACTCGCACTCGTGGTCGTCGATCTCGGACAAGCCGAGCACGTTCCCGCCGAGCTCCCACTCCCACGGCTCGTACCTCGAATCCGGGGACACGATCGCGTGGTCCAACGGGACCAAGCGCGCACACAGCTCGTCGGTATCCGGCTCGGGGACGTACTACGCGGTGTGGGTCAATGGCTCCGGGCAGTTCTGCCGCAACACCAGCTCGCGCCGCTTCAAGCAGAACATCCGGGACATCGACATCGCCCCCGAGGCAGTTCTGTCCCTGCGTCCCCGCGTCTACGACCGACGCCCGGACGAAACAGGAGGCGACTACGCACGGGGCGAGTTCGGCCTCATCGCCGAGGAGGCCGCCGAGACGCTCCCGGAGATCGTCACCTACGACGAAGAGGGACGTATTGACGCCCTCCGGTACGACCTCTTGAGCGTGGCCCTCCTGCCTGTCGTGCAGGACCAGGCCGCTCGGATCGAACGCTTGGAGGCCCTCGTCGAGGAGATGTCCCGTGCCTCTTGAGCCCTCGGTGCAGGTCGCCTTCGTCTCTGCCGGCGGGGCCATCACCGTGGCCCTGGTCGGCGTCCTCGTCGAGCTCGTGCGACGCCAGGGAACCGCGCTGGCCGAGGTGCGCGAGCACGCCCAGGAGGCCCGGGAACAGGTCTCGAACGATCACTCCACGAATTTGCGCGACGACGTGGACCGGGTGATCCGAGGACTTGATCGCGTCCTCGACGGTCAGACCCAGCACAGCCGGGACATCGCCGCGTTGCGCACAGACCTGGCCCACGAGAGGACAGAACGCCTGGCCGTCTCTGAGCGGCTCGACGTGCACCTGTCGACTTCTGTCTCCACGCCCGGCTGAACCAACCAGCCCATCACGGCCCTGCCCGCTCTCGCGGGACAGGGCCTTTCATCTATCTGGAGGAGTCCCCTCTTTTGAGCATCAGCATTGTGTCCCGTAAGGACTGGGGCGCGAAGCCCTGGGACGGCTCGCCCAACACTGCGTCCCTGTCCCAGCGGACCGAGTTCTTCGTTCACTACGACGGCGCGGACCACATCACCCGGACCGGCAGCTCGGTCCCGCAGGCCATCGAGCGGAGCCACCTCGGCCAGGGGTGGGCCGGGATCGGCTACAACTTCGTCGTCGACCAGGACGGCACCATTTTCGAGGGGCGCGGGTGGACCCTTCAGGGCGCCCACTGCCCCAATCACAACGTCTCCGGCATCGGCGTCCAGGTCGCGATCGGCGGCGACCAGGAGCCCTCGGCGAAGGCTCTCGCCGCGACCCGTGCCCTGTACGACGAGGCGTGCCGAAAGACCGGTCGGGCCCTGGCGAAGAAGGGTCACAAGGACGGTTTCGCGACCGAGTGCCCCGGCCGTCGGCTGTACGCCTGGGTGCAGGACGGTATGCCGGCCGGTTCCTCCGGAGGCGGTGACGGTGGCGGTGTCACCGCCCTCGCGGCGGGGGTGACGCCCGGCGCCCGGCACCCGCAGGTCCGTGAGCTTCAGCGGCTGCTGATCGCGGCGGGCTACGGACCGATCAAGGGCGCGGTCACCGACTTCTACGGCGTGAACACCGAGGGGGCCGTGGCCCGCTTCCACGACGCGAACCCCTCGCTGAAGAGCACTGGCGTTTCCCGGGACGTGGCGATCGGCGGCCGTGGGTGGGCCGAGCTTCAGAAGGAGGCTGGTCGACGATGAGCAAGATGAAGACGCCCGGCTTCAAGCCGGTCAGCCTGGTCGCTCTGCTTCCCGTCCGGTACCGCTCGCGCGTCGGTGCGGCCCTCGCCGCGCTGGGTGTGGTGGTCAGCATCGCGTCCATCGTCTACGCCGACAGCCCGGAAGTGGCCGTGATCGTGCAGATCCTCACGGCTCTCGGCGTGGTCGCCCCGAGCGAGGACGACTCCCAGGAAGAGCCGCAGTAACCCTCAGCCCCCGCTGGCCCACGTGGTCGGCGGGGGCCTTTCTGCGTTTCAGTCGCCGCTGGCCGCTTTCTGGGCCTTCTCAGCCGCGATCTCCTCCAGGGTCGTCTTCCGGGCCCCGAGGCGTCCCCGGCCCGTCGTCTTCTTGGCGACGGCCTTCTTCGTCGTTGTCTTCTTGGCGGCGGCCTTCTTCACTGCCGCCTTCCTCGCGGTCGTCTTCTTGGCCGCCGCCTTCTTCGGCGCGGCGGTCTTCTTGGCGGGGGCCGCCTTCTTCGCCGGAGCCGCTTCGGGCGCTGCCTCTTCGATGGCCGGCTCGGGAGCGGGGACCTCGGTCTCCGGCTGCGTGAAGTCGGTGACGGGCGCTTCGGGCCAGAACAGCTTGATCAGGGGGGCCGCGTCGTCGAGACACAGGTCCTTCCGGATCGACTCACCGCCGTCCACGGCGAGCGTGTACTTCTTGGCGGGTACGTCCCGTCGTTCGCATGCGTCGCACACGAGCATGGTGACCTGCACTTCCACGTCTTATATCTCCTCGCCGTACGGGACGTTCCGTCTCGGAGATTGTCCCGTACGGCGAGCGCTGCGGCGGTCCTGTTCAGGCGGTCGGGGCGGCGTTGAGCCGGGCAAGGTAGCGCGAGCCCTGGCGGCGGTCGCGGCCCAGGGCCTTAGCGAGGGCCGGTCCGGTGACCTTCTGCCCCTCGGCCTTGATCCTCATGGCGGCAGCGCGCAGCTCATCCAGGGACGGCCCGGGACGGCCGGGGCGGCGGCGGGCGCGGGCCTGGGCCACCTCGTCGACCGGGGTGTCACCGTCGAGGGTCGGCTGCACCGGCTCGTCGACGGTCGGCTCGTTCTGCTGGTCCTGGAGGTCCTGCTCGGCCACGTGCGGCTGCGCGGCCATCTCTGGACGGGCCGCCCGGATGATCATGTGGGCGACGTGCCCGACGACGATCGAAGGCACCGAGGAGACGGCGGCGGTCAGCGCCATGGACGACTCCATGTATCCGGCGGAGATCCAGTGCGCGACGACCTGACCGGAGAGGGTCATGCCAAGGGCGAGGATCGCGCCCACTATGGCCGTGCCACGGCCCTTCTCCCCCTTGCGGCGGGTCTCGACGAACCAGACGGCGAAGGCGGTGTACACGGACATGCAGACCGGCATGCCGGCTGCGACCCACTCGTCCCATCCGGCGGCGCGGGCGAGCTGGTACTCGCCGGGGGCGGACATGGCCAGGGCGACGACGAGGACGACGGCGCCGACGACGTAGGCGTACCAGGGCAGGCGGGCGTGCTTGGGCATGGCTGTGCCTTTCAAGGTGGTGCGGGGAGAGGTCGAGGAGGCCGTCAGGCGGTGCGCATGGCCGCGCGGGCAGCACGCCAGGCGGCGTTGGGGCCGCCGATCAGCGGCTCGGTCGCGGGAGCGTCCGGGGCCTCGGTGACCTCGCCGGAGGTGCAGTCGATCTCGAAGTACGTGGTGGTGCCGAGGGCGCAGTCGGCGCAGATGCCGGCCTCCTGGCCAGCGGGCAGCAGGCCGCCGCACCCGGTCTCGCAGTCGGCGTAGGTCTTCCACTGCCGCTTGCGCTCGGGGCGCTTCCGGTCGAGGCGGTCAGAGATCAGGCGCGAGGCGGAGTAGACCTTCGGGGGAAGGCCCTGGGTCACGGCGTCGGTGATCTCGGCGATGGTGGCGCCCCGGTCGAGCCAGTCAGCGACCTCGGGGGCGAGCTTGGCCACGTGTCGCTCGGACAGCTTCAGACGGCTGTCGATCGCAGCGAGGCGGCGCAGGATGCGAGCGGCCTCGGCGAGGTCCTTGTCCTGCGTTCCGCTGGTGCCCTCCCTCGCAGTCGGCGACGCGGCGGGCGCGGTCTGTTCGGCGGGAGGGTTGGGAGGGGTGTTTCCCCTGTCCTTACCGGAGTCCTTTATCCCCGAAGGGGACGTTCCCGCAGCCCCGGGCGTCGTGGGGCCGGTTCCCGGCGCGGAGGGAACCGGGGAGAAGGTGTCCTGCGGGGTGTCGAAGACATAGGTGTCGGTGCGGACCCGGCCCCGGTCGTCCCGGTAGGTGTGGCGGAAGTAGTAGCGCTTGGCTATCAGCTCGTCCACGGCGTCCCGGATGCCCTTGCGGCCGATCCGCGGGTTCTTGTCGGCGAGCTTGCGCACGTCTTCGTCGGCGCCGTCGGGAAGGCTGAGCAGGTAGCCGAGGACGCCTCGGGCCGTGAAGGACAGCTCGCGGTTGCGAAGCACGTCATTGCCCAGCACCGTGAAGTTTGCACGGCGCGGGGTACGCTGAATACGCACTGGGAGGTCACATCTCCTGGTGTCGGGCCCGACCGGCGTTCCAGCGCAGGACGGGCACGGCCCCGGTCAGCGTTTCCAGCGCAGGTCGGGGCCCTTTTATGTATGTCGTCAGCGTTCCAGCGCCGACGATCTTGTCTGTCACAGTTTGACAGCTCAGTGAACCTTACGCAACCATGGCTATGGAACTGATCATCCTCAAGCATGAGTGAACGTGAGACGGAGGGAGGACGATGGGCGCCAAGAAGATCGTCGACGAGGACGAGGTCCTCCGCTGGTTCCGCGAGGGAAAGACGTACGACTGGATGATCCAGGAGTACAAAACGAAGTACAACACCGAGACGACCAGAGCGATGTGGTCGACCTTCCGCAGTCGCAAGAAGCTTCCACGGCGGAACGTCCGCAACACGGACCTCATCCCCTGGATGGTCAAGGAAGAGCACCGCTACGCGTACCCAGTGATGATGCTGCGCGCCGAGGGCCGCAGGCTTGCCGGCGAGGAGCTCACCGCGACCGACAAGAAGCGTCTGGCCTCCTGGAAGGCGGAGTTGGAGGCCGAGAAGCTGGTCGTCCACTACGACCCGGACACGGCCGACGGGTGGTTCCTCATCCCTCGCGCCGAGGGTGACCACGAGCTGATTCACCCGCCGCAGAAGGCCAGTGGGCGGAAGCCCCGGAACTGAGTCATCCTCGAACGCTTGTTCGTATCATCCCCCCGTCGGAGAACCGGCGGGGGTTTCTCGTTCTCCAGGCTGAGTCCGGAAGTACACCTTCCGCATACTGTGGAGTAACCCTTAAGGGGCAGGTCAGGGGATACCGGGGGAAGTAGACAAAAGAGTTGACACAGGTTTAAACGCCACATACAACTATGGAAGTCACAGGTTCATAGAAGGAACTTTTACCTGATGAGCGCAACTGTGTCCCGGGGGGACACCCTGCGCGTCGCGGAAGGCGTCGCGCTGTACGTCAACGACGAGGAGTGGGAGTACCACATGACCCTCGATCCGGACGTGAGACCAAATACGGTGCGCTCGGCCCTCGACACCCTTGAGGCCATGGGCCTCAAGCCGATCGATGAGGACGAAGGTGAACCGTTCTTCCTCGACGACGGGCGTATCCGGATGGAGCTCGCCCGAGTCGACCACTTTGAAGGGGCCGCTTAGCTGTGCGATTCATCGACATCCCCACACCCGCGTCGGGTGTTCCCCGCGACGGGTGGGACCGTCCGCTGGTTGTCCCGAAGGCGGGCGGGAAACCGCAGTCCTTGACCAGGACGACAACGTTCATCGATGCGATCGAGGACAAGACAGCCCTGAGCACCTGGGGCAGGCGCATGACCCTGGTCGGCGCCGCACGCCAGCCGTCCATCCTGGATGCGGCACGCGGCCTGAACCCCGAGAGCGCCGACGGCAAGCGTCAGCTCAACGCCCTGGCCGACCGGGCGGTGGACCTGTCCGGAGCGCACGCCAAGCGCGAGCGCGGCACGCACCTGCACACCCTGTCCGAGTACGTCGACCGCGGCGACCCTCTGCCGGCCACCGCCTCGCAGCTCGACCTGCGGGACATGTCCGCGTACATGGCCGAGACCGTCGACTTCGAGGTCAAAGCCGTGGAGCGGTTCGTCGTCGTTCCCGAGCTGGGCGTGGGCGGCACCTTCGACCGCCTTCTCGAATACAGCGGCCCCGGCCCGGACGGCGAGCCCGTGGAGGGCTTGTTCATCGGCGACTTGAAGACCGGCTCCGTCGAGTACGGCGCACTGAAGATGGCCAGCCAGCTCGCGGTGTACTCGCGCGGCGAGTTCTACGACCACACCCATTTCCCCGTGGACGCCGGGGACAAGAAGGCGCTGGCCGCCTGGAAGAAGACCTCCGTGCCAGCCGACGAGGCGGCGAGAGCGTACACCCCGCTGCCCGCCGTCTCGCAGCAGTGGGGCGTGATCGTCCACCTGCCTGCCGGGTCGGGCGAATGCACCCTGTACTGGGTGGACTTGGAGATCGGCTGGCGGGCCGCCAAGCTCGCTCGCGATGTCCGGCAGATGCGCGGCGTCCGGCACGCCATGCGCCCGTGGGTGAGCCGTATCACCCGACCGCAGGCCGCATAAGACGATCCACAGTGTTAACCTGTAACAGCAATCGAGAGAGGGCGGAGTGAGTCAGTCGCACGAACACGGCATCAGCGTGACCATCAAGTACGGCGAGGGCTACAAGGACACATGGGCCGTCTTCCGGGGCCCTTCGGAGGTCGTCCGCGCCCAGATCGTCGATTATTTCGGCTTCGATAGTGAACCTGTAACAAACCTGTCGCTCAGTGAGCTGGTCGTGGAGGCCACCAGCATCGCGCACGGCACCGGCAACATCGCCGGTCTGCTCGGCGGCCGGATCGTCCCCGAGCAGGCTGCGCCCGCACAGGCGACCGGCGCCCCGGACCCGTGGGCGCAGGCCGAGCAGCCGGACGCCAAGGAGGAGCCGCACGGCTGGATTCTGGGCGAGATCGCCAAGCAGGCCAGCATCGCGGACCTCCAGCGGCTATGGGCCTCCAACCAGTCCTTCTTCGCCGACCCGTCCGTCATGGCCGCCTACAAGGCCAAGGGTCGGGAGCTGAAGGCGGTATGAGGACCCGCCCCGTCCTCGCCGTGACTGTCGCCGCGGCCTTGCTCGCGGCGTCCATCTGGACCTGGGTCGCAGCCCCGTACGGGCTGTGGGCCACCGAGGCGGGCGACGCGCCCGCCCACTGCATCAACGAGTAACCGAACACCAGGAGACGAACTTAGTGACCCTGAACTTCATCGACATCCCCACCCAGGGCGGCGGCTGGTTCAAGCCCAAGGACAACCTTGACGCCCTCGCCATCCTCGTCGAGGTCAACTCCTACGACCGGCAGCGCCCCACCCCCAACGGGCCGAAGGACTCGGCCCTGTGCGACATCACGGTCTTCAAGACCCGCGAGCAGCTCGACGCCCTCAACCCCGAGATCAACAAGGGCACGCGAGTCGAGCAGACGCTCCTCGCCCGTGACCTTGAGACCGTCGTCGGCGGAGCGACGATCGTCTCCCTGGCCCAGGTTCCCGCGAAGCGACCTGGGGGCCATCCGGCGTGGGTGTGGCGGCCGGTCGCGGATGCATCGGTCCGCCAGGCCGTCATCGACTACGCCACCAAGCGCGAAGCCGCGGTGAACGCGGCCGTCGCCGAGGCGCCCGACTTCGACTGACCCGTGCGAGGTAGGGGCCGACCTCCGGGTCGGCCCCCTCGCCCCCTGAGAGGAGATCCCTGGATTGCTCACCCCTGCACGGTCACTTGCCCTGCACGCCGAGTCCGGCAAGGAACTGCCCCGCGTGCCGGCCTTCGAGGCGCTGTACGCACTCGGCTGCCGCCCCCGTCACGGCGAAGTCGTGATGATCGCCGGTCGAAGCGGCACGCAGAAGTCCGGTTTCGCCTTGTACTGGGCGGCGCAGATGAACCTGCCCACCTTGTACTTCAGCGCCGACATGTCTGCCTTCACCGCGTCCTCCCGGCTCGCGTCGATGGCGACCGGCGACACGACCGAGATGGTCGAGGCCGGCATGGCGGCTGGCGGCCGGCACCGCCAGGATTACCTGTCCGCGCTCGCGGGCTCGAACATCACCTTCGCCTTCGGCAGCCCGATCACGTGGAAGGCGGTCGACGAGGAGCTGGAGGCGTTCATCGAGCTGTGGGACGCGTTCCCGCAGGTCTTCGTGTTCGACAATTTGATGGATTTCGACGGGGCCGAGTCGGACTACACGGAGCAGATGTCGGTGATGAGCAACCTCACCGAGCTGGCCCGCGCGACCGGCGCGACGGTGATCGTCCTGCATCACGCCTCGGACAAGTCCTGGGAGGCGAAGTCCGACCCGTGGGCGCCGCCGTCCCGTGATCAGGTCAAGGGCGGACTGTCGGAGAAACCGGAGCTTTCGTTGTCGGTGGCGCTGGACCCGACCTCGTACGAGTACCGGGTCGCGGTGATCAAACAGCGCATGGGCGCGTGTGACCCGACGGGGAAGCGGTACGCGTCGATGCGGTGCCACCCGGAGGTGACGCGATTCTCCAAGCTGGAGACACGTATCCCTCTCGCCTCACCCTCGAAGCCCTGGTCGCCAACGAAGATCCTTGAAGCGGCCTAACGTGTTAACCTGTATCAAGCCCGCAGGAGCGGGCGTTTCTTTGAGGAGATGTGTGAACCTGTGACCGAGATAGCAAACCGCAACCGGGCGAACAAGCGCAAGGGCGCGATGTGGGAGACCGACCTGCGCGAGGGCCTGCGGGCTGCTGGCGAGGACGTGGAGAGCCTGCGACTGGCCGGCACCGAGGACGAGGGCGACATGGTCATCCGGGAGGGCGACGGCCGCTTCCTGGTGATCGAGGCCAAGAACGCGAAATTCGAACCCGGCCCCTTCCTCGACGAGGCGATGCGCGAGCGGGCCAACTTCGCCGGGCACCGCGGCCTCGACCCGGACCTCGTGGACTCGGTGGTGGTGGTCAAGCGGCGCGGGAAGTCCTGGAGAAAAGCATTCGTCCTCACCACCGTCGAGGAGTATTTCGGCCTGGACCCCGAGTGATCACGTACGAGGAGGAAGCCGAGCTGGTGCGCCTGGCGAAGGAGCTGGGCGACCTGTTCGCCGAATTCACCGAACCGCAGGGCCTCGGTGATCTCGGCTACGACACCCTCGGCGGCTTCTTCCGGGGGGAACAGATCGCGTGATCCCCGCTGAGGAAGCCTTCGGATTCGAGGCAGTCTCAACGACCGCGAGTTCGACGCCCAACTCGTGCTGGCAATAGAGGAGTTCTACGAGGTGCCCGTGGGTGACCTGGAATGGATGCTGCCATGAACTTCAGACGCGTCGACCGAGGCGGCGAGGGCCGGGAGCAGGAGAAGCCGACGCTCGAAGCGGTCTTCGAGCACTACGGCCTCGACTACAACCCCCAGCGAGCTACCGGCATGGCCCCGTGCCCACTGCACGAGGACAGGACCCCGAGCTTCTCCTACAACCTCGACCGGCAGGTGTGGAAGTGCCACTCCTGCCAACAAGCAGGCGACAGCTACGAATTCATCATCGACTACGAGACGACCGTAAACAGGAATGGGATAACTTTTGTCGGAGCCAAGTCTCTTGCAGCCTCTCTCGGCCTCGCAACGAGCGATGCTGGAAGAGGCAACGAGCACCTATCAGGCAGCACTTACGCCGGACGCCGCAAGGTATCTGCTGAACCGAGGGATCGGAAGGGCGGAGGCGGCTACATACCGGCTTGGCGTCGTCGGTAACGACTCCTTCCCCGGGCATGAGCGATTCCGCGGAATGCTCGCCATCCCCTACCTGTCGCATACCGGGCAGCCCCTCACCATCCGCTTCCGCTGCCTCGAAGACCACGACCATCGGGCGCACTTTCACGGCAAGTACAACACCATCAAGGACGACCCGCCCCGGATGTACGGGGTCGACTCGGTGCACACGGCCGGGGACACCATCGACGTCACCGAGGGCGAGCTCGACCGGATCATCCTGCGCAAGATCGGCCTCCACGCGGTCGCCATTCCCGGCGCCGCCCTGTGGCTGGGCCGCCATCGGCGCATGCTCGCCGGGTTCAACAAGATCCGCGTCTGGGGCGACCCCGACGATGCGGGTTCGGAGTTCACCGCGAAGGTCTGCCGCTCGCTCCCCCGTTCCGCTCGCGGCATGCGGCTGCGGCTCGGCGACGTGACCGAGACCTACACGCAGGGGGGCGCGCAGGCCCTCCTCGCGCTGACCAAGGAGGACGAGAAGTGACCGACCCCAAGACGAAGCGGCCGGCATCCGTAACCGCGATCCTCTCCGAGGTCCGCGCGGCCCGGAAGGACATCGACGAACGTCACGTGCCCCTGGCTGGCGGCCGGCATCCGCACAAGGGCCGCGACCACCACCAGCAGGAGGCGAACCGCTGGCGCGCGATCGACACCAGCCGTGACCTGGACGGCGTGCCGGGCTGGGACTCCACGCTCCTCGCCGGAGCCTTCGGCGCCCTGGCCGAGCAGGACCCCAAGCACGTACGCGGCGGCCTTGTCCGACTGGCGGCCCTCGCCGTGGCCGCGGTGGAGTCCATCGAACGGGAGGCCGCGTGAACGAGGGGCTGCCCGGGAACCCCGGCCCGACCCTTCAGCGCATCTACGACGAGTTGGAGCCCAACGAGCGCGAGTCCGTGGTGATCCGGCTCCTGGACGGCTCCTCGGCCGAGCGGCTCGCCCTGGTGCTGCGGAAGCACGGCCACACCGTCAGCGCGTCCACCATCCGCACGTACCGACGCTCTCTCATGGAGGCTTAGTTAACCTGTGACTGACACCCTGCTGGCCGACCTGCTGGCCACGCCCACCCCACCGCCCATAGCCGCCCGTCAGACCGACCCAGACCGCGACTACACGCGGCAGATCGAAGTCTCCGGCGACGCGGCCGAGGTCACCGTACGCGGCCCCGTGGAGATGGACCCGGACTCCTCGGCCACCGATGTCCTGCGCGCCCACCGCCTCGACCCGGCCGACTGGGAGGTCACCGGATTCAGGTCGAGCGAGTGGACCATGCCGACCGGAGAACCCGGCGTGAGCGCCCGGTTTTCCTTCAGCCGCCGTAAGGCCCGGCGCGCCGAGCGACCCAGCCTCGACGAGCTGCTTGCCGTCTTCGAGCAACATCCCCCGGCCGTCCGCACCGCAGTGGACACCGAGGGCGAGTGGACCTACGTGGTCGCACTCGGCGACATGCAGTTCGGCAAGATCGACAGCGACGGTCCCGAAGGTACGATCCGCCGCGCGATGGACTGCATCGACAAGGCCGCCGACCTGCTCGCGGAGTACCGCAAGCGCTTCGCCATCGACCACGTTCACCTGGCCTGGTTGGGTGATCACATCGAAGGCTTCGTCTCGCAGGGCGGGGCGAATACCTGGAGAACGCAGCTCACTCTCACCGAGCAGATCCGGCTGACCCGGCGCCTGATGGCGCACGCCGTGCTCAAGCTCGCCCCGCTCGCCGCCCGCCTGACGGTCGTCGCCGTTCCCGGGAACCACGGCGAGGCCGTGCGGCCGGGCGGCAAGGGCGTGACCCGCTACGACGACTCCCACGACACCGACGCCTTGGTCTCGGTCGGCGAGGCCCTGGCCCTGGCGGGCGAGGAGTACGCACACGTCGAAGTCTTTGTGCCCGACACCGACGAGTTGACGGTCACCGTCGAGTGCAGTGGGACGGTCGTCGCGCACGCGCACGGTCACCAATGGCGCTCCGGCAAGCACTTCGACTGGTGGAAGGGACAGAGCTTCGACAAGACCTCCGCCATGCACCAGGCCGACGTCCTGCTGGCTGGCCATCTGCACCACGAGTTCGTGGACACGGACGGCCCGCGCACGTTCATCCAGGTCCCCGCCATGGAGGCCGAATCGACGTGGTGGCGCCACCGCACCGGCACCCGAGGCGCCCCCGGCCTGATGGTCATGGTCACCAAGGACGGGTCGGTGCCTGTGAAGGAGGTGGTCCGGTGAACGAATCCGCGGACTGGTCCCTCCTCACGCCGGACGTGATGGCCCTTGCCGGCCGGGCCGCCCGACGCATCGCGAACGGCTACGAGGACCGGCTCACCATGGAGTACGACGACGCGTTCCAAGAGGCCGTCCTCCTGCTCGCCACGAAGCCCGCGATGGTGCGCGAGTGCCTCGCCGACCCCGAGCTGGGCCTCGGAGTGCTCTACCACCGCCTCGTGCTCGACCTGACGGACCTGATCAAGACGCAGGCCCGGCGCCGAGCCCGGCACACCTCCTACGAGGCGGCCTGCGAACGCATCGGCGCAGGTGGGCTATGACCAGCTATAACCGATCGCTGGTCGAGTACCTCATGCCGGCCGTCTGGGATGTGGAAGCCGCGTACGGCATCCGCAATCCCACGGCGCCGGACGCCGACATGCCCCGAGGCACCGTCGACAAGAAAGCCGCGGGCACCCTGTTCGCCCACCTCGCCGACATCCGGCAGGCGTGGAAGACGTGCGAGCTGTCCCTCGGCGAGCGCCGGGCCCTGTTCTTGCGGTACGCGCTCGACTGGCCGGACGACCTGATAGCCGCCCGCGACGGAGTCACCGGCCGAGCAGTGCGCTACCGCCTGGAACGGGGGGTCGGGAAGCTCGCCGCGCACCTCAACGGCTTTCCGTACGTGGACGGGTACGACCAAATTGAGGAAGCAGCCTGATCAAAGCACTACCCGAAGGTGTGGTCCTCGGGGCGACGAGAGGGCTCGGGGTTGGTCGCCCATCTGACGCTGGGCTAGCAGCGATTGAAACCAGCCATCACCGGAACGCTGCGGCTGGACCACTGCTGGTCGCAGCGTTCTCGTCCCACGTAAGGTCAACTTCCCCGGCTCTGGCAAGTTCGGGCAAGGTCCTCGCTCTCCAGCGAAGTCCCGGGCAAGCTCTGGCACAGGAATCGCTACCGGCATCCGAGGAGGTCATCATGGCCCTGATTAAGCTCGGTAAAGACCCGAACAGCCCCGACGGCAACTCGCCCACGGTCTACCTGGACGACAAGAAGGACAGGTACCTCGTCCAGGGGTTCACGGTCCTGGACGAGGAGCGGCTCAAGCAGATGAACATCCCCCCGCACGAGACGGTGGTCGAGATCCCGCGCTATATGGTGCAGTTCTTCCTGGCGAGCGACAGGGAGCCTGCCGCCAAGGACGCCGAGCCGGAGGTGAGGAAGCGTGCCGAACACCCCGACGTTTAAGGAGCTGTTCCGCGACTGCCAGAGGACCGCTGTCCACCTGGAAGCCCGCGACGCCTACAGCAAGACGCACGAGACCTTCGTCGACTGGAAGGCCGGCAGGCCGATCGACCCCGCCGAGCGCTGGTCCGCCTGGCACTCGATCGTCTCGAAGGCGGTCTCGCGGGGTGTCGAGGTACGCCGGGCGCGCATCGTGTCGACGCCCGTGAGTGAGTACATCCGCTTCGAGCACGAGGTGACCGAGGGACTCAACATCGCGGCGGGCGAGCAGGTGCGGTGGCTCCCTCGGCGGAACGCTTCGGATCTGCTCGTGCCGGGAAACGACTTCTGGCTGTTCGATTCCCGGCTGCTGTACCTGAACCACTTTGACGGAGAGGGCGAGCCCACCGAGCCCGAGATCACCGATGATCCGGAGATCGCGAAGCTCTGCGAGTCAGCCTTCGACGCCATCTGGAGCAGGGCGATCCCGCACGCTGCGTTCGAAGCACGCTGAGCACCTCGCATAGGACCGTCACCCCAACATGGAACCGGCATCTTCGAGCGCGCAGGACGCCCGCAAGGCGCTCGGGAAACGCCTAGCAGAGATCCGGGTGGCATCCGGACTCACCAAACGAGCCCTTTCCGCGAATCTGGGCTGGCACGAATCGAAGGCATCGCGCTTCGAGAGCGGCTCACGAGCCCCCTCGGAGCGCGACCTTCGCGATTGGTGCACCGCGTGCGGCGCAGAAGGCGAAGCTGAGGATCTCGTCACGACGGCCCGCGGAATCGAGGGCATGTACGTCGAGTGGCGCAAGATGGAGCGCCACGGGCTTAAGTGGGCTCAGGAAGCCGCACTCCCTCTTTGGGAGCGGACAGAGCACTTTCGATTCTACTCGCCGTGGCTCATCCCTGGCCCGATTCAAACCGGCGCATACATCAAGGCGTTGCTGACCTCCATACGTGACCGTCGCGGTCTCATCGACGACGTGGACTCGGCTGTTGAGGTCCGCCTTGAGAAGCAGAAGATCGTCTACACGCCTCGCACCTTCGCCATCATCTTGGAGGAGGCCGCCCTCTACCACCGGATCGGTGGAACAGAGGTCATGGCAGGTCAGATCGGCTACCTGCTGAGCGCCATGGCCTTGCCCAGGGTGAGCATCGGCATCATCCCCCGCGACATCGACCGTCCGCTCATGCCGGTCGAGGGCTTCTTCATGTTCGACGACCATACCGTCAAGGTCGAACTGGTGTCTGCGCATCTGACGGTGGTCCAGAAGCATGAGCTTGCCATGTATGCCAAGACGTTCGCTGAGCTGAAGGAACTTGCCGTATACGGCGCCGCAGCCCGTGAACTCATCACCACTGCCATCGATTCTCTGGGGTGAACGTCGGGCAAGTTCCGGCACACTCCTGGAGCCTTTCGCCTTTCCCTTCCTAGCTTTGTGGGCACCGCTCATAACTTGCCCGGAGGGGGCAGTGATGGCTTTGGCAAGTACCGGCAAGGCGTTAGGGACGGCCGAGGGCGCTGCGATCGACGGGCTCCCCATCGACGTCGAGGAGATCTCCTCGCGCACTGAATCCGTCCTCGCTATGCGGATGGACACCACGACTCGCGCGGCAATGGACGGCGCCACGCCGGCCATCGTCGGTCACCTGAACCTCTTGCTCTGCGAGGAACTGGGCGCGGACGGGGACCAGGACGTTGAGGCGCTGGTCCGCGAGGGGTACACCCTGGTCGACTACACGAGCCGACCGTCCGAGAGCACCCCCACCTTCGGTGCGTACATCTACATGCGGGACACCGCGCTTCTGACTCGACGGCTCCTGTGGATCTACACGCAGCACAACGGGCTGGATGCACCGTGAGCGTCGGCCAGGACCAGATTGTCCGGGAGCTCAATCACTACATCCACAGGCATCCCGAAGATCAGATGGCCTTGATGCCGGCGTACGACGCCGCCCTCGACCACGCGCGCCGAGGTGCCTGCACCCACAACCAGCGCTGCCCCCTCGTCATGACGGCGGCCGTCGTCGTCGACGAACAGGACCGCGTCCTGTGCTTACGGCACGAAGGCGGTTTTGCGCTCGCGGAGGCTGAACCGGAAGACCAGGACGGCTCTCTCGCCGAAGCGGCCCTCCGTCTATTGGCCGAGGAGGTAGGCATCCGGGATGTGTGGACGCAGGCCGCCGACGAGAGCGCCTTCTTGGTCGACGTGACGGAACCGCGGCGACACGGGTACGGGCCGCGCCTACGTGTCGGCTTCCGCTTCCTCTTCCGAGCGCACTCGGGCGCGGTCTTCCCCGCAGCGATCGAAACGGGCGCGGCAGCCTGGATGCCTCTTGCCGACATAGGCATCACGGCACTCCGCAGCCGCCTGGAGAACCTCCTGAGCGGTGTCCGATGAGCCCTCGAAGCCAGCAGATCTCATACGTTCTCTGCCTTGTCGCGATCGGCAGCTCCCTCCTTCTCGCCATCTGGAGGGGCTGATGGGGCAGTCCAGGGGAGCGGAGCAGCCCTCCGAGCCCCCTCCGCCGGTCGGAACGGTGCGAGCCACCAGGACCGCGACAGACGTCCGCGTAGGAGACTTCGTCCTCCTCGACGGCAACTACCTGCGGGTCCGCGACGTAAGGGCCACTGGCGGCTCTGCCCACCGGATTCTGCACTTCGTCGGACACGCCCCGCTGATCATGCGCACCCCCCGGGCCGTTTGGCGGCCCATCTCCCTGGGCTGAGTGCAGCCTGTTCGGCGCGCCATCCATCTCATCTCTCACGCGAGGAGCTTTGCCATGCGCTTTCGCAAGATTCACGGAGCGGGCAACGACTTCGTCCTCTTCACGAACCCCACCCCGGGAGCTGGGATGGACTGGTCCAAGGAGGCGGAACGCCTCTGCGCCAGGCGGACCGGCGTAGGTGCGGACGGCCTGGTCATCAGCCGCTTCGCCAACGAGGGCCCCGCGGTCCTCGAAGTTGACTGCTTCAACGCGGACGGCACGACCGCGACCATGTGCGGCAACGCGCTGCGCTGTGCGGCATGGGCGGCCCAGCGCGATCAGGGCTTCCTGACGATGCAGATCCGCATGGCTGGCGTCCTGCACGCGGCAACCGTCAGTACCGACTCTGTGTGGGTCACGGCCGAAGTCGGCGCCATCCAACCTCGCGTCTTGCAGACGATCATCAACGGCCGGCCGACGTGGTTCGACAGCGCCCACACCGGCACGGAACACGTCGTCGCCGTCGTGGACGACGTGGACGCCATCGACGCGGACGTGGTCGGCCGAGTCGTCCGGCACCACAGGAACGTGGCGCCACTCGGCACGAACGTCAACTTCGTCCAGCGCCTCGGCGGCCAAGCACTCAAGATCCGCACCTACGAACGTGGCGTCGAGGCCGAGACGCTCTCCTGCGGCAGCGGAGCCGTCGCAGCCGTCGTCATCGCCACCATGCGCGGTCTCGTCGCCAAGCGCGAGGTCACCGTCCACAACCAGGCCGGTGAGCCGCTCACCGTCCGCCCGCACGAAGTCCGCCCGGACCGGACCGCCTGGATTGGCGGACCGGTCACTCAAACCTTCGAAGGGGTACTCGCATGACCGTCTTTCTCGACTCCAGCTCGAAGCAGGCGGCGCACCTGGCCGTCGAGGAACTCCGCAAGTGGGGGCAGAGCCGGCAGGGCCTCGGCGTCGCCCTCATCTACGGGCCGGTGTCCGCCGAAGACAGGCTCTACCACTCCAAGTGCCCCGTCGAACAGCGGTCCGTGACTGCCTTGGGCGAGGCGCTCGAAGAGATCGGCGCGCGGTGGAACGTGCTGGACCCCACCCAGCCCGACTTCATCCGGGAGCTGGTCTCGTACGACGTGGCCCTCTCGAACCTGCACGGCCCTTACGGCGAGGACGGCCGTCTTCAGGGCCTGCTCGACTACCTCCGCGTGCCCTACTGCGGTAGCGGGGTCGCGGCCTCCACGGTGGCCGCCGACAAGGTCCTCTGCAAGCGGATCATGCTGACCCTCGGCGTCCCGACGCCCGGCTGGCGCGTCTGGTCCGGCGGCCCGGTGAACTGGGGCAGCCGCGCCGTCATGGTTAAGCCGCCCCTTGGCGGGTCCAGCGTGGGCATGAGCCTCGTCCGCGATGCGGCCGACCTGCCCCGCGCCCTGACGGAAGCCGCTGGCGAAGGCGGCGACGAGGTGCTCGTCGAGGACTACGTGGTCGGCACTCCTGTGACCGTGGGCATGCTGGAGCTTCCCGGCGGCTCGGTCATCGTCTTCCCCCCGCTGACCACCGAGGCGACCGATGCCGAGTTCTACGACGCCGACACCAAGCTCGACGTGGACTCCAAGGGCACCGTCGCCGTCCGCGCCGCCGAGCTGGAGCCGGTAGCACTGAACCGGATCGCCAGGGACACCCGGACGCTGTGGGACGGGCTCGGACTGCGCGGCTCGGCCCGGATCGACTTCATCGTCACCGAGAACGGCGACGCCTATGCGCTGGAGGTCAACAGCACGCCGGGCATGTCCCGTGACAGCAACTTCGCAGTCGGGGCGGCGATGGTGGGGCTCACGCACACGGATGTCGTACTGGCGATGCTGCACGAGGCCCTAGTCCGCCCGCCGTACGATGTCCCCCTGCCCACTCCCGTGTTCACCAGCACCACGGCGACTCGGGAGGCTGCCGTCTCGCCGTAGGAGCCTGCCGCTGTGCCGCGCGTCCACGATGTCCCCCTGTGCCGACAGCTCATCGACCCCGCCGAATGGGATCTACACGGCGGATGGGCACTCGGAGACAGGATCGAATGGTCCAACCGGGCGTGCGGCCTAGCATCACTGAGAGCGATTCTGCTCGCCTACGGGCGTGCGGCGCCCACGGTGACCGAACTCCTAAAGCTCGCGGTCAAGCAAGACGTCTTGACCCCGCGTGGAGCGCTCCACGCGGGGATCGCGAGCCTGGCGAGCGACCTCGGAGTGCAGTCCCGCGCCGAGCCTGTACCCGTCGAGGAACTGCTCGCCCGGCTCGACGATGCCCCGCTCATCGTGTCCGTGACCGAGCAGTTTCCCAACGACGGCCGATCGGGCGGCCACCTCGTCATCCTTCGCGGCTACGAGAGCGGCGCGGACCCAACCATCCACTTCCGCGACCCGTCGGCCTGGGGCCAGGAGAACGACCAGGTTCCACTCAGTCGCCTGTCCCACTCATACACCGGACGTGCGATCACCTTCGCGCCCCTGAATAACGGAGACTCTTGATGACCGAGGCAGACGGCGGAACGCGCCAGGCCGAAGGCGGCCGGACGATCGCCGTACTCGGAGAGATGCTCGAACTGGGCGACGACTCGATAGAGGCCCATCGCGAGATCGGGCGCTACGCAGCCGAGCAAGGAGTCGACATCCTGCTCGGCGTCGGCAACAGCCCCAGCGTGAAGCAACTCGTCCTCCACGCGGGCGCGGCCGGCGTACCCAACCTTGCGCTCGTCGCCGACAACGAGACCGCCGCCGACTTCCTGGAAAAGATCCTCGTGCCCGGCGACAAGGTGCTCATGAAAGCCTCACGAGGCGGCATGCTCTGGCAGATCGCCCAGCGGCTCACCGGGCAGCCCGTCACAGGGATCGGGGACCACTAGCCCGCGGTCCGTTCAGGCCGCCCCGGCTCGCCCTCTCCTGTAGCGGACGGCTGGGGCGGCTCGGGTTGCGGGAGCTCCTCCAGCGCCTTGCCGGCGTCTTCGACCACCTCGTCCGCAGCCTTGGCGTCCGTGCGTGTGGCGCCGTCGTCGGCTGCGGCGGCGACCACCGCCTCAACGACTTCCCCGATGGCTACGCGCGGGATATCGGCTTGGCCACCTTCGACGGTCTGCTCGTTGGCGGCCACGGTCGCCCCCGTCTCCGGGTTGGTCACCGTCACCGAGACCGTGCACGGAGACGCATCGGGAGTTTCCTCGACAGGCGCCTGGACCTCCACGGTGACGGCCATGCTGTCGGTCATCTGCGACTCCGCGGTGACGGTGACCACCCCGTCCTGCGGCTCGGAGACCGTGAAGGTCGGCTGCGTGCCGGGGGCGCTGATCGCGGCCATCCACTTACGGAACGGGTTCAGGCGACCCATGAGCTCTACGGCCGGCTTCTCGATGGGGTCGGGGAGAACGGTTTCCACCGACCTCTTCAGAGTCTCTTTCACGCTCGGCTGCTTCTCGGGCTTGGCGGAGTCCCCCTCGTCCTCCCCCTCATCGCCACGCCGACCAGAAGAGCGGGTCGTCCCCCGAGCCGCCCCAGGAGAAGCCGCCCCTTCGGCGGCGTCGCTCTTGTCGGACGGAATCTTCTCTCCTGGAGCGACCTCGCGGTAGAGCGGCCCCGCGGCCAGCGCCGTTGTGCCGTCGAACGTCGGCGGTTTGATATTCGGCTTGGCAATCGGAGGGGCATCGTCGCCTTCGCCGTACGCAAGGGCGTGCGCGTCTTCCGTCGAGACGCCTCGCCGCAAGGCTTCCTTAAGGACGGCCTGTCGCTGTTCTTCCGTGAGGGGAACGCCAGCAATTCCGCCGCGCCCGTCGAAGTAGGTCGGGACGTAGCCGTCGGCCGGATCGTGGCGGTACATGTCTCCCTCGTGAACATGCACGTTCGATTCCGGGATCACGTCCGGCTCCGTCTTGGCGGGGCCTTTGCCCTTGCTCTGCACCCGCTCGTGGGTGGTCTGCGATATGCCCATCGTGCCGGCATAAACGGCGGTGGTGGCCAGCAGCCCCCACGCGACCATCGCGGTCCGCCTCTGCGGCTCACCCTTCTCGGGGACTGCGAGAGCTTTGGCTACGAGCGTGCGACGACGCGTCACGGATGATTCCTTTCC
Source organism: Streptomyces sp. NPDC001407 (assembly GCF_042895325.1). Classification (NCBI taxonomy): domain Bacteria; kingdom Bacillati; phylum Actinomycetota; class Actinomycetes; order Kitasatosporales; family Streptomycetaceae; genus Streptomyces; species Streptomyces sp. NPDC001407. The sequence goes on from NZ_JBIAWF010000001.1 coordinate 637,253, forward strand.
CCCAGGAACGAGTAGTTCCGGTTACTCCTCGGTTACTTCTAACATGCGAACAGCCGTTCGAACCAGCGGCGTATCCATTCGATCTTCCAAGTCATCCTCTGGGCTGATTAGGACCAACCCACGGGGATGATGAACACCGTTCGCGGACATGCAAGACGAACCGGGCGGCTCCACAAGATCGCACACACTCGCGCGCCATTCCACACAAATAACGGCGCGAGACCAATGGCCTCACGCCGCGAAAGAAACACTGTTCGCCCCTAGGGGAAGACGATCAACCGCAAGGGCATCAAGATCGCATTGTCAATTGAAATTCGATCACCGCTCTGCCGGAATCTCAGCGCCCGCAGTCCAGGCCCGACGCCGACCCAGCACCGATCCAGCACGGTACGGATGATGAGGGGTGATGACAGGTGACGAGGCGTCAGATTATCCAGCACCGATCCAGCACGGGAAAAAACAAGGGGCCCGACCCCGGAGAGTCGGACCCCTTCTGACCTGCATGTTTGCCAGATCAGCGACGTGGTGATATGTCAGCCGCTACACGTTGAACCGGAACTCCACCACGTCCCCGTCCGCCATCACATAGTCCTTGCCCTCCATGCGGGCCTTGCCCGCCGCTCGGGCCTCGGCGACGGAGCCGGCGGCCACGAGGTCGTCGAAGGAGATGACCTCTGCCTTGATGAAGCCCTTCTGGAAGTCGGTGTGGATGACACCGGCCGCCTCGGGGGCCGTGGCGCCCTTCTTGATGGTCCAGGCGCGGGTCTCCTTGGGGCCTGCCGTGAGGTAGGTCTGGAGGCCCAGGGTGGCGAAGCCGACGCGGCCGAGGGTGGCCAGGCCGGGCTCCTCCTGACCCATGGACTGGAGGAGCTCCAGCGCCTCCTCGTCGTCGAGCTCGATCAGCTCGGACTCGATCTTGGCGTTGAGGAAGATCGCCTCGGCGGGCGCCACCAGGGCGCGCTGCTCGTTCTTGAAGTCCTCGTCGACCAGCTCGTCCTCGTCGACGTTGAAGACGTAGAGGAAGGGCTTGGTGGTGAGCAGGTGCAGCTCGTGCAGGAGGTCGCCCTGCTCGGTGCCCTTGGTGATGCCGGCGGAGAAGAGCGTCTGGCCGGACTCAAGGATCTTCCGGGCGGACTCGACGGCGGCGAGGACGGCCACCTTCTCCTTCTGGAGGCGGGACTCCTTCGTCAGGCGCGGGACCGCCTTCTCCACCGACTGGAGGTCCGCGAGGATCAGCTCGGTGTTGATGGTCTCGATGTCGTCCTTGGGCGAGACCTTGCCGTCGACGTGGACGACGTTCTCGTCCTTGAAGGCGCGGATGACCTGGCAGATCGCGTCCGACTCACGGATGTTCGCGAGGAACTTGTTGCCCAGGCCCTCGCCCTCCGAGGCGCCGCGCACGATGCCCGCGATGTCGACGAAGTCGACCGTGGCGGGGAGGATCTTCTGCGAGCCGAAGATCTCGGCGAGCTTGTCCAGCCGGGGGTCCGGCACGCCGACGACGCCCACGTTGGGCTCGATGGTGGCGAACGGGTAGTTGGCCGCCAGCACGTCGTTCTTGGTCAGGGCGTTGAACAGGGTCGACTTGCCGACATTCGGCAGACCGACGATTCCGATCGTGAGCGACACGTGGCGACTTCCCGTAGCGAGATTCCCGGGAGGTGCCGGCAGCGGGTCGGCCGCCGCCATCCCCGGGAAGGGTGTAAAGGGTCCGCGGCCCACACGGGGCCGGTCAACCAGTCTACGGGTCCCCGCCGCGCCACGGCCCCGGAAGGACTATCAGTCGAACGCGCGGCCAAGGTGGCCCAAACCGCGTGTCCAACGTCGGATTCCTCCCGCTTCTCGACCTAGTTTGGTCGAGTGGAGCAACCCAGCACCCGTGCGCCCCAGCCCAGGATCCGTCGGACCTCCCCCGTGCCCAGGCCCGCCTCCCCCGTGGGGCAGGGCGAGAAGGCGGCGGTCCACCGCGTGCGCTCCGGGCGCGCCTCGCCCCCGCTGCGCGTCCCGGGCCCCCGCCTGACCGGCTTCGGCAGCGGCCTCCTGACCGCCCTGGCCATGCTGGCGGCCGGCGCCCTGGACTCGGCGGCGGGCGGCTCGCCCGCCTTCTACGGCGTCTTCTTCCTGGTGGCGAGCGCGGCCTGTGCCCTGTGGGTGCGGCCGGCCGACCTGGTCACCGCCCCGGTGACCGCGCCCATCGCCTTCGCGGCCGGCGCGGTGCCCCTCGCCGAGGGCCCGGACAGCTTCGCGGGGCAGGCCATGGGCCTGGTCACCGTGCTGTCCCTGCACGCCGAGTGGCTCTACGCGGGCACCGCGCTCACCGCGCTGATCGCCTTCGTACGCCGCATGGTGCTGCTCAGGCAGCAACGACGGGATCGGGCCAGGCCGCGCCGGCGGCCATCGCGGCTCCCACGATCCCCGCGTTGTTCAACAGCTGAGCGGGCACGATCTCCGCGCTGACGCCCTCGATCAGCGGGAGGAACTTCTCGGCCTTCCGGCTGACGCCACCGCCGATGACGAAGAGCTCGGGCGAGAAGAGCTTCTCCACATGGGCGAGGTACCGCTGCACCCGGCGCGCCCAGTGCGCCCAGCTCAGGTCCTCCTCCTCCTTGGCGCGGGTGGAGGCGCGCGTCTCGGCGTCGTGGCCGTTCAGCTCCAGGTGGCCCAGCTCGGTGTTGGGCACGAGCTTGCCGTCGGAGAAGACCGCGCTGCCGATGCCCGTACCGAAGGTGAGCAGGACGACGGTGCCACGGCGGCCGCGCGCCGCGCCGTAATACAGCTCGGCGAGGCCCGCGGCGTCCGCGTCGTTCAGCACGGTCACGGGGGAGCCCAGCCGCGCGGCGAGCAGCCCGGCCGCGTCCACGCCGATCCATTCCTTGTCGACGTTGGCCGCCGTGCGCGTCGTGCCCTGGACGACCACGCCCGGGAACGTCACCCCGACCGGGCGCCCGGACCAGCCGAAATTCGCCACGACCTCCCGGACGGTGTCGGCGACGGCGTCCGGGGTGGCCGGCCGCGGCGTGAGGAGCTTGAAGCGCTCCGCGGTCAGCTCGCCCCGCGTCACGTCGACCGGTGCGCCCTTGATGCCCGATCCGCCGATGTCCACGCCGAATACGTTCATGCCGACCACGCTAAAGGGTGGGGCTGACGCTCACCCCTCGGAATCCCGGACTGACCGCTCGGCTTGGGACTTCCCGGAGCCGTCGCCCTCGGACGACAGGGCGGCGGCCGCCTCCGCGCGCAGGTCGCGGCGCAGCTCCTTCGGCAGCGAGAAGGTGATCGACTCCTGGGCGGCCGTGATCGTCTCGACGTCGCCGTAGCCGCGCTCGGCGAGCCACTCCAGGACGCCCTCGACGAGGATCTCCGGGACGGAGGCGCCCGAGGTGACGCCGACGGTGGTCGCGCCCTCCAGCCACGCCTCGTCGATCTCGTCGGCGAAGTCGACCAGGTGGGCGTCGCGGGCACCCGCGCCGAGGGCGACCTCGACCAGGCGGACGGAGTTGGAGGAGTTCTTCGAGCCGACGACGATGACCAGGTCGGCCTCGGCGCCCATCTGCTTGACGGCGGTCTGCCGGTTCTGCGTGGCGTAGCAGATGTCGTCGCTCGGCGGGCTGATCAGCTGCGGGAAGCGGCCCTTGAGCGCGTCGACGGTCTCCATCGTCTCGTCGACGGACAGGGTGGTCTGGGAGAGCCAGACGACCTTGGACTCGTCGCGGACGCTCACGTTCTCCACGTCGCCGGGGCCGTCGACCAGGGTGATGTGGTCGGGCGCCTCGCCGCTCGTGCCGATGACCTCCTCGTGGCCCTCGTGGCCGATGAGCAGGATGTCGTAGTCCTCGTTGGCGAAGCGGACGGCTTCCTTGTGGACCTTGGTGACCAGCGGGCAGGTCGCGTCGATGGTGGCCAGCTTGCCGCGGGCGGCCTCCTCGTGGACGACGGGGGCGACTCCGTGCGCGGAGAAGATGACGATGTTTCCCTCGGGCACCTCCTCCGTCTCCTCGACGAAGATCGCGCCCTTCTTCTCCAGCGTCTTGACCACGTACTTGTTGTGCACGATCTCGTGGCGCACATAGACGGGCGCCCCGTACTGTTCCAGGGCTTTCTCGACGGCGATCACGGCGCGGTCCACGCCCGCGCAGTAGCCACGGGGGGCGGCGAGCAGGACCTTGCGGGCAGCGGCAGCAGTCATGCACTCCATCGTACGGGCCCGCCTTCCGGGGCCGTTCCGCCGACCGGCACCGTGGCCGGAGCTGGTGCACGATGGGCGGGAGCACGGACCGACGAGGGGCGACCCCATGGCCACACCACCCGGCGGCGGCCGGAAGGACGCCTTGCGCCGCACGCTCTCGTTCCGGGACCTCGTCGTCTACGGCCTCCTCTTCATCGCCCCCATGGCACCGGTCGGCGTCTTCGGCACGCTCGACGCGAAGGCGCACGGGGCGGTGGCGCTCGTCTATGTGGTGGCGACGGTCGCGATGGCCTTCACCGCCCTGTCGTACGCGCAGATGGTGCGGGTCGCCCCGCAGGCCGGCTCCGTCTACACCTACGCGCGCGTGGGGCTCGGCGAAGGGGCGGGGTTCATCGCCGGCTGGATGGCGATGCTCGACTATCTGCTGATCCCGGCGGTGGCCTATCTCTTCTCCGGCATCGCGATGCACGCGCTCGTGCCGGCGGTGCCGCAGTGGGTGTGGACGGCGCTCGCGGTGGCCGTGACGACCGGGCTGAACCTGTGGGGCGTACGGGCCGCGGCGGCGGTGGGCTTCCTGGTGCTGGCCATGGAGATCGCCGTGCTGCTGGTCTTCGTCGCCTCGGCGGTCTTCGCGCTCTCGGAGAACGGCACCCGGCGCGGGTGGCTGTCGCCGCTGACCGGGGAGGGCGGTTTCTCGGCGGGCGCGGTGTTCACGGCGGTGTCGGTGGCGGTCCTCTCGTATCTCGGGTTCGACGCGATCGCCGCGTTCGCGGAGGAGTCGGCCGGGGGCTCCGAGCGGGTCGCGCGGGCCGTGCTCACGTGTCTGGCGGTGGCGGGCGTGCTGTTCGTCCTCCAGACGTACCTCGCCGCGCTGCTCGCCCCGATGTCCCCGGCGGAGCTGGCCGCGCACCCGGCGGAGCAGGGGTCGGCGTTCTACGACACGGTCGACTCGGCGACCGGCGCCTGGCTGCACGACCTGGTGGCCGCGAGCAAGGCGGTCGGTGCCGCCTTCGCCGCGCTGGCCGGTCAGGCGGCAGCGGGCCGGCTGCTGTTCGCCATGGCCCGCGACCGCCGCCTGCCGGCCCTGCTGGCCAGGGTCGCCCCGGGCTCAGGCGTGCCCCGGCCGGCGCTGCTGGGGGCCGCGACGGTGACCCTGGTCGCGGCGGTGTGGGCGGCCCGGCGCGACGACGGGCTGGACCGGCTGGTGTCGGTGGTCGACGTGGGGGCACTGGTCGCCTTCGCCCTGCTGCACCTGTCGGTGATGGGGTGGTTCGGGGTACGGAAGCGAGGTGGCCTGCGGCCGGTGCGGCACGTGGTGGTGCCGCTGCTGGGGCTGGCGGTGGTGATCGCGGTGATCGTGAAGGCGGCGTCGACGGCACAGTGGGTGGGCGGCGTGTGGTGCGCGGCGGGGCTCGCGGTGCTGGGGGCGCAGGCGGTGCGGCGGTCACGGGCGGGCTGAGGCTTCCGCTCCGGGCTCTCCCCGGGACCGGCCACGGTCCACCCGCGGATGACCGCACCGGACTTCGAGCGGAGCGCTTACGCTCGCTCCATGGCCCTCAATACGTCAGCCGACGCCCCGATCCCCGTCGGGCAGGTGTCCCGTCTCATCGGCGGGTGGATCGACCGGCTGGGTGCCGTCTGGGTCGAAGGGCAGATCACCCAGCTGTCCCGGCGGCCGGGCGCGGGCGTGGTGTTCCTGACCCTGCGCGACCCCTCGCACGACATCTCGCTGTCCGTCACCTGCTACCGCTCCGTGTTCGACGAGGTCGCCGACATCGTCTCGGAGGGCGCGCGGGTCGTCGTGCACGCCAAGCCCGAGTGGTACGCGCCGCGCGGCTCGCTCTCGCTGCGGGCCGCCGAGATCAGGCCGGTCGGCGTCGGCGAGCTGCTGGCGCGGTTGGAGCAACTGAAGAAGTCGCTCGCCGCGGAGGGCCTGTTCGCCGCCGAGCGCAAGCGGCCGCTGCCGTTCCTGCCGCAGCTCGTCGGGCTGGTCTGCGGGCGCGCGTCCGCCGCCGAGCGCGACGTGCTGGAGAACGCCCGGCACCGCTGGCCCGCGGTCCGCTTCGAGGTGCGCAACGTCCCGGTGCAGGGCGTGCACGCAGTGCCGCGCGTGATCGAGGCGGTGGCGGAGCTGGACGCCCGTCCGGACGTCGACGTCATCGTCGTGGCGCGCGGCGGCGGCAGCGTGGAGGACCTGCTGCCGTTCTCGGACGAGCAGCTCGTACGGGCGGTGGCCGCGTGCCGTACGCCGGTGGTCTCCGCGATCGGCCACGAGCCGGACACCCCGCTGCTGGACCTGGTCGCCGACCTGCGCGCGTCCACGCCCACGGACGCGGCGAAGCGGGTCGTGCCGGACGTGGGCGAGGAACTGCTGCGCGTACGGCAGCTGCGGGACCGCGCGCTGCGCTGCGTCACCGGGCACCTGGAGCGCGAGGAGCGCGGCCTGGCGTCCGTACGCGCGCGCCCCTGCGTGGAGCGACCGCAGCGGATGGTGGACGAGCGGGCGGACCAGATCGCCGCGTTCGTCGAGCGGGGACGGCGCACGTTCGGCCACCTGCTGGACCGCGCGGACTCCGAACTGACCCACACCCACGCGCGCGTGGTCGGCCTGTCCCCGGCGGCGACGCTGCGCCGTGGCTACGCGGTGCTCCAGCACGCGGACGGCTCGGTGGTACGCGCCGCGGACGAGGTCACGGCGGACGAGGAGCTCCGGGCGCGGGTCGCGGAGGGCGAGTTCGCGGTACGGGCCGTTGTCACACCTCCCGCTTAGGCTTGGCCGCATGGCGAAGACGGATGCGGCTTCCGGTGACACGGGCGAGAGCGTGCTGGGGTACGAGCAGGCGCGGGACGAGCTGATCGAGGTCGTGCGGCGGCTGGAGGCGGGCGGGACGACGCTGGAGGAGTCGCTGGCGCTGTGGGAGCGGGGGGAGGAGCTCGCGAAGGTGTGCCGGCATTGGCTGGAGGGTGCGCGGGCCCGGCTCGACGCGGCGCTCGCGGCGGATTCCGCGGAGGACGCTTCGCGGGCTTGATCTTTTTCTTCCCCAGCCCCGCCCCTTCCCGGCTGCGTCTAATTTGCGGCTCCGCCGCGTGGGGGCTCCGCCCCAGACCCCGATGTGCGGGTCCGTCGGCTGACGCGCAGCGCCTGCGGCGCTAGTCCTCAAACTCCCCCAGCTACCTCCCCCAGACTCCGTCTGGGGGAGGTAGCTGGGGGAGTTTGAGGACAACGCGGCGAAGCCGTGTTGCGGGGTCTGGGGCGAAGCCCCAGTTTCGGGAAGGGGCGGGGCTGGGGAACAAAGCCCGGACCCCGTGAACCCCGTCACACCACCCCAGATTTAGTTGAAAGTTAACGTACTTCGAGGCAGGGTGTTCCTACCGCACACATTTCCGCACACAAGAGAAGGCGTGCCCCGAATGACCCTCGCACTCGACCCCGCCGCCCAGGACCTGCTCTTCCGTGAGGCCCGTACGGCCAGCACCTTCTCCGACGAGCCGGTGTCCGACGAGCAGATCCAGGCCGTCTACGACCTGGTGAAGTACGCCCCGACCGCGTTCAACCAGACGCCGCTGCGCATCGTCCTGGTCCGCTCCGAGGAGGCCCGCGAGCGTCTGGTGGCGCACATGGCGGAGGGCAACCAGCCCAAGACCCGCACCGCGCCGCTCGTCGCGATCCTCGCCGCGGACAACGAGTTCCACGAGGAGCTCCCGAACCTCTTCCCGCACTTCCCGCAGGCCAAGGACGTCTTCTTCAGCGAGCGTCCCGTCCGCGAGGCGTCCGCCAAGGTGAACGGCGCCCTCCAGGCCGCCTACTTCATCGTCGGCATCCGCGCCGCCGGCCTGGCCGCGGGCCCGATGACCGGCTTCGACTTCGCGGGCGTCCAGAAGGAGTTCCTGGACGACGACCACACCCCGCTGATGGTCGTCAACATCGGCAAGCCGGCCGGGGACGCGCCGTTCCCGCGCTCGCCGCGCCTGGCCTACGACGAGGTCGTCACGACCGTCTGACCCGACCCGCCCCTCCCGGGGCGGACCGGTTCACCCCGGCCGTCGCGCTCAGGCCTTCCCGGCCTTGAGCGCGGCGGCCATCTTCGTCAGCCGCTCCGGCGCGGCGGTGCCGGTGACCACCGTCGTCACGCCGTGCTCCTCGCGCACCAGGGCGTTGTACTTCCGGCCCTCGTAGCGCCGCCAGGTGGCGTCGCCCACCTTCTCGGTGCTCGCGGTCTTCTCCGCGCCCTGCGTCACGTTGTCGATGAACGCGGCGGCGGGGGCGTCGCTCTGCTCGACCGCGACGTACTGCGTGTCCGGGTCGAGGAAGCCGAGGTGCCAGGCGGAGCCGTTCTTGCCGCCCTCGTCGTAGGAGACCGAGGTCGCGCGCCAGTCGGCGTCGAGGCCCACGGGCGCGGCGACGGGGTACGGCGCCGCGCGCCGGGCCGTCGTGAGCTCCACCCGGTAATCGACGGTCCTGACGGGGTCCTTGCTGTCGTCATGCGGGATGAACACATAGCTGACCAGGGCGATCGGGATGATCACCGCCATCGCCAGCAACATGTTCCGTACGGTCTGCGCCTTAGGGTTCCTACCTGCCACGCCCCCATCGTCCCCCATGGCCGCGCGGATCTTGACGGCGGTGGCCCGCCGGGGCCGCCGGGCGCGTCACGGACCGCCGCCGGGTGACCTTGACGCCGCTCATGCGTGGGGTGGCCTGCTCACTCTCGCAGTAAACAGATAAAGTCATCAGCACCCTCACCCTCTGCCCCCTTCGGGGGACGAGGGGTCACACGGCCGTCGCCGTACAGAAAGGTGCGCTCCGATGACCGATCATCACCTGCCGTCCCAGCTCGAAGTCAGCCCCGAGGCCCCCGACCGCAACCTCGCCCTGGAGCTCGTCCGGGTCACCGAGGCCGGCGCCATGGCGTCGGGCCGCTGGGTCGGGCGCGGCGACAAGAACGGCGCGGACGGCGCCGCGGTCAAGGCCATGCGCGCCCTCATCGGCACCGTCTCCATGAACGGCGTCGTCGTCATCGGCGAGGGCGAGAAGGACAACGCGCCCATGCTCTACAACGGTGAGCGCGTGGGCGACGGGACCGGCGCCGAGTGCGACGTCGCCGTGGACCCGGTGGACGGCACGACGCTGACGGCCAAGGGCATGGCCAACGCGGTCTCCGTCATGGCCGTGGCCGACCGTGGCTCGATGTTCGACCCGTCCGCGGTCTTCTACATGGACAAACTGGTCACCGGCCCCGACGCCGCCGACTACGTCGACATCGACGCCCCGGTGGGCGTCAACATCCGCCGCGTTGCGAAGGCGAAGCACTCGTCGCCGGAGGACGTGACCGTCGTCGTCCTCGACCGCCCCCGCCACGACGGCATCGTCAAGGAGATCCGCGAGGCCGGCGCCCGCATCAAGTTCATCTCCGACGGCGACGTGGCCGGCGCCATCATGGCCGTCCGCGAGGGCACGGGCGTGGACCTGCTGCTCGGCATCGGCGGTACGCCCGAGGGCATCATCGCGGCCTGCGCCATCAAGTGCCTCGGCGGCACGATCCAGGCCAAGCTGTGGCCCAAGGACGAGGAGGAGCGCGAGCGCGCGCTGGCCGCGGGCCACGACCTCGGCAAGGTCCTGCACACGGACGACCTGGTCAGCGGCGAGAACGTTTTCTTCGTCGCCACCGGCATCACGGACGGCGAGCTGCTGCGCGGCGTGCGCTACCGCGCCGAGACGGCGACCACGCAGTCCCTGGTGATGCGGTCCAAGTCGGGCACGATCCGGCAGATCGACTCCACGCACCGGCTGTCGAAGCTGCGCGCGTACAGCACGGTGGACTTCGAGCGCCCCAGCTAGTCCTCAGGCCGGACGGGCGGGTTACCGGGTTTCTGGGTGCGGGTCCGTTGCCTCCCCCAGCTACCTCCCCCAGACTCCGCCCGGGGGTGCCCCCAGCGGCGGGGGCGGCCTGCGGCCGCGTCCTCAAACGCCGGACGGGCTGAATGTGCTGGTGACGGTCAGCACCATCCAGCCCGTCCGGCGATTGAGGACAGCGCGCGAAGCGTGCTTCGGGGGTCTGGGGGCGAAGCCCCCCACGCGGCGGAGCCGCACATCAGACGCAGCCGGGAAGGGGCGGGGTAGGGGAACAAAGCCCGCCGCAGGCGACGGCGGGCCGCAGCCGAACCCGGGGCCGCCCCCGTGGTCAACCCGCCGCGGCGACCCGTGTCGTGCGCTGGAGTTCCGCCTCGCGGCGACGGCGGCGGGCCAGGACGACGCGGCGTTCCGCCGCGGTCAGGCCGCCCCACACGCCATAGGGCTCCGGTTGGAGCAGCGCGTGCTCGCGGCACTCGACCATCACCGGGCAGCGCGCGCAGACGCGCTTGGCGGCCTCCTCCCGGGAGAGCCGCGCGGCGGTCGGTTCCTTGGATGGTGCGAAGAAGAGCCCGGCTTCATCCCGGCGGCACACCGCCTCCGAATGCCAGGGGCCGGCCTGATCCCGAGCGGGCACCCGCTGGGACGGTACGGCGGCTTCAGGCAGGGGCTGATGCGGTAGCAGCACGGTCTACTCCTGACGACGGCTTAGCTTGGCCGATTGAGTCACCTTTGCCCGCCTCCACTGCGCACGGCCATTCGCACCGGCAGCCGTACGAGAGACGATGCACCAAGCTTTACCCGCTGTGCGCGTGCTTATTCACACCGTTGCCATGAGCGGAACGCACTGACCCGCGATCAGCCGTCCGCCCGGAGGTTCCGCAGCCGCTTGCCCTTCTTGGGCTTGGCCTCGACCCCGCCGAACACGGCGAAGCCCATGACCGTCACGACCGGGGCGCTCTCGTCCGGCGCCTCGCGGGACTTGACCTCGAAACCGCCGAAGATGCCGGTGCCGGTGGAGCGCAGGGTGATGTTCTCCGGGACCTTGATCTCGACGCCGCCGAAGATCGCGGTGGCGTTGATGACGATCTCCTGCTGTTCGAAGACGGCCTCCGTCAGGTCGATCTCCACGCCGCCGAACAGGGCGAAGGCGTTGATCCGCCGGGGGACGCGCCAGCGGCCGTTGCGCGCGGCGCCGCCGAAGACGGCGATGAGGTTCTCGGCGGCCTCGGCGGCCGCACCACCGGGGCGCACCGGTGCGTCGTACGGGCGCGTGGCCGCGGCGGGCGCGGGCCGGGAGGCGAGGGGGAGGTCGCGGGTCAGCGGCTCCAGCTCGCCGAGGGTGCGGGCCTGATAGACCGCGCCGACGCGCTCGGCGTGCTCCTCCGCCGTGATGCGGCCCTCGCCCAGCGCCTCGCGCAGGATGTCGGCCGTCCGGTCCCGGTCGGCGTCGGAGGCGCGGAGCGCCGTTTCGGCCGGGGCCGCCTTCTCCAGCTGCACCGGGGGGCGCTTCTCGCGCGATGACTCGTCCACCGTGCCAGGGTAGCGAAACGCGATAGATCGCGACAGGGGCGGTCGCCGGTGAGCCTTACCTCACAGCCGCTCCCCCGCCCCCGCGTTCTACGCTTGTGGATGCTGTCGCAGTAGCCAGCATGTCTGCCGAGTGAGGAATGGCCGCAATGTCCCCTACTTCCCGCCCGACCCGCCCAGAGTTCGCCTACACGGATCTCCTGCCTTTGGGCGAGGACAACACTCCGTACCGCCTGGTGACTTCCGAGGGCGTGAGCACCTTCGAGGCCGACGGGCGTACGTTCCTCAAGGTCGAGCCGGAGGCCCTGCGGAAGCTGGCCGCCGAGGCCATGCACGACATCTCGCACTACCTGCGCCCCGCGCACCTCGCGCAGCTGCGCCGCATCCTCGACGACCCCGAGGCGTCGGCCAACGACCGCTTCGTCGCGCTCGACCTGCTGAAGAACGCCAACATCGCCGCGGCCGGCGTGCTGCCGATGTGCCAGGACACCGGCACGGCGATCGTCATGGGCAAGCGCGGCCAGAACGTCCTCACCCAGGGCGGCGACGAGGAAGCGCTCTCGCACGGCATCTACGACGCCTACACCGAGCTCAACCTGCGCTACTCCCAGATGGCCCCGCTGACCATGTGGGACGAGAAGAACACCGGCTCCAACCTGCCCGCGCAGATCGAGCTCTACGCGACCGACGGCGGCGCGTACAAGTTCCTCTTCATGGCCAAGGGCGGCGGCTCGGCCAACAAGTCCTTCCTCTACCAGGAGACGAAGGCGGTCCTCAACGAGTCCTCCATGATGAAGTTCCTGGAGGAGAAGATCCGCTCCCTGGGCACCGCCGCGTGCCCGCCGTACCACCTGGCGATCGTCGTCGGCGGTACGAGCGCGGAGTACGCCCTGAAGACCGCGAAGTACGCCTCCGCGCACTACCTCGACGAACTGCCCGAGGAGGGCTCCCCGCTCGGTCACGGCTTCCGTGACAAGGAGCTGGAGGAGAAGGTCTTCGAGCTGACGCAGAAGATCGGCATCGGCGCCCAGTTCGGCGGCAAGTACTTCTGCCACGACGTGCGCGTCGTCCGGCTGCCGCGGCACGGCGCGTCCTGCCCGGTCGCCATCGCCGTCTCCTGCTCCGCCGACCGCCAGGCCCTGGCGAAGATCACGCCGGAGGGCGTCTTCCTGGAGCAGCTGGAGACCGACCCGGCGCGCTTCCTGCCGGACACCACCGAGGAGGAGCTGACCGCGGGCGCCGGGCCCGACCTCGACGCGGTCGCCGTCGACCTCGACCGGCCGATGGACGAGATCCTCGCCGAGCTGTCCAAGCACCCGGTCAAGACCCGGCTGTCGCTGACCGGCACGCTCGTCGTCGCCCGCGACATCGCCCACGCGAAGATCAAGGAACTGCTGGACGCGGGCGAGGAGATGCCCGAGTACCTCAAGAACCACCCGGTCTACTACGCGGGCCCCGCCAAGACCCCCGAGGGCTACGCGTCCGGCTCCTTCGGCCCGACGACGGCCGGCCGGATGGACGCGTACGTCGAGCAGTTCCAGGCGGCGGGCGGCTCCAAGATCATGCTCGCCAAGGGCAACCGGTCGAAGCAGGTCACCGACGCGTGTGCGGCTCATGGGGGCTTCTACCTCGGGTCGATCGGCGGTCCGGCGGCGCGGCTCGCGCAGGACTGCATCAAGAAGGTCGAGGTCCTGGAGTACGAGGAGCTCGGCATGGAGGCGGTCTGGCGGATCGAGGTCGAGGACTTCCCGGCGTTCATCGTCGTGGACGACAAGGGCAACGACTTCTTCGTCGACCCGTCGCCGGCTCCTACGTTCACGAGCATTCCGGTGCGGCAGGGGTAGCGGGGCTGCGGGTCGGTTGGCGCCTGCGGCGGGCTTGTTCCCCCACCCCGCCCCTTCCCGGCTGCGTCCGATGTGCGGCTCCGCCGCGTGGGGGGCAAGCCCCCAGACCCCCGAAGCACGCTTCGCGCGCTGTCCTCAAACGCCGGACGGGCTGGATATCCAGCCCGTCCGGCGTTTGAGGACGCGGCCGCAGGCCGCCCCCCGCCGCAGGCGGGCAACTGGCCCGCAGCCGGGGGCCTGGGGCACGCGCCCCCCCACGCGGCGGAGCCGCACATCGGACGCAGCGGGAAGGGGCGGGTAGGGGCGGGTAGGGGAAAAAAAACCCCCCGGCTACGCGAACCGCTGCCGCGCCGACCCATCGCACTGCGCCAACCGCACCGGCTCCTTCGCCGTCGTCAGCGTCAGGCACAGTTCGGGCGCGGCCGCAGGCCGGAACGTCGAGCCGTCGCGCACGAACCGCTGGTTGGTTCCACCGTGGCAGTCCCACAGGGAAACCGCGATCCCGGCCCGGTAGGAGCCGGACGGCACGTCGACGCACCGGTCCTGGGAGAGCTCGGTGTGCAGGGACTGGCGCTGCGCGTCGTACCACCAGCCCTGGTTGCGGGCGCCGGAGCAGTCCCAGCCGCCGACCTCCGTGCCGTTGCGGCTGCTCGCCCCGTACGCGTCCACGCACGCGCCCGTCGCCTCGTTCTTCAGTGGCCGGTACGCGTCGTCCCACGCGCCCTCGTACAGCACGGGCGACCCCGTGCTCGCCGGGTCCGCGCAGCCCGCCTCGCGGTAGCCGGAGGCGTAGAGCTGGCCGAGGCAGGACGCGAAGGCGCCGTGGCCGCGGAAGTTGGGGTGGAAGGACTGGCGCACGGAGTTCTCGTTCGGCGGGAAGGGGTTGGCCACGTCGATGTAGAGACCGCGCGCCCACGTGTTGTCCGAGCACACCTCATGGCCGTGGAAGAGGCGCGAGTTGTCGAGGAAGAGCGCGCCGGTGTCGCGGGCCACCGTCCGCATGCCGCGCGCGAAGGCGGGCACTGCGGTGTTGCGGCCCCACGCCGCGTCGGAGGTGTAGCCGACGCAGCCGCCCGGGATCTTGCCGGGGTAGTCCGGGTTGTCCTCGAAGTCGGGGCCGATGGGGCTGGGGTAGCCCATGACGACGAGCTTGTAGTCACCGGCGGCGTAGCCCGCGCCGCTCATGACGGTGCGCAGGTCGCGTACGGTCTGCTCGACCTTGGGCACGAGGCCGTCGACGCGGGCCTGCCAGCCCGGCGCGTACTTCGGCTCGCAGGTGCCCTGGAGGAGTACGTAGCGCTCGACGCAGTCGGTCATCACGGGGCCGAACTGGAGGTCGTCGTTGGCGCCCGCGACCAGCAGGACCAGCTTGACGTGCGTGTTGCGGGCCTTGATCGCGAGGGCGTCGCTCTGCACCAGTTCGTCCGCGTACTGCTTGCTGCCGCCGATGCGGATGTTGACGGTGGAGGCGCCGGAGCAGGCCACGTTGTAGGTCACGTCGGCGGGGATAGTGGTGCGGTGGATGGCCGAGTCGGGCGAGCGGTGGCACCAGTTGGTGGGCCCGTTGGTGCCCGGTTCGTAGTTCCCCACGCCCTCGCCGGATATCTCGCTGTCGCCGAGCGAGACCAGCGAGGTCTTGCGGTCGGCGAGCGGGCGCTCGGCGGCGTCGCCGTAGAGCTTGGTGGCCTCGGCGGCGCGGATCTTCTCCAGTTCCGGTGCCAGGGGGGTGGAGGCGGCCGTGCGGGTGGCGGCCTGGGCCGCGCTTGTGGTGATGGCCGTCCCGCCGAGCGCCGCGGCGAACGCGGCGACGGCGGCGAGGGCACAGCGCAGGGTGGGTCTGCGTGTCATGAAGCCTCCCCGATTTCAGTTGTTACCCGCGGTATTTACTAGCTGGGAGTGCCTCTTGGGAACAGGCCGGACCGGACAAACGCTGTGCTGTACAGGAGGTAAGTGACGATGACCGACAGTGAGCAGTACCGGACCGAGCACGACTCCATGGGGGAGGTACGGGTCCCGGCCCACGCGAAGTGGCGCGCGCAGACCCAGCGGGCGGTGGAGAACTTCCCCGTCAGCGGGCAGCGCCTGGAGCGGGCGCACATCGAGGCGCTGGGCCGGATCAAGGCCGCCGCGGCCAAGGTCAACGCCGAGCTCGGCGTGATCGACAAGGACATCGCGGAGGCCGTCGCCGAGGCCGCGGAGGAGGTGGCGCGGGGGCGCTGGGACGACCACTTCCCGATCGACGTCTTCCAGACCGGCTCGGGCACGTCGTCCAACATGAACGCCAACGAGGTCATCGCCACCCTCGCCACCGAGCGCCTCGGCCGGGACGTGCACCCCAACGACCACGTCAACGCCTCGCAGAGCTCCAACGACGTCTTCCCCTCCAGCATCCACATCGCGGCCACCGCCGCCGTCACGGGCGACCTGATCCCCGCGCTGGAGCACCTCGCGGCGGCGCTGGAGCGCAAGGCCGCCGAGTTCGCGGACGTCGTGAAGTCGGGGCGCACGCACCTGATGGACGCCACGCCCGTCACCCTCGGCCAGGAGTTCGGCGGCTACGCGGCGCAGGTGCGCTACGGCGCCGAGCGGCTGCGCGCCTCCCTGCCGCGCCTGGCCGAACTCCCCCTCGGCGGCACGGCCGTGGGCACCGGCATCAACACCCCGGCGGGCTTCTCCGGCGCCGTCATCGCCGAGGTCGCCCGCACGACCGGGCTGCCGCTGACCGAGGCCCGCGACCACTTCGAGGCGCAGGGCGCGCGGGACGGCCTGGTGGAGACCAGCGGCCAGCTGCGCACGATCGCGGTCGGCCTCACCAAGATCTGCAACGACCTGCGCTGGATGGCCTCCGGCCCGCGCACCGGCCTCTCCGAGATCAACGTCCCCGACCTCCAGCCGGGCTCGTCGATCATGCCGGGGAAGGTCAACCCGGTGATCCCCGAGGCGGTCCTGATGGTCGCCGCGCAGGTCACCGGCAACGACGCGACCGTGGCCACGGCGGGCGCGGCCGGGAACTTCGAGCTCAATGTGATGCTCCCGGTCATGGCGAAGAACCTGCTGGAGTCCGTGCGCCTGCTCGCGAACGCCTCCCGGCTGCTGGCCGACCGCACGGTCGACGGCATCACCGCGAACGCGGAGCGGGCACGAGAGTACGCGGAGTCCTCGCCGTCCGTCGTCACCCCGCTGAACCGCTACATCGGCTACGAGGAGGCGGCCAAGGTCGCGAAGAAGTCCCTCGCCGAGCGGAAGACGATCCGGGACGTGGTGCTCGAATCGGGTTACGTCGAGCGGGGGTTGCTGACCCGCGAGCAGCTGGACGAGGCACTGGACGTGCTCCGGATGACGCGGCCGTAGCCCCGGGAGGCGGGGCGGACACCGTGTCAACCCCCACCTCTTGGACCGTACCTATTGCGGCGCACATCACGGCGCACCCGCCGTCACCCCGCCTAGGATCTGCGCATGACAGCGGACACCGTGGACACGACAGCAGGCACCGCCCCCTGGGCGCCGGGGGACCACATCCTCTGGCGCTATCGGGGCAACGGCACCGATCGCGTCCACATCTGCCGTCCCGTCACCGTGGTGCAGGACACCGACGAGCTTCTCGCGGTGTGGATGGCGCCGGGCACCGACTGCGTCAAGCCGCGGCTCGCGGACGGCACGTCCATCCACGAGGAGCCGCTGGCCACCCGCTACACCAAGCCGCGTACCACCGTCGTCTCCCGCTGGTTCGGCACCGGCGTGCTCAAGCTCGCCCGCCCCGGCGACCCCTGGTCGGTCTGGCTGTTCTGGGACCGTGACTGGGGGTTCAAGAACTGGTACGTGAACCTCGAGGAGCCGCTCGCCCGCTGGGCGGGTGGCGTCGACTCCGAGGACCACTTCCTGGACATCGCCGTCTATCCGGACCGCAGTTGGGAGTGGAAGGACGAGGACGAGTTCGGCCAGGCGCAGCGCGCGGGCCTGATGTCCGCCCGGCAGGCGGAGCGGGTGCGGGAGGCCGGGCGGTCGGCGGTCGCGGTCATCGAGTCCTGGGGCGCGCCGTTCGCCGGGGGCTGGGAGGACTGGCGGCCCGACCCGGCCTGGAGCGTGCCGGCGCTGCCCGCCGACTGGGACCGCTCCCCGGCCGGGATCCGGGCGTAACCTCGGGAAGCGCTTGGCGGGCCCCCGACGGACAACCGTAGGATCGGCCTCCGCGATACTGCACAGCAGCACGGCACGAACAGAGCACGGCATGTGACGCATGTTCACAACAAGACGGTCACAGGAGGGCGGAGCCGTGAGCGGTGACGAGGGGCGGGACTACGACGGCTACGCCCGCTTAGGGCTGGACCGCAGTGGGCAGGCCGAGGCGTTCGACGCGATAGGCGACCGCTACGACGACGCCTTCCCGCACAAGGAGGGCCAGCTCGCGGCCGGGGCCTGGCTGGCGAAGACGCTGCCGCCCGGCTCCCGGATCCTGGACCTGGGCTGCGGTACGGGCCTGCCGACGGCCCGGCAGCTCACGGAGGCCGGCCACCGGGTGGTCGGCGTCGACCTCTCCCCCGGCATGCTGGACCTGGCCCGCGCCAACGTCCCCGGGGCCGAGTTCCTCCGGGTGGACCTGGCCGAGCTGCGGGACGGTCGGCTGGGGGAGTTCGACGGGGTCGCCGCGTTCTTCTCGCTGCTGATGCTGCCGCGCGCGGAGATCCCGCACGCCCTGCGGATGGTGCGCGGACTGCTGAGACCCCAGGGACTACTGGCCCTGTCGATGGTCGAGGCCGACGTGGACGACTTCGCGATTCCGTTCCTGGGGAACACGATCCGGGTATCCGGATACCTGCGGGACGAATTGCGCCAGGTCGTGTGCGAGGCGGGCTTCGAGGTCGCCGGGGAAAGCACGCTGGCGTACGCCCCGGCGAGTACGGACGTGCCACCAGAGATCCAGCTCTTCTTCAATCTGCGACGCGCCTGACCCACGGTGCGCCCCCTGAACGACCCGGGCGTACGGCCCCGACGGATGGAACCCCACGCGTGACGGAGCATCCCAACTCCCACGGAAGACAGCGGACCGCGCCGACGCGGCAGGCCGCCGTCCAGCAGACGGCCGCCCCCGCGACGGGCACGGCCGCGCTCGGCTCCGAGGCCGCCGCGGCCGCCGCCCGCCTGCCCCGCCAGCCGGACGGCCGCTCGGACGGTCCGCGCGACCGCGGCCGTCCGGAATCGGGCGAGCCGGCCCACTCCTCCGCCGGACCCGGCGAAGGAGGCCGCGAGGCCGCCTCCCGCGAAGGCTCCGGCCGGGCCGGGGAGCACGCCGAACCGGCCGCCGGCACCCGGCCCGAGCCCGCCGCGGGCCGCCCCGGGACCCCGGAGCCCCCCGTCGGCGCGGGGGCCGGCATGCCCTCCGCCGGGTCCACCGGCGGGGAGCGGCTGCGGTTCGTGGGCGCCGCGACGCGGCGGATCGCGCGCGGCATCGACCTGGACGAGATCGTGCTGGGCCTGTGCCGGGCCACCGTGCCGACCTTCGCCGACGCGATCCTCGTCTATCTGCGCGACCCGCTGCCGGTGGGCGACGAGCGGCCGGTGGGCCCCGTCGTCCTGCGGCTGCGCCGCACCGACCAGCTGCCCGAGCACGTACGGGGCCTGGGCGAGGCCGCGGGGCCCGAGGCTCCGGCGGAGCGCGCCGACCCCGCGACCGATCTCGCTGCGGTCGCGGCGGAGCGCTGCGAGGTGCGCATAGGAGGGCCGCTCGCGGAGGTGCTGCGAGGGGTGCGGCCCGTCTACGGCGACTCCTCCGCCGCGCGGGCGGCGCTCCCGGAGCTGCTGGGCGAGGACCGCGCCGTGCCGGACCGGCAGCGGACGATCCTCGCGCCGCTGCGGGGCCGGCGGCGGGTGATCGGCGCGGCGGTGTTCATCCGCCGCGCGGACCGGCCCGCCTTCGAGGGCGACGACCTGCTGGTGGCGGCGCAGCTCGCCACCCACACCGCCCTGGGCGTGGACAAGGCCGTGCTCTACGGCCGCGAGGTGTACATCGCGGACGAGCTCCAGCGCACGATGCTCCCGGACTCCCTGCCGCAGCCCACGGGCGTGCGGCTCGCCAGCCGCTACCTCCCGGCGGCGGAGACGGCCCGGGTGGGCGGTGACTGGTACGACGCGATCCCGCTGCCGGGCAACCGGGTGGCGCTGGTCGTCGGTGACGTCATGGGCCACTCGATGACCTCCGCCGCGATCATGGGCCAGCTGCGCACCACCGCGCAGACCCTGGCGGGCCTGGACCTGCCTCCGGCCGAGGTGCTGCACCACCTGGACGAGCAGGCGCAGCGGCTCGGTTCGGACCGCATGGCCACCTGCCTGTACGCGGTCTACGACCCGGTCGCGCACCGCATCGTCATCGCCAACGCCGGGCACCCGCCGCCGATCATGCTGCACCGCGGCGGGCGGGCGGAGGTGCTGCGGGTGCCGCCGGGCGCGCCGATCGGCGTGGGCGGGGTCGACTTCGAGGCGGTGGAGCTGGACGCGCCGGCCGGGGCGACGCTGCTGCTGTACACCGACGGGCTGGTGGAGTCCCGGATAAGGGACGTGTGGACGGGCATAGAGCAGCTGCGGGAGCGGCTGATCGAGACGGCCCGGCTCACGGGCCCGAACCCGCCTCCGCTGGAGCCGCTCTGCGACGAGGTGCTGGGCATGCTGGGGCCCGGCGACCGGGACGACGACATCGCCCTGCTCGCCGCCCGCTTCGAGGGGATCGCGCCGAGCGACGTGGCGTACTGGTTCCTCGACCCGCGCCCGCAGACGGCCCGCCAGGCCCGCAGGCTGGCCCGCCGCGCGCTGGCCCGGTGGGGCCTGGACGAGCTCAGCGACTCGGTGGAGCTGCTGGTCAGCGAGGTGATCACCAATGCCGTGCGGTACGCCGAACGGCCCATATCGCTGCGGTTGCTCCGGACGGACGTGCTGCGCTGCGAGGTCGGCGACGATGTGCCGCAGCTGCCGCGGCTGCGGCAGGCGCGGCCGTCGGACGAGGGCGGCCGGGGTCTGTATCTGGTGAACCGGCTGGCCAGGCGGTGGGGCGCCACCCGGCTCAGCACGGGGAAGGTGGTGTGGTTCGAGATGGCGCTGCCGGCGCACGCCCGCTGAGGCCGCCGGTGCCGGCCGGGCCTCGCGGAGGCGGTTCGTCCACCCGTGCGACGTGAAAATCTGGACAGTGTCCAGGCTCCTGTTGCCGACGCGCTGTCGGCGGAGTTCACTGGCTCGGGTGGAGGGCGGCACGGACGCGCCCTCTCCCAATCCCCGTTCCGGGAGGCGTCCCATGACCGACTCGGCGCAGCAGGTTCCCTACACCACGAACAACGCCGGCATTCCCGTGGAGAGCGACGAGCATTCGCTCACCATCGGCGATACCGGCCCCATCCTGCTCCAGGACCACTATCTGATCGAGAAGATGGCCCAGTTCAACCGCGAACGGGTCCCGGAGCGCGTGGTCCACGCCAAGGGCGGCGGCGCCTACGGCTTCTTCGAAGTCACCAATGACGTCAGCCAGTTCACCAAGGCGGATCTCTTCCAGCCCGGCAAGCGGTGCGAGATGCTCGCCCGCTTCTCGACCGTCGCGGGCGAGCAGGGCAGCCCGGACACCTGGCGCGACCCGCGGGGTTTCGCCCTGAAGTTCTACACCGAGCACGGCAACTACGACATGGTGGGCAACAACACCCCGGTCTTCTTCGTCCGTGACCCGCAGAAGTTCCAGGACTTCATCCGCAGCCAGAAGCGCCACCCGAGGACCGGCCTGCGGAACAACGACATGCAGTGGGACTTCTGGACGCTGTCCCCGGAGTCCGCGCACATGGTCACCTGGCTGATGGGCGACCGCGGTGTGCCCAAGACGTGGCGTCACATGAACGGCTACAGCTCGCACACCTATATGTGGGTGAACGGCGGTGGCGAGAAGTTCTGGGTGAAGTACCACGTCAAGACCGACCAGGGCATCGAATTCCTCACCCAGGAGGAGGCGGACCAGCTGGCGGGTTCCGACGCGGACAAGCACCGCCGGGATCTGTACGAGGC
The DNA here is from genome assembly GCF_042895325.1 of Streptomyces sp. NPDC001407. Classification (NCBI taxonomy): domain Bacteria; kingdom Bacillati; phylum Actinomycetota; class Actinomycetes; order Kitasatosporales; family Streptomycetaceae; genus Streptomyces; species Streptomyces sp. NPDC001407. The sequence continues at coordinate 658,695 of NZ_JBIAWF010000001.1, forward strand.
GATCGAGTCCGGCAATGCCCCGTCGTGGACCGTGTACGTCCAGGTGATGCCCTTCGAGGACGCCGCGGACTACCGCTTCAATCCCTTCGACCTCACCAAGGTGTGGCCGCACGGCGACTATCCGCTGATCGAGGTCGGCCGGATGACGCTCAACGAGAATCCCGAGGACTTCTTCGTCCACATCGAGCAGGCGGCTTTCGAGCCGTCCAATCTGGTGCCGGGCATCGGCCCGTCGCCGGACAAGATGCTGCTGGGCCGGCTGTTCTCGTATCCGGACACCCACCGCTACCGCATCGGCCCGAACTATGCGCAGCTGCCGCCCAACAGGGCGCGCTCGGCGGTGAATTCCTATGCGAAGGACGGGCCGATGCGTTACGTGCCGGCGAATGTGGCCCGGCCGTACGCGCCGAATTCCTACGGCGGCCCGGCCGCGGACACCGGCCGCTTCGGTGAGATCGCGGGCTGGGCGGCCGCGGGCGAGATGGTGCGCGAGGCGTACAAGCTGCACCGCGAGGACGACGACTGGGGCCAGCCGGGGACGATGGTCCGCCACGTCCTCGACGACGCCGCGCGCGACCGTCTGGTCTCCAACGTCTCCGGCCACCTCAAGCAGGGCGTGAGCAGGCCCGTGCAGGAACGTGCCTTCCAGTACTGGCGCAACATCGACAAGAAGATCGGCGACCGGATCGCCACCGCGGTCGACGGCGGCTGACGGGCCCGTACAACGCCTCCGGCCGCCGCCCCGCCGAGGCGGGGCGGCGGCCGGAGGGGCGTCGCCTGGGTCAGTCGCGGTTGTTCAGCGGCGGGTCTCCGCCGTCGCCGCCCGTGACGGGCGGGGTGGGCGGTGTCGGCGGCTGCTTCGTCGGCGGCGTCGGCGGCTGCTTGGTCGGCGGCGTGGTGGGGCCGTGCGACGGCGTGTTCCGCGAGGCGCTCGGCGACGGCGGCGCGGACGGCGTGCTCGACGGGGTCGAGGACGGCTTGCTGGACGGCGGCGCCGAGGGCTTCGTGGAGGCGGTCGGGGCGGGCGGCGGGGGTATCGCGCCGGCCTCGTCCGTCTTCAGGTCGAACTCGGTGTCACCGTCGGCGACCTGCCCGGTGTACGCGGCCCAGATCTCGGCCGGGTAGCCACCACCGTTGACACGGCCGCCGTCGACACCGCCGGTGCCGGTCAGCGGGACCTGCTTGCCGCCGGGGCCCTCGCCGAACATGCCGACCGAGGTGATGAGGTCCGGGGTGTAGCCGGAGAACCAGGCCGACTTGTTGTCGTCGGAGGTGCCGGTCTTGCCCGCCACCGCGTACTGCGAGCTCTGCACGACACTGGCCGTACCGTCGTTGACCACGCCCTTGAGGACCTGGGTGACGTCGTCGGCGTTGACCCGGTCGAGGATCTGCGGGCCGACCGCGTCCGGCAGGGCGACCTTCTCGCCGTTGTGGGTCAGGGAGGCGACGATGCTCGGGGTGGTCTGCTTGCCGTGGTTGGCGAACGTGGCGTAGACGCCGGCCATGTGCAGCGGGCTCGCGCTCATGGAGCCGAGCGACATGGCGGGCTTCTCCGGGAAGTCGGCCTCGCCGTTCATGCCCAGGCTGACGGCGGTCTTCTTGACCTTGTCGAGGCCGACGTCGACGGCCATCTGCGCGAACGCGGAGTTGATGGACTTGTTCATCGACTCCTGGACCGTCACCGGTCCGTAGCTCACGTGGTCCTCGTTCGGCGGCGCGAACGGCGTGTCACTGTTCTTGACGGGGCGCTCGCTGGTGCCGTCGTAGATCGTGCTCGCCGTGATCGGCTGGCCGTCCTGCGTCTTGGACTTGTTGTCCAGCGCGGAGGCGAAGACCACCGGCTTGAAGGTGGAGGCCGGCTGGTAGTCCTCGCGGGTGGCGTTGCTGATCTGGTGCTTGGCGAAGTCCTGGCCGCCGTAGAGGGCCACGACCTTGCCGGTCTTGCGGTCCACCGACACGGCGCCCACCTGGGCGTACGCGTCGACCTTGCGGGCCTGCGGGTCGAGCTTGGAGGTCACCTTGTCCTTGACCGCCTGCTCCAGGGCCTTCTGGCGCTTGGGGTCGATGCTGAGGGTGATCGTCCAGCCGCCGGCCGCGAGCGCGCTCTCACCGCGTCCGCTCTTGCGGAAGGCCTGCTCGATCTCCTTCTTGGCCGCCTCGACCAGATAGCCGTTCTGCCCGTTCAGCCCCTTCGGGGGCGTGGGCTGCCGCGGCTCCTCGAACTTCATGTCCTTGCGCTTCGCGGGGTCGAGCCACTTCTGCTCGACCTCCTTGTCGAGGACGTAGTTCCAGCGCGCCAGGGCGTTGCGCTTGCCCGCGTCGGTGGCCGCCGTCCAGTCGTACTGGCTCGGCGCCTGGAGCAGGGCGGCGAGGTAGGCGCCCTCCTCGGTGGTGATCTTCCCGACGTCCTTGTTGAAGTACGCGCGGGACGCGGCCTGGATGCCGTAGGCGTTGCGGCCGAAGTAGCTGGTGTTCAGGTACCCGGCGAGGATTTCCTTCTTGTCGACCTTCTGGTCCACCTTGAGCGTGATGATGAGCTCCTTCACCTTGCGGGTGACGGTCTGCTCCTGGCTCAGGTAGGAGTTCTTCACGTACTGCTGGGTGATGGTCGAACCACCCTGCTTGCCACGGCCCATGACCGTGTTGAAGATGCCGCGCGCGGTGCCCTTGAGGTCGACGCCGGAGTCGTTCCAGAAGTTCTTGTTCTCGGCGGCGACAACGGCGTTCTTGACGCTGTCGGGCACCTTGTCGAGCGTGACTTCCTCACGGTTGACCTGGCCCGTGCGGGCCAGCACCGTGCCGTTGTCGAGCTTGTAGACGTTGCTCTGCAGCCGGGTCTCCAGCTTGCCGGTGGGCACGTCGACGTACATGTAGAGCGCCGCGAAGGCGCCGGCGCCGAGGGCTATGACGGCCACGAAGTAGGCGAGCAGCATCTTCCATGTGAAGAAGCGGCGTATGCCGGACTTCTTGGGTTTCTTGCCCTTTGCTGTGCGGGTGCTCTTCTGCGCCCGTCGCGCTTCCGCTCGGCCCATCTCTCCCGTAGCTCCACTCTGTCCGCCCCCAACCCAGCTCACGAAGCTAACACCGCAACTGTCACCAAACGCCCATCGATCAAGGCTTTGCGGCACGTGACATACAGCACCCCGGGTGGCGGGAACCGGGTACGGAGCAGCGCGGGAAACCGTACAGGGCGATAATGTGCTAACACTTTGCTAGACACCCAACGGCGTGCGGCGGACCACCGCGCGCCGCCGAGGAAACGGGGAACCTCCATGCCGGACACAGCGATCACCACCACGGAGAACACGCCTCCGACAGAGCCGCAGGTCATGCCGGCAGCGCGGGTGCGGGAGTTCCCGGCCCGCGACATCGGCGGCGGAGTGGCACTGCTGCTGGGGCTCGTCGGCCTGCTCATAGCGGCCGGACTCATCGCCCTGGCCGTCTTCCTCGGCAACGACGGCAAGGGCGCGCTGTGCGCCGCGCTCGTCGTCGTGGGCATCCTCGTCGGCATCGGCGCGATCACGGCCATGAGCGGGCTCAACACCGTGGCGCCGGGCCAGGCGCGCGTCGTCCAGCTCTTCGGCCGCTACCGCGGCACGATCCGCACCGAGGGCCTGCGCTGGGTCAACCCCTTCACCAGCCGCGACGTGGTCTCCACCCGGGTGCGCAACCACGAGACCGCCGTCATGAAGGTCAACGACGCCTACGGCAACCCCATCGAGCTGGCCGCCGTCGTGGTGTGGCGGGTCGAGGACACCGCCCAGGCGATGTTCGAGGTGGAGGACTTCCAGGAGTTCGTCGCCACGCAGACCGAGGCGGCCGTCCGGCACATCGCCATCGAGTACCCCTATGACGCGCACGACGACGACGCGCTGTCGCTGCGCGGCAACGCCGAGGAGATCACCGAGAAGCTCGCCGTCGAGCTGCACGCGCGCGTCGAGGCGGCCGGCGTGCAGATCATCGAGTCGCGCTTCACCCACCTCGCGTACGCGCCGGAGATCGCCTCTGCCATGCTCCAGCGGCAGCAGGCGGGGGCGGTCGTGGCCGCCCGGAAGCTGATCGTGGAAGGCGCGGTCGGCATGGTCGAGGAGGCGCTGTCGCGGATCAGCGAGCAGGGCTTCGTGGAGCTGGACGAGGAGCGGAAAGCGGCCATGGTGAGCAATCTGATGGTGGTGCTGTGCGGTGACCGCGCCGCACAGCCCGTCCTGAACACGGGCACCCTCTACCAGTGACGGAGGACCACCCGCCGGAGGAGCAGCGGGGGCCGCGGCAGCGCAAGCAGGTGCTGCTGCGGCTCGACCCGCTCGTGCACGACGCTCTGACGCGCTGGGCGGGGGAGGAGCTGCGCAGCGCGAACGCCCAAATCGAGTTCCTGCTGCGCAAGGCGCTGGCCGAGGCGGGGCGCCTCCCGCGGGGGGCGGGGGCGATCCCTCGGCGGGGGCGGCCTCCGAAGGACGCGGGCCCTTCCGACCCGGCTTGACGCCCTGCGGGCGGCGTTTTTCTCTCCCCAGCCCCGCCCCTTCCCGAAACTGGGGGCAAGCCCCCAGACCCCCGAAGCACGCTTCGCGCGCTGTCCTCAAACTCCCCCAGCTACCGCTGGGAGGTGCCCCCAACGGGCTGAATATCAGCCCGTCCGGCGTTTGAGGACGCGCCCGCAGGGCGCTCCCGCCGCTGGGGGCACCTCTGGGGGCACCCCCGGACGGAGTCCGGGGGAGGTAGCTGGGGGAGGCAACGGACCCGCAGCTGGGGGTCTGGGGCGCAGCCCCAGTTCGGGAAGGGGCGGGGCTGGGCGGGGCGGGGAAACAAAACCAGCCATCTATACACACCACGTATACACCCCGTGTAGAGTCCCACCATGTCAATCGGACACACCCTGCTCGCCCTCCTAGAAGCCGGCCCCAGCCACGGCTACGACCTCAAGCGCGCCTTCGACGAACGCTTCGGACACGACCGCCCGCTCCACTACGGCCAGGTCTACTCGACCATGTCGCGGCTGCTGAAGAACGGGCTCGTCGAAGTGGACGGCATCGAGCAGGGCGGAGGCCCGGACCGTAAGCGGTACGCCATCACGGACGCCGGGGTCACGGACGTCGAGCAGTGGCTCGTCCAGCCCGAGAAGCCCGAGCCGTATCTCCAGTCGACGCTCTACACCAAGGTGGTCGTCGCGCTGCTGACCGGACGCGACGCGGACGGCCTGCTGGACGCCCAGCGCGCGGAGCACCTGCGGCTGATGCGCGAGCTCACCCGGCGCAAGAGTGCGGGCGACCTCGCCGACCAGCTCATCTGCGACCACGCGCTCTTCCACCTGGAGGCCGATCTGCGGTGGCTGGAAATCACCGCTGCCCGGCTCGACCAGCTCGCCAAGGCGGTGGGCGCGTGACCCCCTCGGGTTCCCTGCTCGCCGCCACCGGACTGCACAAGGCGTACGGGCCCACACCCGCGCTCGCCGGGGCCGACTTCTCCATCCACCCCGGCGAGGTCGTCGCCGTGATGGGACCCTCGGGCTCGGGCAAGTCGACGCTGCTGCACTGCCTCGCGGGCATCGTCCAGCCCGACGCCGGCACCGTCCGCTACGGCGCGCGCGAGCTGTCGAAGCTGTCGGACACCGAGCGCAGCGCGCTGCGCCGCGGCGAGTTCGGCTTCGTCTTCCAGTTCGGCCGGCTGGTGCCCGAGCTGACCTGCGTCGAGAACGTCGCCCTGCCGCTGCGGCTCAGCGGCATGAAGCGCAAGGAGGCCGAGGCCACCGCCCTGGAGTGGCTGGAGCGGCTGGAGGTCACCGGGGTGCGCGGCAAGCGGCCCGGTGAGGTCTCCGGCGGCCAGGGCCAGCGCGTCGCCGTCGCCCGCTCGCTGGTCACCAGGCCGCGTGTGATCTTCGCCGACGAGCCGACCGGCGCCCTCGACTCCCTCAACGGCGAGCGCGTGATGCGACTGCTGACGGAGGCCGCGCGGGAGACCCGGGCCGCGGTCGTCCTGGTCACGCACGAGGCACGCGTCGCCGCGTACTCCGACCGCGAGGTCATCGTGCGGGACGGCGTCGCGCGCGACATGGCGGGTGTCTCATGACGGAGCGCCATCGCCCCGGGCACGGCCCCGCCGACATGCCCACCGGCCCCACCGGACTCACCGCCTGGGCCCGCGACCTGGCCACCGGCGCCCGCTTCGCGCTGACCGGCGGCCGCGAGGGCTGGCTGCGCACCGGGCTCACGGCGGCGGGCGTCGGCATCGGCGTGGTGCTACTGCTGATCGCGGCGGCCGTGCCGGAGATGCTGTCCCAGCGTGACGAGCGTCAGGCAGCGCGCGATGTCACCTCCTCGACGGCCGACGGGCCGCGCGCCGACACCCTCCTCTATCAGTCGGTCGACACCGACTACCGCGACAAGCCCGTCAACGGCGCGCTGCTGCGGGCCGAGGGCCCGAAGGCGCCCGCCCCGCCCGGCGTGGAGCGGATACCTGGCGCGGGCGAGATGGTGGTCTCCCCCGCGCTCGACAAGCTGCTGAAGTCCGACAAGGGGAAGCTGCTGCGCGAGCGGTTCCACTACCGCACGGTGGGCACCATCGGCGACGCCGGACTCGTCGGCCCCAGTGAGCTCTTCTATTACATCGGCAGCGACCGCATCAGCGCGGACGATCCCGCCGTGCGCTTCGGCCAGGGCGAACGCGTCCTGCGCATCGACCGCTACGGCTCCGACGGGACGGACCGCCCGCTGAGCCCGGCGCTCCTCGTCCTGGTCGTCATGGTGTGCGTCGTGCTGCTGATGCCGGTGGCCGTCTTCATCGCCACCGCCGTGCGCTTCGGCGGCGACCACCGCGACCGCAGGCTGGCGGCGCTGCGGCTGGTGGGCGCGGACATCAAGGCCGTACGGCGGATCGCGGCCGGCGAGGCGCTGTGTGCCGCGCTGTTCGGACTGGCCGTCGGCACGGGGCTGTTCCTCTTCGCCCGGCGGTTCGCCTCCGGGGTCACGGTCCAGGACACCAGCGTCTTCCCCGCCGACCTGACCCCCACCCCCGCCCTGGCGGCGCTCGTCGCCGTCGCCGTGCCCGCCGCGGCGGTCGTCGTCACCCTGCTCGCGCTGCGCGGCGTCGCCATCGAGCCGCTGGGCATCGTACGGAACGCCGTCCCCCGGCGCCGCAGGCTGTGGTGGCGGCTGCTGATACCGGCCGCGGGAGCGGCCCTGCTGATCCCGCTCTCCGGCAGCGTCTCGGTCTACGGCTACGGCGACACGGTCCCGACGGTGCGGGTCGCGGTGGGCGCCGTCCTGGTGCTGGTCGGTGTGACCGCGCTGCTGCCCTGGCTGGTCGAGGCGTGCGTGGCCCGGCTGCGCGGCGGTCCGCTGCCCTGGCAACTGGCCGTCCGGCGGCTCCAGTCGAGCGGTGGCTCGGCGGCCCGCGCGGTCAGCGGCATCATCGTCGCCGTGGCGGGTGCGATCGCGGTGCAGATGCTCTTCGCCGGGATGCAGAACGACTACGTCGACAAGCCCGACGAGGTCCCGGCGACGCATTCGCGGATGCAGGCCATGTACCGCACGGGCACGGCCGCGGAGGTGCGCGGCTGGCAGGAGCGGCTGCGGGCGACCGAGGGCGTCGTCGGGGCGGTCGCCACGGTCGAGAGCTACGCGGACGCGCCCGGCGGGGTCACGACCGTCCGGGTCGCCGACTGCGCCACGCTGCGCGAGCTGGCGCGGCTGGACTCCTGCGCGGACGGGGACGTCTTCGTCGCCCAGGAGCCGGACGGCGACGTCGCCACGGCGCGGAACTTCCCGCCCGGCACCCCGCTGAAGATGACGCGGTGGGACTCCTCGGGCGACTCCGCGAAGGACTACCGGTGGACCGTGCCCGCCACGGCACGCGTGGTGGCGACCCGGCCGGACCCGGCCGGTGAGCAGGAGTACGGCGTGCTGGCCACGCCCTCGGCGATCGACGTCCACGCCATGCCGGAGGGCAGGACGGTGGCGTCGGTGAAGTTCCGTCAGGGCGACCTGGACGCCGTCGAGCGGGTACGCAACACCGCGGCGGGCATCGACCCGGCGGTGCGCGTGTGGCGGATGGGCGGCGTGGTCAAGGACGACCACTACGCCGCGATCCAGCGGGGGCTGCTGGTCGGCGGCACCCTCACGCTGTTCCTCATCGGCGGCAGCATGCTCGTCACCACCCTGGAGCAACTCCGCGAGCGCAGCCGCCTGTTGTCCGCCCTGGTGGCGCTGGGCACCCGGCGCTCCACGATCGGCTGGTCGGTGCTCTGGCAGACCGCCGTCCCGGTCGTACTCGGCATGACCCTGGCGGTCGCGGGCGGCCTCGGGCTCGGCTGGACGATGCTCAGACTGATCGACCGCCGGGTGAAGGACTGGCTGTCCTTCCTCCCGCTGGTCGGCGCGGGCACGGCGGTCATCCTCCTGGTGACCCTCGTGAGCCTGCCACCGCTGTGGCGCATGATGCGCCCGGACGGCTTGCGCACGGAATAGCCACGGGACGGGCCGTGCCGGATGCGCTCCGGCACGGCCGGCTCCGCTCAGTCCCGGGCGATCCGGACGGGCAGGGCGGCGAGCGCGTCCCGCAGCGCCTCGGCGAACTGCTCGAACTCGCCCTGCCGCGCCGCCCCCGCCCGCATCGCGAGTGCCACCTTGCGCGAGGGCGCCGGCTCCGCGAAGTACCCCGTGGCGAGCTGGTCGTTGCGCCCGGTCTCCACCCGCAGCGCCGTACGCGGCAGCAGCGTGACGCCCAGGCCGCCGCCGACGAGCTGGACCAGCGTGGACAGCCCGGCGGCGCTGGTGGTGACGGGCATCCCCACCGTGCGCCCCGCCTCGCGGCAGATGTCGAGCGCCTGGTCGCGCAGGCAGTGGCCCTCGTCGAGCAGCAGGAGATCGAGTTCGCGCAGCGCGGCCCGCGGGATGTCCCCGCGCCCGGCCAGCCAGTGGTCGCTCGGAGTGACCAGGACGAAGTCCTCGTCGAAGAGCGGCAGCTCGACGACCCCGGGCGCGCCGAGCGGGACGGCGAGCAGCAGCAGGTCCAGCCGCCCCTGGGACAGCCCGTCCAGCAGCGAGGAGGTCTGCTCCTCGTGCACCTGGAGATCGAGGTCCGGATAGCGGTCGTGGACCAGCCGGAGCACGGTCGGCAGGAGATACGGCGCCACCGTGGGGATCACCCCGAGACGGAGCACTCCGGTGAAGGGCGCGCGGGCGGCGTCGGCCTCCTCCAGGAGCGCGCCGACGGCGTCGAGGACGGCGCGGGCGCGCACGGCCAGCCGCTCCCCCGCCGGACTGAGCAGCACCTTCCTCGTCGTACGCTCGAGGAGCTGCACGTCGAGGACCTCCTCCAGGGCCGAGACGGCACCGGAGAGCGCGGGCTGGCTCATGCCGATGGCGGTCGCCGCGTCGCGGAAGTGCAGGTGCTCGGCGACCGCGACGAAGGCGCGGAGCTGGGCGAGGCTGGGCTGGCGGGGCCGGGCCGGTGTGACCTTCCCGGCACCGGTCCGCTGGGGTTCCGCGGGGCTGCCGGCGGGTTCCGCTTCCGGGCTTATGGACGACATGACTGATAACCACCTCCGATCAACTTCACTCAGTCTAGCTATTTCCGTTATCAATGCCTCCTGTGGCAGGGTGGCCTGAGTCCAACCCCGCAGGAAGCTCCGCCATGGTCTTCCTCGATGCAAGGAGAGCGCGTGCTCACTGTCGGTGACCAGTTCCCCCAGTACGACCTGACCGCCTGTGTGGACCTCGACGCGGACAAGGCCTTCGCCCAGATCGACAACAAGTCCTACGAGGGCAAGTGGCGCGTCGTCTTCTTCTGGCCGAAGGACTTCACCTTCGTCTGCCCGACCGAGATCGCCGCGTTCGGCAAGCTGAACGACGAGTTCGCCGACCGTGACGCCCAGATCCTCGGCGTCTCCGGCGACTCCGAGTTCGTCCACCACGCCTGGCGCAAGGACCACGCCGACCTGCGTGACCTGCCCTTCCCGATGCTGGCCGACGCCAAGCACGAGCTCATGCAGGCCTGTGGCGTCGAGGGCGAGGACGGCTACGCCCAGCGCGCCGTCTTCATCGTGGACCCGAACAACGAGATCCAGTTCACCATGGTGACCGCCGGTTCCGTCGGCCGTAACCCCAAGGAGGTCCTGCGGGTCCTCGACGCGCTGCAGACCGACGAGCTGTGCCCGTGCAACTGGAACAAGGGCGAGACGACCCTCGACCCGGTCGCGCTGCTCGCGGGCGAGTGACCTGACATGGCCCTCGACGAGCTGAAGTCCCGGATACCGGACTTCGCCAAGGACCTGAAGCTGAACCTCGGCTCGGTCATCGGCAACTCCCCGCTCCCGCAGCAGCAGCTGTGGGGCACCGTCCTCGCCTGCGCGATCGCGAGCCGCTCGCCGATCGTGCTGCGGGAACTGGAGCCGGAGGCCAAGGCCAACCTCTCCGCCGAGGCGTACGGCGCGGCCAAGTCGGCCGCGGCCGTCATGGCGATGAACAACGTCTACTACCGCACCCGGCATCTGCTGTCGGACCCGGAGTACGGCAACCTGCGCGCGGGCCTGCGGATGAACGTCATCGGCAACCCGGGCGTGGAGAAGGTCGACTTCGAGCTGTGGTCGCTGGCCGTCTCCGCGATCAACGGCTGCGGCATGTGCCTCGACTCGCACGAGCAGGTGCTCCGCAAGGCCGGCGTGGACCGCGAGACGATCCAGGAGGCGTTCAAGATCGCCGCCGTTCTCCAGGCGGTCGGCGCGACGCTCGACTCCGAAGCGGTGCTGGCCGAGTAACCGGCCCGCCGCACCGCATCACGAAGAGGGGCCCCACCAGGCATTCGCCCGGTGGGGCCCCTCTTCGTCATCCTCAGCTACGGCTGACCGGATCCGGGGCGGGCGCGTGCTCCGGCCCGGCGGACGCCATCGCGGAGCGGACCGCGTTCTCCTTGGCGTGCGCCCGGAGATAGCCCACCACCGTATTGGTGACGGCGGCCAGCGGCACCGCGACCACCGCGCCGCCGATGCCGGCTATCAGCGAGCCCGCGGCCACGGAGAGCACGACCGCGAGCGGATGGACCCGCACGGCGCGGCCGAGGATGAAGGGCTGGAGGACATGGCCCTCGATCTGCTGCACCGAGAGCACCACCACCAGCACCATCGTCGCCGTGAAGACGTCCCGCGTCACCAGGGCCACGATCACCGCGAGCGCCCCGGAGACCACGGCGCCGACGAGCGGGATGAAGGCGAAGAGGAAGATGAAGACGGCCAGCGGGACGGCCAGCGGGACGTCGAGGAAGAACAGCCCCACACCGATGAAGATCGCGTCGATCAGGGCCACTATCACCGTGCCGCGCACATAGGCGGTCAGCGTCGCCCACGCGCGCGGACCGGCGCCCGCCACCCCCTCGCGCGCCGCCGCCGGGAACAGCTTGAGCAGCCACTGCCAGATCTTGGGACCGTCGTAGAGCAGGAAGAGCGTGCTGAACATCGCCAGCAGGATGCCGGTCAGCACCTCGATGATCACCTGCACGCCCTCTATGCCGGCGGTGGTGATGTCCTTGGTGTTGCTGCCGATCGCCTGACTGAGGTTGTCGGCGATGCTGTTGATCTGGTCCTCGGTGACGTGGAAGGGACTGTTGAGCAGCCAGTGCTTGAAGTCCTTGATGCCCTGCTGCACCTGCTTGGACAGGTCGTCGATGTTCTCCGTGACCTGCCAGACCACGAACCAGCCGACCAGGCCCATGATCACGAAGCCGGCGATGAAGGTCATGGCCGTGGCCAGGCCCCGGGGCACGCCGTGCCGCTTGAGCCAGGCGACCGTGGGCTGGAGCAGCGCCGTGATCAGCAGGGCGGCGGTGAAGGCGAGCACCACCAGCTGCACGGAGCTGATCACCCGCATCAGCACCCACAGCGTGCCGGCGAGGATGAGCAGCCGCCAGGCAGCCTCGGCGGCGACCCGCACCCCCCAGGGCACGGCGGCGACGGGGTCGGGGCGCGGCGCGACGGCCGGGGCGTAACCGGGCGGTGCCGGGACGTGGTCGGGCGCGGGCTCGGCCCCGCCCGCCTCCGCGTCCGCGGACTCGGGGGCCCCGGCTCGGACGGACGCGGTGGCCCGTGCCGACTCGGGGGCCCCGGTCCGCGCGGACTCCGGAGCGGGTTCGGGTGCGACGGCGGGCGCGGGGGCCGGCGGGTGCCCGGCGGCGGAGGGCGCGGCGTCCGGCGCGTCCGCCAGCTGCGCCTGGGCCCTCCGGCGTTCGAGCAACTCGGCGAGCCGGGTCAGGCCCGTCCCCATGCCGCCGATCATTTTCGGCAATCTCGACATTTCTCTTCCTCTACCCCCACTCCCCCGCGGCCATCACGACGACGTTACCCGTGCCCACTGTCAGCGCGACCGCCAGCCGTCGTCGGGGAAGACACACAAAGCCCCCGACCGGTTGAGGTCGGGGGCTGAGTGAGACGTGGAAGTCACCGGCGGGCCGGTGGGCCGGAGCCTAGTACCACTGGTTGGCCTGCCAGAACGACCAGGCGCCGCAGGGGCTGCCGTAGCGCTCGTTCATGTAGCCGAGGCCCCACTTGATCTGGGTGGCCGGGTTGGTCTGCCAGTCGGCACCGGCGGACGCCATCTTGGAGCCGGGCAGCGACTGCACCAGGCCGTAGGCGCCGGAGGAGGCGTTGGTGGCGGTGTAGTCCCAGCCGCTCTCGTTGTTCACGATGTTGCTGAAGCACTGGAACTGGTCGCCGGGGATCATCTGCCGGGCCATCGCCTGGACCTCGGCGGTGGAGTAGGACCCCTTGACCGCGAAGGACGAGGCGTCGCGGGAGGCGGAGCGGCTGCTGACCGCGTCCTTGTCCTCGCGCTCCTTGGCGTCCTTGGCCGCCTTCTCCTCCGCTTCCTTCTTGGCCGCGGCGTCCGCGGCCTCCTTCTTGGCGGTGGCGTCGTCGGCGGCCTGCTTGCGCGCGGTCTCCTCGGCGTCCTTCTTCGCGACCGTGTCGGCGGCGTCGGACTGGGTGTCCGCCTGCTGCGTCAGGAAGGACGCCTGCTGCTGGACGTTCTGTCCGGCGGGGATGTCCGCGAGGAGGGTCGTGTCCGCGGCGGTGGCCTCGACCTGACCGGTCGTGCCATGGTCGCTGCCCGACGCGACACCTACGACGGCGCCAACGGTGGTGACCGCGGTGGCGGATGCCACGGCGAACCCCCGGACCGAAATCCGGCTCACACGGTTTCCTTCCAGCATCGCCCGCTTAGGTGACCTCGCGGGCGCAATCGTGCCCCTGGCGCTGGCCTCCGTTTTGCGCGGCACCGCCAGGGGCGGGACCGGCCGGTCACAGGAGGCACTGACCCGGTGGGCCCTCCGCAGGGAGGTCCGCGTGATGCTCGGGCGGCATACGGCGACGCTGTTCAGTTCTTGTTGGTGCGGCACCCGGAGGGTGCCGAAGTGCCGTATGCGGGGCCTGACAGGACCCAGACTCTGCCCGACGGGGACGCCCCGAGGCAATTCCACGTTGCGTGGGAAAGCTCACATGCCGTTTACTCCAGCGGTTTTACGGAAAGTGCGGCGCGGCACGACAACGCGCGGCTAAGCTCCTTCGCTTCGCCGCGCGCTGCCCCTCGGATCACCCGCGGTGGGGCAATTGCCTGCCCACTCCCTCAGATGCGGCCTTCCTCCAGCATTTCGGTCACCAGGGCCGCGATGGGCGAACGCTCCGAACGCGTCAGCGTGACATGGGAGAAGAGCGGATGCCCCTTCAGCTTTTCCACGACGGCGACCACGCCGTCGTAGCGTCCGACGCGGAGGTTGTCGCGCTGCGCCACGTCATGGGTGAGGACCACCCGTGAATTGGCCCCGATGCGCGACAGAACGGTCAGCAGGACATTCCTTTCGAGCGATTGCGCCTCGTCCACGATCACAAAGGCGTCGTGCAGCGATCGCCCGCGGATGTGCGTCAGCGGCAGCACCTCCAGCATGCCGCGCCCGACGACCTCCTCGATCACCTCGGCGCTCGTCACCGCGGAGAGGGTGTCGAAGACGGCCTGCGCCCAGGGGCTCATCTTCTCCGCCTCGCTGCCCGGCAGATACCCCAACTCCTGCCCGCCGACGGCGTACAGGGGGCGGAAGACCATCACCTTCCGGTGCTGCCGGCGCTCCAGGACCGCCTCCAGGCCCGCGCACAGGGCCAGCGCCGACTTGCCCGTGCCCGCGCGGCCGCCCATCGACACGATGCCGATGTCCGGGTCGAGGAGCATGTCGAGCGCCACCCGCTGCTCGGCGGAGCGCCCGTGGATCCCGAACGCCTCGCGGTCGCCCCGAACCAGCCGCACCGAGCCGTCGGCCGTGACCCGGCCCAGCGCCTTGCCGCGCTCGGACTGGAGCACCAGGCCGGTGTGCACGGGCAGTTCGGCCGCTTCCGGCACATATGTCACCTCGGCGGCGTAGAGCTCGTCCACCTGCTCGGCGGTGACGGCGAGTTCGGCCATCCCCGTCCAGCCCGAGTCGGTGATGGCGAGCTCGGCGCGGTACTCCTCCGCGAGCAGCCCGACCGCGGACGCCTTGATCCGCAGCGGCAGGTCCTTGGAGACGACGGTGACGTCGTACCCCTCGGCCTGGAGGTTGCGGGCCACGGCGAGGATGCGCGAGTCGTTGTCACCGAGACGGAATCCGGCGGGCAGTATGCCGGGATCCGAGTGATTGAGCTCGACCCTGAGCGTCCCGCCCAGCTCGCCGATCGGGATCGGTGAGTCGAGGCGGCCGAATTGCACCCGGTAGCCGTCCAGCAGGCGGAGCGCCTGCCGGGCGAAGTAACCGAGCTCGGGGTGCTGCCTCTTGGCCTCCAGCTCCGTGACCACCACCACGGGCAGCACGACCTCGTGCTCCTCGAAGCGGGCCATGGCGCCTGGATCGGCCAGCAGGACGCTGGTGTCGAGGACATAGGTGCGCCGGTCGTTCTCACGGCGCTTCTTGCTGGTCACCACGGGTGGACGAACCCCCTCGGGGAGAGGTCGGGGCGCGACGACGTCGCCGGGGAATTGGGCCGGGTCCGTGCCCTTCGAGGGCCGGACGCCGGCCCTCCGCGTCGTCCGGGCGGGCCTGCGGTCCGCTCGGTCCGCACGGTCGTCGTCCGTGTGCAAAGGGCCTCCCGGGCGGGCGGCCCCATGCCACCCGCTGGCAGAGCGACGGTCTTTGGACAGACCGTCGACCTGGAGGGGATATTCCCGCTGGACCGCTTGACCATGCAACGGCATATGCGACGGCGAGGTGAACGCCCGATCCGTCAGGGGCCGTAGTGGCGCCCGAACTCCGGCTCCGCGGGCCCGCTCCCGCGTCGCGGTCAGTAGCCGTAGCGGCGGTGGCGCGCGGCGTAATCACGCAGCGCGCGCAGGAAATCGACCTTTCGGAAGGCCGGCCAGAAGACCTCGCAGAAGTAGTACTCCGAGTGCGCGCTCTGCCAGAGCATGAAGCCGGAGAGCCGCTGTTCGCCACTGGTGCGGATCACCAGATCCGGGTCGGGCTGGCCGCGCGTATAGAGGTGCTTGGAAATGTGCTCCACATCGACCATCTCGGCGAGTTCCTCGTAAGAGGTGCCGTTGTCGGCCGCTTCGAGCACCAGCGAACGCACCGCGTCCGCGATCTCCTGCCGACCGCCGTAGCCGACCGCGACATTGACCAGTATTCCGTCGATGCCGATGGTGTCCTGCTCGGCTTCCTTGAGCACGGACTGCGTACGGGCGGGGAGCAGGTCGAGGGTGCCGACGTGGTGGACGCGCCAGCGGCCGTCCGCGGCGAGGCCGCGCACCGTGTTCTCGATGATGCCGAGGAGGGGGTTGAGCTGGTCGGCGGGGCGGTCGAGGTTGTCCGTGGAGAGCATCCAGAGCGTGACGACCTCGACGTCGGTCTCGGCGCACCAGCCGAGCAGCTCGTGGATCTTGTCGGCGCCGGCCTGGTGGCCCTGTTCCAGCGTGCGGCCGTCCGCGCGCGCCCAGCGGCGGTTGCCGTCGAGGATGACGCCGATGTGCTTGGGCACCTGGGCATGGTCGAGGCGGCCTTCCACCCGGCGTGCGTAGAGCCTGTACACCAGGTCGCGCAACTTCACGTCTTCCAGCCCCTCCATGCCACGGCGGTCGCCCCGAGGGCGCCACACTACTGCCCGCGTGTCACGAGAACCCAACTCGGTCTGTCACAAGACCGTGATAGTCAGATGCACATGACCGATTCCACTCATTCCACTCACTATCGTGCAGCCGAAAATCGCTATGACGCGATGGAGTACCGCCGCACGGGGCACAGCGGCCTCAAGCTGCCCGCCATCTCGCTGGGCCTGTGGCACAACTTCGGCGACGACCGGGCCCTGGAGTCGCAGCGGGCCATTCTCCGCCGGGCCTTCGACCTGGGCGTCACCCACTTCGACCTGGCCAACAACTACGGCCCGCCGCCCGGCTCCGCGGAGCTGAACTTCGGCAAGATCTTCGCCCAGGACTTCCGTCCGTACCGCGACGAGATCGTGCTCTCGACCAAGGCCGGCTATCTCATGCACCCCGGCCCGTACGGCGAGTGGGGCTCCCGGAAATACCTGCTCTCGTCCCTCGACGCGTCGTTGCGCCGAATGGGTGTCGACCACGTCGACATCTTCTACTCGCACCGCTTCGACCCGGAGACCCCGCTGGAGGAGACGATGGGCGCGCTCGCGTCCGCCGTCCAGCAGGGCAAGGCGCTCTACGCGGGCGTGTCGTCGTACAGCGCGGAGAACACCCGTGAAGCGGCCCGCATCCTGCGCGGGATGGGCGTGCCCGCGCTGATCCACCAGCCGTCCTACTCGATGATCAACCGCTGGACGGAGGACGACGGGCTGCTCGACGCCCTGGAGACGGAGGGCATGGGCTGCATCTCCTTCGCGCCGCTGGCGCAGGGGCTGCTGACCGACAAGTACCTGCACGGCATCCCGGAGGGCTCGCGGGCGTCGCAGGGCAAGTCGCTGGACCCGGGGCTGCTGACGGAGGACGTCGTACGGCGGCTGCGCGGGCTCGACGGGATCGCCCGGCGCCGCGGCCAGTCGCTGGCGCAGCTCGCCCTGACGTGGGTGCTGCGCGACCCGCGGATGACCTCGGCACTGATCGGCGCGTCCAGCGTGCGCCAGCTGGAGGCGAACGTCGCGGCGCTCGGTGCTTCGAAGCTGACCGAGGAGGAGCTGTCGGAGATCGATTCCTTCGCGGTAAGCACCGAGGGCGTCAACATCTGGGCGAGCCGCAACGGGTCCTAGATCGTCTCTCAAACCTCATACGAATCATCACGCAACGTGATGTGAGGGAAAGAAAACGGGCCGGTCCGTGGGGGGGATACGGACCGGCCCGAGGGGGGGTTTCCACCTTAACCCCCCTGAGGCGGTGCTCCGCGCACCGACGGGGGTGACGGTGCGCGCGATGCTGACGCTCGGTGACGTTGTTGATCTTGAACTCGGCGACGGAACAAGATCGTCCGAGTCGGCACAGGGCCCGCCAGCTCTGGGCCTACGGCGTAGAACAAGCCATTCGAGGCTCGGCCGGATGTCTGCCCTCGACCCTTACGAAAACTTCCTGAAAATTCATCGGCAGGTTGATGCGTTTGACGTCTTTTGACGTCAGACGGTCCGAGTCTGCCGTGCGGCGCTTTCTTGGCAGATCGTGATTTTTGCGGTGCTTTGTCCGTCCGCTGGGCCGACCGGGCGACGGACGAGGACGGGGACGAGGGTGAGGAGCCCGAGGACGGCCATGCCCGCCCCTGTCCACAGGGGCGCCCGCAGCCCGAAGGCGTCGATGGCCGGCCCGCCGGCCGAGGTCCCGATGATGATGCCGAGGGTGATGAACGAGGAGTGGATCGTGTTGACCAGCGGCCCGGCGTTGCCCGCGCGCTGGACGCGGGTGGCCATCGCGGGGTTCATCGTGACGCCGACGAGGCCGATGCCCAGCATGCACACCACCGCGGGTACGGGCAGGTGGGCGAGCAGCGCGAAGCCGGTGAGGAACACCAGGTTCAGGGCGAGGCCGCAGAGCAGGACGCCGAGGGTGTGGCGGTCGGCGAGGCGCCCGACGATCGTGTTGCCGACCACGGTGGCCGCGCCGTAGGCGATGAGGAGCAGCGGCACGGTGCCGGTGGCGAAGCCCGTGACCTCCGTGAGGACCGGGTTGAGGTAGCTGAACGCGGAGAACGTCGCACCGATGATGAAGGTGCTGGTGGACAGCGCCAGCCACAGCCCGGGGCGGCGGAAGACGCCCAGTTCGCCGCGTACGCCTCCGCCGCCCTCGGCAGGGGCCCGGTCCAGGCGGGGGACGCCCATGAGGGTGCAGAGCGCGGCGAGGACCGTGAGCACGGTGATGCCCCAGAAGGCCGCGCGCCAGCCGAGGTGTTCGCCGGTCACGGTGGCCAGCGGCAGGCCGAGCAGGGTGCCCAGCATCAGGCCGTTCATGGCCACCGCGATGGCGCGGCCGCGCACCTCCGGGCGGGTGAGCCGGGCGCACAGCGAGAGGGAGACGCCGAAGAACGCCTGCGAGGCGGTGCCGGTGACGACGCGGGCCACCACCATGGCCGTGTAGGTGGAGGCGGTGGCGGCCAGGACGTTGCCGGCCAGGAAGACGGCGAACAGCACCATCAGCGCCTGTTTCTGCCGGAGCCTCAGCACGGCCACGGTGAGGAACGGGCCCCCGACGGCCATGGCCACCGCGAACGCGGTGATGAGATAGCCGATTTCGGGGATGGTCGCGTCCAGTCCCTCGGCCATCTGCGGCATCAGTCCCGCGACGACGAACTCGCTGGTCACCATGGCGAAGATGCCGAGGGCGAGGACGTATACGGCTCGTGGCACAGCGGGTCACCTTGTCTTTTTCTGGAACGCGCAGTTCAAAACCAGGGCGCGAAAGGGCAGGGCAGGGGTGTCGGGTCAGCGATGGGCGGGGCGAGTAGGGGCGGGAGGCTGGAGGTGTCAGATCGCGTCGAGCGTGGTGCGGGCGACGCCTTCCAGCGCCGTACGGCCGACCCCCGCCCGGGCGGAGACGCGCATGCCGCCGATGGCGGCGATCACGAAGTGCGCGAGGGCGCGGGCGTCCTTGGCCGCGTCGATGTCACCGGCGCGCTGCCCCTCGGCGACGGCGGCGGTCAGCAGCTCCAGCCGCTTGCGGTAGTCGCGCTCCAGGACGCGCGCCACGTCGGCGTCACGGCCGGCGAACTCGACGGCCGTATTGACGACGAGACAGCCGCGGTGGGCGCCGGGCGGGCCGCACTCCTCCTCGACGACGCTCTCCAGCAGTGCGCGGAACTTCTCCCGCACCGGCAGATCGCCGCCGAACAGGGCCTGTTGGAACTCCGCCCTGACGTCCATATAGCGCAGCAGGGCCCGGCGGAAGAGGTCGTGCTTGCTCTTGAAGGTGTTGTAGATGCTGCTCCTGCCCAGCCCCGTGGCATCGCACAGGTCCTGGGTGGAGGTCGCTTCGTATCCGGCGGTCCAGAACGCCTGCATCGCGGCGTCGACCGCCCGCTCCTCGTCGAACATCCTCGGCCGGGCCATGCGTCGAACCGTACCCGTTTTGGATCACGCGGTCCAATAGCTTGATCCTCCATATGCCGCCGGTGTTCCGGCCGCCGCTCACGCCCCCGCTCAGGCTCCCGTGCAGGTCCCCGTTCACGCCCCGGAGGCGCCTCCCAGGAGCAGGCCGAGCCATGTGCCCGCGAGCATGAAGGGGCCGAGGGCCAGGGCCGTGCCGCGGGTGGCCCGGCGGGTCAGGAGCAGCGCCGTGCCGTGGAGCGAGCCCAGCAGCAGGCCCGCGAAGGCGCCCAGGAAGAGGACCTGCCAGCCGTACCACCCCAGGGCGCAGCCCAGGCCGAGCGCCAGCTTCACATCGCCGAACCCCATGCCGCTCGGGTGGATCAGGAACAGCGCGAGATAGCAGCCGCCCAGCACCACTCCCCCCAGCAGCGCGCCCGGCCAGGACCCCGCCGATCCGGGTATGAGGGCCGCGAGACCCAGCAGCAGCGCGACGCCCGCCGCCAGGGGCAGCGTCAGCACGTCCGGCAGCCGCCGCACCGACCGGTCGACCCCCGCCAGCAGCACCGCCACCGGCGCGGCCAGCAGCCACACCGCGAGCTCGGGCCGCGCCCCGACCACGGCGGCGAGCCCCGCGCACACCGCCCCGGTCACCCCGGCCCACCACAGCGCACCCCGCGCGTACCGCCCGCCGCACTCCCCGCACCGGCCCCGCCCGAGCCAGCCCCCGAGCGCGTGCCCGCACGGCCCCGCCGAGCGCCACGGCTCCTGCGGCTCCACGCTCAGCCGGTAGTGCGCCCGGGGCAGGGACACCCCGGCCACGGCCCCGTACAGGGCGGCGAGGACGATCAACAGCGCGGCCATGCACCGAGGTTACGCAGAAGCGGCGATGCCCGTGGGGGCCTGTGGATAAAGTGCCTCCAGGGCATCACACACCCCACAGGTCACGGCCGAACGGACCTCTCATGCCTTCTCGGCACGACGGCACGCCTCGTCGGCACAGCGGGATGCCTCGCCTGCGCGACGGCACCGCGAGCCTGCACATCCCGCCCGGGAGCGCCGGGCCCGACGTGGAACACGGCAGCGGCCTCGTGGTCCCGCTGGAAGTCGCCGCCTCTTACCGCGCCCGCACCCGCGGCCTCCTCGGCCGCGACCACGTCGAGGGCGCGCTGCTCCTCACCCCCGCGTCGTCGGTGCACACCTTCCGGATGCGCTTCCCCGTCGACGTGGCCTATCTGGACCGGCAGTTGACCGTCCTGGCCGTGCGCACCATGCGCCCCTGGCGCCTCGGGGCGCCACGCGTCCGCTCGCGCCATGTGCTGGAGGCGACGGCAGGAGCCATGCGGCTGTGGGGCCTGCGGCCCGGCGTGCGCGTGGAGATCCGCTCCTGAGAGCTCACTCCCCGCCGCGCCGGGCCGCCAGCGTCCAGCCGCC
The DNA here is from genome assembly GCF_042895325.1 of Streptomyces sp. NPDC001407. Taxonomy (NCBI): domain Bacteria; kingdom Bacillati; phylum Actinomycetota; class Actinomycetes; order Kitasatosporales; family Streptomycetaceae; genus Streptomyces; species Streptomyces sp. NPDC001407. The sequence goes on from NZ_JBIAWF010000001.1 coordinate 679,591, forward strand.
GAGCCCGAGCAGCAGCAGCGACCCGGTGGTGACGCCCGCGTACCCCACGGCTCGCAGCCGCCGGTCGCGGTGCCGTCCGGCGACCGCGCTCGTCGGTGCCATGCCCCCTCCGGGCTCCCGCGCCTCCTGGCGCGCCTTGCCGACGTCCACCGTGAGCGTGATGGGCACCCGGCCCGGCTTCCCCTGGCCCACCTTGGGGTTGAGGCTCACCTGGAGGTAGTACCAGCCCGCGAGGCGCATGCCCCGGGCCGCGTCCCCGCCCGCGCCGTCGCCGGCCGCGGCGGCGGGCGTGGTCAGCGAGAGCTCCGCGGGCTTGCCCTGGTAGCCGCCGGTCCTGTTCATGACGTAGCCGCGGGCCGCGTTGCTCAGCCCCATCCGCACTCCGGCGATCACGAACGGCGCGCTCGCGGCGTCCTGGTCGGTCCCGAACCGCGCGTTCGCCGCGAGCTGCTGACCGGCCCCGACCGGGACGCGGTAGAAGTGGGTCTCACCGGGCCGGAGTTCGTCCGTCCAGACGCCGGGTCGGATCTCCGCGGCGTCGTTGAAGCCCGACCCGCCCTGGACGCCGCCGCCCTGGACGCCCACTCCCCCGCCGCCCGGCGCGGGGGCGGTGCGCGCCGCCCGGTCCCCGGTGGAGTCGCCCGTCGGCGACGGATCCCCGGGCGCGCTCACGTACTTCAGCTCCACCGGCACGGCCGCCGTGTCCCCGCCCGCGGCGTCGCCGCGCTCCACGACGAAGCGGTAGGTCCCCGCGGCCTTGCAGGCCCCGCCCGTGGCGGTCACCCGCTCCGCGTAGTCGGCGACCGGATAGGCGCCACCGGCCGAGAGGAACGTGCGGTGACGGCCCACGCCGCACTGCGTGCCGTCCAGGGCCTCCAGCGCCACCGAGATCCCGTCCCGGGCCCCCATCGAGCTGCCGGGGGCGGGCACGGCCACGGCCGAGACGTACGCGCTGGACCGCGCGTCCAGCCGCACGGCGTAATACTTCCGCTGCCCGGGGGCGAGACGGTCCTTGTAGGTGTGCGCGCCCGGCTTCAACAGGGGGGCGTCGGCGGTGTTCTCGGAGCCGGCCAGCTCCTGTGCGTCCGGGGCCATCCTGTACGAGGCGACGGGCGCGGCCTCCTCCACCGCGGCGTCCGCCTGCGCGGCCGCCGCGGCCAGCATGCCCAGGGCCGCCGCCCCGACGAGTCCGCCTCTCGCTTTCCCCCGGCGCATCTTCCGCCTCCCTGGCGCGTCCCGGCTTCCCGGGCCTCATCCTGCCGCCTGGTGGGCGGGGGCGCGAGGCATCGTGAGGGCCTCAGCCACGGGTGGGGAAGCTGACCTCCACCCGGCGGTTGCGGCGGCGGCCCTCCTCGGTGGAGTTGTCCGCGATGGGGTAGTCCTCGCCGTACCCCCGTATCTGGTACGCGACGCCCGACGAGCCGATGTTCTGCGCCAGTTGGCGCTGCACCGCGTCGGCCCGCTGCTTCGAGAGCTGCACGCCGTGCTCGGCGGAGCCGAGGTTGTCCGTAAAGCCGAAGACCCGGAGCGTGGTCGCGTGCCGCTTCCTGACCTCGTCCGCGATCGCCCGGATCCGCTTGCCCGCCTCCGCGCCGAGCGTCGCGCTGTCCTTGTCGAAGAGCACCTCCGCCTGGAGGGCGAAGGTGACGTCGACGTTGGTGTCCTCGCGCCGCTCGCCCCCGTCGTCCGTCTCGACGACGGACTTGATGTCCAGGACCCGGCCGGGCGCGAGCTTCGCGCCCGGCCGCATCCGCAGGCCGTGGGCGGAACCGTCGATCTTCACGGGCGGCGTGGTGTCGGCCTTGCCGCCGGGTCCGCTCTGCGCGCGGGCGGGGGCGGCGTCCGGGGCGGTGACCAGCAGGGCGGTGGACAGGACCACCGCGACGGCCGCCCCGCGGCCGAACCGGGGCACGTACACGGTCCGGGTCATCCGGCTCACTCCGAGATCCGCACGCGGACGGACGGCATGGTCGGCACCTGGAAATCGACGTCCGTGACGTTCTCCGGCGGTGCGGGGAACTGCGCGAAGACGGGCCTGCTCTCCTGGGGCTTGATGTTGGTCAGGCCCGTGCTGCACAGGCACTCGCCGTCCGTGTCCCGCAGCACCAGATAGCGCTTCTTGCTCGCCCCGTCGACCAGCGAGGCGCCGGAGATGGAGGAGCGGGACTTCATGTCCGTCTCCTGCGAGAGCCAGTGGATGGCGTTGAACGGCTTGCTGCCGCCGTTCGTCAGCGTGCCGCTCACCGTGACGAAGCCGCCGCTGTCCCGTACCGCGGAATTGACGGCGATGACGACGCCGTCAGGGCCCTTCATCTGGCCTATGACCTCGCCCGGCCGGTCCGAGGGCGCGTTCTTCGCGCTGCCCGGGGGGCCGGCCGACTTCTTGGCCGGTGCGGCGTCCGCGTCCCCGCCGCCGCCCCCGCCGCAGCCGGACACGGCGAGGGCCAGGAGGGACACGACGGCCGCCGCTGCCGCGCGTCTGCGGGACTTCGTGATGTGCCGCGTGCTCATGGGGCGCGTCCTTTCGGGGAGTCGCCGGCGGAAGGGCAACCGCGCGGCGGGCCGCTTCAGTCGGCGAGGCGTACGACGAACAGCGCTCCGGCCGCTCTCGCGAGGTCGTCGGGGCGCTTGGGATCGACCGGCACCACCCGCCCGTCGCACACGATGTCGACGGGTGGCTTCCGCGCCTCGGGGGACATCCCCGCGCAGCGCGGTTCCACCACGGCGCGGGCCGTGGCGCTCGCGTGGACGTCCTCGGTGCCGGGGACGACCGAGCGGCCGACGGCAGCCGAGGAGCGGACGGTGACGGTGAAGGCCACGGGCAGCGGCCCCGGGGCCGACGTGCCGCACCCGCCCACCACTTCCGCGCCGTTGCTCCGTGCGTACGCGTCGGCCTCGCCGCAGGCGGCGCCCGCGTCACCCGTACGGCCCGCCAGCCAGTCCGCCCAGGCCCCGTCGGACCCCAGGGCCGCCGACAGCCCCGTACGCAGCTGATCGCGGTAGCTCTGGGCCGCCGCCAGGGCGGCGGCGTCCGCGGCCGTCTGCGCGCCGTTCTTGTTCGCTCCCGCCTGGCCCACGGCGAAGAACGCCAGCGCGAGGAAGAGCAGTGCGGCGACCGCCGTGACGTAGATCGGGAACGCCTGTCCGGCGTCACCGCGCGAGCGGAGAGTGACGGCGCGCGTCAGCCGCCCGTGACCTGGGAGATCTTGTCGGAGATGGCGCTGGCGATCGCGCTGCCGAAGTCCGTCCGGGTCAGCACCAGGACGATCGCTACGACCACGGCGATGATGCCCAGATACTCGATCGCGGTCTGCCCCCGGTCGCCCCACGGTGTGTGGCGGCGCTCCCCGGGGTCTCTCCCCGGGCCCCGGTCGTTTCCCGGGATGCGCTCGCGCGACGTCTCCATGCTCTTCCCCTCCATCGACGGCAACCCCCGTGCGGTACGGAATCCGGGTGTGGTGCGTGGTGTCGCTCACGCCACATGAAAAGTACGCCGGAACGGCACTCCCGGAACAGTGCGTCCGGCACCATTCCCTTCCCCTGGAGGGGAGTTGGGACACCATCGAACAGACGCGCCTCACGGAACCCGCTCGCCTCACACGCCCCACCCCCTCTCCAACTTTTTCAACGCCCCATGATCGAGCCGAAGTTCGTACCCGACCCCAGGAAGAAGCCCGCCACCATCAGGATCATGGTGCCCGGCACCATGCAGGTGGTGATCACGACCGTGGCCTTCGGCACCGCGCGGGCCGCGCGGCGGCGGGCCCGCTGGGCGTCCGTGCGGCGCATGTCGTCGGCGATGGCGATCAGCGTGTCGACGATGGGCGCGCCGAGCTCCTCGCCCTGCTGCAAGGCCGTGACGAACCGCGCGACCTGTTCCGAGTCGTTGCGCACGCGCAGCCCCTCGAACGCCTGCCGCCTGCTGACGCCCATGTCCAGCTGGCGCAGGGTGATGCGGAGTTCGTCGGCCCACGGGCCCTCGTACTTCTCCGCCACCCGGTCGAGGGCCTGCCGGAAGCTCAGCCCGGCGCTCACGACGACCGCCAGGACGTCCAGGAAGTCCGGCAGGGTGCGGTCGATGGCGTCCTTGCGTTCGCGTACGGCGGCCCAGATGCCGACCTCGATCCAGAAGAGCCCGAAGGCGACCAGCAGCAGGGCGACGACCAGCCGTCCGGCGAGGAGCATGACGAGGGCGCCGCCGAAGCCGAGGAAGCCGTAGACGGCGCGGCGCGCGGCGTAGCGGTCGACCGTGAGGCCGCCGGGGTTGCCCGCGCGGTCGATCCGGGTGCGCACCTTCGCGACCCGCTTCTCGCCCATCATCCGCAGCACGAGCGGCGCGTAGCGCATGCCGAGCCGGTCGAGTGCCGAGCCCACGGCCGTGGTCCGGGTGGCCCCGACCTCCAGGGCCAGGGTGAGGTCCGTCGGCAGCTTGACCTCGCTGCGGTAGAGCGCGATGCCCGCGCAGGCGCCCGCGACGGACAGCGCGGCCAGCAGCCCCAGCAGAAGACCCATGCCCGCCCCTCAGACGTCGATCCTGGACAGCCGGCGGATCGCCACGAAGCCCAGCGCGTAGAGGCAGAACGCGGCGACGACGGCGGCCTGGCCGAGGAAGGTGGAGGTCATGCGGTCGATCGACCCGGGCGCGATGCGGTCCATCAGCAGCAGCGTGCCGACGCCCATCAGGGGGACGACATAGGCCGTGACGGTCACCTGCGACAGCTGGGTGCGCACCTCCCGGCGGGTCTCCTTCCGCTCCTCCAGCGTCCTGGTGAGGTTGCGGAGCGAACTGACCACCGTGCCGCCCGCTCTGTTCGAGAGCACCAAGGTCGTCACCAGGACGCCGAGTTCACGCGAGGGCAGCCGCTCGGCGAGCTCGCCGAGGGCGTCGTCGACCGAGTGTCCGACCGCGAGCTTGTCGGCCACCTTGGCGAGTTCCTCGCCCGCAGGCGCCTCCATCTCGTCGGCGGCCATGGCCAGCGCCGTACGGAGGGCGAGTCCGGCCTGGGTGGCGTTGGCCAGGATGCGGGACAGCTCGGGCAGCTGGTTGATGAACCGCTCGATGCGCTTGCGGCGTTGCAGACCGAGGAAGGCGGACGCGGACCACAGGGCGGCCAGGGCGGCGGGCGGGCCGAAGAAGGGCGCGAGGGCGGCGGCCGCCACGAGCCACAGCCCGGCCGCGGCCGCGACCGCGCAGACGGTGAACTCGCCCGGTGTGACGTCCAGTCCCGTCGACGCGAGCCGCCGCTCCAGCCGGCGTCCCGCCCGCGTGGCACGCAACCGCCGGTCGAGCCCCCGGAAGTGCCGCACACGCCCGGCAGACGGCAGGGCCGGGGCGTCGGAGAGCCGCGCCACCAGCGACTGCCGCTGCGCCTTCCCGGCCGCGTACACCAGCACGCCCGCCGTGGCCAGCGCGCAGCACAGCAGGGTGGCACCGGCGGTCAGCAGTACAAGTGCGTTCATGTGCGGCTACCTCTGCCTCGCTTCTCGGACGGTGAGCTCGGTGGGGAACGCGGCGACCCCGAACGCCGCCGGTACGGCCTCGTCGGCCATCCGCAGCCGCTCGGCCACGCGCTCGGGGACGGGGAAGCACGAGAAGTGCCCCCGCACGATGCGGTCCGAGTCCATCGGCCGGGCGTCGAAACGGCAGACGGTGGCCAGGCGGTAGTCCTCCCTGCCGTGCGAGTCGAGCAGCGCGATCTCGACGACCCGCCGCGAGCCGTCCGCGTGCCGGGTCAGCTGGACGATGCAGTCGACGGCGCTGTTGATCTGGTCGCGCAGCGCCTCGTACGGGATCTTCACCTCGGACATCGACGCCAGCGTCTGCAAGCGCATCAGGGCGTCCTCCGCGCTGTTGGCGTGCACAGTGGCGAGCGAGCCGTCGTGACCGGTGGACATCGCCTGGAGCATGTCGAGCGTCTCGCCGCCGCGCACCTCGCCGACGATGATCCGGTCCGGGCGCATCCGCAGGGAGTTGCGGACGAGGTCCCGGATGGTGATCCGGCCGTTGCCCTCGACGTTGGGAGGACGCGACTCCAGCCGGATCACGTGCGCCTGTTGGAGCTGGAGCTCGGCGGCATCCTCCACGGTGATGATCCGCTCGCCCTCCGGGATCAGCCCGGACAGCGCGTTCAGCAGGGTGGTCTTGCCGGAGCCGGTCGGGCCGGAGACGACCACGTTGAACTTCGCCCGGACGAGCGCGGAGAGCAGCACCAGCATCCGCTCGTCGAGCGTCCCCATGCCGATCAGCTCCGGCAGGGTGTACGCGCGGGGGAAGCGGCGGATGGTCAGCGTCGCGCCGTTCAGCGCGAGCGGCGGGATGATGACGTTGACACGCTCGCCGCTGGGCAGCCGGGCGTCGACCATCGGATTCGACTCGTCCACCCGCCGGTTGACGGTGGAGACGATGCGCTCGATGGTCTGCATCAGCTGTTCGTGGGACGCGAACCGTACGGGTACGAGCTCCACGCGGCCGGCGCGCTCCACGAAAATCTGGTCCGGGCCGTTCACCATGATCTCGGTGACCGAGGGGTCCTCCAGGAGGGGTTCGAGGACACCGAGCCCCAGTGCCTCGTCGACGACGCGGCGGATGAGCCGGTCGCGCTCGGAGGTGGAGAGGACCGGGCCCTCCCGGCTGAGGATGTGCCCGAGCACGCGCTCCAGCCGGGTGCGGCGCTCGGCCGCGGCGAGCGCGGACATCTCGGCGAGGTCGATCTCCTCCAGCAGCTTCGCGCGGTAGACGGGAACGAGGTGCCCCGACTCCCGCCCTTCCGTGGGCACTTCCGGTGCGGTGATCCGCGCCCGCAGGCTCATGGCGCACTCCTCGGCAGTGGCCCGGCCGGGCAGCGCATGGTGGCCCGGCGGGTGACGGACCGGTCGCCCAGCAGCGGCAGGACGGCCGGGATCCTGACCGTGACGGTGGCGGTGGTCTCCCCCGCGCCCTCGCAGGGCGCCGCGTCGGGCGCGCCGTCTGTTTGCAGCCAGCCGCTCAGCGCGGCCCGGCCGGCGTCCGCCGGTGTCGTCCTCGGGTCGTCCTGGGTGGCGGTACGGGCCGCGGCTCTCGCGGCGCTGCCGGCTTGCTGGGTGGCGAAGGCGGCGAGGCCCAGTTGCAGGGCGGCGAGTCCGATCAGGAGCAGGACGGGAAGGAACCCGAGCAACTCGATGGAGGCGGACCCTCGATCACGCCTGCGGCGGGCTTGCTTGTCTGCCCCGCCCCTGCCTGCACTGGGGCACGCGCCCCAGGCCCCCGCGACGCGTTCCCCTGCCCCACCGCTTCCCGGCTGCGCCTGACGCACGACTCGGCGTGGGGGCTCGGCCCCAGCCCCCTGGCTGCGGGCCGGTGGGCGCCTGCGGCGCTTTGTTCCCCACCCCGCCCCTTCCCGAAACTGGGGCGCTGCCCCAGACCCCGATGTGCGGGTCGGTTCGCCCCCTGCGGCGGGAGCGGCCTGCGGCCGCGTCCTCAAACGCCGGACGGGCTGAAAAGAAAAGAATGGCGCGCCCCGGCTGCAATGAGCGCCCCGGACGGGCTGAGTGTGTACCCCGACGCCCGCACTTGCCCTCCGGCGGGAGGGGGTGGGGTCGGAGGGTGGGGTTCTGGAACGCGGTGCGTCTTCACGGTACGCAATACGGGCAAGGGCGCCCGCACCGCGTTCCAGGTCCTCAGCCCGGAGGCGCCACCCCCGGCACCACAAACCCAGCCCGGCCGGCGATTGAGGCCGCCCGCCGCAGGCGGCAACGCACCCGCAGACAAAGACGAACCCGCACCCGACAACCGCAAGCAAAGACCCCCTCACCGCTCCCCCTCGAACGCCGCCCCCGCCACCCCCGAAACCCGCCAAGGCCAACTCACCGCCCCAGGAAAAAGCACCGGCACAGACAGCGAAACCGTCGCCCGGTAAACACCGCCCTCCACCCCGCACCCCACCCCGTCCGTACCCCACGCGCCCGGAACGTCCGCCGTCGCCGCCGCGACGCAGTCGCCTCCCGCCGCGCCCACCCGGGCGCCCTTGTCGGCGGCGTCGCCGGCGAGGGAGTACGTGTAGCCGATCAGTACGCACTGCCAGACCACGGCGAGCACCACCAGGACCAAGGGCAGGATGCCGAGGAACTCCACGGCCACCTGTCCGCGGTCCCCGCCGCGTCGGCGGAAGCGCGCGGGCGCGAGCTGATCGGGGCCCGTACCCCCCGCACCACCCGGCTCTATCGCCGCCCGCCGCCTGCGCAACCCACCCGTGAGCGAACGGTCCGCGTGCGCGCCGGCACGCGGCCCGCCGGTGCGGGCGGCGGCCGGGCCGGAGGCGAGGCCGAGTTCGGCGGCGAGGGTCCACAGGGCCTGCCGGACGGCGGACCGGGCGTCGAGGTCCTGCATGCGGCCGGAGTCGACGGCGGCCTGGAGTTCCTTGTAGCCGGCCGGGACGGTTGTGCGGGCCGCCCGGGTGCCGGTGGCGCGCTCGACCAAAGACGGCTGGATCTCCGCGCTGCGGGTGTGCCGGTTGACGACGGTGACGGTCTCGGAGGCCTTGCGGATCTGGAGCCGTTCCCAGAGCCGGACCATGCGCTTGGCGGCCCGTACGGACACCACGTCCGGTGTGGTGACGAGCAGGGCCACGTCGGCGGTCTCGACAACCGCCGCTCCGGCGGCGGTGAGCTGGGTGCCGCAGTCCACGACGACGAGTTCGTAGCGGCCGCGCAGGGCGCCGACGATCTGCCGGGCCGCGAGGTCGCCGACGTCCTCGCCGCGCTCGCCCTCCGCTGGTGCGAGGAGCACGCCGGGCCCGGCCGGGTGCGGGAAGACGGCGTCCTGGAGGACGCGCGGGGAGATGTCGCTGATGCCCGCCAGGTCGGCGATGGAGCGCCGGAACTGCACGTCCAGATAGGAGGCGATGTCCCCGGACTGGAGGTCCATGTCGACCAGGACGACGCTGCGCCCGGCGGCGGAGGCGGCGAGGGCGAGCTGGACGGCGGTGACGGTCGTACCGACACCGCCCTTGGCACCGGTGACCGCGACGAGCGTGCCACCGGGCCCCGCGTCGGCCGCTCCCTCGCCACCGCCGCCGAGGTGGCGGCGGACGCCCGCGGCCCACTGGGCGGCCGCCTGCACCCGGGTGCCCAGCTCGTCGTAGGAGAGCGGCAGCCCGGCGAGGCCGCGGGCGCCGGAGTCCATGGCGGCGGCGTAGAGCGCGGGGCTGGGGGACGCGGTGACCAGGACGACGCCGGTGGCGGGGAAGCGGAGGGCCACTTCACGGATGAGTTCGAGCGCGGGTAACGGCCCGAGGCGCTCGTGGACGAGCACGACCTCGGGGAGGTCCTGGGCCGAGGCGGCGCCCAGGACGGCGAGCGTGTCGAGGAGCCGGGTGGAGTCACCGGCGGTCGGCAGCGGCTCGACGCCGGGGAGCTGGCCGAGGAGCCCCCCGACGGCGCGGGCGGCGTCCGGGTCACCGATGGCCGGGAGAATTCTGATCGTCACCGTGTCCCTGCCTCTCCTGGACCGCTGTCCGTCGCCGTCACTTGTCGCTGTCGAGCGTGTAGGTGCGGTCCGCGCCGCTGACCCCGGAGTCGTCACCGGGGGCGACCAGCGCGAGCCGCACATGGGAGGCGAACGACTCCGCGTACGCGACGCGCTGGGCGTCCTTGGTGTCGAGGGCGAAGGTGATCGGCACGGCCTCCCCGGCGCGCCGGGTGGTGGCCCCGGTGGAGCCGCCGTCGCGGTCGAGGGCCTTCAGCTTGCCGACGGCGATGACCTGCGCGTCGCTCACGATGACCTTGGAGACGGGCTTACTGCCCTGGTCCTTGCCGTCGAAGGTGGCGAAGATGTTGACCTTCGAGCCGGCGTTGATCTTCCCGGCGACGCCCGTCGCCGCGTCGATCATGATGGCGATCTCCTGCTGGCCCGGCTTGAGTTCGGGCCGGGCGGCCATCATGTCCTCCTGGAGGAGCGACCCCTTGTGCAGCGGGGTGACGGCGATCTTGCCGGTCAGCTGTCCGAGGTCGGTGACGGCGGTCGGGGGCAGCCAGCGCTTGGGCATCGAGATCTTCTCGAAGCGGTCACGGGCCTCTTCGAGCGGCTGGTAGGCGGGGATGTCGGCGCGCAGCCGGTAGGCGGTGGTGCCGGGGCCGGTCTTCGACTCCGCGTCGTGGATGACCGAGAAGACCCCGGCGAACGCGCCGAGGGCGCAGAGGGCCGACAGGAGCAGGAGGATGATCCCGCGGCGCTGGCGTGAGTTCATGGGGCGGCGGACCTCGTTCGGGGATGGGACCGGCGGTGGCACGAGGGGGCGGGCGGGTGCGGCGGCATGCCGGCTCAGCCTCCGGCCGACGCGAGGTGCCGGGCGGGCGGGTCGAGCGCGTGCCCTCCGGCCGCGCGCGGCAGTGGTCCGGCGCAGAACGCGCAGCGGTCACCGATGAGTTCGAGTCCGCACCAGTGGCACTCCTCGCGCCGTACGGACGACACGAGTTGGTAGAGCACCGAGGGGTCGGGGATGGCGGCCGCGAACTCGACGGCCCGGTGGGTGCCCCACCAGCGGGCCGATCCGTCGGGCAGAGCGGTCTCCTGGACGCCCTGGACGCGCCAGTGGGGGGCGAGGGTGTCCACGACCCAGTCGTCGCCCTTGAGGGGCCTGCCGCGGGCCACGGTGAGCCGGGTGCCGAAGCCGGGGCCGTCGGGCGCCTGGTCGACGCCGGTCCGCAGCAGGCGGGGCACCGGGTTGACGAGGACCGCGAACCGGGTGCCCGGGAGTAACGACCCGAGGTGGGTGCGGAGGCCGACGTCCACCCGGTCGAGCCGGGCGACACTGGCGAGTTGGGCGCCCGCGTAGATGTAATGCGCGAGCAGCCGGGCCGCGCAGGCGAGGACGCCGGGGCTGAGGTCGGAGACGGACAGCTGACGGAGCTGGCGGGCCAGCACGGCGACGGCCAGGGGCGGCAGGGCGACGGGCAGCAGGGCGATCCGGTCGCTCTCCAGGACGGACCGGACGGTGCGCAGGCGCCGGACGTACGGGGCGGGCAGCGAGTCCGGGTAGAGGACGGCCACATAGCCGCACTGGTCGAGCAGGATCGCCGTCTGGGTGACCGCGGTGTCGAGCGGCTGCGCCTCGGGCGGCTGGAACACGGCTGCGTCGGGGGTCTGCCCGTCGGCGGGCGGCAGCACCAGGCCGGGGCTGGTGACTGCTATCGCAATGGGCACGTCGGCTTCCCCGTTCACTCCGGCCGCGGGGGCCGCGGCGGACGCAGTTCGATACCGCCCTGTGCTGGCGCCTCCGCACTTTATCCACGAATGGAGCGGCTGAGAACCGCCCTTCGGGGTTTGGGCCGGGCACCCCCGCGGTGGCCTGGGTGTCTGCGCGGAAAGCCGTGACGGATGTATTGACGGACGCATTGGACTAGACCATCTTTACGCCAGACGGCGACGACCCCCCGAGCACCTTCCGCCGACGTCACACCCTCAACTCCCTTCCCACCGGAGGCCGTAGTGGAACACGCGATACGCAGCACCCGCACCGGAACGAGACGCCGCCTTGGCGCGCTCCTGGCGACCGCCCTCGCGGCCACCGGCCTGACGGCGTTCGGCGGCTCGCCCGCGCATGCCGCGGACGTGAACCTCGTCAAGAACCCGGGATTCGAGTCCGGGCTCTCCAACTGGACCTGTTCGAGCGACAGCGGCACCACGGTCACCTCACCCGCGCACAGCGGCACGAGCGCGCTGAAGGCCACTCCGGCCGGCTCCGACGACGCCCAGTGCGCGCAGACCGTCACCGTCCGGCCCAACTCCTCGTACACGCTGAGCGCGTGGGTGCAGGGGTCGTACGTCTACCTCGGGGCGAGCGGCACCGGCACCACGGACGTCTCGACGTGGACGCCGTCCGCGAGCGGCTGGCAGCAGCTGAGCACAACGTTCAGCACCGGCGCGAACACGACGTCCGTCACGGTCTACACGCACGGGTGGTACGGGCAGCCCGCGTACGTCGCGGACGACGTCGCCCTGACCGGCCCGGGCGACCCGGGCGGCCCCGGTGACCCCGTGCCCGCCGCGCCCGGCGGGCTCACGGCCAAGGCGGCGTCCTCCTCGTCCGTGGCGCTCTCCTGGAACCCCGTCTCCGGCGCGACCGGTTACAACGTCTACCAGGACGGCACCAGGACGCAGTCCGTCAGCGGCACCACAGCCACCGTGACCGGGCTCGCGCCGTCGACCTCGTACCGCTTCGAGGTGACGGCCACGAACGCCACCGGTGAGTCCGCGAAATCGACGGCCGTCACCGTCACGACAGGCGCGGGCAGCGGCGACGGGCCGTCCGTGCCGAAGCACGCGGTGACCGGCTACTGGCAGAACTTCGACAACGGCGCCAAGGTCCAGCGGATCAGCGACGTCCAGAGCCAGTACGACATCATCGCCGTCGCCTTCGCCGACGCGACGGCGACGCCCGGAGCGGTGAGCTTCACCCTCGACCCGGCGCTGAACTACTCCGAGGCCGCGTTCAAGGCCGACATCGCCGCCAAGCAGGCGGCAGGCAAGAGCGTCGTCATCTCCATCGGCGGCGAGAAGGGCAGCGTCTCCGTCAACGACGCCGCGTCCGCGGCGAACTTCGCCGACAGCGTCTACGCCCTGATGCAGAAGTACGGCTTCAACGGAGTCGACATCGACCTGGAGAACGGGCTGAACCCGACGTACATGACGCAGGCGCTGCGCGCCCTGTCGGCGAAGGCGGGCAGCAAGCTCGTCATCACGATGGCGCCGCAGACCATCGACATGCAGTCGCCGTCGGCGGGCTACTTCAGGACCGCGCTGAACATCAAGGACATCCTGACGGTCGTCAACACACAGTTCTACAACAGCGGTTCCATGAACGGCTGCGACGGCAAGGTCTACTCCCAGGGAACGGTGGACTTCCTCACCGCCCTCGCCTGCGTTCAGCTGGAGGGCGGCCTCGACCCGTCGCAGGTGGGCCTCGGCCTGCCGGCGTCCACGCGCGCCGCGGGCAGCGGCTATGTGGCGCCGTCCGTCGTCGACGACGCCCTCGACTGCCTGGCGAAGGGCACGGGCTGCGGCTCCTTCAAGCCCTCCAGGACGTACCCCGGGATCCGGGGAGCGATGACGTGGTCGACGAACTGGGACGCGGCGGCGGGTGACGCCTGGTCGAGCGGCGTGGGACCGCACGTGCACGCGATGCCGTAGCGGCGGTGAACCCGGAGGACGCTGGACGGGCGGAAGACGCCCGTCCAGCGTTCGCGCTTCCGGGGCCCGGCTCCCGACTACCGCTGCCGCGCCAGCCCCTCGTCCGTCCGGGGGAGGTCACAGCCCGGCAGGGACAGGTCCAGCTTGTTGCCCGCGGCGAAGCACTTGCCTATGCCGTAGGTCTCCTCCGCGTAGTTGGTGCCCTGCCGGACGGTCACCTGGCCGTTCTCGTCGACCTCGCAGGGGTTGTTCTCGGTGCACCGCTCGCCGTTCTCGTTGCCCGTGTTGTTGATGGCGATGACCTTGCCCGAGCTGGCGTCGATCACCGGCGAACCGGACGTCCCGCCTATCACGTCGCACGTCGAGGTGTAGCGGAGGGAGTCCTTCCAGGTCCAGTCGCCCTCGCGCAGGCGGTAGACGAAGCCGTCGACGTTGCAGGAGTAGATCTTCTTCCAGTAGCCCGAGACCACCTTGATCGGCGTGCCCGCGGTGGGGTGGTCGGCGGAGAGCTTCAGGGCGTCGATCCTGTAGCGCTGCTTGATCTGCGCGTACGTCTGGTCGAGCTCGTAGAGCGTGACGTCGGTGTCGGTCATCGTGGAGTACGAGACCTTGGTGGCGCGCAGCGTACCGGCCTTGCCCGCCGAGGAGTTGAGCAGCGTGAACGTACGGGACGAGGGCTGGTCGGTGATGACCTCGCCGGGGCCCGGCATGCCCGTCTCCAGACAGTGGCCGTTGGTCATGACGAGGCCGGGGTCGTTGTCGCCCGAGTTGGGCAGCTTGATCAGCGACCCCGAGCAGTTGCTGAGGGCGACCGTGCCGGCGAAGTCGACGGCCTTGGTCTTGCCCGCGGGCGCCTGCGTGGCCGCGGAGGCCGTACCGGCGCCGACGGCGGTGGCACCGGTGAGCAGGAGTGTGGCGAGTGCGCCGACGAGTGGTCTGCTGACGCGCGTCATGGGGGGTGGGTCCTCTCTGGAGGCAGCCGGGACGGCGTGCTTGGTTTTGACGTGTGCATTGTTGGGGGCGGTGGGGTCCGGCGCAATCAATCAGCCACAAGTGAAAGGGAAGTTGGCCGGAACCAGGCACGTACGACAGCGGCCGGGAACCAGCGGTCAGACGACGGCGCTCAACGCGCAGACCACCACCCCGAACCCCGCCACCGACAGCACCGATTCGAGCACCGTCCAGGACGCGAGCGTGTCCCGCTCCGAGATGCCGAAGTACGTCGCGACCATCCAGAAGCCGCCGTCATTGACGTGCGAGGCGAAGATCGAACCCGCCGAGATCGCGACGATGACCAACGCGAGCTGCGGCTGCGAGTAATGGCCCTCCGGCAGCAGCGGCGCGACGATGCCCGCCGTGGTGACGATCGCGACCGTCGCCGACCCCTGCGCGACCCGCAGGACGACAGCGATCAGCCAGGCGAGCACGATGACGGGCAGGCCCGCGCTGTCGAACGTGTCCGCCAGCGCCTTGGCCACCCCGCTCGCCTTGAGCACGGCACCGAACACCCCGCCCGCGCCGACGACGAGCAGGATGTTGCCCACCGGCTTGAGCGACGCCGTCGACACCTTCTCCAGCGCCTGCCGCGACCAGCCGCGCCGGATGCCCAGCAGGTAGTACGCGAGGAACAGCGCGATCGTCAGGGCGACGAAGGGATGGCCGAAGAACTCCACCACCGAGCGGCCGGTGCTCGGGTCGAACGCCACGGAGGAGAACGTGGCCAGGAGGATGAGCACCAGCGGCGTCCCGATGATCGTCAGCAGCGTGCCCAGCGGCACGGGCGCGGCGGCCGGGGCGACGTCCCCGGCGACCGCGGCCTTCGCCTCCCGGGCCGCCTCCACCATGTCCTCGGGCACGGGCACGAAGACGCGCTCACCGATCCACGCCGCGTACGCCCAGGCCGCCAGTACCGCCGGGATGCCCGCGGCGGCACCCATGAGGATCACCCACCCGAGGTCGGCCCGCAGCAGCCCGGCCGCGGCCACCGGGCCCGGGTGCGGCGGCAGGAACGCGTGCGTCATCGACAGCCCGGCCAGCAGCGGCAGCGCGTACAGCAGGACCGACCGGCCGCTGCGCCTGGCCGCCGCGTAGACGATCGGCGCGAGCACGAAGATGCCGACGTCGAAGAAGACCGGGATGCCGAAGACGACCCCGGTGAGCCCCATGGCGAGCGGCGCCCGCCGCTCGCCGAACGCCGCCAGCAGCCGCGAACTCAGCGCCTCCGCCCCGCCGGAGACCTCCAGGACCGACCCCAGCATCGTGCCCAGCCCGATGATGATCGCGATATGCCCGAGGGTGCCGCCCATGCCGGACTCGACGACGGAGACGGCGTCCGACTTCTGCACCGTGCCGAGGAGTTGGGTGACGGAGAGCCCGGAGGCGAGGCCGACGGCGAGGGAGACGGTGAGCAGGGCGACGAAGGGCTGGAGCCGGATCTTGATGATCAGCAGGAGGAGCAGGGCGATGCCGGCGGTGGCTATGGTGAGGAGGGATGCGGTGCTTTGCATGTGGCTCCCTGGTGGGGCTCGCCGCTGTTGGGGGCGGGTTGCTCGCGCCTGCGGCGGGCTTTGTTCCCCTGCCCCGCCCCTTCCCGGCTGCGTCTGATGTGCGGCTCCGCCGCGTGGGGGCTGCGCCTGCGGCGGGCTTTGTTCCCCTGCCCCGCCCCTTCCCGAAACCGGGGAGACCCCGGACCCCCTGACCGCGCTGACGCGCGGTGTCCTCAAACGCCGGACGGGCTGGAATGGGCACCCACATCAGCCAATTCAGCCCGTTGGGGGCACCTCTGGGGGCACCCCCGGACGGAGTCTGGGGGAGGTAGCTGGGGGAGTTTGAGGACGCGCCCGCAGGGCGCTCTCCGCCGCAGACGGCAACGGGCGTGCAGGTTCGGGGGCTGGGGCAGCGCCCCAGTTTCGGGAAGGGGCGGGGTGGGGAAAAAGCCCGCCGCAGGCGCCACGCACCCCCACCCCCGACGCCCCGAACCCCTCAGCCCAGAACCGCCAGCGCGTCCATCTCGATCAGGAGATCGCCCGGCAGACCGACGTACACCGTCGTACGAGCCGACGGCACGGACTTCAGATCGGCGAAGTACTCGTTGTAGATCGCGTTCATCTCGTCGAACTGCCCCGGATCCGTCAGGTAGACGCGAAGCATGAGGACGTCCTCCCACGCCGCCCCGCCCGCCTCCAGGATCGCCTTCACATTGGCCAGAGTCTGGAGCGTCTGCTCGCGCAGCGTCGGACCCGCCGGCACCGGCTCCTCGCCCTCCGCGGCGGGCAGGAAGCCGACCTGGCCGGCGACCTGGAGGATGTTGCCCTTCTTCACGCCGTGCGAGAACTTCGCGGGCGGCGCGCTGTGCCCGGCAGGGGTGATCGCTGTCTTCTCGAGCTTCTCGGTCATGTCTTCTCCTTGGGTGTGGTGTTTCCGGAGAACTCCGCGCTGATCGCGTCGGCGGCGCGGCGCAACAGCGGGAGCAGGCCGAGGAGTTCCTCGGCGGATACGACGACGTTGGGAGCGGAGATCGAGCACGCGGCGACCACCCGGCCGTCGGTGCCCCGGACCGGCGCCCCGACGCAGTTGATGGACTCCTCGTGGCCGCCGAGGTCGGTGGCCCACCCCTGCGCGCGCACGGTCGCGAGTTCCTTGAGGTAGGCGGCCGCGTTCGGCGTCGAACGGGCGGTGTACGCGGGGTAGTCGAGCCGCTCGACGACAGCGCGGCGCTCCGGTTCCGGCAGGTCGGCGAGGAGCAGCTTGGCGACGGCGGCGACGGTGATCGCGACGGGCTTGCCGACGCGGGAGTACATCCGTACGGGGTACCGGCTCTCGACCTTGTCGATGTAGAGGACCTCGTTGTCCTCCAGGACGGCGAGGTGCACCGTGTGGCCGCAGCGCTCGTTGAGGGCGACGAGGTGCGGGTGGGCGATCTCGCGTACGTCGAGGCTCTCCACGGCCTGCTGGGCGAGGGCGAAGAGGCGGGCGCCGAGGCGGTACCGCTGGTCCTGCTGGCGGTAGACGAACCCGTGCTCGTGCAGGGTGCGCAGCAGCCGCAGGGCGGTCGACTTGTGGACGTCCAGCCGCCGCGCGACCTGTTCGAGGTTGGCGGGGCCCTCGGCGAGCAGCGGCAGGATCGTGAGGGCGCGGTCGACGGTCTGGCTCATACGGCGGTGCCTTCTTCCACGCTGACGCTCCGGCCGGTCCAGCCGGGGCCGAGTCGCAGTCTTCCCCATCCGGCGTCGTCGAGGGCGACGAGGCGGTCGGCGTACGCGCGCCCCGGCGGCACACCGAGGTCACCGGGGACGGTCAGCGCGGCGGCGGCCGTCAGGTGCGCGTACCGGACGCGTGCTTCCAGGGTCAGCCCGCGCAGCGTGCCGGAGAGGAAGCCCGCGGCGAAGGCGTCGCCCGCGCCGACGGGTGTGACGACATCGACGCGCAGGGCGGGCACGCTGACGACGTGGTCGGTGGGTCCGGGCGACGTGCCGTCGGTGCGGCGAAGGGACGCGTACGCCACCGCCGCACCGGCTCCTCGCTTCACCACCAGGACCGACGGTTCCGGCAGAAAGGCGCGCACCGCGTCGGGCCCCTTCAGGCCCCACACCGCCTCTGCCTCGTCCTCCCCGACGAAGACGACGTCGGAGCCCCGGGCGAGCTCGGCGAGCACCCCGCCGGCCGGTGTCTTCCACAGTCCCGCGCGGTAGTTCACGTCGAAGGACACCGGCGGCCGGCCGTCCCGCCGCCCTGTGAGCTCGCGCATGAGGGCGAGGCAGTCCGCGGACAGCGCGGCCGTGATCCCGGACAGATGAAGGATCCGTCCGGACCACACGTCCGCGGCCGGTACCGATGCCGGGGACATCGCCGAAGCGGCGGACCCGGCCCGGTAGTAGACCACCTCCGACGCGCCCGCCCCGGGCAGCCCGTCCACCGCCCGCTCGCCCGCCGTACGGAAGTAGACGCCGGTCGGCCGCTGGGGATCGCGCTGGACGCGGGTGACGTCGACGCCGTACGCGGCGATCGCCTCCACCACGTGATCCCCGAAGCCGTCCGTGCCGACCCGGCCGACCCATCGTGCGCGGTGTCCGGCGGCGGCGAGGGCGCAGGCGACGTTCGACTCGGCGCCGCCGATGCCGCGTTCGAAGGCCGGTACGTCGGCGAGGCGGCCGGGCCGCGTGGGGTGGAAGGTGACCATGGACTCACCGAGGCAGACCACGTCCGGTTCCGCGAAGTCGGCAGTCACACGATCCCCCTCGATCCGTGTTTGTGCGCACTGTGTCACGGTCTCCCCGGGGGCCCGGCGAACCGTTGACCCGGCGCTTGCCGGGATGTTAGACAGCGGCAAGCGTTATACGCAATGGAAGTTGCACATACTGCAATGCCGTCATCACAGCCTGGAGGCTCCATGGCCGCCGCCGGAGACGCCCTCGCCCGCCTGGCCGAGGAGCGCGTCGACCACCGATTCAAGGGCCTGCCGCCGGACGCCGAGGGCCTGACGGTCGGCGAACTGGCGGCGGAGCGCCGTTCGCTGTTCACCGGTGGCTTCACCACGCCCGTGCTCGCCCTCTCCGCCGAGGCGCTCGACCACAACCTCGCGCTCATGGAGCGCTGGTCCGCCGAGCACGGCCTCGCCTTCGCGCCCCACGGCAAGACCTCTCTCGCCCCGCAGCTGCTGGAGCGCCAGCTGGAGCACGGCGCCTGGGGGATCACGGCCGCCGTGCCCACCCAGGTGCGTGTGTACCGCGCCTTCGGCATCCAGCGCGTCTTCCTCGCCAACGAGGTCGTGGACGCGGCAGCCCTGCGCTGGCTGGCCGCCGAGCTCGCCGCCGACCCGGACTTCCGCCTGGTCACGTACGTCGACTCCGTACGCGGCGTCGAGCTGATGGACGCCGCCCTGCGCGCGGCCGGCGCGACCCGCCGCCTGGACGTCGTCGTCGAACTGGGCGCCGAGGGCGGCCGTACGGGCATCCGCACCGAGGCCGACGGCACCGCCGTCGCCGACGCCGTGGCGGCCACGGAAACGCTGCGCCTGGTGGGCGTCGCGGGCTACGAGGCGGAGATCCCGGACGCCGACGGCGACCTCGTACGCGCCTGGCTGCGGCGGATGACCGCGATGGCGGTGGAGTTCGACAAGGCGGGCCGGTTCGCGGGCGTGGAGGAGATCGTCGTCAGCGCCGGCGGCAGCGCGTGGTTCGACGCGGTGGCCGAGGTCTTCGGCGAGCTCCCGCCGCTGTCCGCACCGGTGTTGAAGCTGCTGCGCTCCGGGGCGTACGTCACGCACGACGACGGCTCGTACCGCCGCAAGACGCCGTTCAACCGCCACCCCCAAGAGGGCACCCTGCGCCCCGCCTTCCGCCTCTGGGCCCAGGTCGTCTCCCGCCCCGAGCCGGGCCGCGCCTACCTCAACGCGGGTAAGCGCGACGCGGCGTACGACCTCGACCTGCCCCAGCCCCAGGTCGTCCGCTCCGCCCGCGACGGCTCACTGCGCCCCGCGACCGGCATGACCGTGGTGGGGCTCGCCGACCAGCACGCTTTCGTCTCCCTGCCGGAGGGGGCGGAGCTGGAGGTCGGTGACTGGGTGGGGCTCGGTCTTTCGCATCCCTGCACGGTTTTCGACAAGTGGCAGCTCATTCCGTTGGCGGCGGAGTCGGGAGTGGTGACGGATTACGTCCGCACGTTCTTCTGAGCGGTGGAGGACGCCTGCGGCGGGCTTTTCTCTCCCCAACCCCGCCCCTTCCCGAAACTGGGGCGCTGCCCCAGACCCCGATGTGCGGGTCCGTCGGCTGACGCACAGCGCCTGCGGCGCTCGTCCTCAAACGCCGGACGGGCTGAAATTGCGCACCCACATCAGCCAATTCAGCCCGTCCGGCGTTTGAGGACACCGCGCGAAGCGCGGTCAGGGGTCTGGGGCGAAGCCCCAGTTTCGGGAAGGGGCGGGATTGGGGAACAAAGCGCCGCAGGCACCGGCCGGGGGAACAAACCCCCCCGCCACAACGAAAGGCGTATCCCATGGACCTCCTCATCCAGAACGCCGCCATCATCGACGGCACAGGAACCCCCGCCTACAAAGCCGACATCACCCTCTCCGAAGGCCGCATCAAGGAAATCCACCCCGAGGGAAAACCCCACCGCCCCACTTCCCCCCGCACCCTCGACGTCGACGGCCTCGCGCTGGCGCCCGGGTTCATCGACATGCACGCCCACTCCGACCTCGCCCTGCTCCAGGACCCCGCGCACACCGCGAAGGCCGCGCAGGGCGTCACCCTCGAAGTCATAGGGCAGGACGGCCTCTCGTACGCGCCCGTCGACGACCGCACGCTCGCGGAGGTCCGCACGCAGATCACCGGGTGGAACGGTGACGGGGACGGCATCGACTTCGACTGGCGCACAGTGGGCGAATACCTCGACCGCCTCGACCGCCAGGGCACGGCCGTCAACGCCGCCTACCTCGTGCCCCAGGGCACGGTCCGCGCGATGGCGGTCGGCTGGGAGGACCGTCCGGCCTCTCCCGCCGAGACCGAGCGGATGAAGCGGCTCGTGGCGGAAGGGCTGGAGCAGGGTGCGGTGGGGCTTTCCTCCGGGCTCACCTATACACCCGGAATGTATGCGACCGACGCAGAACTGACCGAGCTGTGCCGGGTCGTGGCCGCGTACGGCGGCTACTACTGCCCCCACCACCGCTCGTACGGCGCGGGCGCCCTCGCCGCGTACGAGGAGATGATCACCCTCACGCGGGACGTGGGATGCGCGCTGCACCTGGCGCACGCCGCCATGAACTTCGAGGTCAACAAGGGCCGCGCGCCCGAGCTGTTGGCCCTCCTCGACAAGGCGCTCGCCGAGGGCGCGGACATCACGCTGGACACCTATCCGTACACCCCCGGCTGCACCACGCTCGCCGCGATGCTGCCGAGCTGGGCGAGCGAGGGCGGCCCGGAGGCGACGCTCGCGCGGCTGCGGGACGACGCGGCCGCCGAGCGGATCCGGCATGCGATGGAGGCCGTGGGCGCGGACGGCTGCCATGGCGTCCCGATCGACTGGGACAGCGTCGAGATCTCCGGGGTCACGGATCCGGCGCTGGGCGACCACGTCGGCCACACCGTCGCCGCCACGGCCCGGCTGCGCGGTGAGGAGCCGTGGACGACGGCGCGCCGGCTGCTGATCGCCGACCGGCTGGGGCCGACGATCCTCCAGCACGTGGGGCACGAGGAGAACGTCCGGGCGATCATGCGGCACCGCGTGCACACGGCGGGCAGCGACGGGATCCTGCACGGCAGCAAGCCGCATCCGCGGGCGTACGGGACGTTCCCGCACTACCTCGGCCACTACGTGCGCGAGCTCGGGGTGCTGTCGCTGGAGGAGTGCGTGGCGCATCTCACGTCGCGCCCGGCGGCGCGGTTGAGGCTGCCCGACAGGGGGCTCGTGCGGGAGGGATACCGCGCGGACCTCGTCCTCTTCGATCCGGGGGCGATCTCCGCCGGCGCCACTTTCGAAGCCCCGAGGACGCTTCCGACCGGCATTCCTTTTGTCCTGATTGACGGGCGCTTTGTAATGGAAGACGGCAGGCGCACGGATGTGATCGCGGGGCGCACGGTCCGGCGCACGCCGGTCGCGTGATCCAGGGCGCGGCGGGGCCGCCCGGGGCGGACCCGGGCGGCGTTAAAGCGCGCGCGACCCCGTTTACGCCCCCGTAAGGTGGCCGTCATGCAGGTGATCCAGTCAACGAAGCTCGCCAACGTCTGCTACGAAATCCGTGGCCCGGTGCTCGAGGAGGCAATGCGGCTGGAAGCGGCAGGTCACCGCATCCTCAAGCTCAACACCGGCAACCCCGCGATCTTCGGCTTCGAGTGCCCGCCCGAGATCCTCGAGGACATGCTGCGCAACGTCGGCGACGCGCACGGTTACGGCGACGCGAAGGGCCTGCTGTCCGCGCGGCGCGCGGTGGTGCAGCACTACGAGACCAAGGGCGTCGAGCTGTCCGTCGAGGACGTCTATCTCGGCAACGGCGTCTCGGAGCTGATCCAGATGTCGATGCAGGCGCTGCTCGACGACGGCGACGAGGTGCTCGTGCCGGCCCCGGACTATCCGCTGTGGACGGCGTCGGTCTCGCTGGCCGGCGGCACGGCCGTGCACTACCGCTGCGACGAGCAGTCGGACTGGATGCCCGATCTCGCCGACATCGAGCGCAAGGTCACCGACCGCACCAAGGCCATCGTCATCATCAACCCCAACAACCCCACAGGTGCGGTCTACGACGACGAGATGCTGCGCGGGCTGACGGAGATCGCCCGCCGCCACAATCTGATCGTCTGCTCCGACGAGATCTACGACAAGATCCTCTACGACGGCGTGACGCACACCCCGACCGCCGCCATCGCGCCGGACCTGCTGACGCTCACCTTCAACGGCCTCTCCAAGGCGTACCGCGTCGCGGGCTACCGCAGCGGCTGGCTGGCGGTCTGCGGCCCGAAGGCGCACGCCGAGAGCTATATCGAGGGCCTGACGATCCTGGCCAACATGCGACTGTGCGCCAACATGCCCGCGCAGTACGCCGTGGCCACGGCGCTCGGCGGGCGGCAGACCATCAAGGACCTGGTGCTGCCGGGCGGCCGGCTGCTGGAGCAGCGCGACGTCGCCCACGACCTGCTGACGCAGATCCCGGGTGTGACGTGCGTGAAGCCGAAGGGCGCGCTGTACGCGTTCCCGCGGCTCGACCCGAAGGTCTACAAGATCAAGGACGACCGGCAGATGGTGCTGGACCTGCTGCGGGCCGAGAAGATCATGGTGGTGCACGGCACGGGCTTCAACTGGCCGGAGCCGGACCACTTCCGCCTGGTCACCCTGCCGAACGCCACGGACCTGGCGGACGCCGTGACCCGGATCGGGACCTTCCTGGACGGTTACAGCCAGCCATAGTCCACACTGGATCTGTAAGCGAAACAACTTTAGACGCCGTCTAAGTTAGGATGGCCTTCTCAGCGAACGCAGGAGGCCATCCATGTACGAACCGATCCGCACGAAGTCGGTCCACACGATGGCCGAGCCGTGCCGAAGGACCCGCGCGCCGCGGCGCTCCCGCGAGGAGGAGCTGGACATCAGGCTCGCGGGCCACCTGACCGCGCTCCTCACCGTGACGGACGAGCTCCGCGCGCTCACCCCCTCGCCCGGGCTGGACGAGGCGGCGCAGCGCCTGGCCGACCGGATCACGGCCCTGAGCGCCGGCCGCGCGCCGCTGCGGGCGACCCCGACGGCGGGCGGCGCCGCGCCGTCCCGGGTGGCCGCCCTCCACCAGCGCGCCCACACCCTCGCCGGGCAGGCCCTGGTCGTGGCGACGTCCCGCGCGGACGCCCCGGGCACGGAACTGGCGGCCGAGCGCCTGCGCGCCCACGCGGCAGCGCTGGGCATCGCGGACGCGGGGTGAACGACCCCGCCGGGTGCGGGAGTCAGCGCTCCTCGGAGGCGCTCGGGAACATCAGCTTCGCGCTGCCGCTTATCATGCCCAGCACCGCCAGCCCCAGGCCGAAGCGCAGCAACTTCAAGCTGCCCTCCCACTCGTGCGGTTCGCCGAAGACGATCCAGAGGCCAAGGACCACTCCGGCGACGAGCGTGGCAAGGGCGCAGACGCGATACAGGACGAGACTCATGCGCTCATGATCTCAGCCGTCGCGCGCCCGGGTCAGAAAATATTCAGCTCTTCCGGCTGCGCTCCGGTCAGTTCGAAGTGCGCGCCGTTCAGGGGCCGTCCCGCGTAGAGACGGATCAGGGTCGGTACGTCGGTGACGAGCCGGGCGGGTGCCCGCTGTGGATCCGGTGCGCCGAGGACGAGCGGCTCCGCCCGGTCGGTCAGCTCGGCGTGCACCGAGGGGGCCTCGCGGACGCGGGTGGCGAAGGCGAGCAGGCCGAACACCGCGTCGTCGGAGGCGGCGTACGCGCCCGGTTCCCCGAGGGTGTCGCGGACGTCTCCCGCGTGCACCCACTCCCCGAGGGCGACGAGGCCGAGCCTCCGGTTCTCGTGTGCGGCGATCACGGGTCCGGCCTCGGTCATGGCGGATTCGAGCTCGTCCACCAGCCGTTCCAGCGGCCACGCGTCGCGCTCCGCCACGTCGGCGGCGTTGGAGGCGGGCGAGAACACGCCGGGCTCCAGCCTGTCCTCGATGATGCGGGCGAGCGCGGCCTGGCAGTGCGCGAGCACCTGCCGCACGGTCCAGTCCGGGCAGCCCGCGGTGCGGAGCTCGAAGGCATCCGGCGCGGTACGGCGCAGGAGCGGGATGAAGGCGTCGCGCTCGGCGATCAACAGGCGCTGCGGCAGGCCCTTGTCGCGTATGTCGTCGGTCATGGCAGCAAGAGTGACATGGCGTCATCTGGCGGTTGACGCGGCCCCGATGGCGTACGGCCCACCCGCCCCCGAGGCGAGTGGGCCGTACGGCTCCGCCCGGTCAGCCGCGGAGGCCGACCTTCACGGTGGCCGACGCCGAGGAGCCCTCGTGCGAACCGCCGCCGTTCCAGGTGACGGTGTACGTCGTGGAACCTGCCGTCCAGGGCGTGTCGACGACGTGGAACGTGCCGTCGGCGGCGACCGGCGCCGTGCCCAGCATCTTCGTGCCGAGCGGCGTCTCGCGGACCACGGTCACGAGCTGCCCGTCCGGGATCCGCGCGCCGTTCGACGTCAGCTTCCCGGTGAAGTCCAGCGTGTGGCCGATGCGGGAGCGCTCGGGCGCGGCGAGGGTGACGGCCGTGCCCGCCTTGGCCACCTCGACGGTGAGAGTGGCGTCCTTGGCGGGCCGGTGCGCGGCGTCACCCGCGAAGGAGACGGTGTACGTGGCGCTGCCGACGCGGGAGGGCGTGTCCTCGACGGTGAACGTGCCGTCCTCCGCGACCGTCGCCGGGGCCAGCGTGTGCTTGCCGTCGGCGTCCTCGCGCACGGCGGTGACCTTCACGGGCGCGGCTCCGTCCCGCTCCAGCCGGCCGTTGATCTTCAACTGGGCGCCGACGACGGGCTTCTGGGTGCCGGTCGCGAGCTCACCGGCGAAACGTGCGTCGCGCATCGGCTGCGGGTCGTGCAGGACGCGCAGCCAGTAGCCGCGGTGTCCGGCGTCGGTCGTGACGGCGAAGAGCGTGCGACCGCCCTCGCCCCACGCGAGGCCGCGCTGGGCCACCTCGTCGCCCTGGTCGGTGCCGTCGAAGGCGAAGGCGCGCTGCTGGGTGCCGGTGGCGGGGTCGGCGTTCTGCACGAGGAGGTCGGCACCGCCGCCGGGGGTGGCCGCGCCGCGGGCGACGTACGCGCCGTCACCGCTGAAGGCCACCGCGGTGGGCACCGCCCCGTCGGCGGGCTGGTAGCCGGGCGCGGCGTCGGAGAGGTCGGAGGTGTTCAGCAGGCGGTGCCCGCCCTTGGCATCGGCGACCGCCAGCCGGGTGCCGTCGGGGGTGAACGCCATGTCCTTGAGGTCGAGTCCCGCGGCGGAGGAGCCCAGCGCGAAGAACCGCTGACGCTCGATCTTGATCTTCTCGCCGGAGACGTCGAGGAGGTAGAGCGCCGGGTTGGGGTTGGCGCGGGTGGCGTCCGTGCCCAGGACCATCTTGCCGGGCAGCTTGGGCGAAGTGGCGATGCGCATGGGGCCGTTGATGGCGTACTTGAAGTCCCGCTCGTGGGTCTCGTTGTCCGCCGGCCCCTTGACGTTCCACAGCTCGAAGTCGCCGTCGGCGCAGCTCTGGCCGGAAGAGTGCTGCTGGGTGTACCAGAGCTTGTCGCCGGACAGGGCGATCTGCCGGTCGCAGCCCGCCCACGGGAAGTAGTTCTTGATCTTCTTGGTGAGCGTCGCGGTGTCGTACTCGTAGACCCCGCCGTACACGGCGACGTACAGGCTCCGCCCGTCCGCGCCGAGCGTCATCCCGGTGGCCGACGCGACGTCGTCCAGCGTCTTGACCAGCTCGCCCCGGAAGTTGTAGACGAGCAGCTTCTCGGCGGCGGTGCCGGAGTTGCTGCTCTCCGTGATGAAGACGTGCTGGTTGGCCTCGTCGACCACCATCTGGCCGTACGACCTGACCGGCAGCTTCGTCACCGTGTCGGCGGCGGGGCCCGGGTCGGCCTGCGCGGGTGCGGCCAGGGTGAGCGCGGCGGCGCCGAGCGCCAGGACGAGCGGGACGGAGGTGGAGCGTCTGAAAAGCGACATGACGAAAAAGCCCCCCACAGGCAGACGTGCGTGCCATTGGCCTTATTTCCGGACACGCTTACCGGAAATGTAACAGCATGCAGGGGACACTGATCTTCTGGCGGTCTGTCAGATGTGCGGTGAGGGGGGCCGCATGGTGGCGGTGGCCCGCCCCGGAAGCCCGGGGCGGGCGGGACATCAGCCCAGGCGCTTGACCAGGGCGCGGTACTCGTCCCACAGCTCCTTCGGGGTGTGGTCACCGAAGGTGTTGAGGTGCTCGGGGATCAGGGACGCCTCCTCACGCCAGACGTCCTTGTCGACGCTGAGCAGGAAGTCCAGGTCGGCGTCGTCGAGGTCGAGACCGGCGGTGTCCAGCGCGGACTTCGTCGGCAGGATGCCGATCGGCGTCTCGACGCCCTCGGCCGTGCCGTCCAGGCGCTCGACGATCCACTTCAGGACCCGGCTGTTCTCGCCGAAGCCCGGCCACACGAACCGGCCCTCCGCGTCCCTGCGGAACCAGTTCACGTAGTAGATCTTCGGCAGCTTGGCGGCGGCACCCTTCCGCGCGGCGTCCCGGCCGACCTCGAGCCAGTGGCCCATGTAGTCGCCCATGTTGTACCCGCAGAAGGGGAGCATGGCGAAGGGGTCGCGGCGCAGCTCGCCGACCTTGCCCTCGGCGGCGGCGGTCTTCTCGGAGGCGACGTTGGCCCCGAGGAAGACGCCGTGCTGCCAGTCGAAGGACTCGGTGACCAGCGGGACGGCCGAGGCGCGGCGGCCGCCGAAGAGGATCGCGGAGATCGGGACGCCCTTGGGGTCCTCCCACTCGGGCGCGATGATCGGGCACTGCGAGGCGGGCACGGTGAAGCGGGCGTTGGGGTGGGCGGCCGGGGTCCCGGAGGCCGGGGTCCAGTCGTTGCCCTTCCAGTCGGTGAGGTGCGCGGGCTGCTCCTCGGTCATGCCCTCCCACCAGACGTCGTTGTCGTCGGTGAGGGCGACGTTGGTGAAGACGGAGTTGCCCCACATGGTCTTCATGGCGTTGGCGTTGGTGTGCTCGCCGGTGCCGGGCGCGACGCCGAAGAATCCGGCCTCGGGGTTGATGGCGTAGAGGCGGCCGTCGTCACCGAAGCGCATCCAGGCGATGTCGTCGCCGATGGTCTCCACCGTCCAGCCGGAGACGGTGGGCTCCAGCATGGCGAGGTTGGTCTTGCCGCAGGCCGAGGGGAAGGCGGCGGCGACGTACTTCGACTCGCCCTGCGGCGGGGTCAGCTTGAGGATGAGCATGTGCTCGGCCAGCCAGCCCTCGTCGCGCGCCATGACGGAGGCGATGCGCAGGGCGTAACACTTCTTGCCCAGCAGGGCGTTGCCGCCGTAGCCGGAGCCGAAGGACCAGATCTCGCGGTCCTCGGGGAAGTGCGAGATGTACTTCGTGGTGTTGCACGGCCACGGCACGTCGGCCTCACCCTCGGCGAGCGGGGCACCGAGCGTGTGGACGGCCTTGACGAAGAAGCCGTCGGTGCCGAGCTCGTCGAGCACGGCCTGGCCCATGCGGGTCATGGTGCGCATCGACACGGCGACGTAGGCGGAGTCGGTGATCTCGACGCCGATCGCGGACAGCGGCGAGCCGAGCGGGCCCATGCAGAACGGCACGACGTACATCGTGCGGCCGCGCATCGAGCCCCGGAAGATGCCCTGCTCACCGGCGAAGATCTCCCGCATCTCGGCGGGGGCCTTCCAGTGGTTGGTCGGGCCGGCGTCCTCCTCCTTCTCGGAGCAGATGAACGTGCGGTCCTCGACGCGGGCCACGTCGCTGGGGTCGGAGGCGGCGTAGTACGAGTTGGGGCGCTTGACCGGGTCAAGCTTCCTGAACGTGCCCTTGGCGACGAGCTCCTCGCACAGGCGCTCGTACTCGGCTTCGGAACCGTCGCACCAGACCACCCGGTCCGGCTCCGTGAGGGCGGCGATCTCGTCGACCCAGGAGATCAGCTCCTGGTGGTTGGTGAGGGTGGTGGGAGCCGCATTGCTGCGCGCCACGATCGCTCCGTCCCGCCGGAAACCACGCTGCCCCGGCGTAGAAGTTGAGGGTTGACGGGCCAGGCCGCGGCAGCTGCTCCGACGGCGCGGTCCGCTTCTTTGGATGTTCCCTGGATGGATTGCCCCTTGGGGGCTGCGACCCAGACGCTTCGTGACCGCTCATCCGGTGCCGCCCGCACTCATTTGATCATCCGACTCGGATTCCGTTCTGTCCAGGGGGCACCCCCGTGACCATCGCCACGTGATACTGATCCGTAACTTACGGTTGCGTAGGTAGCATGGCGGCCATGACTTCCGCGCCCGACGCAGCGCCTCCCGCGCGCCCCGCCTCCGCCGGCGCAGCGGCCGCCGCACCCCCTGCCGCACCCTCCGCTTCCGACGGGCCGACAGCGGCCGCGACGGCCGTCGCGGCGTCCGCCGACGGCACGCCCGACTCCTCCGCCGCCCCCGTCAAGCCGCGGCTGCGCGGCTGGCTGCACGCCGGGATGTTCCCCGCCGTGCTGATCTCCGGCGTCTTCCTGACCGCGCTCGCCGACAGCACCCGCGGCCGGATCGCCTGCGCGGTCTACGTGCTCTCCGCATGCCTGCTCTTCGGCATCAGCGCGCTCTACCACCGCGGGAACTGGAGCCCACGCGCCAACGCCGTGCTCCGCCGCCTCGACCACGCCAACATCTTCCTGATCATCGCGGGCACCTACACCCCGCTGACCATGCTGCTCGTCCCCGGCGGCCGGGGGCAGGTGCTGCTGTGGGCGGTGTGGGCGGCGGCGGCCGCGGGCATCGCCTTCCGCGTCTTCTGGGTCGGCGCGCCGCGCTGGCTCTACACCCCCTGTTACATCGCCATGGGCTGGGCCGCCGTCTTCTTCCTCCCCGACTTCCTGCGCACGGGCGGCATCGCGGTGCTCATCTGCGTGATCGTCGGCGGCCTCCTCTACAGTGCGGGCGGCGTGATCTACGGGATCAAGCGCCCCAATCCGTCGCCGCGCTGGTTCGGCTTCCACGAGGTCTTCCATTCACTGACGCTGGCGGCCTTCGTCGTCCACTACGTGGGCATCTCGCTCGTCGCCTATTCGCACGCCTGAGCGTCCCCGGGCGGGGCGCGCGGCGCGCACCGCACCCGCCGCACCCAGTGGCCGTGGCCTCGATGCCACGGCCACTCGCCATGTCAGGCCACCGACGCCGGCCAGCACCACCAGCAGCACGGCGAGCTCGCCGACGATCACATAGCCCCCGACGCACAGCGCTCCCGTCAGCACGGCGAGCAGCTTCATCACGGCCAGCACGGCCGCCACCCCCTTCACTTCCTCACTGATTCCACCCCTGCCCAGCACCCAGCGTCACATACCCCACTGACAATCAACGTGGCATCAAAGATCCACAGCGATGGACAGCCACTCCTTTCCCGCCCGCCCCGGCCGGTCCGCCGCCCGCGCCCACGCTGTGGTCCCCGGGAATGCCGATGCCCGAGAATGCAGGCATGGCCCCCGCGAACACCTCGTCCGCCGTGCCGTCCGAGCCCCGGCTCGGGCTGCGTGAGCGGAAGAAGATCCAGACCCGTCAGGCGATCCGCCGCGCCGCCTACCTGCTCTTCGAGCGGCAGGGGTACGACGCGACCCCGATCGACCGGATCGCCGAGGCCGCGGACGTCTCCCCCAGCACCGTCTTCCGCTACTTCCCCACCAAGGAGGACATCGTCCTCTCGGACGAGTACGACCCGGTGATGGAGGCCGCCATCCGGGCCCGGCCCGCCGAGGAGCCCCCGGTCGAGGCCATCCGGCAAGGCGTCCTGGAGGCCATGCGCCACATCATGGACAACGACATCGCCGAGCTCAGGCAGCGCACCAGGCTCGTGCGCGAAGTGCCCTCCCTGCGCGGCCGGCAGGCCGAGGGCATGGGCCGGACGGCCCGGATGCTGTGCTCCGTCCTCGCCGAACGCTCCGGGCGCGACGCGGACGACATGGAGCTGCGGGTCGTCACCAGCGCGATCCTCGGAGCGATGCACGAGGCCCTCATGTACTGGGTCGAACAGGACCAGCGGGAAGACCTCATCACGCTCATCACCCGCACCCTGGACGTCCTGGACCGCGGCCTCACCCTCTGACGGCCCTCACGCCTCCCCCGCCAGACGCTCCCCCAGCACCTCCGGATCGCTCGTCGGCGCCTCACAGGTGAAGGCACGGCACACATAGGCGGCCGGGCGGCCGTCGAGCAGCGTCCGGTGCGCCAGCAACGGCACCTCGGCGCCCGCCGCGTCACCGTCCGCGGGCGGGGCGCCGACCGCCACGGCCAGCCCCGGCGCGGTGGACAGCAGGGCCGTACGGTGCAGTTCACGGGTGGCCGGATGGTCCTCCGGGCCGACGACCGCGACCTCCCGCGGCCCGTCGAGCAGCGCCTCTGCGACCGCCAGCCCCCAGCTGATGAAGCGCGGCGCACGCGGCCCCAGCGCCCGTACGACACCGAGCGCGCGCTCCGCCGCCTCCCGGTGCGCGCCGCTGCCGGTGTACGCGGCGTAGGTCAGCAGCGCGCCGCAGGCGGCGGTCCAGCCGGAGGGGGTGGCGGTGTCGGTGGGGTCCTGCGGGCGGCGGATGAGCGTCTCGGCGTCGTCGGCGGTGTCGAAGAGACTGCCGTCCGCACCGGTGAAGTGGATCAGCACGGTGTCCAGCAGCAGCCCCGCGAAGTCGACCCAGACGCCCTCGCCGGTGACCGCGCTGAGCGCCAGGAAGCCCTCGGCGACATCCGCGTAGTCCTCCAGGACACCCGCGTGGGTGCCCGCCGTCCCGTCCAGGGAGGTGCGGAACAGCCGCGCGTGCCAGTCCATGTGGGTGCGCACGAGCAGGTCGGCGGCGTCCGTCGCGGCCTGGACGAGATCCGGGCGGTCGAAATACGCGCCGGTCTCGGCGAGCGCGGCGATGGCCAGGCCGTTCCACGCGGCCACGACCTTGTCGTCACGGCCGGGCCGGGGCCGCTGCTCGCGCGCCGCCAGCAGCCTGGCCCGCACCGACGCGAGCTTCCCGGCGTCGAAGAGCTGCTCGCGGTCGGGCAGTTGCAGGACGGAGGCGCCCTCCTCGAAGGTGCCCTCCTCGGTGACACCGAAGTGGGCGGCCGCGAGCAGCGCGTCCTCCTCGCCCAGGACCTCCCGCAGCCGCGCGGGGGTCCAGACGTAGAACGCCCCTTCCGCGTGTGCGCCGGAACCGTCGGCCACCGCGCTGTCCGCGTCCAGCGC
The DNA here is from genome assembly GCF_042895325.1 of Streptomyces sp. NPDC001407. NCBI lineage: Bacteria > Bacillati > Actinomycetota > Actinomycetes > Kitasatosporales > Streptomycetaceae > Streptomyces > Streptomyces sp. NPDC001407. The sequence continues at coordinate 711,140 of NZ_JBIAWF010000001.1, forward strand.
GGACGCGAAACCGCCCTGGTCGGTGCGCATTTCACGGACGAGGAAGTCGGCGGTCTCCAGGGCCACGCGCCGCGCGAGGTCCGATCCCGTCGCCCGCCACAGGTGCGCGTAGACGCGGCACAGCAGGGCGTTGTCGTAGAGCATCTTCTCGAAGTGCGGCACCGTCCAGGTGGCGTCCACCGCGTACCGCGCGAAGCCGCCGCCGAGCTGGTCGTAGATCCCGCCGCGCGCCATCGCCTCGCAGGTGGCCTGCACCATCTGGAGGGCGGCCTCGGAGCCCGTGCGGGCGTGGTGGCGCAGCAGGAATTCCAGGGTCATGGACGGCGGGAACTTCGGCGCGCCGCCGAACCCGCCGCGCACGGCGTCGAATTCCCTGGTCAGGCCCATCAGCGCCTGGTGGAGGTCCTCGGCGGCGGGCGGGTGCGCGCCGTCCTTCCCCTCGGCCATGCCGAGGGTGAGGGTGCGTTCGGACAGGTCACGGACGATCCGGCCCGCGACCTGCCCGACCTCCGCGCGGCGGTCCGCCCACGCGGCCCGTACGCCCTCCAGGACCTGGGGGAACGACGCGGAGCCGTGCCGGGGCGCGGGCGGGAAGTAGGTGCCGAAGTAGAAGGGCTCGGCCTCGGGGGTGAGGAAGACGGTCATGGGCCAGCCGCCGTGGCCGGTGGCGGCCTGGACGGCCTCCATGTACACGGCGTCGATGTCGGGCCGCTCCTCGCGGTCCACCTTCACGGAGACGAAGTGCTCGTTGAGGAAACGGGCGGTCTCCGTGTCCTCGAAGGACTCATGAGCCATCACATGACACCAGTGACAACTCGAATACCCGACGCTCAGCAGCACGGGCACATCGCGGCGCCGCGCCTCCTCGAATGCCTCGGGCGACCACGGCCACCAGTCGACCGGGTTCTCGGCGTGCTGGAGGAGGTAGGGGGACGTCTCATGCGCCAGGCGGTTCGGCATGTCCCCCATCCTTCCCCAAGTGGACCCGATGATGAGTTATCCACAGGGCTGCCGGAAATCTCGCCGAGACGGAAGACTTGGGACACGGAGCGCTTGAGCACAGAGCGATCGCTGGTGGAGGGGGAAACCATGGCGGGAGTGCGGGCCGTTCTGAAGGACAGTCACCGTACGGAAGTCGAGGGCCTGCTGGGGCGGATGGTGGAGGAGGAGGTCCGCCATTCGGGTGGGGCCGCCGATGGTGCGGCCCTGCTGCGCCGCGCGAAGGCGGAGCTCGACGCGATAGCGGCCAGGGCCACCGAGGAGTACGAGGCGTATGTGCGCGCGCTCGACGAGGAGGCCGCGGCCCGGCGGCCGCTGACGGCCGGTCTCACCCGTTCGGCGCTGGCCACCCCGGCGCTGGTCACCGCGGTGACCGCGGTCGCGGCGGCCGTCGCCGACCTCGGCTACGGCACGTCGTCGGGCACGGCGCTGGGCGCGGGCGTCACGGTGGCGGCGGCGGGTTCGGCGACCACGGTGCTCAAGCTGACCGCCGGGCACTGGCCGGCCGCGCACCGGCGGGCCGGACTGCGGGGGCAGCCCGGCGGGGCGCAGCAGTTGAGGCTGGCGTGGCTGACGGCGGTCGAGGTGCGCGGGGTGCGGCCGTTCCTGGATCAGCAGCGGATGCTGTCGGCGGCGACGCGTGCGGGCGGCGGCGGGCGGACGACGGGGCGGCCCGGCGCGGACGGCACGGGCCGGGGCCCGGTGCTGCGCGGCGCGGACCGCAGCGCGGCCGCCCGGCGGCGCAGCGTGCTGGAGCACTCCTTCGACCACATCCCGGAAGCGGTGGGCCCTTTCGCGGGCCGTCGTGAGCACCTCGCGCGGATCACCCAGTGGGTGCAGCAGGCACGGGCGAGCACGGAGACCAGGCCGACGGTGGTGGTCCTGCACGGGCCGCCGGGCGCGGGGCGCTCCACGCTCGCGGTCCGTGCCGCGCACCATCTGCGCGATCAGTTCCGCGGTGCGTGCGTGGTGGATCTGCGCGGCGAGTCCGAGGAACCGCCGCTGCCGACCCGGGACGCGCTGCTGCACCTGCTCAACCGGCTCGGCGCCCCGCGGGACCAGTTGCTCTTCCGCGAGCGGTCCTCCCACGAGCAGCAGCTCAAACGGCTCTCGGAGCTCTATCACCAGCACCTGACGGGACTGCCGGTGACGGTGGTGCTGGACGACGCCTCCGACGCGGAGCAGGTCCGCACCCTGATCCCCGAGCGGTCCGAGAGCCTGATCCTGGTCACGGCGCGGGCCCCGCTGGCCCTGCCGCCCGGCCTGGACGCGTGGGTGCACGAGCTGCCGGTCGGCCCGCTGGACGGGGCGGGCGCGGAGGAGCTCCTGCGGGCGGCGTCCGAGGAGCCGCAGGCCGTTCCGTACGACGAGAAGGCCCTGGCGCGGGTGCGTGAGCTGTGCGGTGGGCTGCCGCTGGCCCTGCGGGTGGCGGGTTCCGCCCTGGGCGGGCGCGCGCCGCACCTGCTGGCCGCGGAGCTCGCGGCGTCCGGGCAGGACGACCCGGTGGAGCGCGTGCTGTGGCTGCGCTATATCGACCAGAGCGACAGCGCCCGGGAGTTGCTGCGGCGGATGGCGCTGGCGGGCCGGGCGTCACTGGGCGCGGCCGCGGCAGCGGCGCTGCTCGCGCAGGACGAGCGGGAGGCCGGGCGGGAGCTGGCGGCGCTGGCCCGCGCGGGGCTGATCGAGCAGGTCCGCGCCGGCCGGTATCGGATGCACGACCTGGTGCGGTCCTTCGCGCACGCGCGGCTGCACGAGGAGGAGGGCCCGGCCGAGCTGAGCGCGGCGCAGGAGCGGCTGATCCGCAGCTATGCGGAGCTGGCGGACTCCGTGATCCGGATGGTCGACGGCAAGACCTCCACGCGCGCCGACATCTTCGTCAAGGGCGCGGCCGGCGGGCACGGCTTCACCTCGCTGGACGCGGCGCTGCGCTGGCTGGACGACGAATCGAGCTTCATCACCGCAGCCCTGCGGCACACCGAGGGCGTCGACCAGGCGGCGGTGCTGCACCTGCTGGGCGCGCTGTGCGACTACTGCCTGCTGCGCGGCGACCTCTACCGCCTGGGTGAGCTGAGCGAGCTGACCCAGGAGGCCGACCGTGGCCTGCTGGTCCGCTCGGTGCAGTGGCGCACGGGCATCGCGGCCCGGCAGCTGGGCGAGCTGGACACCTCGCGTACGACGCTCTCGTCCGTCGTGGATCTGTATTTCGACGCCCAGCACCCGGCGGGCGCCGCGCGGGCCCTGCGCGATCTGGGCGTCACGCTCCAGCACCAGGGCCAGCTGCGGGAGGCGACGGAGAAGCTGCGGGAGGCGCTCGCCCTCCAGGGCGGGCGGGAGCTGAGCGGGGACCGGGCGTGGACTCTGCACGCGCTGGCCGCCGTGGAGCGCGACCGCGGCGGGATAGCGCCGGCACTGGAGCTGCTGACCGAGGCACTGGAGCTGCACCGGGAGAGCGAGAGCCTGCACGGGCAGGCGTGGGCGCACTTCCAGCTGGGCCAGGTGCGGCTGCGGATGGGCCAGGTCGGGCGGGCCGAGGCCGACTTCCGCGAGGCCCAGGAGCTCTACTGCCGCACGCAGGACGGCCGCGGCGAGGCATGGGCGCTGACCCAGCTGGCGCGGGCCCGGCTGGTGGCCGGTGACCCGGGCCCGGCGGTGGAGCAGCTGGACCGCGCGGCGACCCGGCACCGGGAGAACGACGACGCCCGCGGCGAGGCCTGGTCGCTGTATTACCTGGGCCTGTCGCTGGAGGAGAGCGGCGACCGGGCGGCGGCCCTGCGCGCGCTGGAGCGGGCGCGCACCATGTTCAACCGGATGAGGGACGCCTACGGCCTGGCCTGCGCCCGGCACCACGCGGCGCGGTTGACCCGTGACCAGCGGGCGACCCAGACGGGGAATCTGCGCAACAGCGGTTTCGCCCGGCAGCTGTTCCAGGAGGCGCGGACGGATTTCCAGCGGCTGGGCGTGCCGCACGGGGAGGCGTGGTCGTGCGTGGAGCTGGCCGTCGTCGACGCGGGCAACGGCCGCGCCGGGGCCGCGCTGGAGCTGGTGGCGGAGGCGGAGCGGCTGTTCTCGGGGTACGACGACCGGCGGGGCGCGGCCTGGGCCCGGTTCCTGCGGTGCACGCTGCTGCCGTTCGCCTCGCCCGGCGGCTCGGTGGTGGGCACGGCGGTGGCGCAGGAGGAGCTGGAGGTTCTGCGGCGGGAGCTGCGGTCCGCGGACTGGGCGACGGATCCCGCGCTGGAGGACTGCGCGGAGGCGTACGCCCTGCTGCTGGAGCGCGGTGTCGAGCCGGAAGCGGGATGGCAGGCATGGCGGCTCGGCATGGTGCCGGGCCGCCGTGCCCGGGAGGTCATGGCGGTGCTGTCCCGTGACAGCTGACCGTCAGCTCTCGGCGGCGTCGCCGCCCTTGTCGCCGCCCTTGTCGCCACCCTTGGCCCCACCGCGGGCCGCCGGGGCCGAAGCGGATGCCGGGGCCGCGGCCATCGCGGCCGCGCCCTCCGGGATCTCCTCGAAGGCGACCTTCTTCATGTGCTTGTTCATGCTCTTCATCAGCATCCACACGGCGGCGCCGAGGAGAGCGAAGACGATGAAGCCGAGCACGCCGGGGGTGACCTTGTTCTTGTCGAGGTCATCGGCTGCGAGCGGCACGAAGTGGGTGGCGGCGAGGGAGACAGTCGCGCTCATCATGGGGTCAATTGTTGCGGATGCCCGCGAAGAGGTCGTCCTCGGGGAGGGATGTCCCGACGAGAGACTTCGCCAGCTCGTATTCCTCGGTGGGCCAGACCTCCCGCTGGAGGTCCAGCGGCACCCGGAACCAGCCGCCGTCGGGGTCGATCTGCGTGGCGTGCGCGATCAGCGCCTTGTCGCGGATCTCGAAGAAGTCACCACAGGGCACATAGGTGGTCAGGGTCCGCTCGCGGCCCATCTTGTGCCACCGCTCCAGCCACTCGCCGTACGGGGACTCCAAGCCCCGCGCCAGGAGCGCCTCGTGGAGGGCGAGGGTGCGCGGCCGGTTGAAGCCCTGGTTGTAGTAGAGCTTCAGCGGCTGCCAGGGCTCGCCGGCCTCGGGGTAGCGCTCGGGGTCACCCGCCGCCTCAAAGGCCACCATCGAGATCTTGTGGGTCATGATGTGGTCGGGGTGCGGATAGCCGCCGTTCTCGTCGTACGTGGTGATCACGTGTGGGCGGAACTCACGGATGAGCTTCACCAGCGCGCCGGCCGCCTCGTCGACGTCCTGGAGCGCGAAGCAGCCCTCGGGCAGCGGGGGCAGCGGGTCGCCCTCGGGCAGCCCGGAGTCCACGAAGCCCAGCCACTCCTGCTTCACGCCGAGGATGTCGCGCGCCTCGTCCATCTCCTTGGCGCGGACCTCGTGGATGTGCTCCTCGATATAGGGGTCGCCCTGAAGCTTGGGGTTGAGGATGGAGCCGCGCTCACCACCCGTGCAGGTCGCGACCAGCACGTCCACCCCCTCGGACACGTACTTGGCCATCGTGGCCGCGCCCTTGCTCGACTCGTCGTCGGGGTGGGCGTGCACGGCCATCAGTCGCAGCTGCTCAGTCAAGGCTTGATCCTCAGTCACTGGTCATGGCCCGTCTTATCGGTGTTTCGGGGCGCCTCCTATAGTGACCGAAGAGGGAGACGTTTCATTCCGGACGACGGAGCCGGTCCCCGGGCAGGAGGAAGACCATGGCTGCGGCGCGCGAGGGACTCCCCGAGGGCCGTTACGGCCGGTCGGCCGACCGGCGTGCGGACCGCCAGCTCAAGATCGTCGGTGCGGTGCTGGGTACGGCGCTGGCCGGCCTGCTCATCTGGTTCGGTGTGCATTACGTCACCAAGACGGATGTCAGCGCGCAGCTGATCCGCTCCAAGCCCATGTCGGACACCACCGTGCAGGCGGTGCTCGAGGTCCGCAAGGGCAAGAACGACGTCGGCGTGTGCACCCTGCGTTCGCTGGGCAGCGACGGCTCCGAGGTCGGCCGGATGGACGTCCGGCTGGACCGCGGCGAGGAGCACTTCACCGAGCGGGTCACGATGCGCACCACCCAGCACGCGGCCGCCACCGAGCTCGAGGGCTGCACGAGCAAGTAGCTCCGCGGCCGGCCGCCGCGGGCACGGTGCCGGGCGGGGTGCCGGGCGCGTCGCCGGGCGGGGCGTCGTACGCCGCGGGTCCGGGACACGGCGTGGCCGCCAGGGCGGCCACGGCCCCTGAGACCCTCTTTGACCTGCGTTGACGCGTTTCTTGCGCGGTTCCTCCCCGCAGCTTCTTCCCCCTTTCCGGACCTAATTGTTAGGCTCGTGGTTTCGCCCACCTTTGAAGGTGCACCCTTCTGAGTAGGGCGTTCATTTGTATCCCCGATGTATCCCCAAGTTTTTCCCCAGTACCGACGAGGAGCACCTGTGACCCAGACCAGCGACAACGTCACCTGGCTGACTCAGGAGGCGTACGACCAGCTCAAGGCCGAGCTGGAGTACCTGTCTGGTCCCGCTCGCACCGAGATCGCGATGAAGATCGCGGCGGCCCGCGAGGAGGGTGACCTGCGAGAGAACGGCGGTTACCACGCGGCCAAGGAGGAGCAGGGCAAGCAGGAGCTCCGTGTGCGCCAGCTCACCCAGCTGCTGGAGAACGCCAAGGTCGGCGAGGCTCCGGCGGCGGACGGCATGGTCGCTCCCGGCATGGTCGTCACCATCGCCTTCGACGGCGACCCGGACGACACCCTGGACTTCCTGCTGGCCTCCCGGGAGTACGCGAGCTCGGACATCGAGACCTACTCCCCGCAGTCCCCGCTGGGCACCGGCGTGAACGGCAAGAAGATCGGCGCCGACGCGGAGTACGAGCTGCCCAACGGCCGCAAGGCCAAGGTCCGCATCCTGGACGCCAAGCCGTACCAGGGCTGAGCCCGCTCGGAAGGGCCCCGGATCCTCGAGGATCCGGGGCCCTTCGCATGCCGCGGGCCGCGCACCCCGCTCACAGGCCGCGTCTTCGGCGGGGCCTCGAACTTCGGGGCCTCGAACAGCGGGGCCTCAGGCCGTGGCCGAGCGGTACTTCCGCACCGACAGGGTCCGGAAGACCACGATGATCACCACCGACCAGATCAGCGAGGCCCACACCGGGTGCTGCATCGGCCACGCGGACGGCACCGGATAGCCGTCCGGCAGATTGCCGAAGAGCCGCCTGGCCGCCTGCACGGTCGCGCTGAAGGGGTTCCACTCGGCGATGTCGCGCAGCACGGTGGGCATGTTGTCGGACGGCACGAACGCGTTCGAGATGAAGGTCAGCGGGAAGAGCCAGATCAGCCCGCCCGAGGTGGCCGCCTCCGGGGTGCGCACGGACAGCCCGATCAGGGCGCCGATCCAGGAGAAGGCGTATCCGAGCAGGAGCAGCAGGGCGAAGCCCGCCACCGCCTTGGGGATGCCCGCGTGCGTCCGCCACCCCACGATCACCGCGACGACCGCCAGCACCACCAGCGTCAGCGCGGTCTGCACCAGATCGGCGAGCGTGCGGCCGGTGAGCACGGCCCCGCGGGCCATGGGCAGGGAGCGGAAGCGGTCGATGAGGCCCTTGTGCATGTCGTCGGCGATGCCCGCGCCCGCGCCCGCCGTGGCGAATGTCACGGTCTGGGCAAAGATGCCCGCCATGAGGAACTGGCGGTAGGCCGACGGGTCGGTGTTGCCGCCGACGGCGATCGAGCCGCCGAAGACGTAGCTGAACAGCACCACGAACATGATCGGCTGGATCAGCCCGAAGATGACCACCTCCGGGATCCGCGCCATCCGGATCAGATTGCGCCTGGCGACGACCAGGGAGTCGCGCACGGACTGGCCGACGCCACCGAGCGCCCCGGGCGTCACGGGCCTGGCAGCGGCGCCGCTGAGGGTACTCACGAGGCCGCCTCCTTCCTTTCCTGCTCCTCGTCGGACACGGCTGCGTGCCCGGTGAGCGAGATGAAGACGTCGTCGAGGGTCGGGCGGCGCAGCGCGATGTCGTCGATCTCGATGCCGCGCCCGTCGAGCTCTCTGATGACCTCGGCGAGCAGTTTCGCGCCGCCGGAGACCGGGGCGGTGACCTTGCGGGTGTGTGCCTCGATCTTGGAGTCGCCCTTGCCGAAGCCGCGCAGCACTTCGTCGGCGACGGTGATGTGCTCGGGCGCGTGCACGACGACCTCGACGCGCTCGCCGCCCGTGCGGGCCTTGAGCTCGTCGGAGGTGCCGCGCGCGATGACCCGGCCGTGGTCGACCACCGCGATGTCGTGCGCGAGGTGGTCGGCCTCCTCCAGATACTGCGTGGTGAGCAGCAGGGTCGTGCCTCCGGCGACGAGCTCCTGGATGACCTCCCACAGCTGCTGCCGGTTGCGCGGGTCGAGGCCGGTGGTCGGCTCGTCCATGAACATCACGGGCGGGCTGACCACCAGGGCCGCGGCGAGGTCGAGACGGCGGCGCATGCCACCGGAATACGTCTTGGCGATGCGGTCCGCGGCATCACCGAGATTGAAGCGCTCCAGCAATTCCCCTGCACGCACTTTCGCATCACGGGAACTCATCTGGTAAAGCTGACCCACCATGCGCAAATTCTCACGGCCCGTCAGATATTCGTCGACGGCGGCGAATTGGCCGGAGAGACCGATGGCGCGGCGGACCTCGTTGGGTTTCTTCAGTACGTCGATGCCCGCCACCACAGCCGTTCCCCGGTCGGGCTTGATGAGGGTGGTGAGCACGCGTACGGCGGTGGTCTTGCCGGCGCCGTTGGGGCCGAGCAGTCCTAGAACGGTTCCTTCCGGTACGTCGAGATCGACGCCGTCCAGAGCCCTGACATCGCCGAAAGTCTTGACCAGGCCTTCGGCAAAAATAGCGCCTGGCATGGAGGTTCTCCCCGTTTGGATGACGTATTACGCGATTTTACGTTCGCCGTAGTCATTCCGCCCCGTGAATGAACCTCCTCCGTGAATGAACCTCCTCACCGGATCAGTCCATGACGAGATATCCCGCGTCCCGCAAGGCCGCCGAGACCTCGGAACAGTGTTCCGGCCCCTTGGTCTCCAGGTGCAACTCCACTTCCGCCTCGGTGAGCCCAAGCCGCGGATCGGTCCGCACGTGGCTCACGTCGAGGACGTTGGCGTCGACCTCCGAGAGCACCTCCAGGAGCGCGGCCAGCGCGCCTGGCCGGTCCGTCAGCCGCAGTCGCAGGGACAGATAGCGGCCCGCCGCCGCCATGCCGTGCCGCAGGATGCGCTGCATCAGCAGCGGGTCCACATTGCCGCCGGACAGCACCGCGACCACGGGCCCCTCGAACGAGCCGGGGTCCGAGAGCAGCGCCGCCACCGGGCTCGCCCCGGCCGGCTCCACCACCAGCTTCGCCCGCTCCAGGCAGAGCAGCAGCGCGCTGGACAGCTCGTCCTCGGAGACCGTACGGACCTCGTCCACCAGCTCCGCGACGATCCGGAACGGCACCTCGCCGGGGCGGCCCACCTTGATGCCGTCCGCCATCGTCACCGGCGCCTCGACCGACACCGGGTGCCCCGCGGCCAGCGAGGGCGGGTAGGCGGCCGCGCCCGCGGCCTGCACGCCCACGATCCGCACGTCGGGCCGCAGCGCCTTCACCGCCACCGCGATGCCCGCGGCCAGCCCGCCACCGCCGATGCCCACCACGATCGTGCGGACCTCGGGGCACTGCTCCAGGATCTCCAGGCCCACCGTGCCCTGGCCCGCGATGACGTCCGGGTGGTCGAAGGGGTGGATGAAGACCGCGCCGGTCGCCCGCGCGTATTCCTGCGCCGCCCGCATCGTCTCGTCGACGATCTGCCCGTACAGACGCACCTCCGCGCCGTACTCCCGGGTCGCGGCGACCTTCGGCAGGGGCGCGCCCTCCGGCATGAACACCGTGGAGCGCACGCCCAGGAGCGCGGCGGCCAGGGCCACGCCCTGCGCATGGTTGCCCGCGCTGGCGGCCACCACGCCCGCCGCGCGCTCCTGTTCGGAGAGCCCCGCGATGCGCGCGTACGCGCCGCGCACCTTGAAGGAACCGGTCCGCTGGAGGTTCTCGCACTTCAGATGGACCGGCGCCCCGACCAGGCCGGACAGGAAACGACTGCCCTCCAGCACGGTCGTCCGGGCCACCCCGGAGAGCATCTTCTGGGCGTCGCGCACCTCGTCGAGCGTGACGGAGGGCAGGGACGTGCCGGACATCGGCGGAAGCGCCCCCGGCAGGGCGGATACGTCGGACTTGGGAGACGCCCGGAGGCCGTCCTCGTCACCAACTCGTGCAGCCATGCCGCCCAGTCTCGCAGCTCGCACCTGTGACGACCGCCGCAGGAGGGATACAGCGCGACATACCGGCACGGCGTACGGCGAGGCGTACGGGACCACGCAAGCGCCGCATACCGAGCGGTTTGCCAAGGCCCCGTACGAGCGCCCTTCCGGCCGCGTACTCTGTCCCCCAATCCTCAGCGATTCCCTGCCCGCCGCACGAAGTGAGCCCCAGGCCATGCCCACCCCTTCGGACATGACGACCGACCTCGTCCCAGGCGTCCTCGACGTCCTCCAGCACCAGGTTGCCGTCTTCGCCCGCCGCGCCGAACAGACCCGGCTCGGCGGTGTAGGCCAGGTCCGCAACTCCATGGACCGCGCCGCCTATCTGCTGCTCAACCGCCTCGACCAGGAAGGCCCGATGGGCGTCAAGGCGCTCGCCGCGGGCATGGGCATCGACTCCTCGACCGTCACCCGCCAGGTGGCGCCGCTGGTCGACACCGGCCTCGTCAAGCGCACCTCGCACCCCGAGGACGGCCGCGCCGTCGTCCTCCAGCTCTCCGCGCGCGGCAAGGCCCGCCTCGACGAGGTACGCGCCTCGCGGCGCGAGCTGATGGCCCTCATCACGCAGAGCTGGACCGAGGACGAGCGGAACACCTTCTGCAACCTGCTCACCCGCTTCAACTCCGCGCTCTCCGACGCGCTCCTGCCGGTCGCACCCACCTCTTGACGACCTCTTGACCGGACGCCGCCGGCTGCTCTCTCCTGGTGCGTACGGAGCTGATGCGTACGGACCCGGGACACTCGGACCCGATACGCACGGACCTCGTGCGTACGGACGGGAGCGCGCGGAGGCGCGGTGCGAGAGCGACAGGCGGCCCGGGAACGCCGTCGCGCCCGGGAGTTCGAGGCATTCGTCGGGGGCGCGGGCGGCAGACTGCTGCATACCGCCGTGCTGCTCACCGGGGACACCGGCCTGCCCGGCACGGGCCCGCACGAGGCCGCCGAGCGGCTGCTGACGGCCGCCCTGGCCGACACCTACGCCTGCTGGGACCGGCTGCGCGGCGAGGATCCCTACGAGCACGCCCGGCAGGAACTCGCGGTCCGCTTCGCGCGCTCCGCCCGGCGCTACCGCCACGCCCCCGGCACCCTGGAACGGCTCGCTCCGCGGGAGCGGCTGGTGCTCGTGCTGCGCCTCCACGAAGGCGTCGCCGAGGAACAGGTCGCGGCCTGCCTCGGCCTGCCGACAGAGCGCGTACGCGTGCTGTGCACGCGCGCGGTGGCCGTCCTGCGCAGCCGCCGTACGCCCTCGGGTGTGCCGTGAGCCCGCACGACCGTAAAGAGGACGAGATACGCCGGATGCTGGAACGCCCGCATCCGGCGGTCCCGCCGGACCTCGCCCCGCGGGCGGCCGAGCGGGGCCGCCGCCTGCTGCGCAGACGGCGGTTGCTCCGGGCCGTGGCATGGGGCGCGCTGCTGGTAGCGCTGGTGGCCTTCTGCGTATGGGCGGCGACGGCGCGGCCGTGGGCCTCACCGCCGGCGGACGTGGCGCCGCCGCTGAGCGGCTGGTAGCCGTCCTCCGAGGCTCTCCGGCCCTTCGGAAGGACACCGCCGGGCCGCGGTGGTGCGGACGGCACCACCGCGGCCGGGAACCCGCCGTCAGCCGAGCGCCTGCGACAGGTCCGCCAGCAGGTCGTCCGCCGACTCGATGCCGACCGACAGGCGCACCAGGTCGGCCGGGACCTCCAGCGGGGAACCGGCCGTGGACGCGTGCGTCATCCGGCCCGGGTGCTCGATGAGCGACTCCACGCCGCCCAGGGACTCACCGAGGGTGAACAGCTGGGCGCGGTTGCAGACCTCGACCGCGGCCGCCTCGCCGCCCGCGACGCGGAAGGACACCATGCCGCCGAAGGCGCGCATCTGCTTGGCCGCGACCTCGTGCAGCGCGTGCTCCGGCAGACCCGGGTAGAAGACCTGGGTCACCTTCGGGTGGGACACCAGCATCTCGGCCACGCGCTCGGCGTTGGCGCTGTGCCGGTCCATGCGGACGGCGAGCGTCTTGATGCCGCGCAGCGTCAGCCAGGAGTCGAAGGGGCCGGCGACGGCACCCATCGCGTTCTGGTGGTACGCCAGCTCGTCGGCCAGCGCGGTGTCCGCCGTGATGAGCGCGCCGCCGACGACGTCGGAGTGGCCGCCCATGTACTTCGTGGTGGAGTGGACGACGACATCGGCGCCCAGCGACAGCGGCTGCTGGAGGTAGGGGCTGGCGAAGGTGTTGTCGACGACCAGCTTCGCGCCCGCCTCGTGGGCGACGCCCGCGACGGCCGCGATGTCGGTGATGCCGAGCAGCGGGTTGGACGGCGTCTCGACCCAGACGGCCTTCGTGCGCGGCGTGATCGCGGCCCGCACCGCCGCCGGGTCCGAGGTGTTGGCCACCGACCACTCGACGCCCCAGCGGCTGACGACCTTCGCGAAGAGACGGAACGTACCGCCGTAGGCGTCGTCGGGGATGACGACGTGGTCACCGGGCGACAGCAGCGTACGCAGCAGGCAGTCCTCGGCCGCCAGGCCCGACGCGAAGGCGAGACCGCGGCGGCCGCCCTCCAGCGCCGCCAGGTTCTCCTCCAGCGCGGTGCGCGTGGGGTTGGCGCTCCGGCTGTACTCGTAGCCGTTCCGCAGGCCGCCGACGCCGTCCTGCTTGTAGGTGGAGACTTGGTAGATGGGCGGGACCACGGCCCCGGTCAGCGGATCCGCCTCCTGACCTGCGTGGATGGCGAGGGTTTCAAAAGAGTGCTGGTCGCTCATTGCACCGAGGGTAGTACCCCGTTCACGTGAACACTCCTGTCATTTGTAACCGGAGGATGAACGATCCGCGGGGTTGCGGCGTTGTCACTCATAGGGCCGCTGTCCTCGCCCTCGTCCCCTCTCCCGTTTCTGCCCCGTTCTGTCAGGAAAGCCCATGGAGTATCTGTTCATCCTGTTCGCCGTCGTCGTGATCTGCGGCGTCCTGGTCGCCCCCGCGCTCCGCCGCAGGCGCGCCGGGCAGGACGTGCTCCAGGGGCACGAGGCGGCCGTCGACCCCGCCGGGGCGTACGGCTTCGTCCCCGCAGAGCAGCTGGACGTACGGCTGCCGGGGCCCGACCCGCAGCTGCTCGCGGCCGTCGAGGAGGCGCGCCGCACGCAGGACTGGAAGCCCGCCGCGGAGCTGCTGGCCCGCACGGACGCCACCAGCGAGCCCGAGCTGCGCTGGCAGCGCGTGCAGACCCTGGCGGGGGCCGCCGCCCAGGAGCTTGCCGAGACGCCCGGCACCGGCGGGATCTGGCTGCGGCACTGGCGCGTCGTGGCGCCGAAGGACGCGGGCGGCGCGGCGGTGCAGGCGGAGTTCCTCGTCCAGCAGGCGATGCGCGACCCGTCCTCACAGGACTTCCGGATGATCCTGGAGGAGGCCCGCACGGTGTGCGGGGACGCCGCCCTGCTGGCTCCGGGCGACCCCGTGCCGTACATCGTGCAGCTGGGTGTCGCGCGGGGGCTCGGCGCGAGCGAAGCGGAATTCCAGTCCCTCTGGGAGACGGTCGTCAGCCGCGCGCCACATCACATGGGGGCGCATCTGGCCGCCCTGCGCTACTGGAGCGCGAAGTGGCACGGCTCGCGCGAGCAGGCCGAGACCTTCGCCCGGCGTGCCGCCGCGTCGGCCCCTGCGGGCAGCCTGCTGCCGGCCCTCCCGCTCTTCGCCGTCCACGACCACCTGCCGGACATGCTCTCCCGCGAGGCGTTCCGCGGTGCCGTGGTCTCCGAGGCGGTCGAGGGCGCCCTGTTCGCGGTGGCGGACGCGCCCGCCGATCACCCCGTGCTCCCGCACGTGCGCCATCTGCTGGCGTGGTTCCTGGTCCGCACGGAGCGGTACGGGGAGGCGATGGAGCAGCTGCGCGCGGTCGACGGGCACATCGGGGCGGTCCCGTGGTCGTACGAGGCGGACCCGGTCGCGGCGTACGCGACCTACCGGGCGCTCGCGGTCGCCGGCTGGGAGCGGTCCGGCCGGAGCTGAGTGCGGCGGGAATCGGCCTCCCCTCTCGTACGTTGTAGGGAGGACGCCACCTCCCTGGAGCCGCCGCCATGCTGTTCTCGCGCCACGAAACCCGCCTGCCGACCCCGGAAGAGGCCCTCAAGGGCCGCCCGGAACCGGAATTCGCGCTCCCCGAGCGCCACACGGTCCTGGGCAATCCGCTCGCCGGCCCCTACCCCGAGGGCCTGGTCGTGGCCGACTTCGCCCTGGGCTGCTTCTGGGGCGCGGAGCGCAAGTTCTGGCAGACGCCGGGCGTGTGGACGACGCTGGTCGGCTATCAGGGCGGCCACACGCCGAACCCGGCGTACGAGGAGGTGTGCAGCGGCCTCACCGGCCACACGGAGGCCGTGCGCGTCGTCTTCGACCCGTCCGCCGTCTCCTACGAGTCCCTCCTGAAGCTCTTCTGGGAGTCCCACGACCCCACCCAGGGCTTCCGCCAGGGCAACGACAGGGGCACGCAGTACCGCTCGGCGATCTACACCCACTCCCCCGCGCAGCAGTCGGCGGCGGAATCCTCCCGCACCGCCTACCAATCGGTGCTCCAGCGCTCGGGCTACGGCACGATCACCACGGAAATCCTCCCGGCGGGGCCGTTTTACGCGGCAGAGCCTTATCACCAGCAGTACTTGGACAAGAACCCCACGGGCTACTGCGGCATCGGCGGGACGGGCGTTTCCTGCCCGGTGGGGGTAGCTCCGGCCTGAGGCGACTGACGCCTCACGAAGCAGCAACCTGAAAAAGAATTGAACGAGACGCTTCGTCTCGCTTAGCGTGAGGGCATGACGAACCCAAAGCACGGTGGGCGCGCCCATATCGCCATGTTCTCCATTGCCGCCTACGGGCATGTGAACCCGAGCCTCGAAGTGATCCGGGAGCTCGTCGCCCGACGCCACCGCGTGACGTACGCAATTCCACCCCGCCTACAGGAGGAGATTGCCGAGACCGGCGCCGAGCCGGTCCCGTACCGCACGACACTGCCGTCACCTGACAGCGACCCGTCGGCGTGGGGGACCACGCTCCTCGACAACGTCGAGCCGTTCCTGGACGACGCGATCCAGGCACTGCCGCAACTCATCGAGGCGTATCAAGGGGACGAACCGGACCTGGTGCTGCACGACATCACCTCGTATCCCGCGCGTGTCCTCGCTCACCGCTGGGGCGTGCCCGCGATCTCCCTCTCGCCGAACCTCGTCGCGTGGGAAGGGTACGAGGAGGAGGTTGCCGAGCCGATGTGGGCGGAAGCCAGGGCGACCGAGCGCGGCAGGGCGTACTACGAGAAGTTCACCAACTGGCTTGCGGAGAACGGGATCACGCAGCACCCCGACCCGTTCGTCGGTCGCCCCGACCGGTCGATCGTGCTCATCCCCAAGGCGCTGCAGCCGCACGCCGACCGGGTCGACGAGAGCGTCCACTCCTTTGTCGGCGCCTGCCAGGGCGACCGCACGACGCAGGGCGAATGGGAGCGGCCCACGGACGCCGAGCGTGTACTGCTCGTCTCGCTCGGCTCGTCCTTCACCAAGCAGCCCGGTTTCTACCGCGAGTGCATCAAGGCGTTCGGTGACCTGCCGGACTGGCACGTCGTGCTCCAGGTGGGCAAGCACGTCACCGCCGACGAGCTCGGGGAGATCCCCGGGAACGTCGAAGTGCACCAGTGGGTACCGCAGTTGGCGATCCTGAAGCAGGCCGACGCCTTCATCACGCACGCCGGCGCAGGAGGCAGCCAGGAGGGCCTGGCCACCGCCACGCCCATGGTGGCCGTCCCGCAGGCCGTCGACCAGTTCGGCAATGCGGACGTGCTCCAGGAGCTCGGCGTGGCCCGCCACGTACCTATGGACCAGGCGGACGCCGCCACGCTCCGTGCGGCGGTGCTCGCGCTCGTCGCCGACCCGGAGGTGGGACGCCGCCTCACGGCCATCCAGCGGGAGATGGCCACCGAGGGCGGCACCCTGCGAGCGGCCGACCTCATCGAGGCCGAACTGCCCGCTGGGTAGGGGCACCGGCAGTACCTGGACAAGAACCCCACGGGCTACTGCGGCATCGGCGGGACGGGTGTGAGCTGCCCGATCGGCGTCGCGAAGGCGGACGGCTGACGCTGCGGCAGTTCGGGCCGAGTGCCCCGTCCGAGGGCGGTCGGGGTGACTCGTGCTTGATCGTGTTACGAGCTCTTGGCATGGGTGCCCTTCTCATTCTCAGGCTGCTGGCGCGCCGCCGAACTCGCTCCGGTGGCGACGGCGGGTGCGAGGGTCATACTGAAGCTAGGCTGATCTGGAGCATCCACGACTAGGGCGATAGTTGGTCAGTGAGACCGGAAAACTGAGCGGCGCAAGTCGCGGTGCTGGGCCCCAAAGCTGGACTGGAGGTGCGTGATGGCCTTGTTTATCCGCACGCGTCGGATGGAACTTGCCGAGACCTTCGGCGATGTCGAGCAACTTAAAAACAACGTCCACATCGTGCTGGACAACCTCGGGTTCCAGAATGTCGTAAGCAACGACGAGGTTGCGGGCGACCTCCCCGGCATCCGCCTGTCGGTCGTGCATCTTCCGATCGCGGACCGGAGTTTCTACCAACAGGTCATCGCCGCGGGTGACAGCATTGATGACACGCTGGCGAAGGTAAATGAGGTTGTGGATCAGATTGGCAGATTGTAGTTCTGTGATCTGCTCCCGGGAGTCTCTGCCCGGCGGAGCGAAACCCCCCGGTGACCTTAGCGGCGGGTCCTGCCCGTGGCTGGGGTCTTCTCGGCGTTGATGCGGTAGGTGAGCTGGGCGCGGTCGGCGCTGACGCGGAGTTCTTCTAGGAGGAGTGGGCGGTCGTCGTTGCCGTGGGTGGTGCGGGCGGCGTGCAGGACCGCGGTGGCGTCGGCGAGTTGGAGGGTGGTGCGTTCGTCGGGCTTGGGGATGCGGGCGCCGACGGTCTCCGACCACCACAGCTTGTGTCCGGCCTCGGCCAGCATCGCGTAGAGCTCCGTCGGCGCGCTGTCGGGCGCCTTGCCCAGCCCCGTGTCCTCAGCCGTGGCGAACGGGATCAGTACCCGCTGCATCAGCCGTGTGCCCGTGGTGGGGTCGGCCAGGAGCCAGTCGCAGGAGAACAGTTCCTCTCCCTCGTCCAGGCCCAGTTGGCGGCCGGTGATGGCGCTGGTGGTGGTGCGGTGGACGGCGGGTTCCTCGACCGGCTCCCACACCTCGCCCCCGAGCACGCTGAACGTACGGCCCTTGCCGGCCACGCCCCGGCAGAGGGTGTTCACCGGTGCCGGTAGCGCACGGACGAACGAGCCCTTGCCGTGGATGACCTCGATCAGGCCCTCCGACCTGAGTGCGGCGATCGCGTTGCGGACGGTGGGACGGGAGACCCCGTACCGGTCCATGAGCTGGGTTTCCGAGGGGACGGGCGCGCCCGGCGGGATCTCGCCTGCGGTGATGGCGTTGCGGATCTCGGCGGCGACCTGCTGGTACAGGGCGCCGGGTCGCTGGATCTCTCCCACTGTCGAACTCCCTTGATATGAAGGCCCAGTTGGGCCATGCATCACTCGTCAGCATAAGTGGAAGGAGGGTGATGACCAAGGCGGCCAACTCCCCACGCAGTCCATGTCTGCGCACTCCCACCGCTCTGCCCTCGGCAGATCTGCCCGTGGCAGAGAAGGCTGTTGCCGGGGTGGGGGCGAGGTGAGAGTGGAGGGGCGCGATGACGGGAGTCGCGCTCTTCACAGGGAGGCACCCATGTCCATGCTCACCACCGCTCCCCGGGGGGCCGAGGGGGATGCGCCTTCGTCGCGGTTCGACGATCATCTCTCCGCCCAACTCCTCGCGCAGCGCATCGTCTTCCTCGGCACCCAGGTGGACGAGGTCTCCGCGAACCGCGTCTGCGCGCAGTTGCTCCTGCTCTCCGCGGAGGACCCGCGAGCCGACATCGGCCTGTACATCAACAGCCCCGGCGGATCCGTGTCAGCCGGGCTCGCGATCTACGACACGATGCGGCTGATCCCCAACGACGTCTCCACGCTGGCCATGGGCTTCGCCGCGAGCATGGGCCAGTTCCTGCTCACCGTGGGCACGCCGGGCAAGCGCTACGCCCTGCCGAACGCGCGGATCATGATGCACCAGCCGTCCGCCGGCATCGGCGGGACCACCGCCGACATCGCGATCCAGGCGGAGAACCTGGAGTTCACGAAGAAGGCCATCGAGCGGATCACCGCGGAGCACACCGGACAGAGCGAGGAGACGATCTCCCGCGACGGCGACCGGGACCGCTGGTTCACGGCCGAACAGGCCAAGGAATACGGCATGGTGGACCGCGTCGTCGAGTCGCTCGACGACGTCCGCCCGGCCGCCTCGCGCCGACGGATGGGGATCTGAGATGAGCCAGTACACGATCCCGACCGTCGTCGAGCGCACGTCGGCGGGCGAGCGGGCGTACGACATCTACAGCCGGCTGCTGTCCGAGCGGATCATCTTCCTCGGGACGGAGATAGACGACGGCGTCGCGAACGTCGTCATCGCCCAGCTGCTGCACCTCGAATCGTCGAGCCCGGACGCCGAGATCGGCATCTACCTCAACTCCCCCGGTGGCTCGTTCACTTCACTCATGGCGATCTACGACACGATGACGTTCGTCAGCTCGCCGATCTCCACCTTCTGCGTCGGCCAGGCGGCCTCGACCGCGGCGGTGCTGCTCGCCGGGGGCGACCCGGGGCGGCGGTTCATCCTGGAGCACTCCCGGGTCCTGCTGGGACAGCCCGCGAGCGGCGGCAGCCAGGGCACGGTCTCCGACCTCGCCCTCCAGGCCAAGGAGATGCTGCGGGTGCGCTCCCAGGTCGAGGAGGTCCTGTCCCGGCACACGCACCACGACGTGGCGACCCTGCGCGCGGACATGGACCGCGACAAGATCTTCACGGCGCACGAGGCGGTGGCGTACGGGCTGGCCGACCAGGTGCTCAGCCGCCGCACACCGGCCGCCTGACCCGCCACGAGCTCCGGCGGCCGTCGTTCAACGGGGGTACGGCCGCCGGTCACGCCGCGAGACGCACCTCGCCCTGCCAGTGCGCCGTCGGGGCGGCGGTACGACGCTGGGTCCGCGCGGTCAAAGAGGTCACCGTGGAGGCGCGTCCGGCCGACGCGGCGCGGGCGAGCTCGCCCTGCACCAGACCGAGGAGATCGGCCAGGCCGAGGCCGAGCGCGTGGGCAGCGGCCGCGAGCATCTCGGACGACGCTTCCTTGCGGCCGCGTTCGAGCTCGGAGAGGTACGGCATCGAGATCCGGGCGGCCTCTGCGACGTCCTTCAGCGTGCGTTCCTGTGCGAGGCGTTCGCGGCGCAGGACGTCTCCGACGATGTGTCGCCAGAGGGGCTCCTTGGGGTCCTCCTTGGGGCGCAGCGGGACGATTCGGGGGTGGCGGTCCGGGGCGTGGGTCACTTCTTCAGGGTAGAAGGGGCGTGGCTTGGGGAGGGGCCAACTGGGTTCTGCCGGGGGCGAAATCGGCGTGCGGCTTGGCGCTTGCGGTGTTTTCCCCACCCGCCCTCCCCGAACTGGGGCACGCGCCCCAGCCCCCCCCCGCCTACGGGCCAGTTGGCGCCTGCGGCGGGCTTTTCCCCTACCCCGCCCCTTCCCGGCTGCGTCTCATTTGCGGCTCCGCCGCGTGGGGGCGCTGCCCCAGATCCCTGGCTGCGGGTGGGTGGGCGCCTGCGGCGCTTTGTTCCCCTACCCCGCCCCTTCCCGAAACTGGGGGCGAGCCCCCAGACCCCCGCAACACGCTTCGGGCGTTGACCTCAAATGCCGGACGGGCTGGAAAGAACGGCGTACCCCGAAACTGGGGCGCTGCCCCAGACCCCGACCTGCACGCCCGTCACCTCCCCCAGCTACCTCCCCCAGACTCCGTCCGGGGGTGCCCCCAGAGGTGCCCCCAACGGGCTGAAAGAAAAGAAGGGCGCGCCCCGGCTGCAATGAGCGCCCCGGACGGGCGAAAAGAAAAGCACGGTGCACCCCACAACCCGCACTTGCCCTCCGGCGGGAGGGGGTGGGGTCGGAGGGTGGGGTTCTGGAACGCGGTGCGTGTATCAGGGCACTGAATACGCGTAAGGGTTCCCGCACCGCGTTCCAGGTTCCCAGCCCGGAGGCCCCACCCCCGGCACCCACCACAACCCAGCCCGGCCGGCGATTGAGGCCACCCCACCCCCGCCACAATCAACCCGCACCCAAAAACGCCTCACCCCAACAAAGCCCCATCCGCCGCCTCCTCCCCCCGCGCCCACCCCTCCGCATCGCGTCCCCTCAGCCGATGCGCCGACGTCGTCGGGAACAGCCTCTCCGCCGTCTCACCGACCGCCACCTCCCGAGCCGCGAGCACAGGAAGGACCGAGGTCTCCGTGGCCTCCTCCGTGCGGGCGGCCAGGGTCAGGCGGTCGCGGATGCGGGCCGCGTAGGCGATGAGGAAGGACTGGCGGAAATCGCGCGTGCGGCGGGAGCGGCCGCGGGCGTGGTGGGCGTCGCCGGCGCGGGCCATCGCCGTGGTGGCCTGGACCAGCAGCGAGGTGTACATCAGCTCCACCAGCTCCAGGTCCGCCTCGAAGCCGACGACGGTCGAGAAGTCGTAGTCGCTGGACCACACCGACCGGCAGTGGTTGGCGGCGGCCACGGCGTCGAGGAGGAGCGCCTTCGCGGATTCGTACGGACCCTCGACACCGATGCGGCAGGCGGCGGGGCCGTCAGGGCCGTCAGGGCCCACGGACGCGGCGAGGAGGGCCTCGTCCATGGAGTGCCGGGCCATGAGCTGCTGGGCCTTCGCCGACAGGGCCTCGGCCTCCTCGGCGAACTCCGTCGACTCCGCCTTCGCCAGCAGCGCCCGGATCCGGGCGAGCATGCGCGGTGGGGCCGCGGGAGCACCCGCGGGCCGGTGTCCGGCGCCGGGCAGCGGGCCGGCCGCCCCGATCCGGGGCAGGCCACCGGCCAGCCGCAGCGCACCGAGCGCACAGGCGACCGTCTCGAAGCGGCCGATCCGCTCACGCGCCGCGAAGCCGTCGAGGAAGGCGTCGTCGGTCTCCCACCAGACCCGCGCGTCGAGGTCCCGCAGCTGTGCCGCCCAGCGCGCGCCGAGCGTGTCGGGGGCGTAGCGCCGGGCCTCCGCCGCGACGGCGTCCACGGTGAAGCGCACCTCCGCGGCGGTCAGCTCCCGCCGGGCGAGCCGGACCACGTCGGCGGGCTGCCAGCCGTCTTCCCAGGCCCGGCGCAGGGTGCGGGCGGCGGCGCGCAGCAGGGCGCGGCCGACGGCGGCGGGACCGGCCGGGGATGCGGCCAGGGCCGAGGCGGCGGCGTAGACGGCGTCGTCGAGGGCGTCCTCGCTCAGCCCGCGCAGCCCGGCCAGCGCGGTCTCGACGCCCGCGAGCAGCTCGTCGTCACCGGGCGGCTGCTGGGGGCTGCCGCCGGGCCGCCCCTGCTGCCGGTCGCTTCGCTTGGCCACGGGTCTCACTTCCGGGGGACGGCGGGGAAAGGACGCGTCAACGTCCGTACGTCCCATTCTCCCGGAAAGGAGGACCGCGGCCGGACGTCACCCGGACGGGAGCCGCGCCTGGAACAGCGAGACCGACCGCTCGGGCCGGTAGCCGAGCAGCTTGTTGACGGCGCGCATCGGGCCGTTGTCGTCGGCGACGGTCGTGGCGATCTCGCGTACGGGCAGCCGCTGTTCCCGGAGCACGCCAAGGAGGCGCCGCTTCACGGCGAGGCCGAGGCCGCGTCCGCGGTGGGCGGGGGCGACGCCGGTCGCGAACTGCACGGCCCGTACGTCGCCCGGGGAGCGCTGGACGACCTCCGTGTAGGCGGCGTGGCTGCCGTCCGGGGCGAGCACGACGGCGGTGATCAGCAGCCCGCCGCGCTCGGTGGCGGCCCGCTGCGCGTGGGTGACGCGCTCGGCGGTCGCGCGGGGCGGGCTCAGTTCCAGGTCACCGTGCGGGGCGTCCCGCATCGCCTGGTGGACGGCCGCGAGCCGCTCGGCGTGCTCGGCGGGGACGACGCCCGTCCAGTCGGCGAAGCGGTAGCCGTCGGGGAGGCTCGGCTCGGTCGTCTCGTCGGCCACGCGCTGGACGTACCAGACCATCGGCAGCGCGCTGTCGAAGCCGCGCGCCTTGGCGAACTGTTCGCCCGGACCGCCGATTTCGACCGAGACGGTCACCGAGGTGCGGCCCTCGTCGGCGACGGCCTTCCGCAGTTCGCGCCAGAGCAGGGTGCCGATGCCGCGGCCCCGCTGGTCGGGGCGGACGGCGAAGTCGCCTATGAAGGCGGTCGTACGGTTCTCCTGGTCGTCGAAGAGCCGCACCCAGGCGACTCCCGCGTACGCGGGTGTGCCCGCGGCGCCGGGGAGCGGCACGGCGATCTTGACGTAGTGGCTCAGCATGGCCGGCACCTGGAGGTGACCGGCGATCTCGGCGCGGCCGGGCGGGGGCACGGTGGGGGGCATGTCGTGCAGGTGGGCGGCGGTGATCACGTCGTACCACGCGTCGGCCTCGACGGCGGTGGGGCACGGATCCAGGCGCACCACGCTCAGTTCATCGCTCATCCCGCGGACGGTACGTCGCGGGGTGCGCCCTGTCGCCCGGATTTCCGCGGCCCCGGGAACGGCGGCGGCCCCGGAAACAACAGCGGCCCTCCGGGCGGAGAGTTCCGCCGGGAGGGCCGCCGCAGGAGCGTACGGATCAGGGTCAGGCGCCCGTCGCGCTGCCCGCGACCCAGGCGTTCCAGTCCATGTTCCAGCCGTTGAGGCCGTTGTCCGGGGCGATGGTCTTGTCGTTGGAGCCCTTGACCTCGACCACGTCGCCGATCTGCGAGTTGTTGAAGAACCAGGCACCCGACGTGGACGGGTCGTCCGCGCCCTGCTTGTCCTCCAGGCCCACGCAGCCGTGGCTGGTGTTGGCGACGCCGAAGATGCCGCTGCCCCAGTAGTTGCCGTGGATGAACGTGCCCGACGTGGACAGGCGCATCGCGTGCGGCACGTCCTTGATGTCGTACTCGCCCTTGCCGTCGGACTTGCTGAAGCCGACGGTGGAGCCGTCCATCCGGGTCTCCTTGAACTTCTCGGAGATCACCATCTTGCCGTTGTACGTGGGGTTCTCGGGGCTGCCGGCCGAGATCGGGATGGTCTTGAGGGTCTTGCCGTCCCGGACGACCGTCATCTGGTGGGTCTTCGCGTCGACCGTGGAGACCTGGGAGTGACCGATCTTGAAGGAGACCGTCTTCTTCTGCACGCCCTTGATGCCCGGGGCACCCTCGACGCCGTCGAGGTCGAGCTTCAGGGTGACGTCGGAGTTGGCCTTCCAGTAGTCCTGCGGGCGGAAGTCGATGCGCTGGTCGCCGAACCAGTGACCGACGACCTTCTGGCCGCTGCTGGAGTTGACCGTGATGCCCGACTGGACGGCCTTGCGGTCCTTGATCGGCTTGTCGAAGTTGATCGACACCGGCATGCCGACACCGACGGTGGAACCGTCCTCCGGCGTGAAGGAGCCGATGAAGCTGTTGGTGGGCGAGACGGTGGCGAAGGAGGAGTTCTCCGTGGCCTTGCGGCCGTCGGAGTCCTTGGCCTCGACGACCACCTTGTACTTGGTGGACCGCTCGAGCTGCTTGGCGGGCTGCCACGACTTCTTGTCCGGCGATATCGTGCCCTCGACCGGAGTGCCCTTGTCGTCGGTCATCTTGACGCTGGTCAGCTCGCCGTCACTGACGGTGACCTTGGCGGCATCGGCGGTGATTCCGGCGTTGGTCGAGCCGTCCTTCTGCGCGATCTTGATCTGCGCCTTGGAGGCTTCCTTGGCGGCGGCGGCGTCGACCTTGTTCTGCGCCTTGCCGTTGTTGCCGCCGGAACCGTTCTTGCCGTCGTCGTCCCCGCCGCCACAGGCGGCGAGGGTCAGCACACCACCGAGCACAGCGGCCGCGGCCACCAGGGCCTTGCGGCGCTTGCCGTCCGTCATCACACGCTTCTCCATTGCTCCTGGACCCCGAAACCCCGAGCCGAATCGTGGGGCAACACGCATACCGGCTACTGCTTGAGGAACGTCTTTACCGATTCGCCCGTTCCACCCCTCGGGGAAGTGTGGGGAAGACCACGCCAGTAAAGCGCCTCGGAGGGCCGACATGGTAGCCGGGGTCTCGGTATGACCGTGTTGTCCATGATGCGGGTGAGACGGCGCACCGGACCAGGGTCAAGGGCCCCTTGACATTCGGGCGCGGCGTCCGGCACCGCTCTCGCGTCCCGGCTTCCCCCGGGCCCGTTCGTATCACTAACATCGGGTCAGTTGAGGCGGTGCGGCGCTGCCGCTCCCTCAACCTCCGGCACTTCGAGGGGGATTCGTTCCGTGACCGCACGCCGCCCGCTGCTGACCGCCGTCGCCGCCGGTTCGCTCCTGTGCGCGGTGTGGTTCATGCCGAGCGCGCACGCGACGCCGGAGCCGTCCGCGGCCGACGCCGCACGTCAGGAGCCCGGAACCGCCGCTGCGCAGACCTCCCTGGCCGACACGGGCAGCGTGGACACCACGCCGTACGTCTTCGGGGGCGTGGCCTTCGTCGCGGCGGGCGGCGCACTGGTCACCGCCGCTGTGCGCAGATCGCGCACAGCGGCTCGCTGACCTCCGCTCAGGCCAGCCGTCCGGTCACGGGCTCGACCGTCTCCAGCAGCTTCCCGGAGCGGACGAACGCCTCGGCCGACGCCAGGTCAGGGGCGAGGAAACGGTCCTCCCCGGGACCCTCGACCCCGGCCTCGCGGACGGCCTTCAGCACCGCCCGGCTGGCCGGCGCGGCCGACAGGCCCGTACGCAGTTCGATCGCGCGGGTCGCGGCGACCAGCTCGACCGCGATGACACGGGTGAGGGCGTCAACAGCCGTACGCAGCTTGCGCGCCGCGGACCACCCCATCGATACATGGTCCTCCTGCATCGCGGACGACGGGATCGAGTCCACGGAGGCGGGCACCGCCAGGCGCTTCATCTCGCTCACCAGGGCGGCCTGGGTGTACTGCGCGATCATCAGACCGGAGTCGACGCCCGGGTCACCGGCCAGGAACGGCGGCAGGCCGTGCGAGCGGTTCTTGTCCAGCAGCCGGTCCGTGCGGCGCTCGGCGATCGACGCGAGGTCGGCGGCGGCGATGGCGAGGAAGTCCAGGACGTACGCGACCGGGGCGCCGTGGAAGTTGCCGTTGGACTCGACCCGGCCGTCGGGCAGGACGACGGGGTTGTCGACGGCGGCGGCGAGCTCGCGGTCGGCGACCAGCCGGGCGTGCGCGAGGGTGTCCCGGCCGGCGCCCGCGACCTGCGGGGCGCAGCGGATGGAGTAGGCGTCCTGGACCCGCGGCGCGTCGTCCTGGTGGTGCCCGGTCAGCCCCGAACCGGCCAGCACGCGCAGCATGTTGTCCGCGCTCGCGCCCTGGCCCGGGTGCGGGCGGATGGTGTGCAGCTCGGGCGCGAGGACCTTCTCCGAGCCCAGCAGCGCCTCCAGCGAGAGGGCTGCGGTGACGTCGGCCGAGGTGATCAGCCGGGCGAGGTCCGCGCAGGCCATGACCAGCATGCCGAGCATGCCGTCGGTGCCGTTGAGGAGCGCGAGGCCCTCCTTCTCCCGCAGTTCGACGGGCGCGATGCCGTGCTCGGCGAGCAGCTCGCCGGCCGGGCGCAGCACGCCGTCCGGGCCCTCGGCCTGGCCCTCTCCCATGAGGGTGAGCGCGCAGTGGGAGAGCGGCGCGAGGTCGCCGGAGCAGCCGAGGGAGCCGTATTCGTGCACGACCGGGGTGATGCCGGCGTTGAGGATCGCGGCCATCGTCTCGACGACGAGGGGCCGTACGCCCGTGCGGCCGGAGGCGAGCGTCTTCAGCCGCAGGAACATCAGCGCGCGGACCACCTCGCGCTCCACGCGCGGGCCCATGCCGGCGGCGTGCGAGCGCACGATGTTGCGCTGGAGCTGGGCGCGCAGGTCGGGGCTGATGTGGCGGACGGCGAGGGCACCGAAGCCGGTGGAGACGCCGTAGACGGGGTCGGGCTTGGCGGCGAGGTCGTCGATGACCTGCCGGGAGGCGGCGACGGCCGCCAGCGCCTCCTCGGACACGACGACGCGCGCGCCGTCACGTGCCACGGCGATCACGTCTTCCGCGGTCGTCCCGGCCGTCCCCACCACCACAGTGTGCATATCCATATTCAGGCACCCTAGAGACTGAATCGCCACCTGTCACTAGGCGTCTTGCGGACGGGTGCGCGGGGCACGGCCGCTACCGCCGTCCACGGAAGCGACGCCGCTCGGCGTGCGGGGCCGCGGGCGGGTGGTCCGCGAGCTCCACCACGGGATCCGCGGGCCCGTCGCGGCCGGCGACCACCGGCTTCACGGCGAGCGCCGCCTTCGCGCGGTACTGAGCGGCGTCCGCCAGCCGGAACAGCCGCCGGGCCGTACGCACCGGCCCGATCGGGTCCCCCGTCGAGGCGACCCCGCACGCGACGCCCTCGCCGAGCTCCAAACCGGCCGCCCGGCGGCACAGTTCGTCGGCGACGCGCACCACCTCGTCGGCCGACGGGCCGACCGTCAGCAGGCAGAACTCGTCACCGCCCAGCCGCGCCGCCAGCGTGCCCGGCAGCATCGCCCCGCACAGGGACAGCACCGAGGCGAACCGTTCCAGCAGCCGGTCGCCCACCGCGTGGCCCAGGGTGTCGTTGACCCGCTTGAGGCCGTTGAGGTCGCACACCACGAGGCTGACGACGACGTCCTCCGCGAGGTGCCGCTCCACGGCCTCGTCGAGGCGGGCGTCGACGGCGCGGCGGTTGCCGAGGCCGGTGAGGGGGTCGGTGAAGGCGAGGCGGCGGACCTCCTCCAGCCGTTCGGTCTGGGCGATCCCGGCCGCCGCGACGGCGGCGAGCACGGTCGCGAAGTCCGCGTCCGTACGGTCGAAGGCGGGCGCGCCCGGCGGGCGCGCCACATACAGCTCGCCCCAGGCCCGGCCGTGCAGCACGATCGGGGCGACGACACAGCAGCCGCGCCCGCGCCGGCGCAGCGCGGCCACGCGCTCCCAGCCGGTGCCTTCCGGCTCGTCCACGCACTCCACCCACGCGCGGGGCCCCGGGCCGCCGCCGGCCCACTCCTCGTGCAGGAACTCCGCGATCTCGGGAAAGTCGTGCACCGGATAGGACTCGTCCTCCGGAAAGCGCTCCTCGCCCTCCGCCAGCTCGCCCGCGTTCACCAGCACGCGCAGCCGTCCGTGTCCGCGCTCCCACGCCGAGATGGCCGCGAAGGTGCCGCCCAGCGCGCTCCGGGCCCGCTCAGCGGCGGCGGCGACGGATTCCAGGGGTGCCTGAGCCGCCGCCATCGCCTGCGCGAGCTCCACGACGGCGCGCAGCCGGATGTCGCACTCCCCGCTTTCTGCCACCACCTCGAACGCCTCACATTCTTTCGCTGCGCGCGGGCTTCTGCACCCAGCGTATGAATGTTGCGCGGCTTCCGCTTCGCGGTGGTGAGCGGGGGTTTTCTCCCCCGGCCTCGCCCCTTCCCGGCTGCGTCTGATGTGCGGCTCCGCCGCGTGGGGGCTACGCCTGCGGCGCTTTGATCCCCAATCCCGCCCCTTCCCGAAACTGGGGCTCGTGCCCCAGACCCCCGGCTGCGGGTCCGTCTGCCGCCTGCGGCGGAGAGCACCCTGCTGGGGTCCCCCCGGACGAAGTCTGGGGGAGCGTCCTCAAACGCCGGACGGGCTGGATGTGCTGGCTACGGTCCGCACATTTCAGCCCGTCCGGCGTTTGAGGACAGCGCGCGAAGCGTGCTTCGGGGTCTGGGGCAGCGCCCCAGTTTCGGGAAGGGGCGGGGCTGGGGGAAGAAAGCCCGCCGCAGGCGCGGCGCACGCCCCCCTCAAACCCCCGGCCACTCCGGCGCCCGCTTCTCGTTGAAAGCCGCCACCCCCTCCACCCGGTCCCCCGAGAAAGCGACGGCGCGCCAAGCCGCGTCCTCCACCTCCAGACCCGTCCGCAGGTCAAGGCCATGCCCCAGCCGCAGCGCCCGCTTCGCGGCGCGCAGCCCCACGGGGGAGTTGGCTGCCATGCGGCCGGCCAGGGCGAGCGCCTCGGTGCGGTCCTCGCCCTCGGGGACGAGCTGGTCCACCAGGCCCAGCTCACGCGCCTCGGCCGCCGGCACCCGCCGCGCGGTGAAGATCAGTTCGGCCGCGCGCGCGGCGCCGACGCGGCGGGGCAGCAGCTGGGTGCCACCGCCGCCCGGGATCACCCCGACCGACACCTCGGGCAGGCCCACCACGGCCGTGCTGTCGGCGACGATCACATCGCAGGAGAGGGCGAGTTCGAAGCCGCCGCCCAGCGCGAAACCGTGCACCGCAGCGATGGTCGGCACCGGCAGTTCCAGCACGCCGGTGTACGCGGCGCGGGCGTGCGGGCGCTGCCGCGCGAGGTCGGCCTCGGTGAAGGAGTTGCGCTCCTTGAGGTCGGCCCCGACGCAGAACGCCCGCTCGTGCGTGGACGTGAGCACGACGACCCGTACGGAGGTGTCGGCGGCGAGGGCCGCGGTGGCCTCCGCGATGCGGCGGCCCATCTCGGTGGAGACGGCGTTCATGGCTTTCGGACGGTCCAGCACGAGCTCGGCGACGTGCCCGTGCCGCTGGATCCGGATCCATTCGCCGAAGCGCTGCTCACTCGTGCCGACGTCCATGCGGGCCTCCATGCGGACCTCCTGTTAACGACCGTGAACCTGTCGCAAGGATCTTCGCCCGCCGGGGAGATGTCCAGAGCGGCCGCGGGCCGTCAGTCGCCGCCCCTGCGGGTGAGCAGCCAGGGCTCGACCACGCCCAGACCTCGCACCGGCCGCTGCCACATCGGCTGGAGGGCGAAGCGGTAGAGCTCGTCCGCCTCCGGCCCCACCTCCGCCTCCGACTTCGGGGCGTCGCCGCTGCGGGCCAGTTCCTCGGCGAACGCGCTGTCGACCAGGACGGCGTCCTTCGGCGCTATCGACGTCAGCCGGGACGCGAGGTTCACGGTGGTGCCGAAGACGTCGCCCATGCGGGTCGTGACCGTGCCGAAGGCGATGCCGACGCGGAGTTCGGGCATCGTCTCGTCGTGGGTCATGGTCTCGATCAGCCGCAGGCCGATCTCGGCGGCGGTGCCTGCGTCGTCGGCCGCGTAGAGCACCTCGTCGCCCAGAGTCTTGATGAGCCGGCCGCCGTGCGCGGCCACCAGGTCGGCGGCGGTCGTCTCGAACGCCTCGACCAGCTCGCCCAGCTCCTCCTCCTCCAGACGGCGCGTCAGGCGGGTGAAGCCCACGAGGTCGGCGAAGCCCACGGCGAGCCGCCGGTCGACCATCTCCGCGTCGTCCTGGGCCTGGACGACGCGGCCGGTGGCGGCGGCGAGCTGGCGCCGCCAGACGTAGATGAGGAACTCCTCCAGCTCCGGCAGCAGCAGCTCGACCAGCGGATAGGTGATCTCCGTCCGCGTCATGCCCGGTTCCTGAGGCTCGGTCAGGCCCTCCAGGAAGGAGTCGATCTGCCAGTCGGCGAGCCGGGCCGTGGTCTGGCCGGTGGAGCGGGCGACCTGCACGGCCATCGGCTCGCTGAGCAGCCCGGCCTCGACCAGGCCCGCGAGGCGGCGCAGCGCGAGGACGTCCGCCTCGGTCAGCGCGCGGGCCTGGCCGATGTCGGCGAAGCCCATGGCGCGCCAGAAGCGGGCGGCGAGGTCCATGGAGACCCCGGCCGCGCGCGCGGCCTGGAAGGGGGTGTAGCGGCGCTCGGCGCCGAGGATCAGTGCCTCCAGGCGCAGGGCGATGGGGTCGCCGCCCTCCTCGCCGTACTCCTCGACGCCCTTGGCGGCCGCGCGGCCGGCGCTCTCCGCGCCGCCGTTCGCGCCGGACCCGCCGCCCTCGCCCTCGGCTCTCCCGGCGTTCCCGTGCCCGGCGCCGTCGTCACCCGTGGCCTCGGCGGCACGGGAGGTTCCCCCACCGTCGGCGGTCACCGCCCGCCCCCTGTCAGTTCCGTGCGCACTGCCCTGCCGATCACTGCTCGCTTAGGTTCCGGGCACAACGATACGACAGGTGTGCCGTAGCTCACTCTTCCGACGGCGCGGGCCGCAGGTGAACGATGTCGCCCGCGCCCACCGGCTGCTGCACGCCGTCGCCCGTCGCCAGCACCAGCCGGCCGTCCCCGTCCACGGCCACAGCTTCCCCGACGAGCTCGCGGCCGCCGGGCAGTTCGGCCCGTACGGTGCGGCCGAGCGTGGCGCAGCCCGCCGCGTACGCCTCCTGGAGACGGCACGCGCCGGGGTCGCCTCCGGCGCGCCGCCACTCGCCGTACCACTCCTCCAGGGAGCGGAGCACGGACCGCAGCAGCGGGTCGCGGTCCACGGACCGGGCGCCGGCCAGGGCGAGGGAACCGGCTGTGGGGACGGGCAGTTCCGCCGCGCGCAGGGACACGTTCAGGCCGATGCCCACGACCACGCTGTCGCCGGCGCGCTCGGCGAGGATCCCGCCGGCCTTGCGCTCGGCACCGTCGACCGTCACCAGCAGGTCGTTGGGCCACTTCAGGGCCGTGTCGACGCCGGCGGACCGGGAGAGCGCGGTGGCCGTCGCCACCCCGGCGAGCAGCGGCAGCCAGCCCCAGCGCGCCACGGGCACGCCCGGTCCGGGCGTGAGGAGGACGGAGAAGAACAGGCCGGAGCGCGGCGGCGCCGACCAGGTCCGGTCCAGCCGCCCGCGCCCGGCGGACTGTTCCTCGGCGACCAGCACCGCGCCTTCCTCCGCCGTGCCGGACGTGGCGGCCGCGACCAGGTCGGAGTTGGTCGACCCGGTGCGGGGCACCACGTCCACGGAGGTCCACAGCCCGTCGGGCCGCAGCAGTCCGCGCCGGAGCGCGGTGGTGTTGAGGGGCGGCCGGTCCAGGTCGGACCAGCGGTTGCCGGAGGCGTCGGAGGGCGTCATGAGGGCCACCTTAGGAGGCGGGCGACGGGGTACGGGTGTGGCCAACGACGCAGTGCCGTAGCGCATCCACGCGGATACGCTACGAACCGGTAGCCCAGTCAGCCCCCTCAGGACGAGCAGGAGCCGCATCCCGATGTCCGAGCCAGACACCACTCGTGGATCCGATATCGACATCCACACCACCGCGGGCAAGCTCGCGGACCTCCAGCGCCGGATCGAGGAGGCGACGCACGCGGGCTCCGCTCGGGCGGTGGAGAAGCAGCACGCCAAGGGCAAGTTGACGGCCCGCGAGCGCATCGAACTGCTCCTGGACGAAGGTTCCTTCGTCGAGCTGGACGAGTTCGCCCGGCACCGCTCGACCAATTTCGGCATCGAGAAGAACCGGCCGTACGGCGACGGCGTCGTCACCGGCTACGGCACCGTCGACGGCCGGACGATCTGCGTCTACTCCCAGGACTTCACGATCTTCGGCGGTTCGCTGGGCGAGGTCTACGGCGAGAAGATCGTCAAGGTCATGGACTTCGCGCTGAAGAACGGCTGCCCGGTCGTCGGCATCAACGACGGCGGCGGCGCGCGCATCCAGGAGGGCGTGGTCGCCCTCGGCCTGTTCGCCGAGATCTTCCGCCGCAACGTGCACGCCTCCGGGGTGGTCCCGCAGATCTCCCTGATCGTCGGCCCCTGCGCGGGCGGCGCGGTCTACTCCCCCGCGATCACCGACTTCACGGTGATGGTCGACCAGACCTCGCACATGTTCATCACCGGCCCGGACGTCATCAAGACCGTCACGGGTGAGGACGTCGGCTTCGAGGAGCTGGGCGGCGCCCGCACGCACAACACCACCTCGGGCGTGGCGCACCACATGGCGGGTGACGAGAAGGACGCCATCGAGTACATCAAGGCGCTGCTGTCCTACCTCCCGTCCAACAACCTCTCCGAGCCGCCGGCCTTCCCCGAGGAGGCCGAGCTGGGCATCTCGGACACCGACCGCGAGCTCGACACCCTGATCCCGGACTCGGCGAACCAGCCGTACGACATGCGGACCGGCATCGAACACGTGCTGGACGACGGTGAGTTCCTGGAGACCCAGGCGCTGTTCGCACCCAACATGATCACGGGCTTCGGCCGGGTCGAGGGCCACCCGGTGGGCATCGTCGCCAACCAGCCGCTGCAGTTCGCCGGCTGCCTGGACATCAACGCGAGCGAGAAGGCGGCCCGGTTCGTCCGGACCTGCGACGCGTTCAACATCCCGGTGCTCACCTTCGTGGACGTCCCCGGCTTCCTGCCGGGCACCGACCAGGAGTACAACGGCATCATCCGGCGCGGCGCCAAGCTGATCTACGCCTACGCGGAGGCCACGGTCCCGCTGATCACGGTGATCACCCGCAAGGCGTTCGGCGGCGCGTACGACGTCA
Source organism: Streptomyces sp. NPDC001407 (assembly GCF_042895325.1). Classification (NCBI taxonomy): domain Bacteria; kingdom Bacillati; phylum Actinomycetota; class Actinomycetes; order Kitasatosporales; family Streptomycetaceae; genus Streptomyces; species Streptomyces sp. NPDC001407. Next base: position 743,754 of record NZ_JBIAWF010000001.1, read on the forward strand.
TGGGCTCCAAGCACCTCGGCGCGGACCTCAACCTCGCCTGGCCGACCGCCCAGATCGCAGTCATGGGCGCCCAGGGCGCGGTCAACATCCTGCACCGCCGGACGATCGCGGCCGCGGACACCCCGGAGGAGCAGGAGGAGCTGCGCGCCAAGCTCATCGCCGACTACGAGGACACCCTGCTGAACCCGTACGCGGCCGCCGAGCGCGGCTACGTCGACGCGGTGATCATGCCGCACGAGACGCGCGCCCACATCGTGCGCGGGCTGCGGGCGCTGCGGGACAAGCGCGAGTCGCTGCCGCCGAAGAAGCACGGCAACATCCCGCTGTAACAGGCCGTCGAGGAGCTGACCATGATCAAGGTCGTACGGGGCAACCCGACCCCCGAGGAGCTGGCCGCCGCCCTGGCGGTGGTCCAGGCCCGCGCGGCGGCGGGGGCGGCCGCCGCGCCGGAGGGCACCGCCCGCACGGAGTGGGCCGACCCGGCCCGCCGCGTCACGGCCCGGCGCACGCCGCGCCCGGGCCCGCGCTCCTGGCGGACGTCGTACTGGCCGGCCTGACGGCTCGCGCGCCGGGCCCCGCCGCGGGCCCGGCGCACGGCTTTTCCCGGAGTTGACCCGCGCACCGGCCTGACTGAGTACCCGTACTCAGGCGCCGAGCCGCGCAGCGCACGAGCATGGACAGCATGCTGTGGTCGGATCCGCCCGAAGAACCTCCCGAGGAGCTGCGCGAAGTCCAGGCGATGCTCCGCCGGGCGGGCTTCGTGCTGGCCGTCGGCGTGGTGGCCCTGTTCGTCCTGCTCGGGCTGCGCCCCTGACGCCACGGGCGACACGCCCGGCTTCCGCACGCCCGCAACCGAAAACGCCGCATTCACGTCATCCCCAGTGAATTGCCGCGATTCCGGGAGTGCGTCACACCATGAACAAACCCGTGCGTCACATATCCGTCTTCGTCGGGGTGCTGGTGCTCGCCCTACTGGTCCAGGCGACACTGGTCCAGTTCGTGCGTGGCGACGAGCTCTCCGGCAACGAGCACAACCGGCGCACGAAGATCGCCACTTTCTCCCAGCCGCGCGGCAACATCATCGTCGGCGGCGAGGCCGTCACCGGCTCCGTGGAGAGCGAGAGCAGCGACCTCAAGTACAAGCGCACCTACAAGGACGGCGAGATGTACGCCCCGGTCACGGGCTACTCCTCGCAGATCTTCTCCAGCACGCAGCTGGAGAACCTCAACGACAAGCTGCTGAGCGGCCGGGACGACAAGCTCCTCTTCCAGCACACCACCGACATGCTCACCGGCAGGAAGCCGCGCGGCGGCGACGTGGTCACCACCATCGACCCCAAGGCGCAGAAGGCGGCCTTCGAGGGCCTCGGCAAGTACAAGGGCGCCGTCGTCGCCCTCGACCCGCGCTCCGGCAAGGTCCTGGCCCTCGCGTCGACCCCCTCGTACGACCCGTCGGTCTTCGCCGGTGACCGCACGAAGGACGCGGACGCCTGGAAGAAGCTGGAGGCCGACAAGAACAAGCCGCTGCTCAACCGGGCACTCAAGGACCGCTACCCGCCGGGCTCCACCTTCAAGATCCTCACCGCGGCGGCGGCCCTGGAGCACGGCGTCGTCTCGGACATCGACGCCAAGGGCGACGCCCCCACGCCGTACAAGCTCCCCAACACCACCACCTACGTCCGCAACGACGTGCAGACCCCGGACTGCGACAAGGGCTCCCTGAAGTCCGGTCTCCAGTGGTCGTGCAACAACGTCTTCCTCGACCTGGCGGACAAGCTCGGTGTCGACAAGATGCGCGAGACGGCGGAGAAGTTCGGCTTCAACGACCCCAAGGTGGACATCCCCGTCCGGGCCGTCGAGAGCGTCTACCCCAAGAAGCTCGACCGCCCGCAGACCGCGCTGACCGGCATGGGCCAGGGCAGCCTCGACAGCACCCCGCTCCAGATCGCGATGATGACCGCCGGGCTCGCCAACGACGGCAAGCTGATGAAGCCCTACATGGTGGACGAGCTGCGCGGCCCGGACCTGAGCGTCCTGGAGAAGCACAAGCCCGAGGTGATGTCGCAGGCCGTCTCCGCCGACACGGCGAAGAAGGTGCAGTCGATGATGGAGAACACCGCCCGGAACGGCACCGGCAAGAAGGCCCTGATCGACGGCGTGACCGTCGGCGCAAAGACCGGCACCGCGCAGCACGGCGTCAACAACGAGAAGCTGCCGTACGCCTGGTTCGTCTCCTACGCCAAGCAGGGCGACGGCTCGCCGGTCGCGGTCGCGGTCTTCATCGACCCCGAGGGCTCCGGCATCGACCGCGACGAGATCTCCGGCGGTGGCCTCGCGGGCCCCATCGCCAAGAGCGTCATGCAGGCCGTGCTCAAGAAGTAGCGTCGCGGCGCCGCTCTACGATGGCGGGCATGACCGCTCAGCGCCGCCTCGTCCTGGCTTCCCAGTCCCCCGCCCGCCTCGGGCTGCTCCGCAACGCCGGGCTCGCGCCCGAGGTGATCGTCAGTGGGGTGGACGAGGACGCGATCACCGCCCCGACGCCCGCCGAGCTCGCCCGGGTGCTCGCCGAGGCCAAGGCCGCGGCGGTCGCCGCGCGGGCGGAGGCCGCGGGCGCGCTGGTCGTCGGCTGCGACTCCGTGCTGGAGCTGGACGGGCAGGCGCTCGGCAAGCCGGCGGACGCCGAGGACGCCACGGCCCGCTGGAAGGCGATGCGCGGCCGCTCGGGGGTGCTGCGGACCGGCCACTGCGTGACCGACACCGCCACGGGCCGGAGCGTCTCGGCCACGGCCTCCACGACCGTGCGGTTCGGCGAGCCGACCGACGCCGAGATCGCCGCGTACGTGGCCTCCGGCGAACCGCTGCACGTCGCGGGCGCCTTCACCCTGGACGGCCGGTCCGCGCCCTTCGTCGAGGGCATCGACGGCGATCACGGCAACGTCATCGGCCTGTCGCTCCCGCTGCTGCGCGCGCTCCTGGCCGAGCTGGGGATCTCCATCACGGACCTGTGGGCCTGACCCGCACACGCTGATCCCGCACACGCCTGCCCCGCACATGCCGGACGCCGGCACGGACCGGATCGCGGCCCGTACCGGCGTCCCGGTGGTCCATCGCTAGGCCGGCACGAGACCCGTGACCGGCGCCAGCAGGCCCAGCGCCGGGTCCAGCGCCTTGGTCACCTGGGTGATCTGACCGAGCTGGTTCAGCTTCTCCAGCTGCTTCGTGCCGTCCGGGGAGATGCTGGTCGGCGGCTTGTCCGGGACCGTCCCCATGTTCGGTGGAGCGACGGTCTCCCCCGCGTTCGAGGTGGGCGTATGCGGCATGGGCGCGGCCGAGGCGACGGTGGCGGTCATGGTGAGGGCGGCGCCGGTGAGAACGGCGGCGGCTGCAATGCGCTTGATCATGCCCCTCCAACGAGGTCGGCGCGAGGGGGTCACCATTCCTTGCGCCACTCGGGGGGCCGTCCCCTCCAGAAGGCGCGGGCGGCCGTACGGGCGCGGGCCGCGCGCCCGAAGTCGGCGGGGCCGCCGCGCCGTTGACCGGGCGGCGGGCGAGGCGACGGTTTTCCCTTCGGCGCCCCGGCGCATATTCGAAGGTAGCCGACCCCAAGGAGCGCCAGCCATGCCGAGGATCCTCATCACCACCGGCGACGCAGCCGAGGACCTGGAGGTCATGTACCCCTACCAGCGCCTGCTGGAGGAGGGCTACGACGTCGACATCGCCGCACCCACCGTGAAGAACCTCCAGTTCGTGGTGCACGACTTCGTGTCCGACTTCGACACCTACACCGAGAAGCCCGGCCACTGCTGGCCCGCCGACATCGCCCTCGCGCAGGTGAACCCCGCCGACTACGCGGCCGTGGTGATACCGGGCGGCCGGGCGCCCGAGTTCCTGCGGCTGAACACCGACTTCCGGCGGATCGTCACGGCCTTCTTCGCCGCCGACAAGCCCGTGGCGCACATCTGCCACGCGGTGGTCGCCCTCGCCCCGCTGGGCGTGCTCCAGGGCCGCAGGACCGCCGCCTGGCCCGCGTGCGAGCCGGACGTGCGGCTGGCCGGGGGCACGTTCGTGGACGCCGAGGCGGTCGTGGACGGCAACATGGTCTCCGCCCGCGCGTGGAACGACCACCCGGCCTGGATGCGGGCGTTCGTCGACCTCCTGCGGGAGAAGGCGCCGCTCAAGGGCTGACACGGGCGCTCCCGGGCGCTGTGCCAAGCTGGAGGGTCCACGTCCGCATTCCGCTTCCATGCGCAGGCGCCCGAGGGAGCCCCCGCCGTCATGCCCCAGTCCGTCGACCGTGCCCTCGACCTCCTCGACGCCGTCGCGGGCTCCGCCGGACCCGTGACCGCCAAGGCGCTCGCGCGGCGGACGGGCTGCGGGCTGTCCACGGTGTACGAGCTGCTGGGCGCCCTCACGGCCCGGGGCCACGTCGTGCGGACCGCGGGCGGCTACACCCTCGGCCATCGCGTGCCGGCCCTGCACCGCGCCTTCCAGCGGCAGATGCGGATGGACGACGAGGTGCACGGGCTGCTGCTGTCGGCCCGGCGGGCCATGGGCGCGGACACCTACTTCAGCACCTACCGGGACGGGGGCATCACGGTCCTCGCCGGAACTTCCGCTTCCGTTCCCGCCACGGGCGGCTTCGGCGTCGGCCAGGACTCCGACGGGCACGCGACGGCCCACGGCAAGGTGCTGCTCTCCGCCCTCCCGCGCGCCGCCCGGCTGCGCTATCTGGCGGGGACCGGCATGCGGGCCATCACGCCCCGCACCATCACCTCGCCCGAGCTGCTCGACGTGGAGCTGAGACGGGTGCGGCGCGAAGGGGTCGCGGTGGAGATCGAGGAGTGCGCGCCGGGAGTGGCGTGCGTGGCGGTGCCCGTACCGACCGCCGGCGGCGGCCCGATGACGGCCGTCTCCGCCGCGCTGCCGCTGGACGACTTCCACCGGCACAGGCGAGAGCTGACCGAGACGCTGCGCCATGTGGCGACAGAGGCGGGGAAGTTGGCTGCCCGTCAGTGCGCCGGAGATCCGCCCGCGCACTGAGCGGACCGGAACGCTCCGCTCGGCCGGGTGGTTACCGGCAGGTAGACGCAGGATCCGCGCTACCCGTGGGTACACCGGAGAAAAGGGAGGGAAGACGCGGGGCCCCGCGTCCACCGCGACAGTCCGGCGATCGCGCAAACTTTGGGCCACCCCTTCGTAGGGAGTCAACAAAGAATGCGCACCGCACCTGAGGATCATTGATCGAGACCTTGCCCACACGGGCGGACCGCCATCGGCCGTGGAACCCGGCGTACCGTGGGAGAACTGGGATTTCCGACCCGTTCCCGGGCCGCCTTTCACGCTCCGTGTGGGCAAGCTCACCCCGGGAGTCGGGTCGGCACAGAGTGTTGCCTGTACCTAAACTCACCTTGTTTCAAGGAGGGAGCCATCGTGCGCAAGGTGCTCATCGCCAACCGTGGCGAAATCGCTGTCCGCGTCGCTCGTGCATGCCGGGACGCCGGGATCGGAAGTGTGGCGGTCTACGCCGATCCGGACCGGGACGCGGTGCACGTCCGCGTCGCCGACGAGGCGTACGCGCTGGGCGGTGACACCCCCGCGACGAGCTACCTCGACGTGGCCAAGGTGCTTGCCGCAGCAGCCGAATCCGGCGCGGACGCCATTCACCCCGGATACGGGTTCCTGTCCGAGAACGCGGAGTTCGCGCAGGCGGTGATCGATGCGGGGCTGACCTGGATCGGCCCGCCGCCGCAGGCCATCCGCGACCTCGGCGACAAGGTGGCGGCCCGTCACATCGCCCAGCGCGCCGGCGCCCCGCTCGTCGCGGGCACCCCGGACCCGGTCTCGGGCGCGGAAGAGGTCGTGGCCTTCGCCGAGGAACACGGCCTGCCCATCGCCATCAAGGCCGCCTTCGGCGGCGGCGGACGCGGCCTGAAGGTCGCCCGCACCCTCGAAGAGGTCCCCGAGCTCTACGACTCCGCCGTCCGCGAAGCCGTCGCCGCCTTCGGCCGCGGCGAATGCTTCGTCGAGCGCTACCTCGACCGGCCCCGCCACGTCGAGACCCAGTGCCTGGCCGACAAACACGGCAACGTCGTCGTGGTCTCCACCCGCGACTGCTCGCTGCAGCGCCGCCACCAGAAACTCGTCGAAGAAGCCCCCGCACCCTTCCTCACGGAGGAGCAGAACGCCGAGCTCTACCGCGCCTCCAAGGCCATCCTGCGCGAGGCGGGCTACGAGGGCGCGGGCACCTGCGAGTTCCTCGTCGGC